>JAFRGI010000031.1 GCA_017433905.1 Ruminococcus sp. | reverse complement strand
TTTGCCTTTTCTGTCAGAAAGCATTGGTCTATTGAAAATCAGCTTCATTGGTGCTTGGATGTAATTTTCCGCAAGGATGCTTCGCGTGCCAGAAAAGACAATTCACCTCTTAATATGAGCATTCTCCGCAAAACTGCGCTTTCCCTATTGAATCAAGCTAAATCCGGTAGAATCAGCAAGAAGAAGCTTATGTTTAGAGCGTCTCTTAATCCCGAACTCCTTCTCAATATCCTTTTTCAGTCAAAAAAGTAAATGCTGTTGCCGTGACTGATTATTCCATTGCTGTTGCTTTTTTGAGGTAAAATTGTTATAATAAATGGTACAGCCCATTTGCTGAATAGTTAGGAGGAATGACTCATGTGTAAAAAAGAGAAGTTTTACATCACCACGCCCATCTATTACCCTTCGGGTAACCCGCATATCGGTCACTGCTACACCACGGTTGCCTGTGACTCCATTGCGCGCTACAAACGCATGCAGGGCTACGACGTGATGTTTCTCACGGGTACTGATGAGCACGGTCTGAAAATTGAACAGAAGGCCGCCGAAAAAGGCGTCTCTCCCAAAGCTTACGTCGATGAAATCGCGGAGATTTTCAAGGGTCTCTGGCGTTTTATGAATATCAGCTACGACCGCTATATCCGCACCACGGATGATTATCACGTGGAAAGTGTGCAAAAAATTTTTAAGAAACTCTACGACCGCGGCTACATCTATAAAGGAGAGTACAGCGGCAAATACTGCACACCTTGTGAAAGCTTCTGGACAGACAGTCAACTCGTCGAAGGAAAATGTCCTGAGTGCGGCAGAGAAGTGATTGAGGCCAAGGAGGAAGCGTACTTCTTAAAAATGTCTCCCTTCGCCGACCGTATTGAAAAACTGCTGACCGAAACCGATTTTCTTCGCCCCAAAACACGCGCGACAGAATTGGTCAACAATTTTATCCGCCCCGGTCTGGAGGATCTTTGCGTATCGCGCACAACCTTTAAGTGGGGTATTCCCGTTACCTTTGACAAAAAACATGTCGTTTATGTTTGGATTGACGCGCTTTCCAACTATATTACCGCCCTCGGTTATCTGAACGGACAATATGACGATTTCGAAACATACTGGCCTGCCGATACACACATGGTGGCCAAGGATATCATGCGCTTCCATGCCATCATATGGCCGGCCATGCTGATGGCGCTTGAACTGCCGTTGCCAAAACACCTTGCCGTGCACGGTTGGATCACCTTTAACGGTCAAAAAATGTCCAAGTCTCTCGGCAATGTTGTCGATCCGTTCATCCTCGGCGAACGTTACGGTGCGGACGCAATCCGCTATCACATCCTGCGCGAAATGGCGCTTGGTGCCGATAGCTCCTTCTCCAACGAAATCATGATCAACCGCATCAACTCCGATCTCGCCAACGGTTTGGGCAATCTTGTATCGCGCACCGTAGCAATGGTGGAAAAATACTTCGGCGCCACCCTGCCGGAGCAGAGAGAAGCAGGCGCTTTTGACGACGAACTGATCGCCGAAGCAACTGCCCTGCGCACAAAGGTTGACGCATGTATGGAACAAACCCAACTGCAAAATGCACTCGTTGAGATTTTTAAGGTCGTTTCGCGCGCAAACAAATATATTGATGAAACCACGCCGTGGATTTTGGCAAAGGACGAAACCAAACGCGCCAGACTGGCCGCCGTGCTCTATAACCTGCTCGACACCATCCGTATCATCGCGACACTGCTCTCCGCCTTTATGCCTACAACCATGCCCAAGGCACTGGAGCAAATCGGCGCATCTGAATGTGCAAGCTATGAAAATGCAGACAAGTTCCATGTGCTGCCTGCAAACGTCACTGTCCAAAAGGGCGACGCGCTCTTCCCGCGTATTGACGCAGAACAGGAAATTGAAGAACTCAACAGCATTATCTGCCACAACACAGAGGATCCGCGCACCAAAAAGATTCGCGAAGAACTTGCCGGTATTGCACAAATCGGTATTGACGATTTTGCTGCTTCCGATATCCGCGTCGGCGAGGTCAAGGCTTGCGAAAAGGTTAAAAGATCTAAAAAGCTGCTGCAATTCACGATTTTTGACGGCGCCGATGAACGTACGATTGTCAGTGGAATCGCCAAATATTATCAGCCCGAAGATTTGGTAGGAAAGAAAATCCTCTTTGTTTCCAACCTCAAGCCCGTCAAGCTCTGCGGCGTGGAAAGCCACGGTATGATCCTCTCTGCCGTTGAAGGAGATGGCGACGACGAAAAATTGCAGGTTGTTACCATAGAGGGCATGCCTGCCGGCGCAAAAATATGCTGACAAATATATTTGATGCACATGCGCACTATGACGACGCCCGGTTTGACGCAGACAGAGACAGCGTGCTGCGGTCGCTGCCGCAAAAAGGCGTATGCGGCATTGTGAATAATTCCGTTGATCTTGAGAACGCCGAACGCATTCTCGCACTTGCGGAGCAATATAACCATATGTATGCCGCGGTCGGATGTCATCCGGAAAATCTAGAGAATCTGCCCGGGGACTATCTTGAGCGTATTGCGTCACTGACCCAACATCCAAAGGTCATCGCAGTCGGAGAAACCGGGCTGGATTATCACTGGGACGTTCCGCATGATCTGCAAAAGCGTGTGTTTGAAGAACAATTGAAACTCTCGCTCGATCTAAAAATGCCCTTGATCGTGCACGATCGGGAGGCACACGAAGACGTATATCATCTGCTGAGACAATATCGTCCGCACGCACTGATACACTGCTTTTCAGGCAGCGTGGAGTTCATGCACGAGACGGTAGCCATGGGAATGTACATCAGTCTCGGCGGCGTGGTGACTTTCAAAAACGCACGCAAAAGTGTGGAGGTTGCTTCCGAAATTCCGCTCGAAAGACTCCTGCTCGAAACCGATGCGCCCTATATGGCGCCCGTGCCATTCCGCGGCAAACGCTGCGACAGTTCTATGATTGTCTTTGTCGCCGAAAAAATTGCCGAGCTGCGGAACATGACCGTACAAGAAGTGCTCGATCTGACCGCCGAAAATGCCGAAAGGTTTTATCGTATATAAAGCTTTATCCACTTCTACATCGCTGCCGGCGCCGCAGGCGCTTTCTCCGCCTTTGGAGAGGGTATGCAGGACAAATACGTATCTGCAACGGCGGTACCAATGTTTGATATTTGTGAAACAAAAGCTCACTCAGCGAAACGTTCATCGCGTTTCTCCGGGTGAGCTTTAGACATTTATCTTACCTTTTCTCAAAGCAAAACTTCGGTATTCATTTTACGTTTCCCGGAACGGGCACAGACACCTATCCGGAAGCCGCTCAAAGAGAAGCGCAGACACACCTCTCAGAGTGCAGCAAAGTTCATTTCTCTCATCCACAACAGCCGGGTACGGGACACCGAGGTATGACCACACGCCGCGCTGTCTGCCCGGAGAAAAAAACGGAGAAAAAAGGTTAGATTTTTCCGCTTTTTGGCCGGTATGGGAGCACAGATCCCTCTTGCAACGATTTCTGAACGTCAATGATACGCTGATTGGACGAACCGCGAAACTGCAACGCGATGCTGTATAACTCCTGCACAAATTCACCGTCAACTAGAATATCAATCAAACGCAGCATATCATCCGTATATGCGCAGCGCGCGCGACTCTCTCCCAGCAAATCCCTGTCATAGAGATATCCCGTGTAACACCAAATGTTTTTGTCCGGATACCTCTCCCGGACACGCCTCAAAAACGGCAACAGCACCGCCTGATTGGACGGCTCAAAGGGCTCGCCGCCGAGCAGTGTCAGCCCGTCGATATAATCCGGCTCCAGTTCCCTGAGCAACCGTTCCTCCGTTTCGTTCGTGAACGGTTTGCCAAAGCTGAAATCCCATGTTTCCTTGTTAAAACAATGCTTACAGTGGTGGGTACAGCCTGAAACGAACAGCGAAACACGTACGCCCTCGCCGTTCGCAATATCAAATGTTTTAATTTCCGCGTAATTCATGGTCAATTAAAGGTGCAGAACTCTTTCCCGGATCTCCTGTGTTCTTCCCTGATTCCAAAACTGCGTGCCGATATAGCCGCAGGTACGGCGCGCTACGTTCATCTTATCCTGATCGCGGTTGCGGCAATTGGGACACTCCCAAAACAGCTTGCCATCCTCTTCCACAATCGCAATCTCACCGTCGTAGCCGCAAACCTGACAGTAGTCGCTTTTGGTATTCAACTCGGCATACATGATATTATTATAGATAAACTTCATCACCTGAAGCACAGCAGGAATATTATCCTGCATGTTGGGCACCTCCACGTAACTGATGGCACCGCCGGGTGACAGCGCCTGAAATTCGGATTCGAGCTTCAACTTGTCAAAAGCGTTGATATCCTCCGTCACATGAACATGGTAGCTATTGGTGATATAGTTGCGGTCTGTCACGCCCTTGATGATCCCGAAACGCTTTTGCAGACACTTGGCAAACTTGTATGTGGTGCTTTCGAGCGGCGTACCGTAAATACTGTAATCCATATTTTCCTCCGCTTTCCACTTGGCGCAGGCCGCATTGAGACGCTTCATAATCTCCAGTCCAAGCACCTTTCCCTCGTCCTCTGTCAGCTTTTTGCCGTTGAGGGAATAGACACACTCCCACAATCCTGCATACCCGAGCGAGATCGTGGAATAACCGCCGTAGAGGAGCTTGTCGATCGGCTCACCCTTTTGGAGACGGGCAAGCGCACCGTATTGCCAAAGAATCGGCGCCGCGTCGGAAAGCGTGCCTCGGAGACGCTCGTGGCGCGCGCGCAGTGCACGGTGGCAAAGCTCCATGCGCTCGTCAAAGATTTTCCAGAATTTATCCATGTCGCGATTGGCGCTGAGACCGATATCGACGAGATTCACCGTCACAACACCCTGATTAAAACGACCGTAATATTTATGCTTCCCCTCGGTGTAGTTACCCGCGTTGGCGATATTACCGACGCCTGCCTCCGTGAAGCGATCGGGCGTCAGGAAAGAACGGCAGCCCATGCAGGTATACACATCTCCCTTAAGCTCCATCATGACCTTTTCGGAAATATAATCGGGCACCATACGCTTTGCCGTGCACTTGGCAGCAAGCTCCGTGAGGTACCAGTATTGGCTGTCCTCGGACACATTGTCCTCCTCCAGCACATAAATCAGCTTGGGGAACGCAGGCGTAATCCACACGCCTGCCTCATTCTTCACGCCTTGATAGCGCTGTTTGAGCGTTTCCTCAATAATCAGGGCAAGATCCGCCTTTTGCTGCTCATCCTCCGCTTCATTCAGATACATATATACCGTCACAAAGGGCGCCTGACCGTTGGTGGTAAGCAGAGTAACGACCTGATACTGGATCGTCTGCACGCCGCGGTTGACCTCCTTGCGAAGTCGACCCTCCACGATTTGGTGTATCTTTTCTTCGCTGATTTCTACACCCATTTCCTCAATTTCTGCAGCCACCTCACGGCGGATTTTCTCGCGTGAAATCTGGACAAAGGGAGCAAGATGCGCCAGACTGATACTCTGACCGCCGTACTGATTGCTCGCAACCTGCGCAATAATTTGCGTGGCAATGTTACAGGCGGTGGAAAAGCTGTGCGGCTTTTCAATCAGGGTATCACTGATAACCGTACCGTTCTGAAGCATATCCTCCAGATTGACAAGATCGCAGTTGTGCATATGCTGCGCAAAATAATCAGAGTCGTGAAAATGGATCAGCCCCTGCTTATCTGCCTCGACAATATCGGGAGCAAGCAGTACCCTGCGGGTCAGATCACGGCTGACCTCACCTGCCATATAATCGCGCTGGACGCTGTTGACAGTGGGATTCTTGTTGGAATTCTCCTGCTTAACCTCTTCGTTGTTGCACTCGATCAGCGAAAGAATACGGTTGTCCGTGGTGTTCGCCTTACGCACCAAAGAGCGGTTGTAGCGGTAACGCACATAACGTCTCGCCAAATCAAACGCACCCTTTGCCATCAGCTGGTCCTCGACCATATCCTGAATTTCCTCAACGGACACGGCGCGCTTGATTTTATTACACTTGTACTCCACGTAGTCGGCGATGTCGATAATTTGTTCCTCGGTCAGGATCGGACTGTCGGTAGAATTGTTCGCCTTGCGGATCGCATTGATAATTTTTTCAATGTCAAACGTCTCTTCGGAGCCGTTTCTCTTGATGATTTTCATATGAACCTTGCCTCTCTCCTCGTTAATCTCAAATCTATCTGAAACATGTATCTGAAAATTATTGGCGTGTAGGTTTAATTATACATCAAGGCAGCGAAAATTGCAAGGGGTATTTCAAAAAAACACAACATATAGTATCCTCAAAAAGAATCACACCCATTATCTTGCGATACCCGTAATAGGATACCAAGTCCCCCGAAAAGAGTTAAAAAACAGCATAAGCAAGCGGTTTTTTCATGTTTTTCGCCCTTCTGCATCATGTCAAATACATCTCAGACATGCCGATCCGCAACATGTCAAGTTACAATATTGGCATCATTCAAACACCATATATGGTGGATCTCCGTCATAGATATACCTGTTTCATCCAAGATATGAAGAAAACGGATAGGAAGCATTCCGAAGAAGCCTTCCTATCCGTTTTGTCAGGATGTGCCGACAGCTGACCCGCGTTTTTCCGGGCAGTCTAACGAAATGATTTATACGTCAGTTGTGTACCGCGCGGTAGCGCCTTATGTATCTCTTTTGGAGAAGATGCAGCCGCAATAATTCTGCCGATAAAGATTGTACATGCGCGACAGCTCAATCGAACGTTTATATCCCTCGCGTTTCTTGAAATCGGACGGCAGCCACGCAACGCCGAATTTCTCACCCATTTCCGCACCGATCCGGTTAAGCAGCGCCGCATTTTTGAGCGGACTGATGGTGAGGGTGGTTGTAAAATAATCCGCACCCAGTTCTTTTGCCTTGCGTGCAGACGCTTCGAGCCGCAAACGAAAACATGCCTCACACCGTTTGCCGCCCTCCGGCTCCTTTTCCAAACCGCGCACTGCCTCAAAGAATTCCTGCGGGTCATAAACGCTTTCCGTCATGCGAACCGAGTGCTTGAAGCCACGCTCCGCGAGGTAACGCTCCTCCTCGCGGAGCCGAAACAAATATTCGGTCTCCGGTGAAATATTCGGGTTATAATAATAGACAATGATATCGAAATAACCGGAAAGATATTCAAGACAGTAGCTCGAGCAGGGTGCACAGCAAACGTGCAGCAGCAGCACGGGCGTTCGGGATTGTCTCTCGTTCTCCCCGATGATCCGATCCAGTTCTTTTTGATAATTGATTCGATTCATAGGCTCATGATATACTCCGCTAATTCTGCAGCGGTATCGGCGACAAACGGCGCTCCCGCTGCAAGAAGCTCCGCACGTCCGCGAAATCCCCACGAAACGCCCGCCATTCGTACGCCGGCGTTGGCGGCTGTGAACACATCCACATCGCTGTCACCGACATAAATGCACGAATCCTGCGTTATTCCGTGGTGTGCCAGCATGGCATCCAACGCCCCGCGGTCAGGCTTACATTTGTATGGAGCCTTCTGTCCCCATGCCTCCAAAAAATGATGCGTGGGATAAAGTTTGTGCAAAATCGGAGAGATAAATTCATCCGGCTTATTGGATAATACAGCTGTTTGGATCCCGTTTTCGACGAGCGTTTGCAGCATAGCCGCACATCCGTCGTAGGCAACCGTATGGTCGTTGCAGCGACGGCAGTACTCCTCATCAAAAGTATGCAGCACGCACGCAAACTGCGCATCCGTACCATCCGGACCGATCGCGCGGCGAATGAGCATATCGCGCCCGTTGCCGACAAACCGGTTATACTGTTCAATCGGATGCTCCGGAAGTCCTGCCCGGAGCAGCCCGCTGTTGACGCAAAGCGCGAGGTCAGTCAGCGAATCTGCCAGCGTACCGTCCAGATCAAAAACAGCCAATTGTATCATCAATTCAACCCCTTCTCCATCTCAAATAAAATGGCACGGCAAGGCGCCGCCTCTAACCCCCCGAGCTTAATCGGAAAGGCGCACAAATCATACTCGCCCGCCCTGATCGCATCCAGGTTGAGGTTTTCGAGAATCGCGATCCCGGCACGTGCGAGGGTGCGGTGCGTATTTGTTTCATCAAAAGGCGGCGCAATGGAATCCGCGTCCGTACCCACCAGCACCACTTTGCTGTCAGCGAGGACAATGGCGGCGGAATAAGACAAAAACGTCTTGCCACGACCGCGAAACAGCACACGCCGCTTGCAGTAGGGCAACAAACGCTCCATATCTGCACCCGTCAAAATACCTTCTACACTGACGACGGTACATTTACCGTAAAAGGTGTTAAGACGGAGCATGTCGATCGACGATCCGTCGTCGTTGTAGTGGAGCGGTGCGTCGATATGTGTACCCGTGTGGGTTGTCATGCTGACATAACTGAGGTTGTACTCATCCAAATTATCCAGACTGCGGAGCATTTCGACCTGCGGCTCCGGATCCCCCTCATAGACGGGCATTGTCAGCGCATCGCGCGATATATCGTGAATAATCATTTTCCGCTCCCCTTTTCTCCTGCCCTCTTATCAGGCGATGCCGCGCAATTTGCCGCGCGCACCTTGCTTGAAGCTTGTTCCGTTAAGCTGCCAAAATCCCAACCCCGTTGATTCCGGCTCAAAAGCGAAATCTTTGAATTCATACAAGGATACATATGCCGTCGCAGAGAACCCGCTTCTGTACCGGATGCAGGGTTTTGCGTACCCGTCACAACCTGTACCCATCACCATTCAAAAATGATACAGCAGTTGATTTCTGACCATTTGAATGAATCAGCAGGTATTATTATAGCATACATCGCTTGTGTTTGCAATCATTTCATACATCGGAAGCGTTGGACGCTTTCTTCTCCTTTGGAAACTGTCATCGATCGGAAATGTTTCTGCAACGACGTAAACATTCTGTTTTTTCTACCGAGACAAATGCTTCCGTACGTCAGCAATCCGAAAGAAAAAACCTCCCGAACGATCGGGAGGTTTGATAAAATTGGCGTCTTATGTTTTATGTTGCGTCCAAAACTTAAACCAATTCAATGGGCTGTCCGGCTCTGCCGATACCGGTCTTGAAATCGGCAACATACTTCTGCACACAGGTAACGTCCAGAATGGAAACTCTTCCGTCTCCGTTAACATCCGCTGCCACTACGTTGAAGTTATCATCAACAGGCATATCAATGCTGTATTTTTGAATAGCCGTCGCGTCAACTGCGGTAACAAAACCGTCGCCGTCAACATCACCGTAAACAGGTGTAGGTTCATAGTTTACAAGGATGGTGTAGGTTGCGCCGCCCTTCTTGATGGTATCCCATTTGGTGAGATCCAGACGAAGGGTTACGTTGCAGATGTCATCCTCGGACTCAACATTGAACTGAATGTTATCCTCCGCGTTGTACTGAGCAGGATTTGCTTCGTTCAACTTCGCTTCGGTGTCCTTCACAACACCCCAGTTGATATCCCATGCGCCGTTTGCAGCAAACTTGAACATGTAGTCTGTGTTGGTATCGACTTCCTCAAAG
>JAFRGI010000005.1 GCA_017433905.1 Ruminococcus sp. | reverse complement strand
GCAAGCCGTTCCTCATGCGGCATCATGACCGGCGTTGCGGCATGGAAGCCCTGCGTATACTTATTCAGCGTCGCCAGCGCGTTTGCGCCTTTCTCATTTTCAAGAGAAGGCGGGATATGCTTTTCCACATGGTTCTTCCAGAACTTCTCCGCTTCCTCTAAGATGTACTCCTCCAGCACCTCGTCGCGTTCGTATGTGAGCATAAAGAGATTGGAACCGACAGCGTCAGAACATTCGGCTCTCAACCGTTCGGGAAGCAAAAACTCTCCGCCGAGCGCTGAAAGAACCATCGGAACAAACGGCTTTGCGGCAGAATCACTGACAGCGTTAAGCTGATCTCTGACATCGCCCAGCACATTCGCAGGCAGCTTGCCGAACACGCGCTTCATCTGATAGAGGATACCGGCGACCCAGCGCAGACTCTCGGACAGCTTCAAACAGGCGATTTGGCAGATATCCATATTCAGAATGCTCATATAGGCGGACAACTGAATCTTATAGTGGATAGGAATATTGTTATCCTCCCATCCGCCGTTAAATCCAGAGGTCGTCTTGCACTCCAGAAAGCCGAGCGGCGCCTGTTCTCCGCGTCTGCGGTAAAAGCGGTCAATATTGCCGCGCAGATACGGGTGACGAGGGTGCTCAAACATCGCCTTGACCTCATACGTCTCATATCCCGTTCGGTAAGAAAAGATATCGGCGACCATATTTTCGAGAAAATGCCCCGAATCAAAAATGACGCGGGTTTTGTCGCTCATCGGCTCCACCGCTTTTTTTCCGGTTTTTTCGTTGTAAACCGAAAGCCTTGTGCCGTCAAACGGCGACATTCTCAAAACTACAGCCATATCGGAACCGCCTAACGCCTTTCTTCTCTCGTTTTCCCATTCTTCCTCAGTCATATTCGCGGTCGAGCAATAAAGCTTCGGCGCGTAATTCTTATCAATAGCCATAACGCACCTCCTACGCGATCTTTGAGAGCGCCTTGAAAGCCGCGCCCCACGCGACGACGCCGGGATTATCAAACGAACTCCAGCGGTTACGCGGATAGGTTATGACGCGCGCCAGCGCTTCCTCGTAGGAAAACAGCGTGAAAGCTGATACTTTTCCTTTCATTACGACCAAGACCTCCGCCAGCGACGTATAAATGTCCAGCGCGTTTGTCAGCGTGTTGTCGTACCGCTCGCAAATTTCCGCCGCGTACCGCTGCGGAATGTGTAGATCCGTAAAAATCATGATCATCGCGTTCTTCTTGTGTCTGATGGGAATGTCCGCAAGACCTGCCAGCGAACGGCAGGAAGCTTCAAAGGACGAAAATACGCCTTTCATTTTCTCCTGAACGGTTTCGATCGTCACCTTGTCCATATGCTTGACGGAAATGCTGCCGTTGAACGGAAGTGAAAGACTGCCGATGAGGAGGAAGGTGTTAAAGCGCACCGCCGCCTCGGCGACGTCTGAGCTGATAGCCCTCATACGCACAGCGCAATCCTTCTTGCCGGGGAAATGTTTTTTCAGAAGCTTACGGTAAACCGAGAGCAAATCGTTGTCTCTGATTTCATACACTGCCTGCGTCTGCTCCCAGCTCCATTCCGCCGTCAGGAACTCAACATTATCAAAATCCTGCAAATAGTCCTCCACCAGATCAAACACATCCACCTGACTGATCGACGTGTATGCCTTTGAATGGAGCGCGGACAGCTTGCCGTCCTGCACCAAAGCCAGCATTTGCTGTTTGGCGTTGTCTTTGAGTGAAAGATAGCGGTTCAGGTGCTTCGCGAAGTATTCCTTGTCGGACAAAAACAGCTTTTCGATGCCATCCCCCGATATCTCGCAGCGGTTGAGGATCGACGTCAGCGCGGTATATCGCAAAGGAACCTGTGTGCCGCCTTCATCAAAGCTGACGGTCACGCAGGAAAACTCGTCTCCGCCCATCGCTTCAAAGGTGTTTGCGCCGGATTCTCCGTTAAAGGAAGTCTCCTCCGAACGCACGATCGTCCATTCCGATGAGTCGTTGACCGCTTTGAGATGGTCTGCAAGCTCCGCGTAACCGCTGAAGCTCTTTGTTTCGGGTCTGCTGATTTCGATTAAGCTTTTTCTCATACAAAACTCTCCTTGTGTCTATATGTCTGCTTATTTCGGCGTCACCGCCGAATGTTTTCTCATTTTGAGAATTCCTGCTATATGAAAAGCCCTTGACAAAACGCTGTCAAAGGCAGAAAAAATAGCCTATGCTTTTTTCGAAATGCGCCGGTGGGCGCTTCCTCCCGCCTATCTATGCGTTATTCTGTAAAATAACATCATAAACGGCGGGGTTAAGCGTCGAATTTGTCCCAGCAAAGCAAAAACGCACAAAGATACAACTATCCTTGTGCGAACTATTCCGAGCATAGGCTCCTGTTAAATTGTCGTCCGGACGCACTTCTCCTATCCGAACCATTCTGTTCTAAGCATCTCAGCGAGAGGAACATTACCCGACAAATCCGTGTGACAAGTCGGATTTCAAGGCGCAGGAATCAAGCCCGCGTCATTAGCCGTCAGTATTCACCAAAGGCGAACCAGACCGATACTTTTACCGGCGCCAAACCGAACTAATCATGAAGATTAGAAAATATATATTTAGACTACATATCTATTATAATTCCTTTTTCTGGATTTGTCAAGGTAAATAATGATTATGTTCCCTATCTATAAATTTATTAGCCATGAAAAGCCCTTTGCGATCCGCATATCCGGCTCTCGAAAGTGGTTGCCTTCATTCCACTCCAAGGTACAGTTCACTCCGATTTTACTCAGGTGCTGATAGATGGAACAGATCGCGTTTCCAACCTGCGCCATCACGGGATTGCGCGTCTTTTCCTCTTTATCTCCGAGGCTGAGATATACGGCTTTTGTTTTGATTGGATTGCTCATTGCGTATTTCTCGAACCTTGGGAACCATACAGACGGAGAAACCGCCGCGACTCCGCTAAACACATCCGACTGATATGCTGCCCACAAAGCAAATAATCCGGCAAGTGAGTAGCCGCCAAGGAATATGCTTTTGCCGGCAAAGCTCGATATGAGCTCACACTGCAAATAATCGAGTGTTGCCTTTGCTCCGTCGCCGAACGACTCCTTGCCGAACACAGGCGGCGCAGCCCAAGGCGACAAGTCGTTATTCCAATCATCGACCTTAACGGCGATCATATAGAAATCTGCGTTATCCGTCAGCTTTTTGATTATCCCAATCTCCTGCTCCATTAAAAGCAAGTCGTGTTCATCGACGAGCTGTATCAAAACCATCTGCGCATCGGGATTTCCGTAATGATATTGTTTCATAATATAGAGTCTCCTGAAAAAAGCAAACCAACCCCAAAACCCACAATATATTTGTCATACTCTTCCATTTCCACTCAATATATGGTATAATAGAAACCATCCGGAGAACCCCAAAAATCGGGAGTTTTCCTTAAAAACAGCGG
>JAFRGI010000004.1 GCA_017433905.1 Ruminococcus sp. | reverse complement strand
TCCGCTGTTTTTAAGGAAAACTCCCGATTTTTGGGGTTCTCCGGATGGTTTCTATTATACCATATATTGAGTGGAAATGGAAGAGTATGACAAATATATTGTGGGTTTTGGGGTTGGTTTGCTTTTTTCAGGAGACTCTATTTAGTCAAAACCACATCAGCATTTATTATCATTCTCACCCTTATCATCACCGCGATCCCGTTCGCGTCCGCAGCGACTGTCTTGGACGAAACCAAGAAGGTTTCCGTCACGTTGAACTGCTCCAAGCCCGGCTACACCTTTGAGCTGTTCAGAGTCGCAGACCTCAAAACAACATCCGGCACTACCAACGAAACCGCATACACCCCGCTTTTCGACAGTATCGCAAGCGAGGTGAAGGCCGGCAACAGCAAGAATCTCCTTGCCAAGCTCGACTCGCTGTCTCCCATCAATACGGCTATGCCGACCGGCGCGGTTTCCTGCGGCACTTTCGCAAGCACAGCTTCGACAACCACCAAGACCTTCTCGAGTCTGGCGCAGGGTATTTACTACGTCAAATGCACCAAGTACCCAGCAGGCGTGAAATCCGTGACGAACTCCGTGTTTGCGCTGCCCTACTTCCAGAACAACTCGTGGGTCTATACGCTTTCCGCGATCAACCTTGCCAACAAGGTAGCCGACGATACGCCCACCACACAGAAGGAAATCACCAACTCCACCAAGAGCAACGTCAATTATACTGATGTTTCCCTCGGCGACACCGTTGATTTCGCACTGTACAACACAACCGCCGGTTCGACCTCGAACAAGCTTGAGCAGTACACCGTCAAGGATAAGATGAGCAAAGGACTGACCTTCAACAAGGATTCCGTCAAGGTTTACCTCGCAGACAGCAGCAAGACAAAGATCGCCGATCTCACCAAGGACACCGACTACAAGCTTAACGTCACCTCCGAGGGCGACGGCAAGGATACCGAGTTTAATATCGCGCTGAACAAGACCTATCTCGCAAAGAGCGATTTCTACGCTTCCAACGTCAGCTATGTGATCGTTACCTATTCTGCGGTTCTTAACAAGTACGCTGTTGTAGGCACGACCGGCAACCCCAACGAGGACGTCGAGTTGACCTACGGAAACTCCTCATCCGTCGCGAGCGTCCCCGGCAATACCGTGTACGTTTACACTTACGGCGTTAACGTCATGAAGAAGAACGAGAACGGCTCCGCACTGAGCGGCGCGAAGTTCAGCATCTACAAGACAAGCGCCAACGCGCAGAACAATCAGAGCGCTATTGGCTCCGGTACCTCCGACTCTAACGGCAAGGTGACCTTCCTTGATTCCGCAGGCGAGGAAGTCAAGCTCCAGAGCGGCACCTACTACATCGTTGAGACGCAGGCGCCCTCGGGCTACAACATCTACGGCAAGGTCATTCCTGTCACCATCACCGCGACCTACCGCACCGCCATCAGCAACGGTACATGGGTGCAGAACGCTCCCACTAACGGCACCGCGTCCGTGACTGTCACCGATACCAAGCTGATCGTACCTCAGACCGGCGGCTATGTGATGTACCTTTACATCGCGGGCGCGGCTTCGCTCGTCCTCGGCGGCGTGATTCTCGTCATTATCAAGAGATGCAAGAAGAACAGCAAGTAAGTTAAGACGATGAAAAAGCTGAAACCTCTGTTCGTTATACTGACCGCCGCGCTGATACTGTTCAGCGCGGTGTGCTTCCTCTATCCCGCAATCAGCAACGCGATCAACGAGCAATACAACGAGAGCCGGATCGACGATTACAACAATAGTGTCGATTCCATTTCACAGGAAGATTTAGATGATTATTTTTCTGTTACGGAAAAATACAACAATGCACTGGCAACCGACGTCAGCACCGATGACAGCAGTATGTCAATTTTATCTCATTACGATGAAATTCTTGACTTGGACGACGGCGTGATGGGCTATGTCGAAATACCATCGATAAACGTTAGATTGCCGATTTACCACGGCGAGAGTGAAGATGTGCTGACGAAAGGCGCCGCACATTTGGAGCACACTTCCTTTCCAATCGGCGGCGAAAGCACCCACGCCTGTATCTCCGCGCACTGCGGCTATCCGACGCAGAAGTTCTTCGATGATATCGACGAGCTGGAAAACGGCGACGAAATCTACATTTACGTCCTTGACCGGACGCTGAAATACACCGTCACCGGTACAGACGTGGTTGAGCCTGACGATTCAAGCAAACTGGAGGTCGTTCAGGGAAAGGATCTGCTGACGCTTGTGACCTGCACACCCTACGGCGTCAACAGCCATAGGCTGCTTGTTCACGCGGAGCGTACACCGTTTGAAGCCGCCACAACCGATTCGGCGGCGACGGTATCTCAGATTACGAGAACAGTGCCGAAAAGCCATCAGCTTCAAATCATCATCGCCGGACTTGCCGTTATAGCCGTTGTGATTGTGAAAATCTATTTTTGGCGCAGAAAACGGCGGAGGTTTCGGCAAGCTACGGAGGTAACAAAATGACAGAATGGGAACGCCTGCACAGACGGGCGCAAATGATCAAGGACAGATATCCTGCAGGAACGCGCGTCATGCTGCTTCACATGGGCAGTGACCCGCGACCGATCGAGCCGAACAGCAAAGGAACAGTAGTTGCCGTAGATGATATCGGCACCGTCCATTGTGATTTCGATAACGGCAGGAGCTTGGGCGTGATTCGAAGCGAGAACGATCATCGCCCGTCACAACGCAGGCGTGACGAACCACAAGGGAGTCAATTCGGGTGTGCTGATCGAGGACAAGCCGCGTGCAATCATCACGCCGCAGAAGGAAACCGTCCGTCAAAACGGCAGGCGCATCAAGGAACCAGACGAGCCGATGTTCACCATCACCGCCACCGACAGGCACGGCGTGGTGCATGAGGGCAGGATACGAACCCTCATGCCGATCGAGTGCTGGCGGCTCCAAGGCTTTACCGACGAACAGTTCTACAAGGCTCAGGCGATGGGCTTGTCCGACGCCAGACTTTACAAAATGGCTGGGAATTCAGTCACCGTCCCTGTTATTACTGCTATCGGCGAGAAAATCAGGGCGGTCAATGAGAAATATCAGATTGTGAGGTGTGCAACATGAAAGATTACAGCGAACTCAGCAAGTGGCTTCAGGACGATATCCAAAAGCCTGCCGTTATCAGAAACGGCGACTACGTGGATACCGTTATCCGTGTGCCATACGATGATGATTTTGACTTTTTATTTCATCAGAACAGCTACAACGGCGAACCGCTGACAGTCAACGCGAATTTGGCTTACTGCGGCATCTACAGCAAGCTCGACGGTCAGCTTTATGACGTCAAGTTTCCTTTGAAGGGTAAGCTTGACGACATGGATTCCACAAAATCCATGCTTGATATTGAGCAGCAATTCAACGATGACGTCCGAGCCTTTATCGAAGGGGTTGTCGGCAACGATGTTGATCATCTACGCAGCCCGTCTTTTGAGGATGCGAAGTACGATAACCGCCTCGACGATTTTAGGCGCAACTATGCTGATTCTATCGTAACAAGGATGTATCTCGGCGGCGATTCGGCTGACGACGTCAGATTCCAATGCGGCTATTATTTGGATCGGAGCAGCTCCGCCTTAATGCTGCGGTATTTGAAGTATCACGACGCGACGGTCGAGGAAGCCGCGACGGGATATTGGCAGACCCACCAGGATGATATGCTGCTTGAATTGCGCAAGAATGAGATCATCCGCGAAAAGTTCCGTGTGCTCGAAGCGAATCCGAATCATCCTCTGCATAAACAGAAGGCTGTCATGGACGCTGTCAAGGACAGCGGAGCGAAAACCGTAAACGTGACCATCATCAAGGGCGGCGAGGAATACAGCTTTAAGTACAGCGCGGACAGGCTGAGCCGTTACTTGGATGGCAGATACAGCGCGTGGGAGATGCCGCCTAAAGATAGGGACGGCTTTTACGAACACTTTGGCAGATACAGCGACTTCACTCCGGAGGATATCACTGAGATATCCTACCGGGGAAAAACACTTTATGACACGGATTCTCTCATGCCTGACGAGAACGCGGATGAGGAATTTTCGGACGATATGGATGACGATGAGGACGAAGGCTTCTCAATGAGTATGTGAGGTGATAAGGTTTGAGTAAGCAAATGACAGTAGAAATATCCGTCAGAAGACCTGACGGCAGAGGATATTGCCTTATTTTCGGGTTTGTGGTAGGATGTGTATAATATTAATTTCTAACAAAACACTTTCACATCTATTGCGTATCATTCCGCATAGCATCGTTGTTGTTCTTGCAAGGCACCGATCCGGAGGCGCTTTTGTCTCACTCTGCGAAATTCTCCGCATATATTTTTTAGTGTTTTATCAGAAATTAGTATAAATCAATATATTTAGGAGGACGAAGATGAAATACGAAATTATGGGAGGGAACTTCCCGGCAGTACTGTGTAAGCTGAATAAGGGCGAAAAGATTGTCTGTGAAGGCGGCGCTATGTCGTGGATGGACGATAAGTTTACAATGGAGACAAGCGGAGGCGGCGTAAAGAAGATGTTCGGCAGAGCCTTTTCCGGCGAGTCACTTTTCTTAAACACATATACCGCCGATGAGGACGGAGAAATCGCCTTTGCCTCGTCTTTCCCCGGTCAGATTGTTGCTGTCGAGATCGGATCGGGCAGGAGCGTTATCGCACAGAAAAAGGCGTTTCTTGCATGCTTTGGAGATGTGGATATGTCCGTGTTCTTCCAGAAAAAGCTTTCCGGCGGTTTCTTTGGCGGCGAAGGCTTTATTTTGGAGAAGTACTCGGGTAGCGGAGTCGTTTTCCTTGAGATTGACGGTTCGGTGAAGGAATATACGCTGGCTCCCGGGGAAAGAAAGATCATGGACACCGGTCATATGGTCATGATGGACGATACCTGCACGATGGATGTTCAGACTGTCAAGGGAATTAAGAATAAGTTCCTGGGCGGAGAGGGATTGTTCAATACAGTCGTAACCGGTCCGGGCAGAATTGTGATTCAGACTATGCCGATCGTGAAAACTGCGGAGATAATTTCCAATTTGATTCCAAAATCAAGCAATTAAGACAACACCGCACAATTCATGGCGCACGCTTTGCTTTAATATTATTCCGTCAGCTTGCCCCAAAATCAGCCCCCATACGGCAGTATGTGAACGGATTATTTGTCCAACCTGACGAAAAATCTTACTGTGCAATCCGTACACCAACATTATGCGGTAGTGCCTTAATTCTATCTGAAAACGAAAACCAACCGGCGCGGAGACGGCGAATCTCTGCGTCGGTTGGTTTGATATTATGCTTTATCGTCATGTGCGCATATTCCATGCCATTTCCCAGAATGCCAGCTCGTAACGAGAGCAGGCAACAAAGATGTCGGTCAGATGCTGCAGCTGCCGTTCGGTGTAATGCTGCGTCAGCCTGTTGGTAAGCTCCAAAAGAATAACATTGCCCGAAGCGTAGGCGTCAGAGCTGTATCCCTTTATCCAGTCACCGTAAAATGGGTCGTTGACCGCATCGGGATTGTTTTCTATCATTTTTTTGGCAATGACTTCATAGCTGTAAGCACAGGAAAGGATTGCCGCAAGGATTTCTGCCTCGCCGTCCTCGTAGGCAACTCGCAGCATGTAGGAGGTGTAGGAAAGATTGTCCAGAGAGGGAACAGACGCGTCAAACTCCTCCTGGGTAACGCCGAACCGTGCCAGATAACCCTTGTGAACATCCAGCTCGCCGTTCATGACGTTGATGTATTTTGAAAACAGCCTTGCGGTTTCCATGCTTTTTGCTTTTGCAACGCCGACTGCAAAGGTTTTGGCGTATTCCTTTAGATAAAGATAATCTTGAACGATATAATAGCGGAACTTTTCTTTGTCCAAATTGCCGTTCTGAATACCCAGAACAAAGGGGTGAGCATAATATGCCTCCCAGATATCCGTTGTTGCGTGTAGCAGTCTTTCTACTGTATTCATTGTGCAGCCTCCGTAAAGTAAGATTGATGGGGATAAAGATGATGGATGGGACCCGAGCCTTTTCCCAGATCCAGCATGGCGGCAAGCGCGCCCGAAAGATATTCCTTTGCCCGGTGTACGGATGTTTCCAGCGGAAACCCTTTGGCGAGGTTGGAAGCGATCGCGCTTGATAAGGTACAGCCTGTGCCGTGGGTATTGGGATTGTCAATCCGCCTTCCCTCAAACCAGATCAGACTTCCGCGGGTGTACAGCACATCGTTGGCGGTATTGACGCAGTGACCGCCCTTGAGCAGGACATTGCAGCGGTACCGTTCTCCGATGCACTTTGCGGCTTGTTCCATGTTTGCTTTTGTTGTGATTGTCAGTTCTGACAACACCTGTGCTTCGGGAATATTCGGGGTTGTGAGAACGGACAGCGGAAACAGCTCTTCGATCAATGCCTGCACCGCATCGGTTTTCATCAGAGATGCGCCTGAGGTTGCGACCATCACGGGGTCGACAACGATGTTTTTGACGTTGTAAAACCGCAGCCTGTCCGCAATAATGTGAATCAGCCGGTCGGAAGAGACCATGCCGATTTTGACCGCGTCGGGAACAATATCCTCCAATACAGCGTCTAGCTGATCTTTCAGAAAATCGGGGTTCGATTCCTGAATTGCGCGGATGCCGGTTGTGTTCTGAGCAGTGAGCGCTGTGACGGCGCTCATCGCATATACGCCGTTCATCGACATGGTTTTGATATCTGCCTGAATACCGGCGCCTCCGCTGCAGTCACTTCCTGCGATGGTCAATGCTGTTTTTAGTGTCATGTCAAATTCTCCTTTCATGCAGCATTGTTTTATAGTGCGGTATAAGGTGGTGCCCCCGGTATACCGCATGTTATACCGATATTTCATGAAATCCGTTACCATTCTGCTGCGGTATACTCCGGACAACGGTGTTGTTGCAAGGCGGTTAGTTTCGGTATTCGGATTTTTCCGTGAACAGCGGCAGAAAAAAGCTTTTATGAAAATCGGTGTCAAACGCTGAGCCGGTTTCTTTTCCGTGAAAGTGATGAAAGGTAAAGAAACAGCCCGGCAGGGTTAGGTAACATAATCCCAAAAGGGTTTTGTATGTAGGAAATCTGTCAGATATACGTCGACAAGTTCTTTTAACAAAGTCTGTTGTTTTTCACTGTCGTCAAAGACGGCAGCTACGGCAAAGCCGTCTGCTTTTGCCGTCCGGGCGGCGTGGTAGGAATCCTCGAGGACGATGGCGGAACGGCGGTCGGCATGGAAGAAATCCATGGCTCGGCGGAAAATTTCCGACGAATTCTTGCCGTACCCGATCTCGTCGCATGTGAAAACCGCGTCGATGAGGTGCGACAGGCCGCAGCGGATCAAAGCAGCATCAATCAATCGGCGGCAGGACGCCGAAGCGATGCAGACAGAAATGCCGCGTCGTTTCATTTGTTCCAGAAATGCGGCTGCGCCCGCTTTCGGCATGACCTCATACAGGTAGAAATGCTCCAGAGTGCGTTCCATACCGTTGATGATTTCGTCGGCGGAAAGCGAAAGACCGTACTCCCTTTGCAGATAGCGGGCAGACTGCTGCAGACTCAGCGTGCGGACATCTTTGTTCAGAGACGGCTGCGGCGTGTGACCAAGTGAGCGGACATAGGTTTCTGCGACCGTATCCCAAAAAGGCATGGAATCCAATAAGGTGCCGTCACAATCAACGATTGCGCAGGTGATGCTCATGTGTTCACCATTTCTTCTGACAATCTGCGCAGCAGTCTGCATTCGCTCTCAATGTCCGCTGCCGAGAAGATGGCGCTGACCAGAGCAACGCCGTCCACGCCTGTTCCTGCGAGCGCAGCTATATTATGTTTTCCGATGCCGCCGATGGCGACGACAGGGATGTCGGCAGCGGCGCAAATATCGCGCAGGGTCTGCACAGGCAGGACATCTGCGTCGGCTTTTGTGGATGTGGAAAACATAGCGCCCACGCCCAAACAATCTGCTCCTGCCTCCACAGCGGCAAGCGCTTCGCTGACGGAGTGAACGGATACGCCGATCATCATTTGCCCGCCGACCATGCGGCGTACCTGCGCCGCATCGGTATCCTCCTGACCGACATGGATGCCGTCGGCCTGACATTTGACGGCGATTTCGACATTATCGTTGATAAAAAAAGGTACTCCGTAAGCTTTGCACAGCTTGGAAATCTCAAAGGCTTCTGCCAAAAACGCTGTTTCGTTCAATTCCTTTTCGCGAAGCTGAATGCAGGTTGCACCTCCCTTTAAGGCGGCTTCTACCTGCTCGTACAGGCTTTGTCTGCCAACCCACGTCCGGTCTGTCACGGCATACAGCCGCATGGTTTGTTTATCGCACTTCATATTTTGCACCTTCTTCCAGCATTTGGGGCGTCATGCGGTATATCGCGTCGATGATGTAGTTGCGGTAGGTGGAATTACCGTCTAAAGAGGAAAGACGCGCATAGGCGATTTCTCCTGCATAACCCATCGCGCAAACAGCGGCAGCTGTCGCTGTTGTCACCTGTTCCGGGTTCGCTGCGACAAAAGCGGATGTTAAGGAGGAAAGCTGACAGCCGGTTCCTGTCACGGAGGACATCATCGGATGACCGTTGCGAATACAATATGCCGTTTGACTGTCCGCCACAATATCAATTGCACCCGTAATAGCGATAACGGCTCCTGTTTTGTGTGCAAATTCCTTGGCAAACGCAACGGTTTCATCCAGACAGTATTCCGTGATGTGATCCGCAGCTCCGGCGTCGACGCCGTTGGTACTGCCGGTTCCCAAAGCGAGGACTTTGATTTCGGAAATATTGCCGCGTATAACGGAAAACCGAATGTTTTGCAACAGCTGCATAGCGGTATCTGTCCGCAGCCTTGAAGCGCCTGCGCCCACGGGATCCAGCACGACAGGATGGTTGAGCGCGTTGGATTGTTTGCCGGCGGATATCATCGACGCTATGGTGCGTCGGTTTAGGGTTCCGATGTTGATATGCAGACCGCTGCATATGGAGGTGATTTCCGCTACTTCCGTTTCATCGTCTGCCATAATCGGCGACGCGCCGCAGGCAAGCAGGATGTTGGCACAGTCGTTAACTGTGACGTAGTTGGTGATGTTGTGAATCAACGGTGTTTGATTCCGCACATTTTCAAAGATTTCTTTCCACATAAATGAACACGATCTTTCCTTTCCCATCTATCAGCGCCGGCGCACACGTTTCTCCGCCCGTCAAAATCCTGCTGGGAAGATTACGTGCCGATGTGAGGCAGGGGCTGATGAAAATGGTTTTCTTCAAAATGCTTTTTTCGGCGGATAAGGGAAAATATTATACCATAAACAATGAAACGGGAGGCTTATCGGAAGCCTCCCGTAAACATGCGCTGCGTATGACTTCCTACGACGGCATTATCCGTATCAGGTTAAGGGTCGAAGTTGGATGACTTCCTCTCAGCCTGCTCACACAAGCTCCCCTGTATTTGTTGCGTGAATAATTATACACTATGTTTGCATGAATTGCAAGTGTATTTTTGGAAAAAGCTGATTTGTCCCGCCGAATTCTGCGTACGGAGCAAAGATGCTTCCGTTTTGTTAGAAATGAGTATCTCATGTTTACAAACCTTCGGAAATATGAAACGGAAATCATTCTCGGTTTTCACCGTTCAGCGGAAAGGTGGATTTTTGACAGATTAATAGGCAATATCACAAAGATATTGATCAATTGTATTGCATATTTCAGATGAATGTGCTATAATACTACTGGTTGTTCGTAACTTAGTCAGATGAAGAAGGAGAGAGTGCAACTGAAAAAACTGACAGCGATTATTCTCGCCATCTTGTTGTGTTTCGTATCGGTTTCCGTTAGTGCAGCGGATTGGACAGACAAGATTCGCACTATCCAATCGCATACATACAATATTGCTGACGTGACGCTGATTCAACGGATCGCGGCCGGACTTCAGACGGCAACGGAGGAACAAAGGCTGATATACGATCTGGATTTCAACTTTGAAATTAACATTATGGACGCGACGACAGTTCAAATGCATTGTGCGCATGTGTTTGATGTGACGGACGATGCCTACTTAAATCAGTTTGTGCCCACGGAACCGACAACAGCAGCGACAGATCCGACGGAACCGGCAACAGAACAGCCGCCGACCGAGGAAATATTTCTCAGTCTCCATGTGGGACGTGTGAAAATGGGACTCAATGAAACCTTTACGCTGGTTGCGGAAACTAACGCCTTGTCCGTTACGTTTCGAAGCACGGATGAAAGCGTGCTGACAGTCAACAGCGACGGTGTTGTTACGCCGAAAAAAACAGGACAGGCAAGTGTTGTCTGTGATACCGGTTGCGGTGTGACTGCACGATGCAGCTTCGAGGTTTGCCTCCCGGCGACACAAATGAGATTGAATCGCGATACGCTGTATATGGGCGTCAGCGAATATTTTGTGTTTCAGTGTGTTTTAGACGAGGGAGCCGCTGCCTGTCAGCGTCACTTTACCTCCGATAATCCGGAAGTAATATCTATTGATCCAGGCAGCGGTTATGCATCCGCTGTGGGAGTGGGTGAAACTATCATCCGCTGTACGCTGGAAAACGGATTATCCGCTTCCTGCTTCGTAGAGGTGTATCGTATGGCGCAGGAGTTGACGCTGAACGAAAAGCAGCTTACGATTGCGGTAGGCGAACAGTTTGATTTTGACAGCCATGTTGTCGGCGGAGGATATGCATATATCCGTACGTATCATTCCCTTCGCACAGATGTGGCGACCATTGCTCTGGAGGGCGGCTTGCTCACAGCCCAAAGCATTGGCGAGACGCGTATCTACTGCGAGTTGATTAACGGTGTAAGAGCATATGCCGATGTAACGGTGGTACCCGCGCTCCAAGAAATCAGTCTGGTCAACACTCCGTCTCAATTGCAGGTAGGTGAACATGCCCGTTTCCGTGTGAACGGAAACACGTCAGTAGACAATACCAAGGTGAGCATAAAGACGAAATACGGATTGGTCAAAGCTACGGCGCAGGGCACGGATTATATTGAATTGACAGGCGTGAAGCAAGGCGTCGATACCGTAACGGTTACCGCTTATAACGGATTGTCACAATCTTTCAGTGTAAAGGTTGAAGGCAGCTGTGCCGTATTAATTGATGTGTCGACGTGGCAGGGTGATATTGATTTTGAAAGGGTTCGGCAAAGCGGAATTGATTATGTGATTATCCGTGCGGGCTTCGGCAGAGAGTGGTATCAGATTGACGATTGTTTTGTCAGCAACTATAACAAAGCGAAGGCGGCAGGTCTGAAGGTCGGCGTATACTGGTTCAGCTATTCGGAATCCGCGGACGAGGCGTTTGAGGAGGCAAAAGCGTGTCTGTATTGTCTCGGCGGCAGGAAGCTTGATCTGCCCGTGTATTATGATTTAGAATATGATCCTGCAATGTATCGTATGAGTCAGTATGAGTACACGCAGATGGCGCTGAATTTCTGTTACGCTATCGAGCGTGCAGGATATCGCCCGGGCGTATATTCGAGCGTCTCGGTTTATCAGAGTAAGTTGAATCATGCGCTTCTAATGCGCGAAGGCGTTTCCATATGGAACGCTCACTGGGCAAGCAGATGTACCATTGAGTGCGACATTTGGCAGTACAGCGAGAACGGCAGTGTTAGTGGTATCTACGGTGACGTGGATATGAATTTGATCTATAATTTAAATAATATTGAATAGGAGGAGAAAAATGAATTTAGCAGCTGTATATCATCGAAGGACACCCAGTATGTGTTATTCTACCGACGGACATGATGTGGTTATCAACATCATGACAGGAAAGGATGTGGACGCTGTGTATCTTGTCCATGAGGATCCTTTTGTCCAAGTATTGGTCGGAGAGCCATGGTGGTTTGGCGTACGAAAAAAGATGAAACCGTCCCGTGAGCTTGCCAATCACATGATTTATTCCGTGCACGTTCAAGCAAAGCACAGACGCTTGATGTATTACTTTGAAATTGAGGCGGACGGAGAAACTTATTGCTACATGGAGAACAAGTTTTGCAAGAAGAGTGAGTTGGATGAAATGTTCAGTCACCAATTCAAATTCTCTTGGATCCATGCTGATGAAATTTTTACACCGCCCGCGTGGGTAGGCGACTCTGTGTGGTGTCAAATCAGACCCGACCGTTTTGCACGTCACCATGACGCGCCGCCGCAGGCAGATAATTTGCGCTCATGGGACGATACGCTGCCTGACGAACGCTACGGCGGTACGCTAAAGGGTATTACCGAGCATCTTGACTATTTGCAGGAGTTGGGTATTACCGGTGTTTATATGATGCCGATTTTTCAATCTGCCAGTCATCATAAGTATGATACCGATGATTATTTTAAAATTGACCGCGATTTCGGTACGGAAGAGGATTTGCGCGAGTTGATTGCCGAGGCACATAAGCGCGGTATCCATGTTATGCTTGATATCGTGTTCAACCACTGTGGTTTAGGGTTTGAACCGTGGAAGGATGTGCTCGAAAAGGGCAGGAAATCTAAGTACTTTGATTGGTTTTATATCAATGATGAAAACGGTTTGCACAAGGATGATCCTTTCACGGAAGATGACCGGTTTTACTCCTTTGGATTCGAGGCGTCAATGCCGAAGTTCAATACCAGTAATCCCGAGGTTATTCAGTTCTGTTGTGATATCAGCGCCTACTGGATTAAAACGTGTGATATCGATGGTATACGTTTTGATGTGGGAGACGAGCTGTCGAACAAGTTCCTGCGTACGGTACGCGAAAAGACCAAGGAACTCAAGCCGGATCTATTCCTTCTCGGTGAAAACTGGCAGGATTCGCTTCAATGGCTCCAAGGCGACGAGTATGATTCCATGATGAATTATCCCTTCTGGAGCACCGTCTATGACTATTGGCACAACAAAAATCTTACGGCTCGTGACTTTGCCTACACGATGAATATTTGTCATACCAGATATCCCGATCCGGTGAACCGCGTGTTGTTGAATATTCTTGATACGCACGATACGGTGGCGCGTTTTGAGGCAGGTGTCGGAGAGGACGCGTTGCTGCAGAAAATCCTGGTCGCGTTAACTATGACCGGTGTTCCCTGTTTCTATTACGGCACAGAGATTGCCATGAGAGAAT
This sequence comes from Ruminococcus sp., assembly GCA_017433905.1. Taxonomy (GTDB): domain Bacteria; phylum Bacillota; class Clostridia; order Oscillospirales; family Acutalibacteraceae; genus Ruminococcoides. The sequence goes on along the minus strand of JAFRGI010000004.1, from coordinate 23,663 downwards.
CACCGGAGTTGCTCGACCGTGTGACTATGCCGTGGGATGACATTGAGGCAGGTAAGTATGACGACTTCCGTAAGAAAGTCACGGATTTGATTGCCATGCGTTATGCGCATAAGGAGCTTCGTGAAAATGAGGTGACCTATCAGTTTGATGAAGTGCATCCGCGTTTGGTGTCCTATATCAAGGGAGATAAAATTAAGGTGATTCTTAACGCCGGCGATGATGCAGTCAGTGTGGCTGACCAAGGAGAGATCCTGTTTGCCAACCGTTATCAAAACGGTACGCTGGAAGCAGGCGGATCACTTGTGATTCTGCTCGCATAAGCGTCTGTTCGGTGTTGGTGCGATACAAATGTTTTAGATCCTCTGTCCGTGTGGCAGAGGATTTTTTAAGGCAGAACCGTTAACAAACGTGCACGGTAGGTGTAACATAAAAACAGATTATGGATGAGAGGGAAGATATTTATGGATGTGTTATCTGTTTTTAAGGATTTAGCGATCATCATGTTGTTTGCCAAACTGTTCGGACTGTTGGCACGCAAGCTCAGGGCGCCGCAGGTAGTAGGCGAAATTTTGGCAGGTTTGCTCATTGGACCGAGCGTGCTCGGGTGGGTGCAGCTCAACGATTTTCTCCATGTTTGTGCGCAGATCGGCGTGGTGATATTGATGTTTTCGGCAGGTTTGGGAACCAATTTGCGGGATCTGCTGCGTACGGGCCCGAAAGCGTTTGCCATTGCTTGTGCAGGAGTCGCCGTGCCTTTGGCGGGGGGGGCGCTGTTGTACGATTGTTTTTACGGATTTGCACCGTGGGGCAGCGAAAAGTTTTTTACCGCTGTTTTTATCGGCGTGATCATGACCGCGACGAGCGTGAGTATCACGGTGGAGACGCTCCGGGAATTGGGGAAGCTCAAAACGGAATTGGGAACTACGATCCTCAGTGCGGCGATCATCGACGATGTGATCGGTATTCTGGTTTTGACCTTTGTGATCGGATTCAAAAACCCGGAGTCAAATCCGTTGCATGTCGTGCTCGGTACGGTCGGATTTTTCGCTTTTGCACTGGTGGTGGGCTTTCTTATCTACAAAGTATTCCGTTTGATTGATCAGCGGTATCCTCATACCCACCGTATTCCGATTCTCGCTTTGGTTCTTTGCTTTGGATTTTCTTATATTGCCGAGCAATGGTTTGGCATCGCCGATATCACGGGCGCGTACGTAGCGGGTATCATTTTGTGCAGCCTGCGCGATTCAACATATATTGAGGAGAAGCTCGATATCAATTCCTACATGATTTTCGGACCGATCTTTTTTGCAAGTATCGGGCTGAAAACGAATCTGGAGGGTGTGACGTGGGATTTGGTGCTGTTTTCCGTTGCGTTTGTGTTGGTTGCGCTGTCGAGCAAGATCGTCGGCTGCGGAGCGATGTCGCGGCTATGCGGCTTTAGGGGAAAGGATACCCTCAAGATCGGCGTTGGTATGATGACGCGCGGCGAGGTTGCTTTGATTGTTGCCCAGCGCGGTCTGAGCGAGGGGTTGATCGGATCGTCATATTTCACAGCCGTGATTTTGCTGATTATCATTTCCAGTATTGCCACACCTATCATACTCAAATTGCTGTTTGGAAAAGAGCAAAGCGCTTCCGTTTGACGCGGAAGCGCTTTTGAATATCAGATTTCTTCCAGGGTTTCGGTGTCCAGCAGCGACGTACGCATAGCGGGCTTGCAGAGTGGAATGGTTTTGCCTTTTTTGATGAAAAGCGGCACTTCGTTGAGTGCAATGTCTACATAGTGTATGCCTTTGGAAAGCGGTTGTTTGCTGACGTTTTCGCCGCTGAGCTTCACAAATGTCATATCTTCGGGGAGATAAACGTACCGTCCTCCGGCGTTTTGCTCATAAACGGGAGCGATCATACATTCGTCGCCCAGCATCAGCTGTGTTTCGCATTCACGGGCAATGGTATCTTCGGGATAGTCGAAAGACAGCGGACGGAAAATCATGTCGTTTTCCTCGCTGGCTTTGCGGAAGGTTTTGTAGAGGTAGGGGATCAGTCGGTAACGCACTTGAACGACGTCGCGGAAATCCTCCGGATTTTCAAAGCTAAAGCATTCCTGATCGCGGGTGTTGAGACAGGAATGGTTGCGCATCAGAGGTGTGAACACACCGAGCGCAAGAAAACGCAGCAGCAAATCACGGGTGACGTTGTCGCCGAATCCGCCTATATCTGCGCCGCAGTAGAGGAAGCCGCACATATTTGCCGACGGCAGCATTTTCAGGCAAAGCAGGATGTGCGCCCACCAGGAACTGTTGTCGCCGAACCAGATGCCGCTGGTGCGGTGTGAGCCGATGTATGAGGATCGTGAGAAAATCAGAATTTTTTCTTTTCCGAATTCTTTCTCAAAGTATTCGCTTGCCGCTTTGGTCATGTTGGCGCCGTAAATGTTGTGGATTCGCTGGTGATTGATCAACCGGCCGTCGATGTTGTGGTATATGGACGCGTAGTCGTCGGGGGAATTGGAAAGCTTGTAAAATGTATCCTTGAGCCGGAAATAAGATTCGAGTTCAAGATTTTGTCCGCGCAGATCAGCGGCATAATTCAGCGCGTTCTGTAAGCTCGACACCGAATAGAAAAGCGCCGGCTCGTTCATATCGTTCCAAAAGCCGTCGATCCCCAGATCCGTGAGCTTTTTGTATTGTGTGCCGAACCATTCGCGCACATCTCTGCGCATAAAATCAGGAAAACACGAATTACCCGGCCAAACGCCGCCCTCAAAATCGGTTCCGTCGGCATTTTTGCAGAAATATCCGTTTGCCTTGCCTTCTTCATATACGTCGTATCCGTCCTCTTGTTTGATGGCAGCGTCAATGATAGGAATGAGATGGATGCCGTGCGCACGCTTGTCGGCAACGAAAGATTGGAAGTTCGGGAATCTTTCGCTGCTCACGGTAAAGTCCTTGTACCGTTCCATAAGGTCGAGATCGAGATAAACACAGTCGAGCGGGATGCCCGCATGATCATAGCCGTCCACAACACGGTTCACTGCCGCCTCGTCCGGATAGCTCCAGCGTGACTGTTGATAACCAAATGCCCAGAACGGGGGGATGTAGCTTTGACCGATGATTTTGCGGAACGCACGCACAATGTCGATCGGCTTATCCCCCTCAATGACGTAGATGTCAAAATCTGTACCCTCCACCGTGATTGTCGTGGTGTCGGAGCGAGTAAAGCCGATATCCCACCGGATCCGCGCAGGGAAGTCGATAAAGATGCCGTGGTTGCGGAAAATCAAAAAGTTATGCGCGGCGTAAAGGGATTCTTTGGTTTCCAGGTGGGTGGGTTCGTCTGTACAGTAACTCTGATATATCCAGCCGCGCTTATTAATGCCGCGCGATGCTTCTCCCAGACCGTAGATGATATCGTCGCCTGCCATGGTGAAGGAAAAAATAAACTGTTCGTTTTCTGTTTTGTGTGCAAAGGGGAAACTTTCCCAACCGACGGTCGGGATGTCTTTTACGACGGCTTCCGTGCTGTATGGTTGTCCCATCGAATATTTGGTTATCAAGAAAAAACGCTCCTTTTCCATATTTTTTCGGTTTCGGTTATGTAGGAAACCGACGGTTTTGGTCGGTCTCCGCTACGGTCATTCTATCACAAAAAAAATATAAATGCAAACGTTTTTTGTTTTGTCGGCGGCGGTGTAATATGGGGCAAAAAAATATATTCATACGGTTGAATTTACGGGGTTGATGTGGTAAAATAAATAAGTATATAAAATCCTTGAAAGGGGTTGTGCATATGTGCGGCATTTGCGGTTTTACAGGACATTTGGAGCATAGCGAGGACGTTTTGAAAAGAATGACGGACGTCATCACGCATCGGGGCCCCGATGCGGAAGGCTTTTTTGCGGACGGTTCCGTGAATATGGGTTTCCGCAGACTTTCGATCATTGATTTGGACGCAGGACATCAGCCGATTTTCAATGAGGACAAAACTCTTGTTCTCACCTTTAACGGAGAGATATATAATTATAAGGAGCTGCGCACGAAGCTGATCAAAAAGGGCCATGTGTTTTCAACAGAATCGGACAGCGAGGTGTTGATTCACGGTTTTGAGGAGTGGCGTGAGGATCTGCTGCCGAAGCTACGCGGCATGTTTGGTTTTGCAATCTACAATACCGTTGATAAATCTCTGTTTCTTGCGCGTGATTTTTTCGGAATCAAGCCCATGCATTACGCGCAGATCGAAGGTGAATTTGTTTACGCCAGTGAAATCAAGAGCATTTTGGAGTATCCAAAGTACGTCAAGCGGTTTAATATGCGCGCGCTTGATACCTACCTTTCTTTCCAGTACGCCGTGCCACCGGAGACATTTTTCGAGGATGTATTTTGCCTGATGCCGGGTTATTACCTTTGGTACACGGACGGTGAGGTGGAGACCACCCGTTACTTTGAGCCGCGGTTCAAACCGGTGGAAGGTATGAGCGAGGAGGAGGCTGTCGATAGGATCGAAAGCGTTTTTGAAAATTCTGTCAACGCCCACAAGATTGCTGACGTTGAGGTTGGCTGTTTCCTTTCCTCGGGCGTGGATTCCAGCTACGTTTCTGCTTATTTTGCCGATCAAAAAACATTTACGGTCGGCTTTGACTTCGGTGAAAAGTATAATGAGATCAGCTGGGCGCAGGAGCTCAGCAAAAAAATCGGCGTAGAGCATCATACCCACCTCATTTCCAGTGAAGAATTCTGGGATGCGGTGCCCACTGTGCAGTACCATATGGATCAGCCGCTTGCCGACCCGTCCTGTATCGCGCTCTATTTTGTGTCGCGGCTTGCAAGCGAGTATGTCAAGGTGGTTCTTTCCGGAGAGGGCGCCGACGAGTTGTTCGGCGGTTACACCTGTTACAACGATCCGCGTGTATTCCGCATATACCAGAAGATTGTACCGCATTTTCTGCGCAAGGCAATTCGTGCGATTTGTCGCAGACTGCCCGATATCAAGGGACGCGACTATTTGATTCGCGCCTGTGACACGCTCGAAGATCGTTATATCGGTAACGCGTTTATGTATGATTTGCGCGAAAAACGAGCGCTGCTGAAGGATTCTTCCATTGCTACGGAGCCGCAGACGTATGCCAAAAAATATTATTACCGCTGTCGCAAGCAGGACGATGTGACAAAGATGCAGTATCTTGACATCAATATGTGGATGGTCGGTGATATTTTGCTCAAGGCGGATCGCATGAGTATGGCGAATTCGCTTGAGCTGCGTGTTCCTTTCCTGGACAAAGAAGTGTTCAAGGTTGCTTCAGCGCTGCCTGCCGAGCTTCGCGTTAATAAACAAAATACCAAATATGCCATGCGCAAGGCGGCGGCGCGCCACCTTCCCGTGGAGACTGCCGAAAAGGAAAAGCTCGGTTTTCCCGTGCCCACCCGTGTTTGGCTGCGCGATGAAAAGTATTATAACGTCGTCAAACGCAAATTTCAGGGCAGAACCGCGCAGAAGTTTTTTCATACCGATGCGTTAGTCCGCTGGCTCGACGAGCATTACAGCGGCAAGGAGGACAACAGCCGTCGCGTTTGGACGGTATATGTGTTTCTTGTGTGGTATGATATATATTTTGACGACACTTCTGATAAGGTCAAAAAGCCTGTTAATCATCTGGACGAGCTGAAAGCGGTTGCTGAGGCAAGACGCGAAAAACAGATCGACATGCCCGGAGAGGTTATTATGGCAGCCGCCGAGGCGGTTGATGAAAACTACGATGCGCCTGATTTCGGTAAGGATAAGAGCAAGCCTGCTGCAGAAAGCTCCGATGACACGGATGCTTCTGTTGCGGACAACTCGGATAGCGGCAGCGCCGCTGCTGAGAATGATACAGACGATAGCAGAGCCGCTGCTTCGGATCATCAAAATGAGGAAAAATCTCTTACGGCAGATGATGTCGGAGAGGAAAAGAAATCGTCTGAGGAGGGGTATGACGACGGCAGCGAGCCCGCGCTTGTGGAGAACGTGCCCGAGGAGGAAGCTGTTGCCGAGCCGGATGCTCCTGCCGAGGAATACGTCAATATTCAGAATCCCGATGATGATGAAATCTATGGTGCGCCGCGTACGCCGCGCACACCGCAGGAAGAAATGCAGATGGCGATTGAGGGAATTGAGCGCCGTTCCAAATATCTGGATGAGCCGAACGTGATTTCAGATGAGGCGATTGACAGTATTGTCAGCCAAATGTCCTTTCTTGACGATGAGGACGGAAAGGACGGGAAGAATGCAGATACCGGTACGGTGGATGATCGGTGAGCGGCTAAGGGATAAACGCATGTTTCAGAGAGAGCTGCGGCGGTTTTTGTGACACACAGACAAGGTACGGGATATCGGTGTAGGAAAAAATACTCTACTTCCTACCCGGATACGAAAACACGGAGTATTTGGCTAATGTGCGGATATTCCTTCTCCAAAGCGCGGAGCGGAAGTGGATTTTTTCCTTGTCCTATTTCTACGGTGAAGCCGCAGCGGTGAAACCGCTCAATAAACCAATCCTTAAAGCCGCCGCCCGTGGCGATCGCCTCGGGAGAGGCAACCCGGTAACCGCCGGCACGCGCCATTTTTTCGGCAAGCGGTAAACAGCAGGGCGGTGTATGTGCGCCAAAATCCCAGTATATTTCCCTGCCCTGGCTATGCAGGGCGAGCACGCGCTCGTAGCGGACTGCTTCGCAAAGGCGCACAACGGCGCGCGTTTCGGGTTCGCTTTCGGGATATGTTCCTCCGTAGCGCGTCGGTGCAGGCGAGGTGATTCCGAGAGAGATTTCCCTTTGTTTGACTTTCTGCCACCCTGCATCAAAGTTGTGATTGAGATCAACGCCGCGCGCATTTGCCTGCCAGTAAATTCCTTTTTTCAGCGCGGTTTCCGTGCCGTCGGGATTCAGGCAGGGAATGACAGTCAGTTGCATGCCGCAGGGGTGTTTTGCATAATCTTCTGCAAATTGCAGCGCTGCAGACACGGTCAAATACTCCGTGCCGTGTACGCCGCCGACAAGCAGGCACCGTTGTGCGGACTGACCGATATCCATCGCCCGGATTTTGCGCCGGCATACACTCCTGCCTATGCAGTAAAGCTTCAAATCGTACCGTTCGGCAAGCTCATGAAGTCTTTTTACCTGATTTTGGTAAACGGGTGTTATCATTTTATCAACCCCTGTGAGGTAATTATATGAACACTATGGAAACCACTCTCCGCAGTCAGGAGATTTTTAACGGCAAAATCCTGCATATGTTCCACGATGAGGTCATCTTGCCCGACGGCGGAACCGCTCTGCGAGAAATCGTTCGGCATCCGGGCGGTGTTTGTGTTGCGGCGCTGGACGGAGAAGGAAACCTGTATTTTGTGCGCCAGTTCCGTTATCCATACGGCGAAGAGGTGCTGGAGCTGCCTGCGGGTAAGCTCGAAAAGGGCATGACCCCCTTGGAAAACGGCAAACGTGAGTTGCTGGAGGAAACAGGTGCAGAAGGTTATTCCTATATTTCGCTCGGGCAGATGTATCCCAGCCCCGGCTATACGGACGAGATCATACATCTCTACGCCTGCCGTGTTGCCAGGGTGGGGGAGAGTCGTCCCGACGAGGACGAATTTATCAACGTAGAAAAAATTCCGCTCGACCGCGCAGTGGAAATGGTGCTGAACAACCAACTGCCTGACGCCAAAACCCAGATTACCGTTCTTAAAACCAAGCTGCTGCTCGACAGCGGTAAAATTTGATAATTGATGATTATGCAGACATTTCAAGAAATATTCCCGGAACAACAGAATACTGCCGCGGCGCTGGGCTTTTTTGACGGACTGCACCGCGGACACCGCAGAGTGCTCTCGCTGGCTGTCAAACAGGAACAATGCGGTCTGATACCGCTTTGCTTGACTTTTACGGAAAGTCCGAAAGCAGTGACGTCCGGCAAATCCTTTTCCTACCTGATGACTGTGGAGGATAAGCTGCGCGCGCTGGAAGAGTTGGGAATCCGCCACACGGTAACAGCTGATTTTCGCTCTTTGATGTATCTGAGCGCGGAACAGTTTTTTTTTGATATTCTTTTGGCACGGCTGCGTGTTCGGGAGTTGTTTTGCGGCTTCAACTATCGTTTCGGAAGAAACGCCGAGGGCGATATCGTTTTGCTGCAGCGGCTCTGTGATCAAAACGGCGTCGGTATTACCGTTGTGCCGCCCGAGACGCTCCGAGGAGAGATGATTAGCTCGACAGTTATCAAACGGTTGATCGTCGAGGGTGATATCAAAACAGCCAATGAGATGCTCGGAGAACGTTTCGGGGTCTCGGCGGAGATCGTTCACGGAAAACAGTTGGGCAGAAAAATGGGCGCACCTACCCTCAATCAAAGAATGAATCCGCAGCTTGTGACGCCGCGGTTTGGCGTGTACGCCTCGCTGGTTACCTTGGCGAACGGCGAACGGTATTGCGGCGTGACGAATATCGGTGTAAAGCCGACGGTTGGCGGTGACAAGCCGCTGTGGGAGACATGGATGCCCGACTATTGCGGAGGCGATTTGTACGGTCAGCAGGCAGATGTTCGGTTGCTGTTATTTATTCGTCCCGAAATCAAATTCAAGAGCATAGACGATCTTCGGGATGAGATTCTGCGCAACGAGAAACAGGCGCGGGAAGCATATGAGATTCTTGTTGTCAGACAATCATAGCCTCTGCGGTACAGTTGCGTGAGGAGGAGAAAAATGGCAATGCACAGTAATTGGAATCCGTGGCACGGGTGTATAAAGTGCAGCGAAGGCTGTCAGAACTGTTACGTGTACTATCTCGACAGGATGAGGGGGAAAAGCGGCGCGGATATCTACCGAACAAAGACGGGTTTTCGATATCCCTTGTCCAAGGACAGACAAAAACGGTACAAGATCCAAAGCGGTGAAATGATCAGCGTTTGTATGACCTCCGATTTCTTTCTGGAAGAGGCGGATGAGTGGCGCGATGAAGCGTGGAATATCATGCGCATCAGAAGCGATGTCATTTTTCTTCTTTTGACGAAAAGACCGGAGAGAATACAAAAATGTCTGCCTGCCAATTGGGGCGATGGTTGGGATAATATCTTTCTCAATGTGACGTGCGAAAATCAAAACAGGGCGGATGAGAGGATTCCCCTTCTTCTGGAGCTTCCGTTTCGGCACAAAGGCTTACACTGTGCCCCGATGTTAAGTGCGATCAGTGTCGGTCGCTATCTCGACAGCGGACAGATTGAGCAAGTTGCCTGCGGAGGAGAGAACTACGGTGGAACGCGCCCCTGCAATTTTGACTGGGTAAAGGCGCTCAGGGACGAATGTGTGTCGCGGAATATTACATTTTGCTTTATGGAGACGGGAACGACTTTTATAAAGGACGGCAGAGAATATAACATCAAAAGCAAGCAGCTTCAAAATCTCCAGGCTTTTCGGTCAGGCATGAGCTATGGGGGCAAGGCGATGCACTTTTTGCTGAAGGATAGCATGGGTCAGCCGATCCCGAAGGAAAAACTGTATGTGCCGCATTGGGAGGCTAAGTGTGAGGAGTGTTCCTTTCAAATGCTTTGTAACGGTTGTTTTCACTGTGGAGGATGTGATCATTAACCCCCACATTTTGTGAGTGCGAACGGAAGTATACATAACGAGAAACGAAAGAGATGCAAAAGCAAGTCGGCGCCGCCGTTGCAGATACGCTTTTGTCTCATAACCCTAAACACACTCAGAGAAATGCCACGGACGTTTTTCTGAGTGAGCTTTTGTTTCACATATATCAAACGTCTGAACCGCCCTTGCAGACAGTTTTGGGTCTTGCATGACCTCTCCAAAGGCGAAGGAAGTGCCTACGGCATCTGCGGCACCAAAAAATGCCATTGGCATCGAGAAAGAGCCAATGGCATATGAAAAAATATCTTCGGAATCATGACTAAAACTGCTTTTCCGCAACGGCTGCAAGAACGGTTCTGCCCTCCATGCGGTATTTACGGTCGTAGAGCATGATATTTTGGTGTTCGGTAATGACTTCGTCGGATTTTCTGCCCGTATCAATATAGAGCTTCCAAACGTAACCTGACGGCAGCGACGGCAGTTCTATGAACGCGTTCTCCCAGTGGGCATTGACGGCAAAATAGACGATTTCGTTCAAATCGGGATCATCTTTTGATGCGCCTGCGTACATGACAGCAACCATGCGCGTTTGTACGTTGAAGTCGGTTTTCCATGGCTGCACACCGTGAACGCTTTCCGGCGGAAGTGTGCAGCGACCCATATCCCGGTTTCTGGTAATAACATGAAAGCGTTTGCGGAACGCGATCATGTATTTACAAAACTCAAACACATCGGAGAACTGGTCTTTTCTGTTCCAGTCCAGCCATGAAGTGATGTTGTCCTGACAGTAGGCGTTATTGTTGCCGAACTGTGTATTGCAGAATTCGTCGCCTCCGAGGAAAAGTGCGGGGCCGCGGCTGCACATCAGTGTTGCAAAGGCATTTTTGACCAGCCTGCGCCGCAGAGAGTTGATATAGGCATCGCTGGTTTCTCCCTCGAATCCGCAGTTCCAACTGTTGTTGTCGTTGGTGCCGTCTGTGTTGTCCCAACCGTTGAGAAAATTGTGTTTCTCATTATAGGCGTACATATCATACAGCGTGAAGCCGTCGTGACAGGTCAGGAAGTTGACTGACGCGGTGTGTCCGCGAAAGGTTGGGTCGTACAAATCCTTGGAGCCGGTCAGTCGGTTGGCTGCCGCCCACGCGAGGTTATCGTCACCCTTGAGAAACCGGCGCATATCGTCGCGGTATCTTCCGTTCCATTCCGACCAGCGGTTCCAGCTGGGGAAGGAGCCGACCTGATACAGACCTGCCGCATCCCACGCCTCGGCAATCAGCTTGGTGTTGCCGAGGATCGGGTCAAAGGCAAGGCTTTTGAGCAGCGGAGGCTGATCCATCGGCGTACCGTCCTCGTTGCGTCCGAGTATCGAGGCGAGATCGAAGCGGAAACCGTCGATTTTGTATTCCGTCACCCAATAGCGCAGACAACTTTTGATGAAATTGCGCACGATCGGGTGATTGCAGTTAAGTGCATTGCCGCAACCGCTGAAATTATAATATTTTCCGTCAGGAGTGAGCATGTAGTAAATATTGTTGTCCAGTCCCTTGAACGAGAAAAAGGGACCCATTTCGTTGCCCTCTGCCGTATGGTTGAATACAACGTCCAAAATAACTTCAATGCCGTTTGATTTGAGGTCGCGGATCAGTTTTTTCAGCTCTGTGCCCTCGCGGTGGTGGCGGTGATCGCTTTCGTAGCTGGTATTCGGCGCAAAGAAGCATACCGTATTATAGCCCCAGTAATCATAGAGCTGTTCACCGTTGAAGTTGCGGTAAGAGCCCATTTCATCAAATTCAAAAATCGGCATCAGTTCCACGGCGTTGATGCCCAGTTCCTTGAGGTAAGGGATCTTCTCGCGGATACCCTCAAAGGTTCCTTTGTTCTGTACGCCCGAGGACAGATCCTCGGTAAAGCCTCTGACGTGGATCTCGTAGATGATCAGATCCTCCATGGGGATATGGGGCGGCTGGAAATTGCCCCAGTCATAATCATTGAATACAACGCGTGCTTTGTAGACGCAGGCGTCCGGCTGACGCACGCCCCATCCGCTCTGACCGGTGACCGCTTTGGCGTAGGGGTCGAGAACATATTTGTCTTTGTTAAAAATCAAGCCTTTTTGCGGATCATTGGGTCCGTCGAGGGAATAGGCGTATTCAAATTTGTCAATCTCGAGACCGAACACGATCATCGAGTAAGTTTTGCCGACCTTGAAGGAATCGGGAAACGGGATTCGCGCGTAAGGAACACGCGAGCCGGGGTAGAACAGCAGCAGTGTACAGGACGTGGCATAAAAAGAGCTGATCGTAAAGTTAACGCCGCCGTGCACGGGAGTAGCGCCGTCTATATCGTAGTGACCGGGTCGGACTTTGAAGCCGCAGATCGTATCTGTTGGCTTAAGATCCCTTAACATGTAAGCACTCCTTAATAATAGTTTTTGTTTCATTATTGTAGCATGTTCGTTTTTTTTTTTCAATTAAAAAAATAAAAAAACACAAAAAAACGTATATTCCGCATATTTCGATTGGATAATTATATAGATTGACAACATTATATTTTTCTTAATAAAAAAACGACTAGATTTTGCCTGTTGTGTTTGCAAATTGTATGTGTTATAATGACTATAACTGCAAATCAACTGTAAATCGCAGAAAATCACAAAACAACGGAACAGAAAGGATGTCAAAATATGGTTATAAGAGATATTCTCGAAATCCTGGAGGGTGAGACTATTTGTGAGGGTGATCTGGATCAGGAGATCAAAACCGCCTGCGGCTCCGATATGATGAGCGATGTGCTGGCCTTTGTCAAGGATCAGTCCGTCCTGCTGACAGGGCTTGTCAATCCGCAGGTCGTGCGCACGGCAGAGATGATGGATATGGCATGTATCGTTTTTGTCAGGGGAAAGATTCCCGACGATTCGATTATCCGGCTTGCTGAAAGCAGAGGTATTACGCTGATCAAAACCCGCTTTAGAATGTTTACCGCCTGCGGGCTTCTGTACTCCAACGGATTGAGCGGAGGAACCAAAGTATGAGTAATGCGATCCATCTTCACTACGACGTATCGGGCGAAGATTTTACGCGTGCAGGTGAGGCAAGCGGTCAGGTCAAAAAAACGCTCAAAAAGCTCGGCTATGATCCCGATGCGATTCGCCGCGTAGCCATTGCCATGTATGAAGCGGAAATTAACATGGTGATCCATGCCAACGGAGGTTACTGTGATGTGGATATCTATTCCGACCGTGTGGAGGTTTTGCTCGCGGATCACGGTCCCGGTATTCCCGACGTCGAAAAAGCGATGCAGGAAGGTTTCTCCACGGCACCCGACAACGTGCGTACGCTCGGCTTTGGTGCAGGCATGGGTCTGCCTAACATCAAAAAGTACACGGACGACATGCGTATCGAAACGACTCTCGGCGTAGGCACGAATTTGTACCTGACCGTCATGGTGAACAGTTGACAAGGCTGTGGAGCCTCCCGTGATTTAGTAAGCATGAAGGAGAATTTCAATGGGTAAATATTTCCATTCGGTTGAGCTGGATGCCGAGGCCTGCTGCGGCTGCACCAACTGTCTGAAGCGATGCCCGACCGAGGCGATCCGCGTACACGGCGGTAAGGCACGCATTCTTGTCGAGCGTTGCATCGACTGCGGAGAGTGCATCCGGATTTGTCCGCACCACGCAAAGAGTGCGTACAGCACAAAAATGGAAGAAATCGAAACATTTAAATACAGCGTTGCCATCCCTGCTCCCGCGCTTTTCGGACAGTTCAACGGTTTGGATAATATTGACTTTGTGCTCACAGGACTGAAACAAATCGGTTTTGACGATGTGTTCGAGGTTTCGCGTGCTGCCGAGCTGGTCAGCGAGGCGACGCGGCGCCTGATCAAGGAGGGTAAGCTCAAAAAGCCGATCATTAGCTCAGCATGTCCCTCTGTGGTCAAGCTGATTAAAATACGCTTTCCCGAGCTCTGCGATAATGTGCTTCCGCTCCTCGCACCAATTGAGGTGGCAGCGAAAATCGCCCGACGCGAGGCGATGGAACGGACAGGGTTGTCGTCGAAGGATATCGGAATATTTTTTATCACGCCGTGTCCTGCCAAGGTAACGGAGATACACGCGCCGAACTATGCCGAGAAATCGGAGGTTGACGGTGCGATCGGCATTTCCAAAATCTATCCCCGGCTGGCGCATGCCATGGATCACCTTGAGGAGGTCGAGCCAATTGCGCAGTCGGGTCTTTTGGGTATCGGCTGGGCGACGTCGGGCGGCGAAGCGGCCGCGATGCTGGGCGATAAATATTTGGCTGCCGACGGTATTGAAAATGTTATCCGCGTTTTGGAGGAGCTTGAGGACGAGCATATACGAGATGTAGATTTCATCGAACTGAATGCTTGTGCGGGTGGCTGTGTCGGCGGCGTGCTGAATGTGGAAAACCCCTACGTGGCGCAGGCGCGGATCCATAATTTGCGCAGATATCTTCCCGTTTCGCTCAATCATATTGAGGACGGCAGCCTGGAGGATATGATGTGGACGGAGAAACTGACCTTCGACGCAGATATTTTTCGCCTCGATGCGGATATCATTAAGTCGATGGAGATGATGAACCGGATGGAGGAGATTCGCAAAGGACTTCCGGGACTGGACTGCGGTTCCTGCGGTGCGCCAACCTGCCGCGCTATGGCGGAGGATATCGTGCGCGGCAAAGCCCGTCAAATAGAATGTATCCATAGATTAAAAGCGAAGATCCAGACGGTCTACGACGAGCTGGGGAATACGATTTGACAAAACGAAATCACGAACGGACAAAAACCGCGACAGCGGAAGAATGTATCGGAGTCCGTGCGTATCTTTAGTATATGCGGACGATATCCGCAGGTGCAGGAATACGGAACAGACTCTTGCAAAGAGGGAAAAAATGACAGTTAATGAATTTGCCGAAAAGCTTGATTTGAAAGTATTGGTTGCAGGAGATACGAATCGAGAGATTACAGACTGCTATATAGGCGATCTGCTCAGTTGGGTGATGGGGCGTGCGCCGGAGGATTCGGCGTGGCTGACCGTGATGGGTAACATCAATTCCATCGCCGTTGCGACGCTCGCAGATGTGAGCTGTATTGTGTTGGCGGAGAATGCCGCGCTCGACGAAAATGCACGCGCAAAGGCGGAAATGCACGGGGTGAATATTCTGCTTTCTCAGGAAAACAGCTATCATCTTGCCGTCCGGCTTCATGAGTTGATTCGATGATATGAAGTATTATTATGATTTGCATTTGCATTCCTGCCTTTCGCCCTGCGGCGATATGGATATGACGCCGCACAACATCACGGGTATGGCAAAGCTGCTGGGGTTGGATATTATCGCTCTAACAGATCACAACACTTCCCTTAACTGTGAAGCGACCATAGAGGCAGGGAAGAAAAACGGCGTTGTCGTCGTGCCGGGTATGGAGATGACAACCAGCGAAGATATCCATGCGGTCTGTTTGTTTCCGACGCTCGAAAAGGCGCTCGACTGGAGCGAATATGTCGATCGGAGCCGCATCAAGATCCGTAACCGCCCCGACATCTATGGGAGGCAGGTTATCATGAACGAGCGCGACGAGGAAACGGGTGAAATCGAGCACTTGCTGTTGCCGGCTGCGGATATCGGTATCATGAACGCGTATTCGCTGGTGCGCTCCTTCGACGGTATATGCTATCCCGCGCATATTGACAGAGACAGCCTATCCATTCTTTCTGTACTCGGAGAGATCGACGAAAGCTGCGGATTTGTGACGGCGGAATTGGCGGACAAAAGCAAGCTGGATGAGCTGCGCGTGCGGCATCCGATTCTCGGTTCGCTCCGTATTGTCACAAGTTCCGACGCGCATTATCTGGAAAATATGCGTAAGGCGGAGCATCAAATCGAGCTGGAAGAATTGAGTGCGGCATGCTTGACGGAGACGCTGGACAGGCGTATCGGGATGGTGTATCCAAAATGAAAATTGTCAATTTTTGACATAGCATAGAGACAGAAAAAATCAATATAATCCGCAATTTATACTGACAAAACAAAATACGACAACTTTTTGTGGGAAAAATGTCGTTCTGATTGTGCAATCGCCTAAAAGAGGGAAAAATTTTTGTAGACTTTCAGAGGCGATTTGTGCTATAATCGCTGTAAGTAAATATAATATTCGCTGCATGGGGAATATTTTTTTTATGGTATTTGACAAATTGAAATCAGGGAGGAAAAACAATGCAAAAGAAAATCAGCAGCATACCCTTCAAAGGGACGCCTGAGCAGGAAGAGAAGCTTAAAGAGTCAATCGCCCGCCACATGGACGACCCCGGCGCGGTAATGCCTGTGCTTCAAGAAGCTCAGGAGATCTACGGTTATTTGCCGATCGAGGTGCAGACAATGGTAGCGGAAGGTCTCGGCGTATCCCTCGAGGAGGTTTACGGTGTGTCTACCTTCTATTCACAGTTTGCTCTTTCCCCGAAAGGAAAGTACAATATCTCCGTTTGTCTCGGAACCGCCTGCTATGTTAAGGGCTCCGGCGACATTCTCAACAAAATCTCCGAGGAGCTCGGAATCGGCGCGGAGGAATGCACCGCAGACGGTCAGTTTTCACTCACAGCGTGCCGTTGCATTGGTGCGTGCGGTTTGGCTCCCGTTATCACAGTCAACGACGATGTGTACGGCAGACTAACAGTTGACGATATTCCTTATATCATAAATAAATACAAAAACGCCTAATGCGCGAGTTATCCCTAAATGTCATGGACGTTGCGCAGAATTCCGTGAGGGCGCAGGCAAGCCTTGTTACGATCTCCGTCGAGGAAAGCGACAGGGACGATTATCTGCAAATTTCCGTCTCGGATAACGGCTGTGGTATGACCGAGGATCAGGTACAGCAGGTGATCGACCCGTTTTTTACGACCCGTACCACCCGCAAGGTGGGGCTGGGCGTACCGCTGTTCAAGTTGTCGGCGGAACAGACGGGCGGCAGCTTTGAGATTCAGTCAACGCTGCATGTCGGCACCACCACCACGGCGCGCTATGTTAAGAGCCATGTCGATATGACGCCGCTCGGCGATATCAACGACACCGTGAAGATCCTTATTCAGTGCAATCCCGATATGGATTTTGTGTTTACACACACCACGGATCTCGGCTCATTTACGCTCGATACGCGTGAGTTGCGAAAGGTGCTTGAGGGTGTGCGTCTCGACACACCCGACGTATTGGAGTGGATTAGCGCTTACTTAACAGAACAATCCCAAATAATATATGGAGGAACGGATTATCAATGAAATCTTTAGCTGAATTAAAAGCCATCAGAGATAAGGCAAAGGCTGACCTTGATCTCAGAAAAGAAAATCCCAACGCGGCGAAAGTGCTTGTGGGTATGGCGACCTGCGGCATCGCGGCAGGTGCAAGACCTGTTCTTAATGCATTTGTTGAGGAAATTGCCAAGCGCGGTCTCACGAACGATATTACCGTCACCCAGACCGGCTGCATCGGCATCTGCCAGTATGAGCCTGTCGTTGAAATCGAAATCCCCGGTGAAGAAAAGGTCACATACGTAAAAGTAGCTCCCGAAATGGTGCCCAAGATCGTTAATGATCATCTTGTCAACAAGAATGTCGTGACAGAATACACCATCGGCGCAATGGAGAAGTAAGGAGGATCGTTCATGTATCGTTCTAATGTATTAGTATGCGGCGGTACGGGCTGTACCTCCTCGAACAGTCTGACCATCGTCAATAAGCTTAAAGAAGAAATCGAGAGACAGGGACTTTCCGAGGAAGTCAATGTCATTACTACGGGCTGCTTCGGACTTTGTGCCTTAGGTCCGATTATGGTTGTATATCCTGAGGGCAGCTTTTATTCCATGGTAAAGGTTGACGATATCCCCGAGATCGTTGAGGAGCATCTCTTAAAGGGCAGAATTGTCACTCGTTTACTCTATCAGGAGACGGTTGAGGAGAATACTGTCAAGTCCCTCAACAAGACTGCTTTCTATGCCAAGCAAAAGCGTGTGGCTCTGCGTAACTGCGGCGTGATTGATCCCGAAAAAATCGATGACTATATCGCGCGCGACGGTTATGCTGCTCTGGGCAAGGTTCTCACAGAGATGACACCCGAGCAGGTTATTCAGACCATTCTCGACTCCGGTCTGCGCGGCAGAGGCGGCGCGGGATTCCCGACGGGTCTCAAATGGAGATTTGCGGCGGCAAATGACGCCGATCAGAAATATGTGTGCTGTAACGCCGATGAGGGCGACCCCGGCGCATTTATGGATCGTTCCGTTCTCGAGGGTGATCCGCACGCACTGATCGAAGCTATGGCGATTGCCGGTTATGCGATTGGTGCTTCTCAGGGTCGTGTATATGTCCGTGCTGAGTATCCGATCGCTGTTAAGCGTCTCCAGATCGCAATTGATCAGGCGCGCGAGTACGGTCTGCTCGGCAATGATATCTTTGGCACCGGCTTCAATTTTGATATGGAACTCCGTCTCGGCGCAGGTGCGTTTGTCTGCGGCGAGGAAACCGCTTTGATGACCTCCATAGAGGGTAAGCGCGGCGAGCCCAGACCCAGACCGCCGTTTCCCGCTGTCAAGGGCTTGTATCAGAAGCCTACCATTCTCAACAACGTAGAAACCTATGCCAACATCGCACAGATTATCCTGAACGGTCCCGAGTGGTTTGCCTCTATGGGCACTGAAAAGAGCAAGGGTACCAAGGTCTTTGCGCTCGGCGGCAAGATTAATCATACAGGTCTTGTGGAAATTCCCATGGGTACCACGCTGCGCGAAATCGTTTTTGAAATCGGCGGCGGTATTCCCAACGGTAAGAAGTTCAAGGCGGCGCAGACCGGCGGTCCGTCCGGCGGCTGTATTCCTACCGAGCATCTCGATATCGAAATCGACTACGACAATCTTCTCGCAATCGGTTCTATGATGGGTTCCGGCGGTTTGATCGTTATGGATGAAGATAACTGTATGGTCGACGTTGCGAAGTTCTTCCTCGAATTCACGGTTGACGAGAGCTGCGGTAAGTGTACGCCCTGCCGTATCGGTACCAAGAGACTTCTCGAAATGCTCGAAAAAATCACGAAGGGTCAGGGTACTCTGGAGATGCTCGACGAGATGGAGGAGCTTTGCCATTTCATCAAGGCAAACTCACTGTGCGGTCTCGGTCAAACGGCTCCTAACCCTGTGCTTTCCACGCTGCGTTACTTTAAAGACGAGTATATCGCTCACGTAGTAGATAAGAAATGTCCCGCCGGTGTCTGCAAAGATCTTCTCGAATACACCATTGAGAAGGAAAAGTGTATTGGCTGCGGCATGTGCTCCAAGAAGTGCCCCGTCGGTGCGATTTCCGTGACGGATTATACGGCGCCCGGCAAGAAGAAGCCTGCTTACGCGATTGACCACAGCAAGTGTATCAAGTGCGGCGCCTGCATCGAAACCTGTAAGTTCAAGGCAATTTATAAGGGCTAAGGGAAAGGAGAGAATACTATGGAAATGTTGAATATTAAAATCAACGGTAAAGACTATCAGGTCGAAAAAAATACCACGATCCTTGAAGCCTGCCATCAGTTCGGTATCAAAATTCCGACGCTTTGCTACTTAAAGGATATCAACGAAATCGGCGCCTGCCGTATGTGTCTCTGCGAGGTCAAGGGCGCGCGCAGCTTAGTGGCTGCCTGTGTGTATCCGATTGACAGAGAGGGTACCGAAATTCTAACCAATACACCTCAGATTCAAAAATACAGAAAGACTAACCTTGAGCTGTTACTTTCCAACCACGATAAAAAGTGTCTCTCATGTCCGAGAAGCAATTCCTGCGAGCTGCAGCAGCTCTGTCTCGAGTATGGCGTGGACGAGGTGGCTTTCCGTGGTGAAGAAACGCACTATGAGGAAGATCACACCACGCTGCACCTTGTGCGCAATAACAACAAATGTATTCTTTGCCGTCGCTGCGTAGCGGCTTGTAAGGAACAGTTTGTGTCCGTTATCGGCGCCAATAACCGTGGCTTCGATACATCTGTCGGCTGCGCGTTTGATCAGGATCTCCATAATGTTGCCTGTGTCAGCTGCGGTCAGTGTACGGTTGTTTGTCCGACCGGCGCTCTTGTGGAGCGCGACGACACCGATAAGGTATTCGCTGCGATTGCCGATCCAACCAAGCATGTTGTCGTTCATACGGCTCCGTCCATCAGAGCGACTCTCGGCGAGTGCTTTGATATGCCTATCGGCACGAATGTTAAGGGTAAAATGGTTGCGGCGCTCAAAATGCTCGGTTTTGACAAGGTGTTCGACACCAATTTCGGTGCCGATCTCACCATCATGGAGGAAGGAACCGAGTTTATCCAACGTGTGCAGAACGGCGGCACACTCCCCATGATCACCTCCTGTTCACCCGGATGGGTCAAGTTCTGTGAGCATTATTATCCCGATTTGATCCCGCATCTCTCCACATGTAAGTCGCCCCAGCAGATGCAGGGCGCAATGATCAAGTCTTATTATGCAGAGAAGGCGGGCATTGATCCCAAGGATATCGTCGTTGTTTCCGTGATGCCCTGTGTTGCCAAGAAATTTGAGATTCAGCGTGACGATCAGGGTCGAGACGGCATGCAGGACAATGATATTTCCATATCTACCCGTGAGTTGGCGAAGATGATCAAGAAGGCAGGCGTTCAGTTTACCGCGCTTCCCGACGAGGAGTTTGATCCGCTGATGGCAATCGGTTCCGGAGCCGGTACCATATTCGGTGCAACCGGCGGTGTTATGGAAGCGGCTCTGCGTACCGTGGCAGATAAGTTGACAGGAGAGGATCTCAAAACCATCGACTATAATGATGTGCGCGGCACTGATCCTATCAAGGAGGCAACCTATGACGTTGCCGGAATGCAGGTGAAGGTGGCGGTTACTTCGGGGCTGAAGAATGCAGCCAAGCTGCTTGACGAGATCCGTGCAGGCAAGTCTCCTTACCAGTTTATCGAAGTTATGTGCTGCCCCGGTGGTTGTGTCAACGGCGGCGGTCAGCCGATACAGCCCGGTCACGTGAGAAACTTTACTGACCTCAAGGCTCTCCGCGCCAAGGCGCTCTATGAGGACGATCTCAGCCTGGAGTACAGAAAGTCTCACGACAATCCGGAGATTAAAGCAATTTACGACGAGTATCTCGGTGAACCCGGTTCACATCTCGCGCATGAATTGCTGCATACCTCTTATGTAAAGAGAAAGAAAAACTGATAGCTTAGATTTAAGTCAAATACAATCTGCAAAGGCTGTCTCGTACGAGGCAGCCTTTATTGCGGCGCAAAGATGATACTCATTTCTAACAAAACACATTCACATCTATGGCGTGTCATTTAGCATGGCTTTATTGCTGTCCTTTCCGGGCGCCGGGCTAGCGGCATTCTATGCCTCGCTTTGCGAAATTCTCCGCGAATATCTTTTTTGCGTTTTATCAGAAATTAGTATGAAAAGTTTTTTTCGAGAGTTGTGAAGTTGACCGTCATGTAAACGAAGAGGAGCGTAGATTCATGTTAGACGCAGTTATGAGCTTTTTTAATTCCGTGGACAATGTAATGTATTATCCCATACTCATTATCGTTCTGGCGGCGGCAGGTTTGTTTTTTCCTTCCGTACGCGATTTGTACAGATCCGTTTATTCGGAACAGCCTGCAAGCTGATAATGGAAAAACCTGAGGATAATCAAAAGGTATCCCCGTTTCAGGCGTTGATGGTTTCCACGGCATCCCGTGTCGGCACGGGCAATATTGTCGGCGTTGCTACCGCCATCACCATCGGAGGTCCCGGAGCGTGCTTTTGGATGTGGCTGATGTGCATAATTGGGGCGTCTTCCGCGTTTATTGAGAGTACGCTTGCGCAGATTTTCAAGCGCAAAAATTCCGACGGAACTTGTTACGGCGGTCCGGCATATTACATTGAAAAGGTTGCCAAATCGGGCGTGATTTCCGTCTTGTTTTGTATCTGTCTGATAACAACGTACGCCTTTGGTTTCAATTTGCTCTGTTCCTACAACCTGCAATCCTCGTTTGAAATTTACGGTTTTTATGATCCTGCATGGTCACCTGTGATTATCGGCGCCGCCGTTGCTGCGGCAGTTGCTTTTTGTTTGTACGGCGGTGGTAAGCGTATTATTGGTATTACCGAAAAGGTAGTGCCTTTCATGGGTATCGGATATGTGCTGGTTTCATTAATCGTGATTTTTACCCATATCGGCAATATTCCGCAGACTTTTTCCCTGATTATGAGAGATGCATTTGATTTTAAAGCGATCCTCGGCGGACTTAGCGGTTCGTGTTTGGTGTACGGCATCAAGCGCGGCTTATATTCCAATGAGTCGGGCGTCGGTTCTGCGCCCAATGCTTCCGCATCTGCTGATGTGACACATCCGGTTAAACAGGGACTGGTGCAGACTATATCCGTTTATATCGACACAATGCTTCTGTGTACGGCAACCGCCCTGATGTGTCTCAGCTCGGGTACGGACTATTCTCCCGAGATGTCGGGTGCGGGATATGTGCAGAAGGCGGTTTCCATCACTTTCGGCAACGTTGGTCCCGTGTTTATAACCATTGCTATGGTTATGTTCGCCTTTACAACATTGATCGGCAATCTTTATTATGTCGATAACGCGCTGATTTATCTCAACAGAAAGAAAAAACCCTCCGCGCAGTTTATGAATATCTTTTATGCCTTTTGTGTCGCGGTCATTTTTGTCGGTGCGCTGATTCCGATGGATTTTGCGTGGACCATGGCGGATATTACCATGGGTGGCATGACGTTAATTAACGTACCCTGCTGTTTGATACTGTCGGGCGTAGCCGTTAAGGCGTTGCGCGATTTTGAGTCGCAGCGAAAAAAAGGACTTAATCCGCATTTTCATCCGCGGAATATCGAACTGAATCCGTCGGAGGCCGATTTTTGGAAGTAGACATACGGAAAAGAATGTGATAATATAGTATCAGGGAGGAGGCGTGCGCATGGCAAAGCCGATTGTAACACATTATAAAGTGATTTCTGCCCGAGTCAGAAGTCCGCTGAAAATAGCGCTGGTGACGGATTTGCATGAGCGCCGCGCTGTAGATATCCTGACGCTCATACGCGCGCAGCAGCCTGACCTGATTGCTGTTGCAGGCGATACGCTGGAGCGCTATTACGGCGATTGCTATTGCTCAACGGTCAAAAAACGCTTTGATCCGATCCGTTGGCTGATTGTGAACATCATTTATTATATCAATCTCGCGTTTATGGCTCTTCGTCCCCAAAGGAGCAAGCCGGATACAAAAAACGCGTACTCGTTTCTGTGTCAGGCAGCAGACATTGCGCCGGTGTTTCTGAGCTTAGGCAATCATGAGAAAGAGCTGAGACCGGAGGACAGAGATTTTTTCCGTGCCAATCAGATTCACTGCCTTGACAACGAGGATATGGAGGTTGCGGTCAAAAACAACTTTATGGTGATCGGCGGCTTTTCGGAAGAATACGATGAGGCATGGCTGCATCGTTTTGCGCAGAAGGATGCCTTTCGGCTGTTGCTTTGTCACGATCCGTCATATTATGATCTGTTGGTGAAAGAAACGAGCATTGATTTGGTTTTGTCCGGACACAACCACGGCGGACAGATCCGTATTTTCGGCAAGGGCGTCGTCGGTGCAGGGGGAAGGCTGTTTCCCAAGTATGACAAGGGGATTTTTGACAGCAGGCTGGTTGTGTCGGCAGGTTGCTCTAATACCGCGGCGATTCCGCGCATCCATAACCCGCGGGAACTGGTGATTATTCATCTGACAAATAAATAATTTGAATTTTTTACAAAAAAAGTATTGACTTTATAATAGTTTTATGGTATGATAATTCCTGTCGCTGGGAGCAAAAGCGAAAGCGGCAAGGCATAGGATGGGAGTTTAGCTCAGCTGGGAGAGCATCTGCCTTACAAGCAGAGGGTCACAGGTTCGAGCCCTGTAACTCCCACCAGAAGGATGGCCCGGTAGTTCAGTTGGTTAGAACGCTAGCCTGTCACGCTAGAGGTCGACGGTTC
>JAFRGI010000030.1 GCA_017433905.1 Ruminococcus sp. | reverse complement strand
TCCTGAAATCTATGAGCGTTTGGAGATGGACGTTACGCAGTTTGATACAGAGGATGTCATCACGACCTCGGGCGTAGGACCGGGACCCGGTCCGGGTCCGGGACCGGGTCCGAGCCCCGGACCCGGATGGGATGATTATGAAATCCCGGTCGGTATCTAAATCTTCTGTAAAACACATTTTGTGATGGTTCATTCAGATTTATTATTCGCAAAATAGTTTTTCGATGCGCCGCCGTTTTGAGTATTGCGCTTGAAACGGCGGCGCGAATTTTAGAGTCTGCTGCATTGCTACCGCTCATCATGGGCTAGTGGCACAGCCGGACGAAAAGCTTTTTGCACAATTTGCATATCGGATGTTGCCGTATTGTCTTAAAAAATCATTGCAATCCGCGCGTGTATGGCGCGGCTTTGCCTTAAGGATGTGTTATGAATGAAGTTAAACGACTGTTTTATTCAACATCAGTTTGACGGTCAGACGGTCATTGTTCCTACTGCCGCTGCTGAGTTCCACGGCTTAATTCAGGGAAATCAAACCCTTGCCGTTATCACACAGTGCCTGATGCACGATACTACGGAGGAAGAAATTGTCAACGCCCTCTGCGCGCGCTACAACGGCGATCGCGCAGATATGGAAACGGACGTTGCCGAAGCGGTCAGGCGCCTGAAAGAGATTGGTGCCATTGATGAATAAAAAGTTTGAGGACGTGATTGCCGAGCAGGGCAGGCTTGTCTATACTCATGTGGGAGACAGCATGCTTCCCACCATCCGCGGGCGCGATCTGCTGGTGATCGAGACTGTCAAAGAGCCGCTGAAAGTGGGCGACGTTCCGCTCTACAAGCGCGACTCCGGACAGTATGTTCTGCACCGTATCGTCGCGGTCAGCCGCGGCTTATATGCCCTGAAAGGCGACAACCGCACGGATGTGGAAACCGGTATTACCGACAAGCATATCATTGGTGTGCTCACCGGCATTATCCGCAACGGCAAAATTCTCCCGGTTGAAACACCGCAGGATCATGCCGCTCGGGTGGCAAAAGACTTGATCTATCTCGTCTCCTGCGCTGTCAACGAAGAAATTCCGGAAAAAGAACGTGTGCGGAACATGGATCTGCCGTATATTTACCGTTTAGCTTGCGACCATATGCTGACCGCTGCTGTCTCCTTTGCGTTGGAACAGATAATTCCGCTGCCCCGCGCATTTGATCAGGCAAAGAAAAAAGCGATCCGCAAGCTGGCGCTCTTCGAAATTGAACGCGCTTTGCTGGCGAGGGAGTTCGAAAAAGCGCAGATCTGGTACATGCCGCTGAAGGGTGTTTTGCTCCGGAAGGATTATCCCAAATCCGCAATGCGTGAAATGACGGATAATGATATCCTGGTAGACAGCTCACGCATGAACGACGTCAGAACCATCATGGAACGTTTCTCCTACACCTGCGACAGCTTTGACGAGAGACACCACGATATCTATTCCAAGCCGCCGTCGATCGAATTTGAAATCCACCGCACGCTTTTTGACGACAATGAATCGACTGTTTTTACGGAGTACTATGCCGATATGCGGAGCAGACTCCGGCAGGACGGCTTCGTCTGTCGGTTTACCGACGAGGATTTTTATATTTATATGCTCTGCCATACCTACAAGCATTTTGTGGAAGCCGGATCCGGTCTGCGTTCGCTGCTGGATGTTTATGTGTTTCTGCGCGCGCATCCCGGTTTGGATCGGGCGTATACGGACGCAGAGCTTCAAAAGCTGCAAATCAGCGATTTTGAAAAAAACATGTGCTCCCTGTCACAAAGGCTTTTCACCGGTACGCCCCTCAGCCCCCGTGAAGAGCATGAACTCCAATACTGGATTTCTTCGGGCAGCAAGGGTACGGCGGACAACCTTGAATACAGTCATATGTTGCATTTACTCGGAAATGACGACAGCCCGTCTGCCAAACGACGCTTTTTGAAAAGCCGCATTTTGATCTCGGGAGAGGCGTTGGAAAAGCACTATTCGTTCTTTGCCAGACACAAGGCACTTTATCCGGTATTGTTGCTTTACCGGCCGATCAAGGGTGTCGTCACGCACCCAAAAGGGATTTGGATGGAATATAAAAAAGTAAAAAGCTTCAAAAAGAGAAAAAATTATGAAAAATAAAGTTTTCAGAAACAAAAAATTTCGTTTTGCCGTCAGGCTCTTTACAGCCCTGTCGTTTCTGTTGTTTACCGCTTATCAGTTTTTTATGGCGGTTCAGATTGAGACCAACCGTTTGGGCAGACTGATCGGTCTTGTTTTGTATATGTTTCTCACCATTGCATCTTTTTTTGTGTTTACGCACAACTATCTGTTTCGGATTACGCGCACCATTCTGCTGATCACCGCGCTTACCATGCTGTTTGTTATCCGGATATTAAACCTTCCTGCGTTAATCAATAGTTTTGATATCTCCCATCCGGTATCTGTTTTGAACGGTATTTTATATGTCATCACGCAGATCGAAACACTGGTGCTGTTGGCGGATTATATGGTAGCAAGATCGAAAATGAAAGAGAAGAAAAGATTTAAAATTACCGCTTTCATGACGGTTATTTTGATTCTGATGTATATTTCATGCCTGATGATCGAATGTTTACTGATGTTTCGCTATCATACAAACATCGACCTGAGGCTGGATCTCGCGCTGATCAGCAGGATATTGTATTGCTTTGCCTTTATCGGTGCGACCGTATGCCTGATGTTCCCCGGTCCGAAAAAGAAGAAAAAAGACCCGAAAAAAAACAACCGCGGAACGTTGGAAAAAAACAAGGATATAGTCGAGCTGGTGGGGTAATGAAAAGACGGACATTTCTGTGTTTGCTTTTCCGTGAGATTGCCCGAAGCTTATTTTTTCGAAAACGAACACGCCGTTTATCTCTGGAAAACAGGATAAACAGTGTGTTTTCAACCGCTCTGCCTTAAAAGAGGGCGGGGGCGACAACAACTGCATGAGCAATGCGACGGATGCTGCCGGTGCACTGCAGCATTCCGGAGACTTGACAAATTTAATTAAATGATTACAATATAAATGTAAATATGTATGCAAAGAAGGTATTATTATGGCAAAGAAACAATTCAAATCGGAATCCAAGCGTCTGCTGGATTTGATGATCAACTCTATCTATACCCACAAAGAGATTTTTCTGCGCGAGTTGATTTCCAACGCGAGCGATGCGATAGACAAGCTCTGTTTTATTGCGCTGACCGACGACAAGCTGGGTATGACACGCAGCGATTTCATGATCGAGCTGCACGCCGACAAGGAGGCGCGCACGCTGACCGTTACGGACAACGGCGTCGGTATGGATAGGGACGATCTTGAAAACAACCTCGGTACCATTGCTTCGTCGGGTTCTTATAAGTTTAAGCAGGAGTTGGAGGAAAAGCCTGATGATATAGATATCATCGGTCAGTTCGGCGTCGGCTTTTATTCCGCGTTCATGGTCGCCAAGCACATCACGGTGATAACACGGAAGTATGGTGCCGATACCGCTTATCGCTGGGAATCCTCCGGCGCGGACGGTTACACCGTAGAGCCGTGTGAAAAGGATACGCTCGGTACACAGATTATCCTTGAATTGAAGGACAATACGGACGATGAAAGCTATGATGAATTCCTGGAGCAGTACCGTTTGCAGGGACTGGTCAAGCGGTATTCTGATTATATCCGTTATCCTATTGTGATGGAAATGCAAAAGAGCCGCGTCAAGGAAGAAACCAAGGACAGCGAAAAGCCCGAGTACGAGGAGTACTTCGAGCGTGAGACACTCAACAGCATGGTGCCCATTTGGCAACGTCCAAAGAAGGATGTTTCACAGGACGAGTACGATCAATTCTATCAGGAAAAGTTTATGGCGATGGAAAAGCCGATCCGTACGATCGTTACCTCTGTCGAGGGTGTTGTCACCTACAAAGCGCTGTTGTATATCCCTGCTTCTACGCCTTATGATTATTATACCAAGGAATACAAAAAGGGGTTGCAGCTCTATTCCAGCGGTGTGCTTATTACCGATAACTGTGAGGAACTGGTGCCGGAGCATTTCCGATTTGTCAAGGGTATTGTGGACACGGCCGATTTGTCGCTCAATATCTCGCGCGAAATGCTGCAGCATGACCGTCATTTGCTGACCATTGCGCAGAATCTGGAAAAGAAGGTAAAAAATGAGTTGACCGCTATGCTCCGCAACAGCCGGGAGGATTATGAAAAGTTTTTCAGCGCGTTTGGCAGACAGCTGAAATACGGCGTGGTGTCTGATTACGGCATGCACAAGGACGAGTTGGCAGATCTTCTGATGTTCTACTCTTCCACAGAGAAAAAGCCTGTTACACTCCGTGAATATGTTGACCGCATGAAGGAGGAGCAGCAGTACATTTATTTCGCCACGGGCGAGAACGCCGCTGCGATCGACGCGCTGCCGCAGACAGAGCTGCTGCGCTCCAAAGGATTTGAAATTCTTTACTGCACCGAGGATGTGGATGAGTTCACGCTCCAGACGCTGATGACCTACGAGGAAAAGAAATTCTGCTCTGCTGCCAATGATGATCTCGGCATCGAAAATGACGAGGAAAAGCAGGACGAAAAGGACAGCACGGCGCTGCTCACGTTTGTCAAGGAAACGCTCGGAGATAAGGTTGCGGAGGTAGAGGCTTCCAGGAAGCTGGTTTCTCACCCCGTTTGTCTGACCGCAAAGGGTGGCATCTCCTTTGAGATGGAAAAATATTTTAACTCCGTTCAGCCCGGAAGCGGCATGAAAGCGCAGCGTGTGCTGGAACTGAATATGCATCATTCCGCCGTTCAGACGATGGAATCGCTGCTGCAGACCGACATCGACAAAGCGCGCAAATACGCCGAGGTGCTGTACTGTCAGGCGCTTCTGATCGCCGGGCTGCCGCTTGATAACCCGTCTGCGTACACCGATTTGGTTTGTTCGCTGATGTGATGTGAGGATATCCATACAACAAGTTATTTTATTTGAATTCTTGCAACAGAAAAAGGGTCTGTCGCAAATCGAAAGATTTGACGGCAGACCCTTTTTTCTTATGTGTGTTTCCGAAGCCGTTTGATTTCGGCGTCGTAGTCTTCTGCGAGCGTCCGAAATTCATAGGCGTCAACGGTCAGCGTTTTGTGGGTGATATCGTTAACAATGATAACACGGTTTCCTTTTGTGTGCAGGGTAAATGCATTGCCGCTCAGCCTGCCGTCCGTTCGGCTTTGGAGCAGGGCGGTTATCTCGTTTAAGATTCCTCTTTCTGCGAGCAAAAATTCACCGGCAAGGGCGTTCGCACTGTCCGAGAACCGGACGACAGGAATGTTTTTTTTGCCCTTCTTGAGTTGGAAGCTGTATTCCATCTTAATCCTCCTCAAAAATAGGATAGGCAGTGGTGATTTTTTTGTTGCTGTCGAGGTACATGTCGATTTCCAAATCGCCGCAATAGCCGATCCAAAGCGAGCCCTGCGGATTATCCGGGTCGGCAAGCGCGTTGTCGTAGGCCTGATTAATCGCATCCACCACCTGCTGAGGCGACCAGTCCGTGGGATAGAAGGACGAAAAACCGTTTTTCTTTACGCCGCTGACCTCTACCTTTGCCGTAAAGACGCCGTGGTTGTCGGTTTGGCTCTCCGTTCCGGCAATGATACTGCCCTTGCTGTCGCGAACCATGCTGTAGTGATAGCCTGTCGCGTTGCCTTTGCTGTTGATCGTGCCGTCAAAGATGTGCTCCAGGGTGTTTTTTGCAAAATGAGAGGTGTTAGTCAGATTTTTGATATCTGCCATCGTATAGTTTTTTTCGTTTGCTTTTGACGATGAGATGAAGTTTTGGCTTTCTTTGCTGTTCAGTGCGTCGTCAACCGCGCTTTTGGTATTGTCAAGCTCAGATTCGATTTCCTTTTTCGCGTTGTCTAATTCGGATTCCATTTCATTTTTGGCGTCTTTCAGATCGGATTGAACCTCGCTAATCACACTGCTCAGGTCGGACGCAACTTCCTTTTGTACGCGTTTAACGGTGTTGCACCCGGCGAAGGAAAGAATTCCCAGCGCTGCCGTCAGCAGCAGGGCGGTCAGTTTCCTTTTCATGATGTTAACTCCTTTACAAAATGATTTCATACAGGCATTCCTGCCGTTCTTCCGCGCTCAGGCGGTTTTAGCCGCTCGAACTCCGCTTTCTGCAAAGAGGCGGCAACCTCGGCACGGCTTTTTTGGGGAAGAAAGACCATCAGACGCGCGTTTTCCTTGTTGAGAGCATACGCGCAGGTGCTGTCCAAAAAAGCTTTTGTTATCGGTTCCAGCGTCAGACGCTCGGTTCGGATTTTCATATAATCACCGTTTTTATTGTATAATAAGACCGGGACAATGTCAATCAAAACAAAAGGAATGAATAATTATACTTTTTTGACTATACCGATCAATAAAGAAGGTGTTTTTTCCATAACAACAATATATTTGTAGAAAAAGCGCAAAAAGAATGATATAATACTTTTGTCTATATAAAAGCTCAAACTTAATTTTCAGAGGGTATGAACATGGACACATACAGTATCATATTGAAGGTCATAATGGCGTTAGGCGGACTCGGATTGTTTTTGATTGGTATGAAAAACATGGGCGAGGGTTTGGAGCTTGCCGCAGGTAACAAGCTGAGAGTGTTGCTTCAAAAAATTACGAGCAATAAGTTTGTGGCTATGCTTGTCGGCGCTCTGGTTACAGCCGTAATCCAAAGCTCGTCTGCTACCGACGCTATGGTGGTGGGTTTTGCTAATGCGGGTTTGATGGAGTTGGGTCAGGCGATCGGCGTGTTGTTCGGCGCCAAAATCGGTACCACCGTTACTTCGTTGCTGATGGCGATTGACATTAAGGCTTTTGTACCGATATTTATTTTCCTCGGTGCGCTGGTCATCACCTTTAGCCACAAAAATAACCGCAAATATTACGGTCAGATTGCCGCGGGTTTCGGTATGCTGTTTCTCGGACTGTCACTGATGAGTGAAAACCTCAAATGGATGGGTGAGAGCAAGGCTTTTGTCAGTCTTGCTGATACACTTGCTTTTCCGTTGATCGGCATATTGTTGGGCTTTGTCTTTACGGCGATTATCCAGAGCTCCTCTGCCTCTGTCGGTATTCTGATGGCGCTGGCTCTGGCAGGTGTTATCACGGATCTCGACCAAGCGATCTATGTTATTTTCGGCTTCAACGTTGGTGCGTGTTCGGCGGCATTTATCTCCTCGCTCGGCGCGAACCGTATAGCAAAGCAGATTGCGCTTTCCAATTTCTTGATCTCAAGTATCGGCGCTCTGATTATGACGCTGATCAACCTGTTCCTGCCGCTGACAACGTGGATAGGAATGTTGATTCCTGCAGATACGCTCGGTTTGGCGGCGCAGATTTCCGCGACGCATATCTTCTTTAATATCGCTATTACGGTGATTCTTTTGCCGTTTTCTGATCTCATCCTCAAGCTGACCACGCTGATCTTGCCCGAGCAGGATGAAGATAAGGAGAAAATGGCGGCGGTTTATCTGGATTCCCGATTGCTGACCACGCCGCCGATGGCGGTACTTTCCGTTGAAAACGAGTGTAAGCGTCTCGGTGAGTTGGCACGCAAGAATTATCAATACGCCATAAGGGCATTTTTTGAGCAGGATCAAAAATATATCGCCAAGGTAGAGAAGAACGAAAAGGTTATTGACTATCTCACCAGCGAGATTACGCGTTTCATCGTCAAGATTAACGGTTTGGATATTCTCGACAGTGATCGTAAAACAATGGGCGTTATGTACTCCGCGATTCAGGAAATGGAGCGAATCGGAGACCATGCGGAACATATTGTTATGTGCACGAAGCAGATGATAGACGAAAAAATGAAGTTTACCGACACGGCAATGGAGGAATTGCATGCGCTAAACGATATGACATCTAAGCTGCTTGATGATGCTTTGACGCTTTTTAATGCGCAGGATATGGATTTTGGGATTGCCAAGAAGATTATTGAAACTGAAAGTGCGCTTGACAGTCATGTAAAAGTGTTT
This sequence comes from Ruminococcus sp., assembly GCA_017433905.1. GTDB lineage: Bacteria > Bacillota > Clostridia > Oscillospirales > Acutalibacteraceae > Ruminococcoides. Next base: position 1,345 of record JAFRGI010000030.1, on the reverse strand, counting down.
AAGTACAACCACATTGCCAGAATGAATGCAGGTATTTGCAGTGCGGAAAACGGCACGGTATTTCTGGATATGCTGGCTATTCTCGAGCGTGTTGGTGATCACGCCAACAACATTGGTTTTTCCATTCCGAGAAACAAGCTCGGCAATATTGTCAAAAAAGCATAAGGCGAGCACGGGAGGTTGACTGCCCGTGCTTTTTTCTTTCGGACAAATGATGGGGGCGGAGACAGCGTATGTGCGCTCGGCTGGTTTTTATTTCCGTACTTGACGAAACACAGTCCTTTGTTGTATAATGAAGCTATAAACGACAAAAACTGCAAGGTGAAAAAATGAAAAAAAGATTAATGATCATTCCGTTTATGGCTTTCATATTGCTTTTCTCTGCCTGCGGAGAAGAGGAAGCTTCCGGCGAACCTGTAGTGGTTGTTGTAGACACACAGGACAGCGCGACACGCAGCGAAGCGGGAACAACCGGTGAGCTGCTCACCACATCGGAGGAAACGACGCCGTCCACAGAAGAAGCCTCCACCCAGACGGCGACGACCAAAGCTGCGGCTGCGACTGTTCCCCAAACGACCGCCAAGCCTGTGCAGGACAATATTCCGGCCGATACCATTCAGTCGGGTAATGTTAATCCGTATCTGAGCCGTATTCAGAGCATTATTATGGATGAAATCCATGCACTGGCAGTGACAAAACTCACGATCAGCCGCGGAAGTGTGATTCTTGATGAAGGCGAAATCATCGGGTTAGATGTGAAGATAGAGCCGTCCGACGCGGCAAACAAGCATTTGACCGTTGAAACGGACAACGACGCTTGTGTGAAAGCGGAATACCGGAACGGCGTATTGACGCTGACTGCCAAAAAGGCAGGTAAGTGCACGGTGACGCTTACGTCGCACAATGGCTTGCACGTCAGTTGCTCTGTAACAGTTAACGAACCTGAAAAGACGGATCCGATGGAGGAAACGACAGGAGTGCCGACCACAAAGTCTGCTGCAGAGCCGACAGAGAAGCCGTAAAACAAAAGAAAAGAACGAAGACGTGAAACGGCGTTCATCCAGTCAAAAACCCGAACCCCCAAAAAATGGATTTCCGGTTTTCAAGCTTTTACAAATTTATCTAATAGAATGAATTATTTTTCAAAATCCTCTTGACAAAACATTAATTATGTTCTATAATATTAAAGCTGATTTCAGCATAAATGGCGGAATAGCTCAGCTGGCTAGAGCATTCGGTTCATACCCGAAGTGTCGTAGGTTCAAGTCCTATTTCCGCTACCAACGGCCCGGTGGTCAAGCGGTTAAGACACCGCCCTTTCACGGCGGTAACACGAGTTCGATTC
>JAFRGI010000029.1 GCA_017433905.1 Ruminococcus sp. | reverse complement strand
CACGTTGTCCATCCCCTTCCAGCCGGCGCTGCCCTTGTAGAACACGCGGTAACCGTAGGCGCCGTCCACCTTGTTCCATGTAATCTTCACACCCTGTGCCGTACTCTCGAGCTTGGTAACCTGCGGCATATCCAGCTGCGGCGGCTGATAGGTGTATATCCATCCGGCGTCGTTGTATCCGCTGATAAAATTGCCGTTCCGGTCGATACAGCGCACGGTGTAGGTATAGGTGCCGCCGCTGCGCACGTCCGTATCCACGTACGAGGTGCCTGTCACGTTGTCCATCCCCTTCCAGCCGGCGCTGCCCTTGTAGAACACGCGGTAACCGTAGGCGCCGTCCACCTGGTTCCATGTAATCTTCACACCCTCCTTCGTGCTTTCAAGCCCGGTGACCTGCGGCGTGATATAAACCTTTGGCTCTATATAGCTGACGCCGATACCGTCCGTCACCCTGACGGTATACCACTGACGGATGTCGTTGGAAGATGTCACTGTGATCGTCGCCGTGCCGATCCGTTTTGCCGTAATTCTGCCGCAGCTGTCGACAGACGCGACGGACGTATCGCTGCTCGTATAGGCAAAACTTTCAATCGCATGGACCGGGCGCACATCGGGGACAATGCTGTACGCAGTGCCTGCCCCCATCTCCACACCGTCTTTTTCCAGATAAAAATGCGTCAGCGGAGACGGCTCCGTATGATTGGATTTGACGTTCACTAATCCGGGGCTGACAGCATAAGAGATATTGTCGCCGCACCAATAGGTCAGGTTATTGGTCACTTCCCCTGCCGCACTGTCGACAGTAAAGTAAATGGCTGCGCCGGAGCAGTTCTGCACACGATTCCACTTCACCCGATCCGCCTTCGAGGACTGCAGCAGGATGATGCCCTCGTTCCGGGCTGCAGTAACATAATTATCGGTTATACCGCCGATCTTCGTGGTATATGCGCCGAGACCGTACTTGCCCGGAGACTGCACGTTGTTGTAGTTCACAGAACCGACAGAGCTGTCCACCATCTGCACACCGTTGACCTCGGCGTTTTTCACCGTATTATAGCTGATTTCACTGAGCTGCGCGTTGTCACGAAGAACAATACCGTAATAATTGGCAGGTCTTTCCGTATTTTTGGAGCAAAGGATTTCATTGCGTGTCGCAGAAGCGCCGCGCACGTCCTCCAGACGGACGCCGTTGCCGCGCACATCCACGTAGTTTCCGTAGACATACACACCGTCAAGATAATAATCGCCTACAGGAAGCGCTCCGCTGCCGTCGTTCTCATTTTTCGGAAATACAGAGGTCAGCTTATTGCCCAGTACGGCGATACCCTGGCTTTCGTAATCGGCGTAAATATCGCGCAGGCTTCCGACGTTTTGGAGCGTATTATAGGCAATGATCACATTGGCGCTCCCTGGCGTTTGATAGGACGACGACACATGGGAGGTCGTGCCGCCCATCTCGGCAAGCTCGGACGATTTGTAGATGCCGGAGCCGTCGCTCATAACCGAATAAACCGTAAAGCCGCGCGGCGCATTTTCCACCACGTTAAGGCGGATATCGACATTCACCCAGTTCATTCCCTGAACCGCAATGCTTTTCAAATTTCTGAACGTATTTTTGCGAATCTTAACACCGTCAAAGGGATTATTCAGAATACCCGTATGGGTGCCGACAGCGCGCGGAACATTGTCGAACGTACAGTTTTCGATGAGAATGTTTTGGCAGTTCAGATCCTCGACGCGGCAGTTGACGATGTGCCGGGGATGAAGCACATCAAACTGAATCGCCTCATATCCGTCATGACCGGGGGTCAGGATCTGATCCTCAAAGGTGCATCCCGTGGCGGTAAAGCCGTCACAGCCCGCCACCTCCATCATATGTCCCTCCTGCTCGTTGCAGACGGTTACATCCTCCATCACAAAATTTTGGGCATGGGCAACCTTAAGAATGGTATTCGCGCCGTCATTGCCGTCGAAGGTACCTCCGACGAGCCGGACGTTTCGGTACTGATAACCGACCGCCCCCGTATTGACGCCGTCCTCGCTGCCGACGCGGAGCATATTACCGGCAAAAACGCGTTTAAGGGTGACTCCACTCAAATCAAGCGTCGTATTGTCATAAATTTTCAGCCCGCGACCGAGATCATAGCTACCCTGTTCCGCCCTGACGGTCACCGGACTGCGCAAGGTCGCCAGGTTTTTTGCCCGGTCGAGCGCGTCCTGCAATGCGTTCCATGCATTTGCGCGCAAGTCGGCGGCGCGGACCGTCATCACCTGTCCGCCTGCCGCATCCTCTGTTTCCACCGCGGCAGCAGGTATAAACGCCGACAAAATCATCAGCGCAGCCAGCGGAGCCGCCGCCATTTTTTGGAGTATGTGATACATACCATGCACCCCTTTGAGATACAAATTTTCAGACAGCACCGCACCGTTTCGCAGCGCACGTCTTTGCATATTTTCATTATACGGCGATCCGTTCGGCTTGTCAAGACGAAGGAAAAAGTCCCGGAAAAGCTATTTCTTTTCCGAGACTTTCTACAAGCAATACCCTATAACCCGGATATGCAAACGATACAAGGGGGCCCGTATTATCCGATCAATTCTTTGATTTTCGCCTCAGCCGCCTGCGCATCCGCCTTACCGCGGCTGTTCTTCATGACATTGCCGACAAGGGCTTTGATCGCTTTTTCCTTGCCGCTTTTGAAATCCTCCACCGCTTTGGGATTGCTCTCGACCGCTGCCTTGCAAAGCTCCAGCAGGGCGTTATCATCTACGCCGCCCATATCGCTTTCGCTGATAAACTCAAGCGCTCCCTTGCCGCTGTCGAGCATCTTCTCAAGCGTGGCTTTGGCAAGGTTGTTGCGGATTTTTCCGCTGTCAAGCAGCCCTACCAGCTCGCTCAGCTGCGCCGGTGTGGTGGACAAATCAAACTGCTCCTTTTCGCTTTCGGTTTCCGCACGGCGGAACATCTGGCCAATGATGAAATTGGAAACCGTCTTGGGTGATTGAACTCCCTTGACTGCTTCGTCAAAATACTCGCTGATACGGCGGTATTTGGTGAGCAACTGCGCGTCCTTTTCGGGAATGCCCAGCTCGTCGACATAACGTCTGCACTTTGCGGCGGGAAGCTCCGGCAGCTGCGCGCGAAGCTCCTCCACTTCCGCGCGGGAAATATGGATGCTCACCAGGTCGGGATCGCGGAAATAACGGTAATCGTGCGCATCCTCCTTGCTGCGCATGGAAGAGGTCGTGCCTGTCGCGTCGTCGTAGCGCAGTGTCTCCTGCACCACCTTGCCGCCGCTCTCGATCAGGTCGACCTGACGGTCATATTCATACTCCATCGCCTTGGCGATATTGGTAATGGAGTTCATATTCTTAATCTCCGTGCGCGTACCAAAGGTATCGCTGCCCTCGGGACGAACGGAAATGTTCACATCGCAGCGCATGGATCCTTCCTGCATTTTGCAGTCGGACACACCGATATAGCGCATCACCTGCTGAAGTTTTTCGACATACTCCTTCGCCTCGTCGATCGAGCGGATATCCGGCTCGGAGACAATCTCGATCAACGGCACGCCGCCGCGGTTGTAGTCCACGTAGGTATCGCCGTGCTGATGAATCAGCTTTCCCGCGTCCTCCTCAATGTGAATGTGGTGAAGGCGAATTTTTCTGCCGCTGCTCAGTTCGACATAACCGCCGATAATGAGCGGAGCGTACAGCTGGGAAATCTGATACGCTTTCGACAAATCGGGATAGCAGTAATTTTTTCTGTCCATCTTAGCCACAGAGGCGATTTCACCGTGCACAGCGAGACCTGCCTTGATCGCAAAGCGCACTACCTCGCGGTTCAGCACGGGAAGCGTGCCCGGGAGTCCGATACAGACGGGACAGCAGTGGGAATTCGGCTCGCCGCCGAATTGTGTGGTACAGCCGCAGAAAATCTTGGTCTTGGTCTGTAATTCAATGTGGGTCTCAAAACCCGAAACTAACTCATATTTCACAGCTTCACACCCCACTTTGTATCCATAAACTTTTCGGGAGCCGCCTGTTGATACTGATAGGCGGCATTGAGGATCTGCGCCTCGCCGAAACTTCTGCCAATCAGCTGCATACCGATGGGCAAGCCCTGCGCGCTGAAACCGCAGGGGACAGACACACCCGGCAGCCCGGCAATATTGACGGGTACCGTGCAGATATCGGTCAGATAGGTTTCGATCGGGTCGGAGGTCGCGTGACCCTTCTCAAAGGCAGTCATCGGAACCGTCGGAGCGAGAATCACATCGCACTGCTCCAGCGCCCGGTTAAACGCGCTGATAATGGTGCCGCGCAGGTTCTGGGCTTTTTTGTAGTACGCGTCATAATAACCTGCCGAGAGAACATAGGTACCGAGGAGGATCCTTCTCTTGACCTCCTCGCCGAAGCCCTCGCTTCTGGTGCGGCAAATCATGTCGTGCGTACCCGTGTAATGCGCGGTCTTGTAGCCGTAGCGGATACCGTCATAGCGTCCGAGGTTGGACGAAGCCTCCGCGCAGGCAATAATGTAATAAACAGGCAGGGCGAATTTAAGAATCGGAAGATCGAAGTAAACGATCTCTGCGCCGAGATTTTTATAAACCTCCGCAGCGGCAAGAACCGCTTCCTTCACGTCGTCGCGCACGCCGTCGAGGTATTCGCGCGCGATACCGATTTTCATTCCCTTGATATCATTTTGAAGCGACGCATAGGTGTTGCCTCCGCCGACCGAGGTGGAATCGCGCTTGTCCTGTTTGGCGATAACATCAAAAACCAGCGACGCGTCCTCCACAGTCTTGGTGACGGGACCGATCTGATCGAGCGAGCTGGCATAGGCAATCAAGCCGTAGCGCGACACCGCACCGTAAGTGGGTTTGAGACCGACAACGCCGCAGAAGGACGCGGGCTGGCGGATGGAACCTCCCGTATCGGAGCCCAAACCGTATGCGGCGATATTGCCGCCGACAGCAGAAGAAACGCCTCCCGATGAACCGCCGGCAACATAATTGGTATCGAAAGGATTCGCCGCACCGCCGAAAAAGGAGTTCTCACAGGAAGAGCCCATGGCAAATTCGTCCATATTTGTCTTGCCCAGCAAGACGGCGTTTTGCTCCCGGAGGATCTCCCAGACCGTCGCATCAAAGATCGGCTTGTAGCCCGTCAGAATCTTGGAGCAGCAGGTGGTCTCAATCCCCTTGGTAGACATATTGTCCTTAAGGGTCATCGGCACGCCCTCCAAAGCGCCGATCGACTCGCCTGCCGCAATTTTTTTGTCAACCGCTTTGGCGGTTTTCATCGCCTCTTCCGGTGTAACACAGACGTAGGCGTTCAATTCGGGATTGGATTTTTCAATTTCGTCGAGATAGCTTTTGGTCAGCTCGGCGCAGGAAACCTGCTTGGCGACAAGCATCTCATGTATTTTTGCGATTGTGCCCATCTCATATCCCTCCTATTCTCTGTTTCGCACAAGGAAATGATCCTCCGCCTGCTCGGGAGCGTTTTGGAGAATTTCCGTACTCGGATAAGAGGGAACAACCTCGTCCTCGCGAAATACGTTGGAAAGGTTGTTGATGCAGTCAAAGCCCTCGCCGCCGGCCGGGGCGTTGTTGATCGCGTCGGCAAAATCAATGATCTCCTGCATGGACTTGGTCAGTCCGTCCAGCTCGTCCTCCGGAACAAAAAGCTTGGAGAGCAGGGCGATATTTTCAATATCTTCTCTGGTTACCATCATATCATTCCTTTATTCCATACTCTCTGAGAGTTTAGCGCAGTTTGATGTGCACTTCTCTGAGCTGCTGCTCCGTGACCTCGCCCGGAGAACCGAGGAGAACGTCCTGTGCGTTGGAATTCATCGGGAACGCGATAACCTCGCGGATGTTTTCCTCACCCGTCAGCAGCATAATCATTCTGTCCACGCCGGGCGCCATCCCTGCATGCGGCGGCGCGCCGTACCGGAACGCGTTGTAGAGGGCGGAGAACTTTGCCTTGAGGTCGTCCTCGGAATAGCCCGCCATGTCAAACGCTTTTTTCATAATTTCAATATCATGGTTACGCACAGCTCCCGAAGAAAGCTCCACACCATTGCAGACAATATCGTACTGGTAAGCGAGAATCGTCTCGGGATCTTGGTTGTTGAGCGCCTCCAAACCGCCTTGGGGCATGGAAAACGGGTTATGCGTAAAGATAATTTTGCCGTCCTCGTCACGCTCGAACATCGGGAAATCGACGATGAAGCAAAGATCAAAGCGGCTGTCGTCAATCAGACCGAGACGGTCGGCGACCTCCGTGCGGATCTGACCCGCTAGCTTGGGCGCATCAACGGTGGTATCGGCAATAAAATAGATCACATCACCCGCCTTGGAACCGTTGCGCTTCATCAGCTCCTCGCGGTCGCCCGGCTTGAGGAACTTGTCGATCGGACCGTCAAAGGTAAGATCGTCGTTGACCTTCACGTAGCCGAGACCCTTCATACCGATAGACAGCGCAAATTCCTCCATGCGCTTAAACCACTTTTTACTCTGTGCAGCGGCGCCGGGAACATTGATCGAACGCACGCACTTTTTGCGGAAGGGCGCAAAATCGGTCTCTGCAAACATATCGCTGATTTCCCGGATCACCAGCGGATTGCGCAGGTCGGGCTTATCCGTACCGTATTTGAGCATCGCCTCCGCAAAGGGAATACGGGCAAAGGGAGGCTTGCTGACCTCTTTATCGGTGAACCGGGAGAAGGTCTCGTAGAGCACCTGTTCGGCAACGTCGAACACATCCTCCTGAGTTGCAAACGCCATCTCAAAGTCCAGCTGATAAAATTCGCCCGGCGAACGGTCGGCACGCGCATCCTCATCACGGAAGCAGGGCGCCATCTGAAAATACTTATCAAATCCGGACACCATCAAAAGCTGCTTAAAAATCTGCGGCGCCTGCGGCAACGCGTAAAATTTTCCCTTATGCTTACGGCTGGGAATCAGGTAGTCGCGCGCACCTTCGGGAGAGGACGTCGACAGAATCGGCGTGTTGATTTCCGTAAAGCCCAGCTCCTGCATTTTTTCGCGCAAAAATGCGACGACCCTGGAGCGGAACAAAATATGGTTGTGCACCTTTGGATTTCTGAGGTCAAGGAAACGGTATTTCAGGCGCACGTCCTCGCCCGTATGGGTGGAGCTTCCCACCTCGAAGGGGAGAGCGTTCCGGCACCTGCCGAGCACCCGGATATCTGCCGTATGTACCTCGACATAGCCCGTCGCGATTTTTTTGTTGATCGTCTCCTCATCGCGCTTGACAACCTCGCCGCTGAGGGTGACGGTACATTCCTTGTTGATGTCCTTCAACAGCTGATCGTCATGAACAACAACCTGGAGCACGCCGTATTCGTCACGGATATCGAGAAACATGACGCCGCCGTGGTCGCGGATATTTTCGACCCATCCGGCCACACGCACTTGCTGGCCGATGTTATCTTCTCTGAGCTCACCGCAGCTGACCGTGCGGTAAATATTTGGTTTTATCATAACGAAGCATTCCTTTCAGATACTAATTTACCCATTCTATGGTATTATACCACAGAATGGGCATGCAATCAAGAGAAAAATCAAAAGTCATTCGTCCGCCGCATTCAGCTCCGCGAGTTTGTCTCGCAGGCGCAGAAAATCCTCGAACGCTTCGGGTTTTTTGCGCGGATCGCGCAGGAGCGCAGCGGGATGGAGCATGGGCATCATCAGCACACCGTTCTTCTCGAACCACATACCGTGTTCCCTTGTAATTTTGATATCGGGCTTGATGATCTGCGCGGCGGCAATTCTACCAAGACAGACGATGATCTCCGGACAGATCAGGCGCACCTGCGCGCGCAGCCACTCCATGCACTGCTCCTGCTCCTCGGGCTTGGGATCGCGGTTCTGCGGCGGACGGCATTTCACGATATTGGCAATATAAATATTGCTGCGCCGATCCAAATCCACGGCGGCAAGCATTTTGTCGAGCAGCTTGCCTGCGCGCCCGACAAAGGGCTCACCCTGCAAATCCTCGTTTTCTCCGGGGCCCTCGCCGATAAACATCACCTGCGACTGAGGGTTGCCCACGCCGACCACCACATGGCGGCGCGTCTCACAAAGACCGCATTTGCGACAGTTTTCACAGGCGGACTGCAATTCTTCCCATGTTTGGTACATCATAAAACCTCGTTTCAAAAATACTTGAAAAATATAAAAAAAAGTAGTACAATAAAACCAATGATAAAATAGAATAGGTGGTATTTTCATGAAAATTATGGTTGAAACTTCCGCGCACCATGTGCACGTCACCCGCGAGACCCTCGACATTCTTTTCGGCAAGGGTCATCAGCTGACCAATAAAAAGGATCTCTCTCAGCCCGGTCAGTTTGCCTGCACCGAAAAGGTCACGGTCGTCGGCCCCAGAGGCGAAATGAACATGTCTATTCTCGGTCCCGAGAGACCCGACGATCAGGTTGAGGTCAGCCTGACAGACGCGCGCAAGCTCGGAATTGCGGCTCCGATCAGAGAATCCGGCGACGTAGCCGGCACCCCGGGCTGTATTCTCAGAGGTCCCGAGGGCGAAGTGGAGATCACACAGGGCGTGATCGCGGCGCAGCGTCACGTGCATTTGGATCCCAAAACCGCAGAGGAAAACGGCTTTAAGGACAAGGAGATCGTCTCTGTCAAGGTCGGCGACGGCACCGGCAGAGCAACTGTTTTCGGCGATGTCGTCATTCGCGTCAGCCCCAAATACGCGCCGGCTATGCACATCGACACCGACGAGAGCAACGCCGCAGGTCTCGGCGGCACCGTTGACGGTGAGATTTTAAAATAATTTTCGATAGCTGATATAAACGGGCCGGAGTCTGCTCCGACCCGTTTTCATTATACGGAAAAGTGGAGATTATCGACGGAGGCAGGCTCTTACTCAAAGCCTGCCTCCGCTCATGCTGTCTCCATGACCATACCGCATGGGTTATTTCCGCACCCTGCAAGATGAAAAGCGCGTGATCTACTCGATCGCAGCAACCACAGTCTGCTGTCCCATCCATATTCCCGGGTCGGGAGGGGTGATATCTATACGGCGGACGGGCGTCATATCCCGCTTGCTGTATTCCTGAATAAATCCGACATTCTGAGGATCTAGCGCAGCATTG
>JAFRGI010000028.1 GCA_017433905.1 Ruminococcus sp. | reverse complement strand
CGGTCTGTAAGGATATGTATCTATGGGGAAGTAGGCGATGATATTAGCCTGCCAAGTAGAACGAAACATCGCTGTGAGATTCAGGGGTAGGAACTACATCAGGTGTAACCGACAAAAAATAAAAAAATTAGTTATAGCTAAAAAGACTGCTGCCAATCAGAACGATTCGGCAGCAGTCTTTTCTCTTTACTCGAATTCCTCGTCCTCGGCGTAATCTTCGTCGTCGGGATTTGCGGGAATTCTACCCGTCATTTCGTTGGTGAACACCGTATTCATCTCTGTAACGGGCGTGTCGTCGGTTTTTTTCTTCTTTTTTTTGCTCATAAATCATCACCTCGGGAATAGTGTACCCGGTGTGAGACAAATTATTTCACGATCAATCGTTTTATTTGATAAACATCGCCGTCCATCACCTTGTACCGGCTGCGCAGCTCACCCTCCACCACCGGCGAAATGCTCTGGTGGATATAAAGACTGTCGATTCCGAAGTCCGCCGCACCTCCGATGTCGGAAATATAGTCGTTGCCGATCATGATGCTCTCCTCTTTTTTCAGCCCGTAGCGGTCAAACAGCGTCTGATAATAATGCACATCGGGCTTGGAGGTCTCCTCGTCGGAACTGATACACACGCCGTCAAAATATTTGTCCAGACCAAACATCTTTAGCTCGTTTTCGGTAAACACACGCTGCGCGTTCGATAGCAGATAAATGTGTTTGCCCTTTGCCCGGAGCGTATCGAGCAAGTCGATCACCCCGTCATAGAGCCTGATATATTTGGTTGAAAAGCATCGAAACGCCTCTGCAATAAACCACACGCAGCTTTTCGGCACTTTCACACCCTTCTGTACAAATAGTCCGCGAAAAACCTTCTCCACCTTGATATCGACAACCTCAAATTCCGGATGGCGCCGGCGAACAGACGCCTGTTCCTTTTCCACCAGCCGCACATATTCGCTTTGCAGCTCGCGGTAGGTATAAACCGCCCCGTGGTAAGCGTAAAGGATTTGCAGCTTCTTCCAGAGCTGCGCCGACCATTCGTCCGTATGAATATCAATCAGAGTGCCGTACAAATCAAAAATATAATTCCGGTACATCGTCATACCTCCGTTTCCGTTTCTATTGTATATGAAAAAAACGCCGATTGCAATACCTTTGAAAATATGTTAAAATTTTGTCAGAGAAGGTGTTGTCAATGAGAAAAAAAGAAATCGCACTTGCCGCCGTAGAATCGTTGCATCATGCGTATCCCGACGCAAAATGCTCGCTCGATTACCAAACGCCGCTGCAGCTGCTCGTCGCAACGCGACTGTCGGCGCAGTGTACCGACGCGCGCGTCAATCTGGTTACTCCCGCACTGTTTGAGCGGTTCCCTGACGCAGAAAGTCTGGCAAACGCGGAAGTAAGCGAGGTTGCGTCCTACATCCAATCCTGCGGTCTGTACAAAACCAAATCCAAAGACCTTGTCGCGATGGCGCAAATGCTTGTACGCGACTTTGGCGGCGAGGTGCCCGACAATCTCGACGACCTCGTCAAGTTGCCGGGCATTGGCAGAAAAACCGCTAATTTGATCTGCGGCGATGTGTACGGCAAGCCTGCCGTCGTGGTAGACACCCACTGCATCCGCATTACCGCGCGGTTGGGGCTTCACAGCGAAACCGACCAGCACAAAATCGAAAACGCCCTGCGCAAACTGCTGCCCCCCGAGGAGAGCAATGACTTTTGTCACCGCCTCGTCCTCCACGGCAGAGCCGTCTGCACGGCGCGAAAGCCCCGTTGCACGGAATGCTGCATGAACCGGTTTTGCCGCACAGGCATTAAGGAGATGAACACATGAATATCCAACTGCTCGCACTTGACCTGGACGGTACAACGATGCGGACAAACAATACCCTCGCACCGGACGTAAAAAATGCGATAGAACGCGCGATCCTCAGCGGCATAGAGGTCGCCGTTATCAGCGGCAGACCGTATACCTCCATGCCGCGCGAGATACTGGAGATCCGGGGCATTCGCTGGATCGTCGCCTCCAACGGCGCGGCAATCTACCAAAACGGCGTGCGTGTACACGCCGACAGGCTCCGGGAAACCGACGTTCTGCGCATCCTTGATCTGACAAAAGAACACGACCTGATTTGGGAAGCATTTTGCGGAAATGAAACCTGCTCCGACAAGCGCTATTATGACAACCCCCTGCAGTACGGCTGCTCGCCGGCATATGTGGACTACGTGCGCACCTCGCGCGGCTGCTGCAGCGACATGCGCGGCTATATTTTTCAAAACCGCCGCCGTCTGGATTGCCTTGATTTTGTCAGCACGGACAGCCGTCTGCGCCAAACCCTGTGGGCGCAGCTGGAAAGCGCGCTTCCCGGGGTATATATCACCTCTTCCTCGCGCAACTTTGTCGAAATGATGAACCGCTCCGCTAACAAAGCCAACGCCCTGCGACAGCTCTGTGCGCGGCTGAACATTGACATAAAAAATACCGCCGCTGCCGGCAATGCCGACAACGACGCAGATATGCTGGCGCTCGCGGGCATAGGCGCAGCGGTACGAAACGCCGCGCCTGCCTGTCTGAATGTTGCCGACGCCGTGATCCCCTCCAACGACGAGGGCGGTGTGCGTGAACTAATCATGCAGTTACTTTGAGGTTGCGCTCGGTTTCTCTCCCGTGAGAAATTCAACACTGCGCTCTATCGCATCAATAGAGGCGCCGAAATCCTGTCCGCGGTTGCGGTAATCAAACCGAGAAATAAAGTGTTTGACGTCGCCGCAGAGCGTTTCCAGATATTTTTTTGTCAAAGCAGCGGTCTCCGCATGAAAATTCCTGAGGTGCCCGGAGGGAATACCGTTCTTCCCCATCGCAGCGGTCATGATAAACGAATAGTGCCTGAGACAGATGAACGGTTGCTCGCCGTACGTCCGCCGAAAAGCGCCGCCCTTGACCCACTCGGCAAAAACCGTAGCCATCAGATGGTACATATCCGCCTCTATCCTGTCGCAAACGTAGCAGGAACGCAGTGTTTCGCCAATCGCCCCGAGCTTCTTTTTATCCGGCTTTTCGCCGCTCTTTTTCGGCATCAGTTCCATCACGGATTCGAGATGCGTCTCGAGAATCAGGGCGTTGGGCAGTTTTTGCCCAAGCAGCAGCATCCGCGAAAAATGGCGGTGACAAAATCCCTTTTTGTTGGTTTCTACGCGCACGCCCGGCTCCATCATGGCATCGCCCGTGACAAACATAACGTACTGCTCCTCCAGCATCTCCTCCATGCGACAGAGAGGACAACCGCATTTGGGTGCAAAAAGATCGTTAATCGGAATGGTAACAATGGTTTCTTTCATCACAAAAACTCCTCTGTCACTTTAATGTCTGCCTTTATTTTATCACAGAAATCCGCCTTGCGGAAGATTACGGATGTGATTTTTTTGAAAAAAATGTTAACCTTTAACAATGTCCGAGACCTCGACCTCTCGCAGACGCTGGACTGCGGTCAGTGCTTCCGCTGGACTGCCCTGCCGGACGGCTCCTTTTCCGGCGTAGCATTTGGAAAAAGCGTCTCTGTCCGTCTGGACGGCACGGTATTATCCGTTGAAAATGCGGCAGAAAACGAGCGCAGACTGTGGCGCAGTTATTTTGACCTCGACCTCGATTACGGCAGTATTCGCGCGGAGCTCAGCGCGCTGCACCCCGTTTTGGCGGAAGCGGCACGATATGCCGCCGGCATCCGCATTCTGCGCCAGGATCCGTTCGAAGCACTCTGTTCCTTTATCATCTCGCAGAACAATAACATCAAGCGCATCAAGGGCATTGTGCAGCGCCTGTGCGCCTGCTTCGGCGACAGGCTTCCCGACGGCGCCTTTGCCTTTCCTCGGCCCGAAACGATTGCGGCGCTGTCGACAGACGATCTTTCACCGCTGCGCGCGGGCTTCCGCGCACGCTATCTGATGGACGCGGCGCGCAAGGTGGCTGACGGAACGGTCAACCCTGAAAAATGCCGTGTATGCGACTATGATGAAGCCCGCGCTGAGCTGATGAAAATTACAGGCGTGGGCGTAAAGGTAGCGGACTGTACTCTGCTGTTTGGACTGCACCGCATTGAGGCATTTCCTCTTGACATATGGATGAAACGCGCGATGACAACGCTTTTTCCCGGAATGATCCCCGCGGATTTCGGCGCGTATGCCGGCATTGCGCAGCAGTATATCTTTCACTACTGCCGCATGAATCCTAATCTGGTTCGCTGAAATCCGTTCACACTACGCAGAATATATCACTAAAAATCAAAAAAATCTGTTGTTTTTATTCTGAATATGTAGTATAATAAATACATATATGTTTGTAACACAAAAATTTGGGTTGAAGAAAACTAACGGAGGTGTGTGAATTGGTAAGCCGTGATGATCTTGACAATTTTGATGAAAGCATTGACCGACACAGACGCACAAACGGCAATCCGACACAACGTAATGGTTTCTATCCACAAAGAACAACTTCAGGGCTGCACCGTCCCGAAAACAGCATATCATCTGCGGGAGGCAGACCTGTTTACCGCAACGCCAGTGCGCGCAGACGCCGCGAAGCACAGCGCAAACGCAGAATGCACAACCGCATCATTATCCTTGGTATCGGACTGGCACTTTTAATACTGATTATCGTTCTTTTTTCCACAATGGTGCGCGGATGTTCCTCGGGCAACGGCAGCAAGGACAAGGTGTCTACTAATACCATTCATCAGCAGCAGGCGAATACACCCGCAACCAAGGACTCCGCAGCTTCTTCGACTCCCTCCGAACAGGATCTGTCGCCGGCATACTTCAAAACACCGGTCATCAAGGACGATAACACCAACGGCGAGTTGTACTATTCCATTTACGTTTGGAACAAAACAGGCTACGAGCTCTTTGGCAGCGATGACGAACGCTCCAAAAACTACGCCGATACCATTAATTCCTTCGCCGATAAGCTTTCGGGCGTCAATGTCTACAACATGATCATTCCCAACCACACGGAATTTGGTCTGCCCGAGCGTCTCAAAAGCGGTGATATTGTCTCGACCTCACAGGCAGATTGTATCAAAACGGCATACGCTGCGCTCCATCAAAACGTCACCCCGATTAACATTTACAACTATCTTGCCGACCACAATGAAGAATATATTTACTTCAAATCCGATCACCACTGGACCGGTCTCGGCGCGTACTACGCATACAAGGCATTTGCCGATACTTTGAACCTTCCTGCACTCCGGCTGGACGCCTGCACGGAAAAGAAAATCGACGGCTTTACGGGCAGCTTTTACAACTCCGCTCCCAACCTCGATACCGACACGGTTCATTACTGGGAATTCCCCTATACCACCAAGATGACCCTGACCTATGACGGCGGCACAACCGAGACCTACGATTCGCTGTATTATGAAAACGCAACAGAGGGCTCCAACACCTACGGCGTGTTTATTTTCGGCGACAATCCTCTCACGGTCATACAGTCGCAATCCCCGGACGCGCAAAAGGGTAAAAAACTGGTGATCGTCAAGGAAAGCTACGGCAACGCCATTGCTCCCTATTTTACCAACAACTACGAAGAGGTTCATGTGGTGGATTTCCGCTACTTCTCCTCCAACGCCAACAAATCTCTGCCGGCGTACTGCTCGGAAAACAAAATCACCGACGTGCTCTTTGCTAACGGTGTGATGAGCGCCAATACGCAGCTTCAGCTCGACAACATGGCGGATATGTTTAAATAAAAGTTCCGGCGGGCACTTCCCCTCCCGCCTATCCGCGCTGCACTGATAACGAAAACCATGTTCCATGCGGAATTAAACCATTTCCTGTTTAAACAAACAACAACACGCTTCACACCAAGAAAGGAGGCGATAGTATGATTGCGGAAAACGTCAAGGTTTCGCTGTTCGGCAGCATCAGCGACGGTCTTTACTCGGCACATATCGGCAACGGTGCAACACCCCAAAGCGCCTATGTCGTGACGCGCAAAAACGTCCGGGAATTTTTTGACGGTGTGATCGTGGCTGTCGCCGAATTTGACGGTTTGGACGGCGAACGGTCGATCGTGTCCACCTACGGTGAGATTTTCTATGAGCCCGAACTTCGGCGCATTCTCGCAAAGCTGCGCAACATCAAGCTTAAAACTATCCGCTGTCTGTATGAAAAATCCTGCGGCGGCATTATCTTTTACAAAACGCGCCAAAACACCAAAGTTCTGCTCGTCAAAAACAATAACGGCAGGTACTGGAGCTTTCCCAAAGGGCATATCGAGGAGGGCGAAACCGAACAGGAGACCGCTATCCGCGAGATTAAAGAGGAAACCGGACTGGACGTCACGCTCGTACCGGGCTTCCGCGAAATCAGTGAATACTGCCCGTTCGGCAAAATACGTAAACGCGTGGTATTCTTTCTCGCACAGGCATTTACGGACAACGTAAAGATTCAGGAGGAGGAAATCGCCAGCTACATCTGGGTCGATTTGCAGCAGGCACGCAAGCTGTGCTCCTACGACAACGATCTCCGCATTATCGAAAAAGCAGATCTGACAATCCACCTGAAAACATAACCGGCAGCCTTTCTTTATTTTTCTGCATATCTAAGAGCCTGACAATCATGTCGGGCTTTTTTCTTTCATATGAACGGAAAAACGCTTGCTTTTTTTGTCATTTTGGTGTAAAATCATTTATAACACCATTATTTTTTGTATAAGACATTGCTGTTCCCCCTTCGGAAGTTCCCGAAGTGTGTGGGAGCGTGCTTATGCAGATTGAGGAGGCTTTTTATGTCAAGAGAATATAAAATCAGAACAAAAAACAAAAATGTTTTTCTGCGCGTCACAAAGGGTCATTTTGCCACCATGCACTGTCACACCAACTACTATATCGACGTGACCACGCAAAAAACTCGTTTGTCCGAAGCGGAAGCTGTTGCAAAAGAAATGGTTGCTGCCTACAGCGCCTCCACCATCGTCGATACAATTATCTGTTTAGACGGTACGGAAGTCATCGGCGCGTGCATTGCCCGCGAACTGACCGTTGACAACTTTATCAACCTGAACGCACACCAAACTATCTATGTCGTATCTCCCGAATTTATCGGCGGCGGACAGCTGATCTTCCGCGACAACCTGACACAGATGGTACACAACAAGCATGTTCTGATTCTCGCCGCCTCCGTCACGACGGGCAAGACCGCTCTTGCCGCCGTAGATGCAATCAAATATTACGGAGGCACCGTCGTGGGAATCTCCGCCATTTTTGCCACGATTCCTGAATGCGACGGTCATCCCGTACACTCGATTTTCGACCCGAACGACCTCGGAGATTATCAAAGCTACAAACCGCACCGCTGCCCGATTTGTCAGCGCGGCGAAAAGATCGAGGCTCTCATCAACAGCTTCGGCTACTCAGCCTTGTAAAAGCTTCACACACATTCCGGTACGATCTACCGATATTGAACGATAAAACCGTACTGTCTGCCCGGATAAACTATACCCGGAGTTATGAGAAACATATTCGCAGTGTATACCAAAAAAGGGGCTGTCACTAATCAAAAGATTTGGCGGCAGCCTTTGATCTTGAATGAATTATTGACAATGAAGATTGCAACGGTGCGCAACAAATCAGAGGGTGGAGTTTTCCACTCTCTTTTTGCTTTATGTTGAAAGATTTAGCGGATTTACGCAGTCTCCTTCAATTCTAAGCCTAAACGTTCGTCAAGTGTTCGATTCCACAGTTTTTTGATGTTAAACGCACCGCGTGTCAGGAAACGTCTGAAATTGCGGTTTTGCTTTAAAACTTCGAAAGCACCCTCGAAGCGGATGGCGGTTTATCATTTCCAACAAAACGCTTTTACATTTATTGTGTATCATTCCGCATAACCGCGTTGTCGTCCTCCGCCTTGCTCTGCAAAATTTTTCGCGAAGATCTTTTTGAAGTGTTCGTATCAGGAGACGGAAAAAGTACCGATGGCGCCGGTGGCGCAGTTTTTGGCGCAGACCCCAAAGTCGGGACATTGAGCGCATTTGCCGCAGTCGATGACAGCCACGTTTTCGCTGACCGTGATCGCGCCGAGCGGACATACCTTTTCGCATTTTTTGCAGCCGATACAGCCGTTTGAGCAAACCTTGCGCGTCTGAGAGCCCTTGTCTTTGTTGCTGCAGGCGACAACCGCGCGATCCGTGTCTGCGACGAGAGAAATCAGATGGTTCGGGCAAGCTTTTACGCACATGCCGCAGCCGATGCAGTGGTGCGGATAGATGCGCGCCACGCCGTCCGCTACGCAAATCGCGTCTTGCGGACATATGTTGGCGCAGTCGCCAAAGCCCAGACATCCGTAGGTGCAGCTTCCCTTGCCGCCGTACGTCAGCTTGGCGGCGGCGCAACTTTCTATGCCGAAGTATGTTACTTTGTCCTGTGTGTGCCGGCAGTCGCCGGCGCAGTGTACCACGGCGACCTGTTCCGCCACATCGGCGAATTCTACGCCGAGGATCTCGCTGAGCTGTTTTGCTGTGCTGTCTGCACCGGGAATACATAAATTAGTCGGCACGTTCTCGCTTTCGCAGAGCGCCTTGGCATAGCCGTCGCAGCCCGCGTAGCCGCATGCGCCGCAGTTGGCGCCGGGAAGGCATTCCCTGACCGCAGGGAAGCGCTCGTCCTCCTTGACTGCCATTACCTTGGAGGCAATCACGAGGATGGCGGCGCAGATCACGCCGATGATCACGACGGGGATGACAGCGGTTAATATTGCTTCCATACCATTTCCTCCTTATGCGAACAGGTTTTCAATGACACCGCCGAAGCCGAGGAAGGACAGTGATACGATCGCTGCCGCTGTCAGTGTGATCGGCAGTCCCCGAAAGCTTTTGGGAACGTCGGAGGCTTCGAGTACGGAGCGTACGCCCGAGAACATCACCATCGCCAGAAAAAAACCCAGACCGCTTCCGAGTGAATTGACCATTGCCTCAGGGAAGGTGTAGCCTTCGTCAATGTTGAGGATGGTTACGCCCAGCACGGCGCAGTTGGTGGTGATCAGCGGCAAATATACGCCGAGAGATTTGTGCAGCGAGGGCATGTAGCGTTTCAGCACGATTTCGACGAGCTGTACCAGCGCGGCGATTACCAGGATAAAGACGATTGTTTGCAGATATCCCAGCCCGTTCGGGTCGAGCAGATAGGTTTGGATCGGCCACGTCGCCGCTGTTGCCATGAGCATGACGAAGATGACCGCGAGGCTCATGCCTGTTGCGGAATCGAGTTTTTTGGAGACGCCGAGAAACGGACATATACCCAGAAAGCGCGACAGCACGTAGTTGTTGATGAATACGGCGGAGAGCAGAATGATGATCAGCTTAGTCATGCGCTTCCTCCTCTCCGCTGCCGCACGCCTGCGGGCAAACGGACGCCGAGGGGCAGTCCGTGCAGCCGAAGTTTTTCTTTTTGGGTTTGTGCGCCGAGAATTTGTTGACCGCTGCAATCAGCAGTCCGAATACAAAAAATCCGCCGGGTGCCATGGTGAGGATGGACATATGGTTGTCGGAGAGCACAGGAACAGGCATGCCGAAAAAGGTGCCGTTGCCGAATACCTCGCGGATCAGCGCCATCAGGCTCAGTGCGAGCGTAAAGCCTGCGCCCATGCCAAGCGCGTCCACAGCGGAGTCAAATATTTTGTTTTTGTTGGCGAACATTTCAGCCCGTCCGAGGATGATACAGTTGACGACAATCAGCGGCAGGTAAATACCCAGCGCCGCGTCCAGTGCGGGCGCAAACGCTTTGACGAGCATTTGCACCATCGTGACAAAGCCCGCGATCAGAACGATATAGCAGGGGATGCGCACCTTGTCGGGAATGACTTTGCGCAGCGCGGAAATGACGACGTTGGAGCAGAGCAGCACCACGGTTGCCGCCGCGCCCATGCCGAGCGCATTGACGATGCTGGTGGAGGTGGCGAGGGTAGGACAGGTGCCGAGCACGAGCACCAACACGGGATTTTCCCGAACCAGACCCTTTGAAAAGTTTTGCAGGGTATTCATCGCGTTGCCTCCTTTGTCAGTTGATCGTACGCCTCAAATGCTGTTTCCAATGCCTTTTTATAGGCGGTGGAAGAAATCGTTGCTCCCGAAACGGAATCGACGGACAGATAATCGCTCTCGGTTTTGCCGATAAAGCTGTTGCCGTAGTCTCCGGAGACTACCTTGGAGCCGATACCGCTCGTTTCGTTGTGGGATAGGGTTTTGATTTTGGTAAGTTTGCCGTCGAGCACGCCGCACATCAACTTGATATCGCCGCCGTAGCCTCTTATCGTCAGCTGAAAGACGTAACCACCGTTGTCACAAAGAAAGGCTTCCGTAACGCCTTCGGGCAGATCGCCGTGCACGGCGTCAAAGATGCTTGCCGCGGGCATAACCTCCAGGCGCGCTTCCTGAGCCGTTTTTTGTTCGGCGGCGGAGATGATGGGCGCCGTAACGGAGTGGATGTAAGCGAGCAGCGCGGTCACGATCAGACAGATCGTGCCGAGTACGGCGATGGGCTTGATGATATCTTTCATTTTTCAACCCTCCCCGTCAGCGGCTTTGGACGCGTCAGCTTAGCGATATACGGGGTGAGTATGTTCATGAGCAGAATCGAAAAGCTTACACCCTCGGGATAGTTGCCCCAAAAACGGATCAATACGGTGATCAGGCCGCAGCCCACACCGAAAACGATTTTGCCCGCCTTGGAGTTGGGGGTGGTGGCATAGTCGGTCGCCATGAAAAGCGCGCCGAGCAGCAGTCCGCCGGAAAGGAGCTGCGCCAACACGTCTTTGCCGCAAAGCAGCGACATGAGCGCGACCGTGCCTATAAAAGCAACGGGCGTGTGCCAGCTGATGACGCGCCGTATCAGCAGATATATTCCGCCGAGCAGCAGTGCGGCGGCACAGGTTTCGCCGAGACAGCCGCCGTGGTTGCCGAGGAACAAATCGAGGTAAGAGGGCAGAGCTCCGCCTTTGGTGAGCGCGGCAAGGGGGGTTGCGCTTGTCGCCGCGTCGATATCAGTAAAAAATCCTGCGGGAGAAATCCATTTGGTCATCTCGTCCGAAAAAGCGACGAGCATGATGATGCGTGCGGTAATGGCAGGATTTGCGAAGTTTTGACCGATACCGCCGAACAGTTGCTTGACGACGATGATCGCCGTGATGCTGCCGACAGCTGCCTGCCAGAGCGGGATGGTGACAGGCAGATTAAAGGCGAGGAGCAGTCCCGTGACGACTGCCGATAGGTCGGAAATCGTGTTTTCGCGTTTGCAGAGTTTTTCAAACAGGAATTCCGACAATACACAGGTTCCGACACAGACTGCGATCACCGGCAAGGTGCGCCATCCGAACAAAACCGCAGACGCGACCGCCGCAGGGCAGAGCGCAAGAATGACATCGAGCATGATTTTTTGTGTGTTGCGCGGTGTATAAAAATGAGGGGAAACGGTTGAAATCCATTTGTTCATCGGTTACCCTCCTTTTGTTGATTTTGATATTGCCGGAGCATGAGCTTAGAGAGCTTGTTGGTCTGTACCAGCGGCCGGCGCGCAGGGCAGACATAGGAGCAGCAGCCGCATTCCATGCAGAGATCAACGCAGAGTTTTTCCAGTTCCTCCGCACGGTCGAGCCGATACGCGGTCGCGACGGCGCGCGGGTCAAGCCGCAGCGGACAGTGGCTTGCGCACGCACCGCAGCCGATGCAGGATGTGGTTTTGGGCGGCGCCGCTTCTTTGGCGTCCATCGCAATGATTGCGTTGGTGTTTTTCATTATAGGGCTGTCCGGCAAGGGCGCGGCAATGCCCATCATCGGACCGCCGTAGAGTACTTTCGCGGGCTCTGTCCGACAGCCGCCTGCCGCTTCGAGCAAATCGGCAATGGATGTGCCGATCGGAGCGATTACATTTTTCGGAGCCTGCAGGGCGCTGCCGTCGACCGTTATGCATTTTTCGACCAGCGGCATGCCTGTTTCCAGGTATTCCGCAATGAAAGCAAGCGTCGTGACGTTGATGACGACCGCGCCGACGTCCAGCGGCAAACCGCCCCGGGGGACGATTTTGCCGGTGCAGTTGTAGATCAGCACCTTTTCGCCTCCCTGCGGATACATCGCCGGCAAGACCCTGACGGTGACGCCTTCGGTCTTTGCGGCAAGCCCGCGCATTTTGGCAATCGCTTCGGGTTTGTTGTTTTCAATACCGATAATAAAGGTTTTGACGCCGAGATATCGTTTCAGCGCCGTTATACCCCTGTATATGGAATCTGCCCGGTCGAGCATGGTACGGGTGTCGGATGTGATGTACGGCTCACACTCGGCGGCGTTGATAATGACCTCCCGAAAGACAGAGAGATCCTTGGTGACGAATTTGACAAAGGTGGGAAAGCCGGCGCCGCCCAGACCGACGGAGCCGCTGTTTTTTACCGCTTCGATAAATGTGTTAAGATCATACACATCGGGCGGCGCGACGCTTTCGTCGGGCGTCTGCGCGCCGTCGCTTTCAATCCGTATACACGGCACTTTCGTGCCGTTCGTCATGGTGATTTCATCCATCTTTTGCACCGTTCCCGAAACGCTTGCGTGGATCGGAGCGGAAATATAACCGTCTGCCTGGGCGATCAGCGTGCCGACCTTTACCGTGTCGCCGCGCCGGACGACCGGTTTGGCGGGTTTGCCGATATGCATGGACATCGGAATTGCTACGGTTTTGGGCGGCGCCATACGCACCGGCTGCTGCTGCGCCGTGTTCTTTTTGTGCGGCACATGAATACCGTGTAGCTTCATATGGTTCCTCCTGTTTCCGAAATTGCACATATAGAAATTATAACATTTCATTGGGCGTTTGTATAGGCGGTTTGTGTTAAAAAATTAAACTCGAAATTATAAAAAATACACAAAAAAGTGCACAAAATGTAATTGGAAGCATTCCACGAAAATGAAAAAATAGGCTTGTGCATGGTGCACAAGATATAAAACAAAAAAGCTTCGTCTGCAAAAACCTGTCATTCTCACCAAATCATAGCGGAGGGGCATGAACAACATGCCATATACGTACAAAAAAGTTAACGAATATCCGTAAAAATACTTGAAATACTACAATTTCTGTGTTAAAATACACTTACAGCTGTGTGCCCGCGCGATAGTGTATTTTTTATTATTATTCGTAACATTCGGCATTCGGCGGAACACAGAATACATTTCATCATCTATTTTCAGAAATGGAGTTGGTTAACTATGGCGAGAAGCGCAGGCGTATTGTTATCAATTACTTCGCTTCCTTCCCCCTACGGAATCGGTACCATCGGAAAGGAAGCACGCAGATTTGCGGATTTTCTTAAAGAGGCAGGCCAGACCATCTGGCAGCTGCTTCCCGTTGGACCGACAAGCTACGGCGATTCGCCGTATCAGTCCTTTTCAACGTATGCCGGCAATCCCTACCTGATTGATCTGGACACACTGGTTGAGGAAGGTCTTTTGACCAGAGAGGAGCTTGACAGCCGCGATTGGGGCGATGATCCGGAAAAGGTTGATTATGAGAAGATTTATAACAATCGTTATGAGGTTCTCAAGATCGCTTTTGAGAATTTTAAGACGCAGGATCAAAAAAAATACCGTTCTTTTGTACGCAAAAACAGCAAATGGCTGAAGGATTACGCGCTGTACATGGCGGTGAAAAGCAGCTTTGACATGAAATCGTGGATCGAGTGGCCCGAGGATATCAAAATGCGTAAGCCCGAGGCGCTGCAGCGTTATGAGCGCCGTCTGAGCCAGGACATTGCTTTTTGGAAGTTTGCACAGTTCAAGTTTTTTGAGCAGTGGGAGAGCTTCCGCGCGTATGTAAACGATCTTGGGATCAAACTCATGGGTGATTTGCCGATCTACGTCGCTTCGGACAGCGCGGATACATGGGCAAATCCCGAAGTTTTCCAACTCTATGATGACGGTGATCCGATTGCAGTTGCCGGTTGTCCGCCCGATCATTTTTCTGCAACAGGTCAGCTTTGGGGTAATCCGCTGTATGATTGGGATTATCTGGAGCAGACTGACTACGAGTGGTGGTCCGAGCGCATCAAAGCGAATTCCGCTCTGTACGATATCATTCGTATTGACCATTTCCGCGCTTTTGCGAGTTACTATTCTATTCCCTTCCCCGCCGAGAATGCAGTGGAGGGCGAGTGGGTTCCGGGTCCGCGCATGAAGCTCTTCAACGCGATGGAAGAGATTCTCGGCAAGGTTGAGATTGTTGCTGAGGATTTGGGGGAGCTCACACCCGACATTCCCGAGCTCATGGCGCAGACAGGTTTCCCCGGTATGAAAGTGATGATTTTCGGCTTCGAGGGAGAAGAAAGATATCAGTTGGATCAAATGGATACGGACAATTGTGTTGTTTATCCGGGTACCCATGACAATGAGCCGCTCATGGAGTGGCTGGAGGATGCTAAGCCCGGGGATATTGCATATGCAAGAGCTATCTGCAACATGCAGCCCGACGAGCCGTTCAACTGGGGCGTGATCAGGACATGCTACGGCTGCAGGGCGAATACAGCCGTTATTTCGATGCAGGATATACTGGGGCTCGGCAAAGGTTCCAGAATGAACAAACCGTCGGTGTTCGGCGGTAACTGGGCGTGGAGAATGTCCGCGGACGCAGCCAGTGAGAAAATTGCAAAAGAACTAAAAATTTTGTCCGTTCAAAGCGGACGCAGTAAGGAGTAATTATGGCAAATTTAATAGATAAAATGGAATTTATTGCGCAGTCAACGTACTGCAAAAAACTGGAGGAGCTGAATGTATCCGAGCTGCACCTTGCTCTTGGTCAGGCAGTAATGGGCGAATATTCCGATAACTGGAAAAAAAGCAAGGCTAAGCACAACAGTGCAAGACGTGCGTACTATTTTTCTGCTGAGTTTTTGATGGGCAGAATGATTTTCAATAATCTGTTTTGTCTGGGTATCCTCGGCGACGTGACCAAGCTGCTCGCCAAGAAGGGAATTGATATCAATATGCTGGAGGACGTTGAGGACTCTGCTCTCGGTAACGGCGGTCTGGGCAGACTTGCCGCCTGCTATCTTGATTCCGCTGCAACGCACGAGGTTCCAGTCGACGGCTACGGCATTCGCTACAAGTACGGCCTGTTTAAGCAGCTGCTTCAAGACGGCTATCAGGTAGAAGCTCCCGACGATTGGCAGAAATTTGAGGATCCGTGGTGTCTGCGCAGAGCGGACGAGGCTGTTACGGTTTCCTTCAAGGATCAGACCGTCAAGGCGATTCCGTATGATATGGCTGTGTTCGGCTGCAAGACCGACAATATCAACACCCTGCGTCTCTGGCAGGCGGAGGCTGTTAACGAGTTTGATTTTAACGCTTTCAATGATACCGAGTACGACCGCGCAGTCAAGGAGAAAAACGACGCGGAAAATATTTCCAGAGTGCTCTATCCCAACGATAATAAGCATGAGGGTAAGGTGCTTCGACTCAAGCAGCAGTACTTCTTCTGTTCTGCTTCCTTGCAGGATATTCTTCGCCGCTACAAGGCAAAGCACGGCAATGATTTCAGCTTCTTTGCTGCAGAGAACGCTGTTCAGCTTAACGATACGCACCCCGTATGCTGCATTCCCGAGTTGGTCAGACTTCTCCAGAATGAGGGCATGAGCTTTGATGAGGCGTTTGAAATTGCTCGTCAAACCTGTGCTTTCACCAACCATACCGTTCTCAGCGAGGGTCTCGAGAAGTGGCCTGCTGACCTGATGAACCAGGTTATTCCCGAAATTTACGATATCATCGCGCTGATCGCCAACAAGTGTCAGGAAGAGCTCAACGCAAAGGGTGTTTCCGAGGAAGCTAAGGCCAAGATGCGCATTATCGACGGCAATGTTGTACATATGGCAAGACTGGCGACCTACGGCGGTACCCATGTCAACGGCGTTGCGTGGCTCCATTCGGAGATCCTGAAGCACGATCTTCTCAAGGAATGGTATGAGGTTTATCCCGAGAGATTCCTCAATAAAACAAACGGCGTTACCCCGCGCCGCTGGTTGGGTCTGTGCAACCCCGAGCTTTCCGAGCTGATCACAAAAAAAGTCGGTTCCGATGCATGGCTCACGGATCTTCCCAAGCTCAGTGTGCTCAATGACTGTCTCGACACCAGAACGATTAATAAGTTCAACGAGATCAAGGCGACCAAAAAGAGACAGCTTGCAGAGTACATTAAGAAGATGGATGGTTATGATGTCAATCCCGACACCATCTTTGATATTCAGGTAAAGCGTCTCCATGAGTACAAAAGACAGCTTCTCAATGCGTTCTCGATTGTGGCACTTTATTTCCGTCTCAAGGAGGGCAAGCTGCCGAACTGGACGCCGACCACCTACATCTTCGGTGCGAAGGCGGCTCCCGGATATGCCAGAGCGAAAGCGATCATCAAGTACATCAACGAGATTGCCGATCTTGTCAACAATGATCCCGAGACAAAGGATAAGCTCCAGGTTTACTTCATTTCCAACTACAATGTTTCCTACGCGGAGAAGTTGGTTGTTGCGGCGGATATTTCCGAGCAGATTTCTACCGCGGGTCTGGAGGCTTCCGGTACGGGTAATATGAAGTTCATGATTAACGGTGCGGTTACGCTCGGTACCATGGACGGTGCGAATGTTGAGATCGTAGAATGCGCCGGCGAAGAAAATGAGTACATCTTCGGTGCGAGGGTAGAAGATATCGAGCGCCTGAAGAAAGAGGGCTATGATCCCAAGGCGATCTACGATGCCAACCCTGAAATCAGACGTGTTGTTGATACGCTTGTCGACGGAACATTCAGTGACGGCGGCTCTGAGGGCGAAGGCAGCTTCAAGGAGCTCCACGACTCGCTGCTGTTCGGTACATCCTGGCAGGTTGCCGATCACTACTTCCTGCTCTATGATTTCCCGCTTTACTTAGAGGCAAAAATCAGAGCGAATACGGATTATGCCGACAGAAAAGAGTTTGGTAAAAAATGTCTCCTCAATATCGCCAGATCCGGTAAGTTTACAACGGATAGAGGTATTATTGAGTATGCCAAGGAAATCTGGCACATCTCTTACAAAGAGTAATATGAGCTTATATGAAAGGGCAGCCGATCGGCTGCCCTTTTTTGTGTAGTCAGATTGGTTGGCGGAGAACAAGGCGTTTCATACGCATGTCGCAGCAGAAAACGCAGACGATGGACAGGAAAGCTTGATTGTGTCCGCACCTCTTACTACGAATGCGCATCCAGAACCTTGTACAGCAGACGGTGAAGCGTTTGGGCTTCTTCGGGCGTCAGCCGGATGCATCCGCCGATTTTTTGCGGAACAGATTTGGCTACCTCGCGCAGCGCAGCGCCTGCGGGGGTTGTACTGATCGTAAGGACGCGCTCGTCTGCCGCGGAACGCGAACGGCGTACAAAGCCCTTTTGCTCCAGACTTTTGAGAACAGGAGTCAAGGTGCCGGAGTCCAGATACAGCTGTTGTCCCAATTCCTTGACGCTGCATGACACCTGTTCCCATAGCACGAGCATAGTAATATACTGCGTGTAGGTTAGGTTGAGCGCGTTGAGGTAAGGACGGTAGAGCTTTGTGACCTCGCGCGCAGCTGCGTAGAGCGGAAAACACATTTGATTTTCCAGCTTTAGCGCATCGTATTCCGAATGATCCATAGTGCAGCTCCGTTTGTCAGCTTTGCTCGGCAAGCTGCGCTTCATGTACAGCGCGCGCAAGCTGGTCGGCACAGGATGTGGGGCGTCTGCCGCAGGTGTTGCCGCGAAGCTTGCCTTCGATTTGATCAGCCGTCCAGCCGTCAACCAGTTTGGATATGGCTTTCAAATTTCCGTTGCACCCCCCGGTAAATCGGATATCGGTCACAACGCCGTTTTGGATGTTAAAATTGATTTCGAGCGGACATACGCCCTTTGGATGATACGTGTAATGCATGTTGTGCCTCCTTAAATTGAATACAATTAAATTATAAACAATATTAACGCGCGTGTCAAGGCGCCGACAGGGAGACTTTGCAGAATTTTCAAAACAAAAAGGAGACCGTTACCGGTCTCCCTGCGAAATTCTCTGCAAGAATCCTTACGCTTCCTTTTTGCTCTCGAGGAATTTGTATATACCGGCGGCAAGCGCTGCGCCGACAAAAGGTCCAACGATAAATACCCACAAAACGCCCATGGGTTCTGCGTTGCCGTTCATCATGGCAACCAGCGCGGGACCAAAGCTGCGTGCAGGATTGACAGAAGTGCCTGTCAGTCCAATGCCCAGAATGTGAGCGAGGGTGAGGGTCAAACCGATTACGAGGCCGCCAAAGCTGCCGTGAGCCGCTTTTTTGGAGGTGACGCCGAGAATTGTGAAAACAAACACGAAGGTCAGGAAGCATTCCACCAATAAACCAGCTACAACGCTGCCGTTAACGCCTGCAAGACCGTTGGAACCAAAACCTCCCGTTTGGTCGGTCACGCTGCCGAGTCCGAAAATCGCCGCCAAAACACCTGCGCCTGCAAAAGCGCCGAGGCACTGGGAGATGATATATCCGACGAAATCAGTTGCGCTCATACCGCCCGAAAGCAGTACGCCCAGAGAAACCGCGGGATTGATGTGGCAGCCCGAAATGTTGCCGACGCAGTACGCCATGCCAACGATCACCAGACCGAATGCAAGCGCGGTCAAAATGTAACCGCCGCCGTTTTTGGCGTCGCAGCCGACGAGCATTGCAGTGCCGCAGCCGAGTACCACCAACACCATGGTGCCGATAAACTCAGCAATGTACTTTTTTACTGAATTCATAGTTTTTTCCTCCTTTTTTAATTTTTGCTATGAATGAGAGCAATTACAATATAGCATAAAAACCGGAGATTTGCAAGAATAAATGCACAATAAATTTGTGAAAATTAATTACAAATGATTAATAACTAACAAATCAAAAGAAAATAACGTCGTTTGACAAATTACGATGACCAGATCAGCGAGGCAAAAAAATGTTCATAAGCGTCGTCCCAACCGTCGATCGGAGTGACGCCGCCGCCGTTGACACTGCGCAGCTTGGCGTCTCCGGCAGTCATGCCAACCGCAAAGAGTTCACCGGGGGTGATTTGGTAACCGTTGCTGCGGCAGCAGGCGCAGAAAGCCTCCGTGGGATCGGCTTCGCTGCGCGTGCGCAGCAGCGCGTTCTTTAGTGTCAAATCCTGTTTTGCGTCTGCCAGCAGACGCTCCAGCTCGCGTTCAATCATAACCTACCTCCGAAAAAGGCGGCATGCTGTGCATACCGCCTTTAGTCTGAACTTATTCAATGGAGTTGTCGAGATACTCCATAAGCTCTTCGTCGTCCTTTTTCTGCTTGTCCTTGACGATCAGGAACGCCGTAATCGCTGCGGAAGCTGCCGCGACAAAGGATATGATGCCGATTATCCACATAAGCTTGTTGTTTCTGAACATATCTTTGACCTCCGTTTCAATATTGTTAATGATAATCAAATTGATCCTATATTTATTCTAATCATTTTTTTATAAAAAGTCAACAGAAAAACAAAAAAAGCAGAGGAAAATCTCTGCCTTTATCGTATTATGATGTTGCTTACGCAGAAGCGTTCAGACGCTTTGCGAGATTTGCTTTTCTTCTCGCAGCCGTGTTCTTGTGAAGAATTCCCTTGGCAACAGCCTGGTCAATCTTTTTAGTAGCAAGACGAACTGCCTCCTGCTTGTTGTCTGCGTTGGTGTCGACCGCATAGAACGCTTTCTTGATGGCGGTTCTGAGAGCAGATTTGTTAGCCTTGTTGCGTGCAGTTTTGGTAGCGATGACTTTTACGCGCTTTTTCGCTGACTTAATATTGGGCATTGTCCCACCTCCTTATAATAACAATTATACAAGATGTATTGTAGCATAATGCTTGCCAAAAATCAAGCTTTTTTCAAAAAAAAGTGCGTTTTTTCGCAGTTTCTCTTTGGTGCAGCAAGATGTTGCGGCGATGTTTGTTTCGATGTCAATATGCGGTCTACGGTTCCTCGTGCTTGTCCTCGCAGTGTTCGCAGTGACAGTCCTCGGCATGGGGCAAAACCTTGTTTTGCGCGTTGCGTTGCATCTTGCGACCGCGGTACCAGATAAAGACAATCACAACAAAAAAAACGATTAGCACGCCGCGAAACACGTTTCCCCACACGCCCTCAAAGACAGGTAGGTTTCCGAAGGTGTTCAGACCGTACCAAAGAGCCATAAAAATGAAAAATACGGTGAGCAGATAGCTGACGACGCCGAGTTTTTTGACGGTAAAACAACAGAGAATCGCCAGCGCAACCCAGAGGAATACATAAAGGGATGAAAGAAACGGCATAAGCGCCTCCTTTTCGTATGATAGAAATCGTTGCGGATATGAACTGCTTCTATTGTATAATAAACACCGGGCAAAATCAAGATAATTGTGAATGACATGTGAAGGTTTTATGAAAAGGAAAATTATTTTCGCAAAATGCTTGACTTTTTCTGACTTTGGGGGTATAGTAAGGATATAGTCGATTAGCACTCCGGTGTTTAGAGTGCTAAAACGCCCAAAAGGGGGAACCGTTATGACGCCTGCTGCGAGAAAAGAATTGATTCTCGCCGCCATCGTCGAGAGCTTTATTCAAAACGGCGAGCCCGTCGGCTCCCAAGCACTGCTCGACGGAACCAATATGCAGGTTTCCTCGGCGACCGTACGCAACGATATGGCGGAACTGACCGCACGGGGCTATCTTGTGCAGCCCCATACCTCGGCAGGACGCGTTCCCACTGCTGCGGGTTACCGCTATTATGTGGATAATGTTATGCAGGTTACACCGCTGGCGGAGGTCGCGGAAGCGTATATCCGCGACATGCTCGGCAAATCTGCGGATTCTCCCGAGGCGATTTTGCAGGGAGCGGCGGATCTGACGGAGCAGCTCACGGGAGCAGTGGCGCTGGTAACGACGCCCGCTGCCGATAACTGCCGCGTACGGCGGCTCAGCTTTGTGCAGACGGGCAGATATACCGCCATGACGGTGCTGATCTGTTCCAACGGCGTGATACGTACGCAGCTGTTCCGGTGCGCGTTTGTGATAACGCCCGAGATTGTCGCCATGTTTGACAAATCGCTCAACGAGCTGTTTGCGGGCGTGGAGGTCGGTGTCATCGGACAGCCGTTTATCCAGTCTGCGGCGTTTCGCTTCGGCGATCTGTCACTGTTTATGCCCCCTGCGCTGATTTCGATTATGGAAGCGGCGCAGCAGGCAGCACAGGTCGGCATCAGGCACAGCAAGCTGAGCAGACTGTTGTTTCAATACGGTGCAGGCGCGGCGGCAAGCAGGGAGTTGATCGAGTTTCTGCAAAACGAGCGCGACGCGGCGGCTATGCTCAGCCGCAGACCGCAGCATACGGCGGTTACCATCGGCGCCGAAAACAGCCGTGTAGAGCTGCATGACAGCGCGGTGTTTTCTGTCCGCTACAGCATCGGCGGCACCCCTTCGGGCGTGTTGGCGGTCATCACCGGTCAGCGCACGGATTATGCGCGCAATATCGCCATTCTCGAGGGTGTGGCGGCATGCGCCGGCAGCCTGATGGAAGAATTGATTGAATTGAACCAATAAGGAGATGGATATAATGGCAAAGAAACAGAAAACAGAGTCGCCCGGGGAGGAGCTCCGGGAGGAAGCGACGACGGAGGAGGCAGTGGAAGCCGAAGTGGCGGAGACCGAAACGGTTGAAGCGGAAAGCGTTTCGGATGAGCGTGAGGAAAAAATCAAGGCGCTTGAGGAGGAGCTTGCCGCGCAGAAGGAAAAGTATATGCGGTTGGCTGCGGAGTATGACAATTACCGCAAGCGTACCGCTTCCGAAAAGCTTAGCCTCTATGACGACGCGACGGCAAAAGCGGTTTCTGAATTGCTGCCGGTAGCGGACAGCGTGCGGATGGCCCTTGAAAATCTCAAGGACGCGGAGCCGGAAATCGTCAAGGGTGTGGAGCTGATCAAGGGTCAGCTCGGCAGTTCCTTTGAAAAGCTCAAGATCGAGAGTTACGGCGCTGTCGGAGACACTTTCGACCCCAATGTGCACAATGCGATTTCCATGGTGGACAGCGAAGAACTGCAGTCCAACCAGATCGCGGCGGTGTTCCAGACGGGCTACAAAATCGGTGACAAAATCATTCGTCACGCGATGGTACAGGTTGTAAATTAATTCCATCATAGATAAACAAAAAACGGAGGTATTCATTATGGCAAAAACAATCGGTATAGATTTAGGTACAACAAACTCATGTGTTGCGGTTATCGAGGGCGGCGAGCCCGTTGTTATCGCTAATGCGGAAGGCGCCAGAACCACTCCTTCCGTCGTGGCTTTTTCTAAGGACGGCGAGAGAATGGTCGGTCAGGTTGCAAAGCGTCAGGCGATCACCAATCCCGACAGAACCGTTTCTTCTATCAAAAGAGAGATGGGTTCCGCCTATAAAGTGGCGATCGACGGCAAGAGCTACACACCGCAGGAGATCTCTGCAATGATTTTGCAGAAGCTTAAGGCAGATGCGGAGGCATATCTCGGCGAAACCGTCACACAGGCGGTCATCACGGTTCCGGCTTACTTTACCGACGCGCAGCGTCAGGCAACCAAGGACGCGGGCAAGATCGCGGGTCTTGATGTTAAGAGAATCATCAACGAGCCGACGGCGGCAGCGCTGTCCTACGGCGTAGACAAGGAAAATGACCAGAAGGTTATGGTGTATGACCTCGGCGGCGGTACCTTTGACGTGTCTATCATTGAGATGGGTGACGGCGTGCAGGAGGTTTTGGCAACAGCCGGTAATAACCGTCTCGGTGGCGATGACTTTGACAAGCGCGTCATCGACTGGATGGTGGCTTCTTTTAAGACAGAAACAGGTATTGACCTTTCTTCCGATAAAATGGCTATGCAGCGCCTCAAGGAAGCTGCCGAGAAAGCAAAGATCGAGCTTTCCGGTGTTACCACTTCCTCGATTAACCTGCCCTTTATCACGGCTGATCAGACCGGCCCGAAGCACCTCGACCTCACGCTTACAAGAGCAAAGTTCAACGAGCTGACGGCGGATCTCGTCGAGGCAACCATGGGTCCCGTGCGTTCCGCTCTCTCCGATTCCGGTCTGCAGATTGGTCAGATCGACAAGGTGCTGATGGTCGGTGGTTCTTCCAGAATTCCTGCCGTACAGGAAGCTGTACAGAAGCTGATCGGCAAAGAGCCTTTCAAGGGTATTAACCCCGACGAATGCGTTGCCATCGGCGCTGCCATTCAGGCAGGTGTTCTCGGCGGCGAGGTCGACGGTTTGCTGCTCCTCGACGTAACGCCTCTTTCTCTCGGCGTAGAGACCATGGGCGGCGTCATGACCAAGATCATCGACAGAAACACCACCATCCCCACCAAAAAGAGCCAGATTTTCTCCACGGCTGCCGACAACCAGACGCAGGTTGAAATTAACGTTCTCCAGGGTGAGCGCGAGTTTGCGCGCGACAACAAGCAGCTCGGTCTGTTTGCCCTTACCGGTATCGCACCTGCTATGCGCGGCATTCCGCAGATCGAGGTAACTTTCGATATCGACGCCAACGGTATCGTCAATGTTTCCGCGAAAGACCTCGGCACCGGCAAGGAGCAAAAGATCACCATTTCTTCCTCCACCAACATGAGCAAGGAGGATATCGACAAGGCGGTTAAGGATGCCGAGCAGTACGCTGCAGAGGACAAAAAGCGCCGCGAAGAGGTTGACGCTAAAAATGAGGCGGAGAACCTCGCGTATCAGGCGGAGAAGCTCGTTAACGAGAACGGCGATAAGCTCGCCGACGACGAAAAAACTACGATCAATACCAAGGTGCAGGCGCTCAAGGACGCAGTTGCCAAGAATGACGTCGGCATGATCAATACCGCGAAGGAGGATTTGCAGAAATCCCTCTACGAGGTGTCTGCAAAGCTCTATCAGCAGGCGGCTCCGCAACAGGGAGATCCGCAGCCGGGCGCTCCCAACGCAGACGGCGCACAGCCGAATCAGAACAACGGCGGTCCCAACGTTTATGACGCGGATTTCACAGACGCTGAATAAGGCGCGGATAAAAGCGATTTTTCAATAAGCCATGAGGAGCTGTCAGCCACAGCTCCTTTTGGCGTATCATAAACAGACGGACGCAGACAGCGGCCGTACTGTCTGTACGGAGGCGATGAAATGGCAGATAAAAGAGATTATTACGAGGTGCTCGGCGTCCAAAAGGGCGCGAGCGACGATGAAATAAAAAAGGCGTACCGAAAAAGCGCCAAAGAGTACCATCCCGATCTTCACCCCGGCGATAAGGTGTGTGAGGAGCGGTTTAAGGAGGTCAACGAGGCGTATGAGGTGCTTTCCGACCGCGAAAAGCGTGCGCGCTACGATCAGTTCGGTCATGCGGGCGTTGATCCCAATTACGGGGCGGGACCGGGCGGCGGAAGTCCGTTCGGCGTGGATATGGACTTTGGAGATATTTTCTCCAGTATTTTCGGCGGAGGCGGTTTTGGCGGCAGACGCGCCGCCAACGCACCGCAGCGAGGCAGTGACGTGGAGGCAAATGTGACGATCACCTTTGAGGAAAGCGCAAAGGGCGTCAACAAAAAGATTCAGTACAACAGTGTCGATACCTGTCCGGACTGTAACGGTACGGGTGCAGCGGCAGGTTCGCAGCCCAAAACCTGCTCAGCCTGCGGCGGCTCGGGACGCGTTACCATTAACCAGCGCTCTCCGCTTGGTGTGATCCAAACCCAGCGCACCTGCGATGCGTGCCACGGACGCGGCAAAATTATTGACAATCCCTGCCGACGCTGCAGCGGATCCGGAAGATTCAGACAGTCGCATTCCGTGGACGTCAGCATACCTGCCGGTATCCGCGACGAGCAGATCCTCAATGTCAGCGGTCACGGCAACGCAGGCGTCAACGGCGGTCCCAAGGGTGATTTGCATGTGTATGTTAATGTGAGCACGCACGACTTGTTTGAGCGCCGCGGCGACGATGTATGGTGCGATCTGCCCGTGACGTTCACACAGGCGGCTCTCGGAGCCGAGGTAGTTGTGCCGACGCTTGACGGCAAGGTGCGCTACACCATCCACGAGGGTACGCAGCCGAACGACGTGTTCAAGCTCAAGGGCAGAGGCATTCCGCATCTCGGCGGCAGAGGAAAGGGCGATCAGTATTGCCGCGTGGTGGTGGAGATTCCGAAAAACCTCAATGCAAAGCACAAGGAATTGCTGACTCAGTTTGACAGCGCCACTACAGAGAAGAATTACGCCAAGCGAAAAGGCTTTTTCGACAAGCTGAAAAGGCTGTTTAACGACCAGGGTTGATAGCATGAATACATGGACGGAAATCAAAATCGCCGTCAATGCGGCGGATATTGACAAAGCAGGCGATATCGCCAATGTCGTTGTGCCCTACGGCATATACATCGAGGATTACACCAATCTGGAGCAGGTGGTGGAGGATATCGCGCACATAGATCTCATTGATGAGGAGTTGCTGCGCAAGGACCGGAGCCGTGCGTATGTGCATATTTATCTGGAACCGGACGTTTCGCCTGCGGAGGCGGTCGCTTTTCTCAGCGAGCGTTACGGTGCGGAAGGAATTGCGCATGAGATGGAGCTGCTCGACTGCGCCGAGGAGGACTGGCGCAACAACTGGAAGAAATATTTTGCACCGCTCGCCGTCGGAAAAAAGCTAATGATTGTGCCGAGCTGGTACGAGAACGTCGATACGCAGGGCAGGGTTGCGCTCCATATTGATCCCGGTCTCGCGTTTGGCACGGGCGGTCACGAGACGACGCGCCTGTGTTTGGAGATGTGTGAAACCTACATGAAGGACGGCGCCGATGTGCTGGATGTGGGCTGCGGCAGCGGTATTCTCGGTATCGCTGCGCTTTTGACGGGCGCGTCGCGGGCGGTTGGCGTGGATATCGACGCGGTTGCTGTGCGCACAGCGGAGGAAAATGCTGCGCTCAACGGTGTGAGCGACCGCTTTACCGCAATCTGCGGCAGTTTTACCGAGAAGGTGGAGGGAACGTTTGACGTTGTTCTTGCCAACATCGTTGCCGATGCGATCATCGATCTTTCCGAGTGTGTGCGCGCGTTTATGAAGGATAATGCGGTCTATATTATGAGCGGTATCATTGACACCCGTGCCGACGAGGTGCGCGCAGCGGTGGAACGACATTTCCGTATTTTGGAGGAACGCCGCGACGGCGGATGGGTCTGCTTGGCGGCGTGTATCGAATGATGAAGCCTTCTGCGAAAATAACAGTAATAATATGCAGCAAACACATCGGCACGACGGTCGATTGGAAGGCGGAGGTGTTTCAGGTTGATTAAGGCGGCGGTATTCGATATGGACGGTTTGATGTTTGATACGGAGCGGCTGGTTTATAACAACTGGCAGCGGATGATGGACGAGAGCGGTTACCCGTATTCGATGGAGGATTTTAAGCAGACCGTCGGCAGACGCAAGGCGGAGGTGCAGAATTTTTATTTCGGCAAATACGGCGAGGATTTTCCATACTGGGAGTTTTCGGAACGCGGCAGAAAAATGTATGTCGAGACGGTTCGCGTCCGGGGAATCCCGGTCAAAAAGGGGCTGCGCGAGGTGCTGGATTATCTGAAAAAGCAGGGATGCAAAATAGCGGTTGCCACCTCCACCTCGCGGCAAACGACGGAATTTAACCTTGTGAGCGCCGGCATGACGGCGGATTTCGACGCGCTTGTATGCGGCGGAGATGTGCAAAACGGCAAGCCTAACCCTGAGGTGTTTCTGAAGGCGGCGGCAGCGCTGGGAGTTGCGCCGGAGGTCTGCGTTGCCTTTGAGGATAGCATTAACGGAGTCAAATCCGCTCACGCGGCAGGCATGACAACCGTGATGGTGCCTGATTTTCTTGCGCCCACCGATGAAATTCGTCCGATGATCGACTGTCTTTGCGACAGTCTGGATGAAAGCATATTTTTTTTGGAAAAAGAGCGCATGCAGAGCTAGTGCGAAAAAACCCCGGACGGTCAGGAGCCGTACCGGGGATAACGTATATTCCGGGCTGTGCGGAATTTTCTGCAATAGATGTTAACGTGTCTTGTTAGAAATGCATATTAATATCCAAAGCGATCAAAGAAGCGCACGCTGTCATAGCTGAGGATGAAATTCTGACTCTCATGAAAGGCGCTCTGAACCATATAAGGGTTGTACATATACAGCATACGGTGCTGAACAGCGCTGCCTCCGTCGTCAAAGATATAGCGTACCGCCATGACGCAGTCGTCGCTGGTGCCGCTGGTGGTGCTGCCGTCGTAGCGGCAGTATTTGATGACGTCCTCCACCGTATCGTAACCGTCAAACGCCATGGCGTCGCGCACACACTGCGCAATCATTGCGGCGCCGATAAAGCCGCCGGAACCAAATTCGCCGTAGCAAAGGCGTTCCAAGAGGTCGCGATCATCGTCCGTGAGCTTGATGCGGGAGCAATCGTAGGAGGTGTCGGGATTATCAATGGCAACAAGATAACCTGCGTCCCACTGTGCCTGATAGTCCGCGGGCGCAGCGGCAGGGGCAGCGGTTGCGAACGGAACCGCTTCTTCGCTTTTGGGGGATGTTGCAGCGGGATTTGTGACGTGGGTGACCACCGTTGTGGGCGGCTCCGTTGTTTCTGATTCGGTCGTTTCAGAGGTTTCCGATGTTGCGTCTGTGGAGGCGGGAACCGTCGTGTATAATACGGAGTCGGCCGTTGCGAGTGCTGTGGGATAAAGATTGGAAGCCGGCAGCGCGGCAGAATCGCTGTCTCCCGAGCCCTGCAAAACGCCCGTCAGCATCAAAATAACAGCGATGACGGTAATTGTTACGCCCGAGCTGATGATGATGGCAGACTTTTTGTGATGGATTAAGAATTCTTTCATCGTCTCACCTTTTGTCGTATAAGAAAAAATCGGTTTTGCAGACAATTTTTAATTATGCAGAATATATTTATTATAGCACAATCATACGAGAAATGCAAGAGAAGGTTGCGGCGGCGAAAGTTTCCTCTGCCAGCGGAAAAAACGATTTTTCGCAACGCTGATCGGAATTTCGTAAACCTGGCACGGAGACAGTGCGCGACGTTGTTCGGTGTGAGCCGCCGCCCTAAATTTTGTTACGCAGCTTGGTGCGTGAGACCGGGTTCGGCGGTTGTCTGCCCAAAGAAAAAGGTCTCGTTTCCTTGGAGAAACGAGACCCGGTATGTTAGGATTTTCGATAAGCTGACGGCGTTTTGTTGAAATGCAGCTTGAATGCACGGTTGAAATTTGACAGATTGTTAAAGCCGGAAAGCGCGGCAATCTCGATGATGGGAGTGTCCGTGGTCATCAGCAGCATAGCGGCGCGGTCAAGACGCAGCTCGTTGACATATCCCACAAAGGTGGTGTCCATCAGCTCCTTAAAGAGGTGAGAAACATAATAACGGCTGATACCTGTGGCAGCGGCAACGTCGTCCAAGGAGATGCCGTCGATGTAGTGATTGTCAATGTAATTTGTGACGCGCTGGAGTGCACGGTATTTTTTGCCTTTGCTTTCAACGTCGACGAGACGGATATATTTGTTGACAAAAAGCTCGTAAAACGCCTCGTACATTTTGGCGTATACCTGTAGTTGGAAGAATTGTTTTTTTTCAGACTCAGATTTAGTTGTGACTGTGAGACAGTTCAAAATCCGTGCGTGCGAAAGATCGTTTGGCGTAATCCGCGCAAAAGGCGTACAATTGCCGTTTAACAGAGCGCGAATAATACTCTGTGGTACATAATCCTGTGTAACAGCAGACGGATTGGCAAAATTGATGGTAATGACATTGATTTGCGGATTCATCTGGTTTGTCAGTTTATATCTGACATTGGGTGAAATAAAAAAGATATCGCCCGGATTCAGCGGAACGGCCTTGTCTCCGGATTCAAGTGTTGCAGTGCCGGATTTTAGGTGGCCGAACAGTGCTTCATGGTGAGATATCTGTGTTTCAATCAGAGGCATGGTGCCACACACTACTCTGAACGCAGAATTGGATGCCGAAGAAGCATTCAACAATTCCAGACCCATATAAACCCCTCCATTTTTTAGGTCAAAGATAGCACGAAGAATATGCAAAAATAACCACTTAATTATTTAATTGTATTTTAGCAAATTTATGAATTATTGTCAATGATTATCTGAAATTAGCGCGAAAATTAACAAAACAACAAAAGATCAAGGGATTTAATTGTCTATAATTTCTAATAGCTTCCTGCGGAAAGTCTGTTTGGCAGAGTCGGGAGAGAGAATACGGATTTTGTTCTCCGTGCCAAACACCCATGCGTAGAACTGCGGACTCAAAACCACGTGCACATGCACACAAAAGCTGTCTGCGTTCTCGGGGGAAATGATGACATCGGATCCGAAACGGTCGATGACCACCCCGATCAGATCGTTGTCGACCGAGAGACTGACTTCTGTTTCTTCGCCGCCGAACATAGAAAACACAGATTTGGCGTATTGCGCCGGATTAAAGCGTTCAAACATATCGCTGCCGTCGCGCGGCGCGTCGAGCGGTTCGATGTGTTCCATTTTGTCTACGCGGTAGTGTTTGATGATGCCGGCGGCGCTGTCAAAAGCAATGAGATAATAGTTTTCGTCATCCCAGCATAGCGCCCACGGTGAGACAGTGTATGGCGCTCCGTTTTTTCGCGCAACCTTTTTGATGCGTGCCGGAGCAGAGAAATCGACTTCGTAACGGAAATAGATGAAGCGGATTTGCCGGTCGGCGGCAATGGCGTTGTGGAGAATGTCGACATTGTAGTAGATTTTTTCGTTGACGGTTTTGACGCGGTTGGTGACGAACACCTGCCGACGCAGCTGCCTGCCGTCGTTTTCGCTCACCAGGTGCGCGAGCTTATCAATCAGCTCCAGGCTTTTTTTGTGCGTGATAAATTTGGAACTCTGAATCGCATCGACGAGCAGCTTCAGCTCTGCGAGCTGAAAATCGCGGTTGCCGACGTAATAGCGAACCGTGTTGGTGCGGACGGTGCAGATATCCAGACCGAAGGCTTCGAGCGCATCAAGGTCGCTGTAGAGTGTTTTGCGGTCGGCGCGGATGTCGTACCGTGCCAGCTCGCCGCGCAGCTCCTCCAGTGTCAAAGCGTGGGCGTCATCTGTTTTTTCCAGAAGGATTTTTTGCAGACAGAGCAGCTTTTGTTTTTGATTGGCGCTTTTTGGCATGCGGTTACCTCACCTCAGGTTATTTCGATGTATTTGTGCGTTTCTTCCAGCACCATGAACAGCGCCGCTGTGCTGGCCATGGCG
The DNA here is from genome assembly GCA_017433905.1 of Ruminococcus sp. Lineage (GTDB taxonomy): Bacteria > Bacillota > Clostridia > Oscillospirales > Acutalibacteraceae > Ruminococcoides. The sequence continues at coordinate 10,786 of JAFRGI010000028.1, read as the reverse complement.
CGGATAAAGTCGCGATTACCGTTCTCGCCGAGGAGCAGCTTGACGGCGTAAGCGTCGATTTCGCTGCAAATGCCCAGAAAAACCAGTCCGACGGGTTTTTCTGCTGTGCCGCCTGTGGGACCCGCAATACCCGTGACGCTGACGGTGATGTCCGCCCCCGAGAGCTTTTTGACACCCTCCGCCATTTGAATAGCGGTTTCCGCCGACACGGCGCCGAGGATGCTGAGCGTGTCATGCTGCACGCCGAGGAGCTTTTCTTTTATTTCGTTGGCATAGGAGCAGACGCCGCAGTCAAATACGGCGCTTGCGCCGCTGACGCGTGTGATTCTTTCGCTGATCAGACCGCCCGTACAGCTCTCTGCAGTGGCAACCTTCAGCTTTTTTTCGCGCAGCCGTGCGACAACCTCGTTTTCGAGACGGGTAGGTTCCAGTTCGTTTTTTTGGAGCAGCGACAGGATATCCTTTGTCGTCAATGTTATCATACATATCACCTCTGTGTGTATTGTAGCACGTTCGTTTGGATATTGCAAATTTCCTTGATTTGGAGTATGATAAATATATCATACGGAGACGAGGTAGTTGTATGGCGTGGTTTTTTTCAGAGGGAGCGGTTCCTGCCGATATATATGTGTTCAGCCAAGAGAACGCGCGGCACATACGCGCGCTGCGGTTGCGGCAGGGTGAGGCGGTAACGATCGTCACGCCGGACGGAGAGCAGTGCGGGGGCGTGATGGAGAGTGTTGCGTCCGACGCGCCCGCGGCGCGGATCTGTTCCCGAAAGCCTTGCGAAAATGAGCCCGATGTATGGGTGACGCTCTATCAGGCGCTGCCAAAGGGTGACAAGATGGATATGATCGTCCAAAAATGCGTGGAGCTGGGCGTTAGCCGAATTGTGCCGGTGCTTAGTGCGCGGTGCGTGTCGCGTCCCGATCAAAAATCGCTGCAAAAGAAGCGCGAACGCTGGCAGAAGATCGCATTACAGGCGGCTATGCAGAGCCGACGCGGTATGATTCCGCAGGTGGAGGCGTGCATCAGCTTCGCAGAAGCGGCGGCGCAGGCGGCAAAAAATGAAAAAACCATCTTTTTTTACGAATTGGGAGGCGCGCCTGTCAAGGAAATTCTTGTCGAAAAGCCGCACACAATCGGGATGTTTATCGGCAGCGAGGGCGGCTTTGAGGAGAGTGAGGCGGCTTTGGCGGCGGCGCACGGCGCGGTTGTCGCGACGCTCGGTAAGCGGATTCTGCGCGCCGAAACCGCACCGCTGGCGGCGTTGTCCGTATTGATGTATCAGACAGATAATTTTGCGTAATGAAAGGGAGAACAGAAATGGTTGGTATTATCTGCGCCATGCAGGTAGAAGCGGACGGCATTGTCGCTCTTGCGGACAACATAAACACGGAACAGATCGGCGGCATGACCTTTTACACAGGCATCCTTCACAGCAGGGAATGGGTGCTCGTGGTTTGCGGCGAGGGCAAGGTCAACGCTGCCATGTGCACGGCTGTGATGATTCGGGCGTACCATCCGTCGCTGATTATCAACAGTGGTGTGGGCGGCGCGCTTTCACCGGTTGTGAGCATCGGCGATCTGGTGGTTGGCAGCAAGGCGGTGGAGCATGATATGAACATCACGGAGCTCGGATACAGGCAGGGAGAGGTGAACCTCCCCGGCCATGGCAGGTGCGTATATTTTGAATGTGACAAGGCGGCGGCAACAAAGCTGACGGCGGTTTGCAAAACGCTGCCCGACACGCGCGTGGCGCAGGGTGTTATCGCCAGCGGAGACGTGTTTATCTCCGACCGCACAAAACGTCTCCGGCTTAACGACCGCTTTGGCGCGGTTGCCTGTGAGATGGAGGGCGCGGCGATCGGTCACGTATGCCGTTGTTTTAACGTGCCGTTTGTGATTCTTCGCGCGATTTCCGACGATCTTGATGAAAACGAGGGTATGGATTTCGTAAAATTCTGTCAGCTTGCGGCTGACAAAACGGTTCGTGCGTTGGACCTCTTTTTGCAGGAGTGATTCGGATATTTCAAAAAACGATGACTGCCGGTTCTTGCAAATCTGAATAAAAATACAGGCAAACACAGCAAATCCCTCCCGAGGCTTCCGGGAGGGATTTTGTATAAACGTATGCTTGGCTGATAAAACGCTTAAGGTAACACCGCACAATTCATGGCGCACGCCTTGCTTTAATATTATTCCGTCAGCTTGCCCCAAAATCAGCTCCCATACGGCAGTATGCGAACGGATTATTTGTCCAACCTGACGAAAAATCTTACTGCGCAATCCGTACACCAGAATTATGCGGTATTGCCTTAAAAAAGCTATACGCAATGATACGCAATAGAGATGAAAGTGTTTTTGCCGGAAATTAGGGCTGCGCGGTTTCGACCTCGTAAGTGCTGACGCTGAGGATGGTTTCGCCGTCGATCTGCAGGGGAACAGGACGGTCGAACGAAACACGGACGTGCCTGCCTGTAAAGACAGAGACGATATCCGTTTTATGGACGTGCTCCCCCTTAAAAATTGCCGGAAAGGCGGCGAGTGTGAGGAGCTTTCCTCTGCTGTGCATCAGCATCGTGGTGACGGTGCGTGCGTGGTTCAGACGATTCTGACCGGGCGTTGGCATCATGCCGCCGCCGTAAAATCTGCCGTTCATGGTTGGCGCCAGCCATACTTTTTCAAAGGTGTGCGTCACGCCGTCCACGGTAACCGAAGCGCGTGTAGGTTGATAATGGAACAGCAGACCTTTAATGGCGATCGAGGTGTAGTTGATGGGCTTGTTGCCGCCTGCCGCACGCTGCTTGTCGCTTACCTCGCAGCAATAGCCGTCAATGCCGTAGCCGACGCCGTTGATAAATTTTCGGCTGATGCCGTTGACGTGTACGGTAGGCAGTTTGACCAAATACGGATTAATTTGCGCGGGACCGTTCTCGGCAGATTTGCCGAGGTCGTGCCAGAAATCGTTTCCCGAGCCTGTCGGGAAATAAAAAATGGGATTTTGCACGGCGGCGCAGTCGAGGTCGTTGACAAGGTAATTCAGCGTGCCGTCTCCGCCGCAGATGACGACCTCGTCGTCGGGATCAAGGCTGTCAAACAGCTCGCGGTAGGTGGAGAACTCGTTAAGCTCCTTGTAGATCAGATCCTTGTGCACCCAGATATCCTTGATTTTGAACGCGCCCTTAGCGCCTTGGTTGTTGTTGGCTTTTTTATTATAGATGACAAATGTTTTCATGCGCGTCCGTCCCTCAGATTTTGATTCATCATTTCTGCGACCTTATCGCTGATCGCGGCTGTTTTCATGCTCTTGACCTCCTCCGCAGACAGCACGCCGAGAATATCGAGCGTAACGCGGCTGCGGTGAAGCGGATAATTTTTTTGAATCTCATAGGTGCCTTTGGCGGTCATCACTACGATCGGCACATTTGCCTTCTGTGCGATTTTGAACATTGCGCCGTGGAAGGGCAGCAGTTCTTTGCCGTAATTGCGCGTACCTTCGGGGTATACCGCGATGTTGACCTCGTCACGTTTGAGCAGATCGGCGGCGCGGTTGACGGTTTTCATAGCGTTGCGCGGATTTTCCCGGTCAATCGGCATAAACAGGCAGCGGTGGATGATTTTGCCGTAGACGGGAACCCGGAAGTTCTCGGGCTTAGAGATGAAAGCAAGCTGTTCGCTGCCGAGGGCGTACCAGGTGAGGATCGGGTCGAATTTTGAGCGGTGGTTGCAGATAAGCAGATATCGCGTTCCTTTTGGCAGCAGCTCTCTGCCCGTGACCTTGATGCGGACACGAATCAGCCGCGCTAAGACGCCGGTGGAGTTGGTGAGCAGAAATCGAAAAAATTGGCTGTCGTGTTCGTATTCCTTCTTTGGGTCAATAAACCGCCCGGCGATGAAAAGAAAGATAAAATAGAGCGGGCAAAAAGCGACTGCCGCCACTGCAAGCCAAAACAGGATTCCCCCAATGACAGTTCCCATAATTTCCCCCTTATTTTTATCTCCGTTTTTTATCTCCGGGCAGACAGCGCAGATTCGTTGTCTGAAATCGGTGCCCGTACCCGGGTGCGTGTCGGAGAAACGCGTACGGCGGTTAGTAGACGATAACGGGAACGCCGTAGCTCGTGTGTTCATACAGCTCCTTCACCTTTTCGTACGGTGTGTTGACACAGCCGTGCGAACCGTTACCCTTGTAGATGGTACCGCCGAAGCTGGAACGCCAGCTTGCGTCGTGAATGCCGAAGCCGCCGCTGTAGAAGCCAATCCAGTAATTGACGAACGACGAGTATCCTTCGCCCTTGAGAGTGGTGTCGGTCGCGCGTGAGATAATGCCGAAACGCCCCGTAGGGGTGTTGTTTTTACCGTCGTCGTTACCCGTCACCACGTCGGTATCCAGCACAAGCTGATCGTTTTCGTAGTACCACATGTGCTGATCGGCAATACTGATTTCAATATATGTGCCGCTGCCTGCCGCGCTAGCGACGCGTTTGCTGTCGGAAACCTCGATGGAGCAGGTGGTGTAGGTGCCGTCTGCTTCCTCGCCTTTGCCGAGAACATAATACGGCTCCACGCGGAAGGTGTAGGTTTCTCCGGTGTCGAGTCTGTCTGTGATAAAGTAATTCTTTTCGGTCGCGTTGATGTATTCCGGCGGACGGTCACCCTTGGCGTAGTAGATGTTATAGCCGGTGGCATATTGGTTATAATTCCAGCTCAGGTGCACCCGGGATGCTTCGCTGGAGACGACAAGATCCGTGGGTGCGCTCATGCCGCACAGCAGCTGAATGACCTTGCCCTCGGAGGGGTAGTTGACATGATTGTAAAGCGTGCGGTTGGCGCATACCTTGTAAGTATACAGCGTGCCCTCCTCTGCGTCTTTATCGGTAAAAGAGGTTTGGGCGGGATGGTTGATCTCGCCGATGAGCCGATAGTCCTCGTCCTTTTCTGCGCGGAATATACGGTAGCTGTCGGCGCCCTCCGCTGCACTCCATGAAATCTCCATTTCATCAGAGCTGTGCAGCGGCTTCAGATCCGACACCTCGCCTGCCTGTGTGGCGGTTTTTTTGACTGCCGCGGGATATTCGTGTTTTTTTTCGTTCTGCATAGAGTAGGGGATAATCTTGATCCAGTACTGTGTGCCGCATTTCAGCGAGTCGATGGAGACCTCGGGCTTCGTCACGCTGTTGACCATGACATAGCTTTCGGAAACATCCCGGTTGCAGAGAAAAATTTCATAGCCGTCTGCTTCCTCGGCGGCGTTCCATGTCAGATCAATACGGTTGGGCTCATAACTGGTTTTTTGGATGTTGTCAATGACACTGCGTACCTGTGCGGACGCTTCTCCGCCGGGAGAGTTTCGGAAAGCGCCGGTGGAGCGTGTAGGAATGCCGCTTGTCAGCAGAAAAAAGCAGACAGTGACTGCTGTGATCAGCAGTATGACGGCAAATGTCACGGAAAGGGTAATTTTTGTTTTTTTAGTCATTATCCCATTTCTCCTTGGTTTTGATTCATTTGGGCAATTCTGTATGCTATTTATTATATATGATTTTGTCGGTTTCTGTCAATCGTTTGAAACAAACTTTTGCGATGCGCCGATGGATTTCACAGGAAGTGCCGGACACGTGGTTCCTATCGCCCGGCGGCGTGTATTTCCTCTTGCATGATGCAGCGGCATATGATACAATATACGCGTATGATAACAAATGTATTAAGGTAACGCCGGATTTATGTGGTGTTGCCTTAAGGAGGTTTCCATGTATTGCTATAACTGCATGAACAAGATGTCCGGCGACAGCAATTTTTGCCGGCGCTGCGGACGCAACTCTATTGCGGACAGGTCGGCGCACCATCTGGCGCCCGGTACGTTGCTCAATAACCGTTATATGGTCGGCAACGCCCTCGGCGAGGACGGATATTCCGTCACGTATATCGCGCGGGATCTGAATCTTGACATCTGCGTTCTCGTTTGGGAATACTATCCGATGGGGCGCGTGACGCGCGACAGCGCAGTGAGCGGTGCGGTCATCGTCGGAGACGATCCGAACACACGCGGGCTCGTGAGCCGCGGAACAGATGAATTTATCGCAGAAGCGCGCCGTTCGCAGCAGAAGGGAAGGGACGTGCGCGATATTTTCGCGGAAAACAACACGGCGTACGTGGTGACTGCCGCACCTGCGCACGAGACTCCCTTTGAACAGAAGGAGTCGGAACAGAGAGGCGCCGATGCCGAAGCAAAGGCGGCGCAGGACGATTACCGGGACGGCTTCAACGGAGCGGAAGCGCCTGTGGAAAACGGCGCTTTTGACGACAGTTCCTCCCACAGCGGCAAGATGTCTGCAACGTCGCAGAAGCCGGAGCAGACGAAGCGTCAGACGCAGCCGAACAACAAAAAGAAGAAAAAGGGTGCCAAAGCGTTGATTGCCGTTTCCGTCGTCGTTGTGCTCGTACTGATCGGCGCAGTGGTGTTTTTCATGATAAACGGCAGGAAATCAGACGGCAAGACCGACGCCTCGACGGCGGTCACAACGGCGGCAGCTACTAAGCCGCAGAAGGACGAACAGTCCTCCGATAACACGGTTAAAATGATGGATACGCATGGTATGAAGCTCTCCGACGCGCAGACGCAGCTCGAAGAAAGGGGACTCAGGGTAGAGGTCAGTCGTGAGCACAGCAGTGAGGTTGCCAAGGATTATATTATCCGTCAGAGTGTTGATGAGGGTCAGACTCTGCACAAGGGCGACAGCGTGATGCTCTATGTTTCCGACGGTGCAGAGAAAGAGTCTGTTACCGAGGAACCGCACTCCGCCCCATATTTCAGCAGCATAACCGCTTCCTCTGTGCGCGGGGACGAGAGCGTATCCTTTGCTCCTGAGAATGTGACGGTCAACGACGGCAGCTGCTGGAGCGCCGTCTCCGCCGATAACGGCGAGTGGATCCGCTTTGGCGCGGAGGATAACCAGTGGGTCAAGGGTGTGTCCATTGTCAACGGTAATGCCAGAGACAACGAAAGCTTTCAGCAAAACGCGCGCGTCACGGCGATCCGCTTTGAGTTTTCCGACGGTACCTCGATAGAAAAATCCGTTAACGACAGCATGAGTCTGCAAAACATTGACTTTGGAAGAGAGGTTAAAACGTCCGGTATGAAGATGACGGTGATCGGTCACCGCGACGGCTCTGTGTATCCTTATATTTGCATTTCGTATATTAAGCCGTATTAAAAAATGCAACAAAACGATAGCGATTTTGTAACCGTTAAAATCTTGTTCTATCCGGAAAATGATGATATAATATAGGCGAATGAACGGGTAGCAAACCCACATGTTCAAAACCGACAGCATTGCCGCGTGAAAAAACGGAATTGTCTTTTATCAGCAAGCGCGGCGGTGCTGTTTTTGTATGGGAAAAGGGAACGGCTTATGGAATATTTTATTGATTTTGAGGCGTCGCAGTTTGCCGAAGAGATCATCTCAGTCGGCTGCGTGGATGAGAACGGACGGAGCTTTTATTCTTTGGTGCGCCCGCAAAAGCCGAAAAAGGTAACGGAGTTCATCACCAAGCTGACGGGCATCACGCGCGCAGAGGCAGTTGCGGCGCCGACGGCGGACGAGGTGTTCGCCGGTTTTTTTGAATGGCTCGACAAGAGCGAATCAGTGCGCTTTTACTGCTATGGTGACTGCGACAGACGTTTTGCGCTCAATACGATTTGCTCCGTCGTGGATTTTCGCGCGCAGACGGCGCTGAGTTTGATCATTGCCAATATCATCGATTTTTCGGTGGAGCTGCGCCGGCATTTCAAGATGAAGCGTTCCGTCGGCTTGGCAAAAGTGGTGTCTTATTACCGTCGCGAAGTGGTTGTGCAGCAGCACAATTCGCTGGACGACGCGGTTTTTCTGCGCGAAGTGTTTTATCGCTCGCGCTCCGAGGTGATCGAAAGCTGTCCCTTTGAGGAGGAGATGCCCCATCCGGTGAGCGTGCGCCACACGGGTAAGCACAGCGTGATCGCGCTGCGCGGAGATTTTGAGATAACGTTTGCATCCTGCGGCAAGGCGGCGGACTGGCTGGCGCAGACGCACCTCAAAAAGAAGCTCACCGTCAAGGAAAAACAGAACATCAGCAACAAGATTTCTCTCGCCGTGGAGAGAGACAAGCCATACAGCGGCTACACATGGCGCAGAAACGCAGTGTAAGATTCCGGCGGGCGGGAGCTTTTGGAGGCGTCCGGCACGCCTGTGCGCGCGGTTCGGGGTATGTGAAAAAACAGGTTAACAGTTTGAGTGTCGGTGAAAAAGAATGGAACGATATAACGACCACTTTCGTGGAGAAATGATGAAATCCCTGCAGTCCAAGGTGTTGTTTCGCGGCATGAGCGCCGAAGAGATCCGTCTGTTTCTGGACCGTGCGAATCCGTATTACGTGCGGCTGTATGGAGGGCGCAGCGTGCGCATAGAAAAGAAGCTTTCGTGGATGATGGGGCTGGTGATATCCGGATGGGTCATGGTATACAGTGCCGATTATGACGGTAACCGTACGCTGCTGCGCGTCATGGAGTCGGGTGAAACGAGCGGTATGGTCTATTCGCTGTTCGATTATCAAAACACACTGGTAGAATTTGTTGCGGTTTCGGATGCGGAGATGATCATGTTTTCGCCCGAGGTCGTGTTTGTGCAGGAGCCGGACTTTGTTGTCGTGCAGCATAAACTGCTGGTGAATCTGATCAGCGGTCAGCGGCGGATGTTTGAGGATCTGACTGCCCATCTGTCCTGTTTGTCGCAGCGCACCGTGCGCGACAAAGTGCTGCGGTTTTTGTGCGCCTGCGCGGAACGTGCCAAAAAATACGAGCTGAATCTGCCGCTGACGCGTGAGGAAACGGCGGATTATCTCGCCGTAGACCGCGCCTCGCTTTCACGTACGTTGGGTGAGCTGAAACAAGAAGGTATTATTGATTTTTCACGCAACCATTTCCGCATTCTCAAGCCGGAAAAGTTGATTTTTTAAGCCTGATCGGGCGGGCGGAAAAGACCGCCCGATCGGTTTTTCGGAGAGGTGAAGCTATGACAAAACGAACCTTTCGGCGTGCGTTTCGCGACAGTTTGCCGATCATGGCAGGTTATCTTGCGCTGGGCTTTGGCTTCGGCGTGCTGCTGCAGAGCAAGGGCTACAGCTTTTGGTGGGCTATTCTCATGAGCTGCACGATGTTCGCGGGCTCGGGTCAGTATGCGGGCGTTGACTTTCTCGCAAGCGGCGCGACCATCCTGACGACAGCTGTGATGACGCTGATTATCAACGCGCGTCACTTTTTTTATGGGTTTTCGCTGCTCGACAAATACAAGGGGATGGGTGTTTTCAAGCCCTACCTGATTTTTGGGCTGACCGACGAAACTTATTCGATCGTCTGTTCCGCGCAGCTCGACGAAACGATTTCCAAAAGAAAGTATTTTGTTTTTCTGACCGCGCTCAATCATTTTTACTGGATTGCAGGCAGCACGATTGGTGCGGTTATCGGCGGCGTGCTGCCGTTTTCATACGAGGGCGTCGATTTTGCGATGACCGCGCTGTTTATGGTGATTATGGTGGAGCAATGGATCCGCAGCGAGGAGCACCTGCCCGTCATTCTCGGCGTGGCGACAACCGTGGTTTGTCTCTGTATTTTCGGCGCGGACGTGTTTATCATTCCGTCCATGGCGCTGATCGCCTTTGAACTGCTGCTTTTCCGCAAAAAGCTCGACAAAACGGAGGTGGAACGCGATGACTGAAGGAGAGATGAATGCGCCTTACTCGCTGATACTGATTGCCGTGATGGCGGTGGTGACGGCTTTTGTGCGTTTTTCGCCCTTCATACTGTTCCCCGAGGGACGCAAAAGACCGCGTGTGATCACATATTTGGGTACTGTACTGCCATATGCTGTCATAGGCATGCTGGTGGTGTACTGTTTCAAGGGCACGTCCTTTATGGTCTATCCCTACTGTATTCCCGAGCTGGCAGCTTCGGCGCTGGTTATCGGGCTGCATGTCTGGAAACGAAACACCCTGATCAGCGTGTTTGCAGGCGTGGTGAGTTATATGCTGTTGGTGCAGTTGGTGTTTTAGGAGAACTGTTATGACCTATATGGAGTTGTTTGTGATCGCCGTCGGATTATCCATGGATGCGTTTGCCGTGTCTGTCTGCAAGGGTTTGTCTGTCCGCCGGCTTCGGCCGCGTCAGTGTGCGGCGGCCGGTTTGTATTTCGGCGGCTTTCAGGCAGGAATGCCGCTGCTCGGCTGGCTGCTCGGCAGGCAGTTTGAAAGTCTGATCAAAAGCATTGACCATTGGGTTGCTTTTGTGCTGCTTGTGCTGATCGGTGCGAATATGATCCGCGGAGCGGTCAAAAACGAGGAGGAATCCCTGAACGATTCTTTTTCCCCCGGGGTCATGCTGCCGCTTGCTGTGGCAACGAGTATCGACGCGCTGGCAATCGGTGTGACGTTTGCCTTTCTCAGCGTTGAGATCGTTCCGGCTGTGACGCTGATCGGTGTGACGACATTGGTGCTTTCCGCAGCGGGCGTCAAAATCGGCAACGTTTTCGGCGCGAAATACAAGTCTCGGGCAGAGCTGGTCGGCGGTGTCGTTCTCGTCGCCATGGGTGTGAAGATCTTGGCGGAGCATTTGTTTTTTTAAGGGCACCTCTAAAAATATAAAGTTGTGCAGAGGTGCGGATATTTTATAGTAGATTATTGTCAAAACGACGATGTCATACTGACGTATAACGAGGAGTTTTGGCAAGAATATGCTGTGAAAGATTTGTGCCTATGG
>JAFRGI010000003.1 GCA_017433905.1 Ruminococcus sp. | reverse complement strand
GATTACATGGAACAAGGTGGACGGCGCCTACGGTTACCGCGTGTTCTACAAGGGCAGCGCCGGCTGGAAGGGGATGGACAACGTGACAGGCACCTCGTACGTGGATACGGACGTGCGCAGCGGCGGCACCTATACCTACACTGTGCGTTGTATCGACCGAAACGGCAATTTTATCAGCGATTATAACCACACGGGCTGGAAGTATATTTACCGGCCGTAGAAAAGAAAAAGCGCCGTTAGGCGCGCGCTCCCGTTTGTCAAAACGATTCCGGGGCCGGAAACATATCTTTGACGAAGGGGCTCCAACAGTTTTTTATAAAAAAGGAGAGGACGGTGTTCATCCTCTCCTTTTTTTGGATGCAGATAGCGGTGCGGTGCTTTTCATCGGTGCACCGTGCCCGACTGTGCGTCAGGGGGAGTGCCGCAACGGCACCAGCCGTGGCTTATAAATTGATATCGGGAAGTCCCGCGAAGCCTTTTGCCAGATCTTCGTCTGTGGGTACGTAGTCCGTCATTTGACCGTCGTTATATTTCTGATAGGCGACCATATCGAAATAGCCCGTACCGGTCAGACCAAAGAGAATAGTTTTCTCCTCGCCGGTCTCCTTGCATTTGAGGGCTTCATCCATGGCAACACGAATAGCGTGGCTGCTCTCGGGAGCCGGCAGGATGCCTTCTACGCGCGCAAACTGCTCCGCCGCCTCAAATACAGAGGTTTGTTCAACCGATACCGCTTCCATCAATCCGTCGTGGTACAGCTGAGACAGTGTGGAGCTCATACCGTGATAGCGCAGACCGCCTGCGTGGTTTGCGGAGGGAATGAAGCCCGAGCCGAGGGTATACATCTTGGCGAGGGGGCAGACCATGCCCGTATCGCAAAAGTCGTAGGCGAATTTTCCGCGTGTAAAGCTGGGGCAGGATGCCGGTTCGACCGCGACAATGCGGTAGTCCGCCTCGCCTCGGAGTTTTTCGCCCATAAAGGGAGAGATCAATCCGCCGAGATTGGAGCCGCCGCCTGCGCACCCGATGATGATGTCGGGTTTAATGTTGTATTTTTCCAGTGCGGTTTTTGCCTCCAGACCAATCACACTCTGGTGCAGGAGTACCTGATTGAGCACGCTGCCCAACACATAGCGGTAGCCTTCAGTATGGACGGCTACCTCAACCGCCTCGGAGATCGCGCAGCCCAGGCTGCCCGTGGTACCGGGGTGTTCGGCAAGAATCTTTCTGCCGACCTCTGTGGTTTCGGAGGGAGAGGGGGTTACGCTGGCGCCGTAGGTGCGCATTACCTCGCGGCGGAAGGGCTTCTGTTCATAGCTGACCTTAACCATGAATACCTTGCAGTCGAGGTCAAAGTATGAACACGCCATCGAAAGCGCCGTACCCCACTGACCTGCGCCGGTTTCGGTCGTGACGCCCTTCAGTCCCTGTTTTTTGGCGTAGTAAGCCTGCGCGATAGCAGAGTTGAGTTTGTGGCTGCCGCTGGTGTTATTGCCCTCGAATTTGTAATAGATCTTGGCAGGTGTGCCCAATGCTTTTTCAAGGAAATACGCGCGGATCAGCGGCGAGGGACGGTACATCTTATAGAAGTTGACGATTTCTTCCGGGATGTCGATGTAAGCGTCTGTGTCGTTGAGTTCCTGTGCAACCAATTCATCGCAGAATACGGGGGCAAGATCCTGCGCCGTCATCGGTCGGAGCGTTGCGGGATTGAGCAGCGGCGCGGGTTTGTTTTTCATATCGGCGCGCACGTTGTACCATTTGGTCGGGATCTCGCTTTCGTCTAAATAGATTTTGTAAGGGATTTTGGTTTCTGGCATAAGAAATTCTCCTTTCAAAGATAAAATTCAAAAAAAATAACCTGTCCCGGCGATTTGCCGGGACAGGATTGTATCCTGCGGTGCCACCCTGCTTGACGCTTTCGCGCCCTCTTTGTGCGTACATACATACGCTGACCTTTGGTTACGGAAAGTCCGGTTCCGTCTTACATACTCTGCAATGGTCAGCGCCGCCTGTTTGTCCGCTGCGCCGTGCCAAATCTGCCCGTGCCTGCATTTCTGTTCGCCCTCGGAAGTCCATTCAATTCTACATTCTCTGCCGCGCTCTCACCATCCGCGGTTCTCTTTGAGAGAAGCGGTAAAATCTACTCACTCTTCCTCATCAGTTTATCATAATTGTACATCGAAAGAACGGATTTGTCAAGATTTTTGTAAAATAAAAAAGAGAGGGCAGATCAAGCTGTCCTCTCGGCTTTGGAAATCAAATTAAAACAATACCGCATAATTCAGGTGTGCGGATTGCGTAGTAAGATTTTTCGTCAGATTGAATCAATAATCAGTGCGCATACTGACGTATGTGTGCTGATTTTTGGATAATATGCCGGAATCATATTCCGGCAAGGCGTGCACCGTGAATTGTGCGGTGTTGCCTTAAGAATTAGCCTCGATATAAGAGACAAGTGCGCCTACGGTTTTGATATTCTCAATTTCTTCATCGGGAACCTCTACCTCGAACTCGTCCTCAATCGACATCAACAGATCGACAACGTCAAGAGAATCTGCGCCGAGATCTTCTTGAAGATCTGTGTCAACTGTGATCTTTTCTTCGTCAACATCAAACTGCTCAGCAAGAATTGCTTTTACTTTTTCCAATACCATAATAATTTCCTCCCAAAAAGTAATTCGTGCCGTTGAAATTATGGACAAAGGCACGGGTTTTATGCTACAATGGTTGCAAGCAAAATGGATTTGCTACATTCAATATTATTGATAAAACCTCTCTTTGTCAATATCTATTTCAAATTTTTTTATTTTTTTACGATTATTAATAGAAAACACTTAGAGAGTTGTTCAATTTTAGTTGTTAGTTGCGCGTTTTTTGTAACAGGGAGGAGTATTTTATGTCAAAACATTACGCCGTCATCGGTCACCCGATAGGTCATACCATGTCGCCCTATATTCACCAGCGTCTGTTTGCGCTTGCCGGAGTAGACGCGGATTACCGGGCAATGGATATTGCGCCTGCGGATTTGGAATGCGCATTTCATCAAACATTGTCCGGGCTCGACGGCTATAATATCACTATTCCCCATAAGCAGCGCATTATTCCGCTTTTGGACGAACTCGATTCCAAGGCGGAAATGTACGGCAGCGTCAACACGGTTCGTAATCAGGGCGGAAAAGCAAAGGGCTTTACCACGGATCCCGACGGATTTATTAAGGCGGTTGAGGCGGCGGGAATCGAGCTCGACGGCAGGATCATGATTCTCGGCTGCGGCGGTGTGGCGCGCACTATGGCGTATGAGATTGCTCTCCGCGGCAAACCGTTTGAATTTGCCGTGCGCCGTGAAAGCGTCGGAAAAGCAGGTCTGATTTGCCTTGAAATCACGCGCAAAATTCCCGATGCGCAGGTTAGCTTCGGTTTGATGGATCAGATTATCGGCACGGTCGACGTGCTGATCAACGCCACGCCGGTCGGCATGTATCCCGACTGCGACGCTCAGCCGATTCACAACTGTGCTGTCGGAAGATGCGGCAGTGTTTTTGACGCGATTTACAATCCCTATGAAACCGCGCTTGTCAAGCGCGCCAAAGCGAATGGAGCCAAAGCAGAGGGCGGTATGTCCATGTTGGTGTGGCAGGCTGTTGTTGCGCACGAGCACTGGGATGGCTCTGTGTATGACAAGGCGGATATCGACAGGCTCTGCGCCGATGCAGCGGCGCAGATGGCAGGCAGGTAAGCGTATGAACAATATTGTACTTTGCGGTTTTATGGGCTGCGGAAAATCTACGGTCGGCAAAATCATTGCGCGCAAAACGGGCAGACGTTTTGTTGATATGGACGCGGAAATTGAAAAAAAAACAGGCAGGAAAATCGCGGAGATCTTTGCCGAGCAGGGAGAGGAAGGCTTTCGTGAGATGGAGCACGCGGTTTGTGCCGATTTGGCAGGAAGAAGCAATCTGGTGATCGCTGCGGGCGGCGGTGCGCTGACGTTTCGGCGCAATGTCACGCTTTTCAAAGGAAAAGATACCATCGTGCTGCTCGATGTGCCGCTGGAGCGTATTCGCCATCGCCTGCGCAACGATAGGGTGCGCCCGCTTCTGCAGCGTCCCGACAAGGAGGCGGTTATGGTGGCGCTGTACAAAAAACGCCGTCCCCTTTATCGCGCGGCAGCGGATGTGACAATCAAGGGAAAAAATACGCCGCTCAAGACAGCTTATGCCGTGATGGAGGCAGTGGGCTGCGCGCCGGGGGAGGATCAGCCGAAAAAACTTGACCGCAACGGCTTAAAATGATAAAATAGGTGACGGATGTTGAAAGGGTTGTGGTAACCGGGACGCAATGCTTCACAGCAGGGCATCTATGTTTCATGGACGAAATCAGCCCGGGGGATTTCTGACGGAAAGGAAATGAGGACTATGATCACGTCAACCGTGCAGGCGGAACAGCCTGACAGAACAGAAAAAGAGAGTTTGTGCCAAAGGAGGCGCTTTTAGCAACATGAATATTGCGGTAATCGGTCTCGGTATCATCGGCGGCAGCTTTTGCAAGGCGATCAAGTCGCACACCCATCATCACGTGATAGGCTTCAACCGTACCCTTTCCACGGCGCAGCAGGCGCTTTCGGACGGTGCGATTGATGAGATCGGCGACGAAGCGGCTCTCGGCAGGGCGGATATCATCATCCTCTGCATGTATCCCCGGGCGTGTGTGGACTACATATCCCAAAACGGAAAATATATCAAAAAAGGCGCTCTGGTGACCGATTCTTCGGGAATCAAGCGCGCGGTTTGTCCGCAACTTTCGGCGCTCGCACGGGAGTACGATTTTGTCTTTGTCGGCAGTCATCCCATGGCGGGTAAGGAGAAAAACGGTTATGAGGTCAGCGACGGCGCGCTCTTTGAGGGAGCGAGCTTTATTATTACGCCCTGTGGCGCGGATGAAAAGAGCGTCGAGACGCTCGCGCAGCTGGCAGCGGATATCGGTTTTGCGCGGATTACGCTTTCCGATCCCGAGGAGCACGACCGTATGATTGCGTTTACCTCTCAGTTGCCGCACATTCTCGCCTGCGCCTATGTGCTCAGCCCGTGCTGTCCCAACCACAAGGGATTTTCGGCGGGGAGTTACCGCGATGTTTCGCGCGTTGCCAACATTAATTCCAAGCTTTGGAGCGAGTTGTTTCTGGAAAACCGGACGCCTCTGGTGGAGGAACTGGAGGTCCTGACAAATAATCTCAGCCGTATCGTTGACGCGGTGAAGCAAAACGACAAGAAGACCCTTGCCGCATTGCTGGAGGAAGGTCATCGTGTGAAGCAGGCGTTGGGGGAATAACGCAGTATGGCAAAAACAGAGCCGCTCTTTGAAGCGTTTTGTTATAGATTAAACAAGTTCAAAAAAAAACAAAGGAGATTTTATGATGAAAAAAACATGGGTATGTATGTTTGCGGCAGCATTATGGATGGCGTCGCTTGTCGGATGCGGTACAAAGAGCGATACGCAGTCGGCTGCGGTTGTGACAACCGGGGAATTTACGTCCGCGGTTTCTGTGGCGCCGGAAGAAGACGCGTCCGATTTTGTGTTGCTTACCGATAGGGTGCCCGACGCTATTCTGGAAATACGGTACTATTCTACCTATAACTTTGTCGGCGACAGGATCGACGGTTATGAGCAGCCGGTTGCTTTGCTGACGAAGGAAGCCGCGTCGGCGCTCAAGGAAGTCAGCGACGAGCTCGTTTCCAAGGGGTACCGTCTCAAGATATATGACGCCTATCGTCCGCAGAAAGCGGTGACTCACTTTATGAATTGGGCGAAGGATGTCGATGATACGCGCATGAAGGAATATTTTTATCCCGAGCTGGATAAGTCCGTTTTGTTCGATCAGGGATACATTGCCGAAAAATCCGGTCACAGTCGCGGCAGCACCGTGGATCTGACCCTTTTTGACATGAAAACCGAAAAGGAAGTCGATATGGGCGGCACCTTTGACTATTTCGGTGAGCTCAGTCACCCGGATTACCGCGAGGGAATCACGGAGGAGCAGTACAATAACCGCATGGTTCTGCGCGACGCCATGCTCGGTCACGGATTTAAGCCGCTGGAAGAGGAGTGGTGGCACTTCACTTTGGAGGACGAGCCGTTCCCCGATACGTATTTTACCTTCCCGGTCAGTGAAAAATCTGTAAAATAATGTTTTGATACATTCTTTGATGTAACATCCGGGACTTGTATGCGGGAAACGAAAAAATGTGCGGCTCCCGTTTCCCGGTTTCCGATCTGTTTTTTGTCGGCGCCGCACAGGCAGGAGGATTTCCATGAGAACTGTTCACGTCGGTACGGGCAGACCGTACGATATTGATATTGAGAGAGGACTGCTCGACAAAGCCGGAGAATACGCCAAACGTCTTTCCGACGCCAAACGTGTTGTGCTGGTGACAGATACCAACGTTGCGCCGCTTTATCAGCAGCGCATCCTGCATTCGCTCTCCGCCTGCGGATTTGAGGCGACAACGCATGTGTTTCGCGCAGGCGAGGAAAGCAAGCACCTTGGCACGATCGCCGAAATGTACAACACCTTCGCGGATTTCGGCATGACGCGCAGGGATCTGGTTGTCGCTCTCGGCGGCGGTGTGTGCGGCGATATGGCAGGCTTTGCAGCGGCATCCTATCTGCGCGGAATTGATTTTATGCAGGTTCCCACCTCGCTGCTGGCGCAGGTAGATTCCTCGGTCGGCGGCAAAACCGGCGTGGATTTGCCGCAGGGAAAAAACCTCGTCGGTGCGTTTCATCAACCTGTTGCCGTTTTGATCGATCCGGATACGCTAAAGACACTGCCCGACTTCTATAAGGCCGACGGTATGGCGGAGGTTGTGAAGTACGGCTGCATCAAGGATGCTTCGTTTTTTACTTTTTTGGAGCACGGGGACGCGGCAGTGCATATAGAGGATGTGATCGAAATCTGCGTTTCTGTTAAACGTGACGTCGTCAACCTGGATGAGTGTGAAAGAGGAGGGGAGCGCATACTCCTGAATTTCGGTCATACCCTCGGTCACGCGATCGAGAAGCTTCGTCATTATTCGGGGATTTCTCACGGCATGGCGGTTGCCGTCGGCATGGTGATGATGGCGAAGGCGGGAGAAGCACGCGGCATCACAGAGCCGGGTACGGCGGGGCGTATCGCCGCTCTTTGCCAAAAATACGCTCTGCCTACGTCGGAGCAGTTTAGCTTTGCGGAGCTTGCAAACGCCGCGCGCTCCGACAAAAAGACCGCCGGAGACGTTATCCGCCCCGTTTTGCTTCGTCGAATCGGTGACAGCTTCACGCAGACGGTGCCGATAGAGGAGTTCGAAAGCTTTATTACGACGGAGGACTGAATCATGAATGTGACCTTGAATCCGTTTGTGCCAAACGGTACGGTGTGTGCGCCGCCGTCCAAGAGCGACGCGCACCGTGCGATTATCTGTGCCGCGTTGTCGGGCGGCGTGTGCACGATTGCGCCGATTGCCCTTTCCGACGATATTTGCGCGACCATCAGCTGTGTCGAGAAGCTCGGCGCGGTGACAAAGATGGAAAACGGAACGCTGACCGTTGATGGCACAGACGTTTTTTCAAAAAAACATGCGACGCTGGACTGCGGCGAAAGCGGTTCGACACTGCGGTTTCTCATCCCCGTGGCAGCGGTCGGAGGCGTGGATGCGATCTTCATCGGACGGGGCAGGTTGCCCGAGCGCCCGATCGGCGTGTATACCGACATGTTCCCTGCCAGGGGAGTGACCTGCGATACGCAGGGAGGACTGCCCCTGCGTATCAGCGGTAAGCTGCAAAGCGGTGTTTACCGTGTGGCAGGAGACGTCAGCTCCCAGTTTATTACAGGGCTGCTTCTCGCGCTGCCGTTGCTGCGCGACGACAGCGATATCCTTCTCACCTCGCCGATCCAGAGCAAGGGTTATATCAACATGACCATCCGCACCATGGCAAAATTCGGCGTGGAGGTGGATATTCTGGACAACGGATGGCATATCCGCGGCGGACAGAGTTATGTGCCTTCACATTATGTTACGGACGGCGACTGGTCGCAGGCAGCGTTTTTTCTGGTTGCAGGCGCGGTTGCGGGAGATGTGGAGGTGCGCAACGCCAATATCGACTCCGCACAGGGAGATCGCTGCATCGCGTCGATCCTGCGTGAATTCGGCGCGGAGGTAATACAGAACGGCGATAGTTTGCGCGTCAGAAAAGCGCCGTTAAAAAGCGTGGAAATCGACGCTTCGCAGATTCCCGATTTGGTGCCCGTGCTTGCGGTTTGCGCCTGTTTTGCAGAGGGAACCACACGGATTGTTCGTGCCGAGCGGCTGCGGATCAAGGAGAGCGACCGCCTCCAAACGACAGCCCGTCTGCTTCGATCTCTCGGCGGAGAGGTGAAGGAACTGCCCGACGGGTTGGAAATCACCGGTGTCGGCAGACTGTACGGCGGCTTTGCCGAGGGCTGTAACGACCATCGCATCGTAATGTCGGCAGCGGTTTGCGCGGCGGGTGCAAAGGAAAAAATCCTTTGTACGGATGCAATGAGTATTAATAAAAGTTACCCCGATTTTTACGGGGATTACGCAAAAATCGGCGGTAACGCAACTTTGGAATAAAGAGGTGACGGCGATGGCATCCACCTATGGAGATAAAATAAAGCTCTCGGTTTTCGGAGAAAGTCACGGCAGCGGTATCGGCGTGGTGTTGGACGGTCTGCCTGCCGGGGAGAAGATCGATATGGACGCAGTGCTTGTCCAGATGGCGCGCCGCGCTCCCGGAAAAGACAAAACGGCTACGCCGCGCAGAGAAAGCGATTTGCCCAACATCTTGTCGGGTATGCTTGACGGCGTCCTTACGGGTGCGCCGCTCTGCGCGGTGATTGAAAATACGAATACGCGATCGGGCGATTATGGTAATCTGTTGACGATGCCGCGCCCGGCGCACAGTGATTACACGGCATACGTCAAATACAGCGGTGCAAACGATATTCGCGGCGGCGGTCATTTTTCGGGCAGGCTGACGGCGCCGCTTGTATTCGCCGGTGCGGTCTGCCGTCAACTGCTGGAGAAGCACGGCGTGAAAATTGCCGCGCATATTGCTTCCGTCGGCGCGGTCAGCGACAGCCGCTTTTGTCCGACGGCAATCGACGACGTGTTGCTCAACCGTCTCAGCGTCTCTTCTTTTGCCTTGATCAACGAGGAAATCGAAGAAACAATGCGTGCCGAGGTGGAGGCTGCGCGGCTCGACGGCGACAGCGTCGGCGGCACGATAGAGTGCGCCGTCACGGGACTGCCTGTCGGAATCGGAGAGCCGATGTTCAACGGTGTGGAAGGAGCGGTTGCCGGGGCGGTATTCGGCGTTCCTGCGGTCAAGGGGATTGAATTCGGAGCGGGCTTTGACCTTGCAGCTATGCGCGGCTCGCAGGCGAACGATCCTTTCCGTTACGAAAACGGACGCGTTGTCACGGAAACCAACAACTGCGGCGGAATTCTTGGGGGTATTACCGACGGAATGCCGCTGATATTCCGCGCGGTGATCAAGCCCACACCCTCTATTGCCCAAAAACAGCGAACGGTGGATCTGCAAACGGGTGAAAACACAGAGCTGGAGATCCGCGGCAGACATGATCCCTGTATTGTTCCGCGCGCTGTTCCGGTGATTGAAGCGGCGGCGGCAGTGGCGTTGATGAATTTGTTTTGACGGAGAAGCCTATGAGAAATTTAGATGAAATCCGCGTCGAGATTGACGCGATAGACAAAGAGCTGATCACGCTGTTCAACCGGCGTATGGACTGTGCCGGAGAGGTGGGGCGGTACAAACAGGCGAACGGGCTCCCCGTACTCAACCGGGAGCGCGAGAAGGAGATCCTCGACCGGATTCAGTCAGAGAGCGGCGAATACGGAAGCTATGCGCGGCTGCTGTACCAGAATATCATGGAGCTGTCGCGTTCCCTGCAGCACAATATTGTCCGTAGCGGCGATCCGCTGCGCAAAGAGATTCGCAGTGCTGCAGACCGGCTCAAAACGCAGGATGTGTGTGTTGCCTATCAGGGTATTCAGGGCGCCAATTCACACGAGGCGGCGCTCAAGCTGTTTCCGGCGGCGGAGCTGCGTCACTACCCTTCCTTTGACGATGTGTTTGAGGCGGTGGACAGCGGCGAAGCCGTATACGGCGTTCTGCCTGTGGAAAATTCCACGGCAGGCTCGGTTTCGGCGGTATACGATCTGATCTTAAAGCACCGGTTTTTTATCGTCGGTGCGCTGGACATGAAAATTGATTACTGTCTCGGCGGACTGCGGCAGTCGGAGCTTTGCGATATTGAGATGGTTCGTTCGCATCCGCAGGCGCTGTCTCAGTGCGCGTCCTATATTGACAAAAACGGCTTTGAGGCGCAGTCCTGTGCCAATACCGCTGTTGCAGCGCGTGACGTTGCGCGCGAGAAGCGGATCAATCTGGCGGCGATTTGCCCCTACAAGGCGGCAGAAGAGTACGGTCTGAAAATACTTGACAATCATCTGCAGGACGACAAGCGCAACACCACACGGTTTATCGTCATTTCCAAGACGCTTTGCATTCCCGAAAACGCCAATAAAATCAGTCTTTGCTTCTCGCTGCCGCATGTCAAGGGCTCGCTCTACAGTCTGCTGTGCCGCTTTAGCTCACTGGGGCTGAATCTGACCAAAATCGAGTCTCGTCCGAGCGAGACCAGGGATTTTGAGTATTTGTTTTACCTTGATTTTACGGGCAGTGTCCGCGACGAAAGCGTGATCGATCTGCTCTCTCAGTTAAGCGAAGAGATGCCTGAGTTCAGCTTTTTGGGCAATTATTTCGAATAGGGAGCGTACAACTACATACAATAACAGCAACGCCGCCGTGAATTTTTTCACGGCGGCGTTTTGACGGTATCAGTAATATTTATACTATTATCCAATCAAGCTCTTTCCTACTCATTTCTAACCAAAATAATTTTATATCTGGTGTATATCATTCCGCACAACTGCGTTGCGCAGTCTGCACACACGAATGGTGCGGTGTTGCTTTTATGAAAACCGAAATTAGATGACCAGATCGCTTTCCTCAATTTTTTTGTTAAAGAACGCGATAATTTTGATACACGGTTTTCTCAGCAGGAGCCCCAGTATCAGCGCAGGGATAATGAAAATCAGCAGCTTGCCCAGATTTTGCAGATATCCCTCCGCACAAACGCCCCCAACGGCTTCGCGCAGAAGGTTGACGCCGTATTTGAAGGGCAGGAAGGGAGAAAGCGCTTGGAAGGGTGCCGGAAGCACTTCGATCGGGAAGGTGCCGCCCGCTCCGGCAATCTGAAGAACAAGAATGATAACGGCAAGCGCTTTGCCGATGACGCTGAAGGTGATGGTCAGCGAGTAAATGATTAGGGTGTAAATGAAGCTGGAAATCAAACAGCCGAGGATGAAGAGAAGCGGATTTTGGCACTGAACCTTTAGGAAGAACAGGTCGCCGAGCGCGATGATCAACGCCTGAATCTGACCGAGGAAGAAGAATATCAGATATCTGCCAAAGAACTGTTGTGTGGAACCGGGTTCTTTGACCAACCGCTGACGGTCGCGCTTGGTGAGGTCAACGCTCAGAACGGCAACCAGAACAACGCCGCCGACCCAAAGCGCCAGCGAGGAATAGAACGGCGTCATGGCGGAACCGTAGTTTTCGATCGGATAGATTTTTTCAGTTTCATAACCGACAGGCGAGGACAGGAACTTGCCCAGCGCTTCCGGATCCTCAATGATCGGAAGCACAAGGCTTTCGATGGTATTGTCGTTTTTGATCTCGTTTACCTTGTCAACGATCCTGCCGATTTTTTCGCTGATATCAAGGAGGTAGTCCTTGAGACCCAACAGCACTTTTCTGAGATTGCCGACGATATCGGAGGCGTCTTCAAAGGTATCAGGAATCTGATTGGTGCCGGAACCCAGCGACTGCAGATAATCGGCGATGTCGTCAAGAGAAGAGAAGGATTTGGTGATCGCGGAGTCGATTTTTTGCTCAATCACGTCAAATTCGCTTTCTGCGGAGGTGAGCTCCGTTTCTGCTTCCGCGACGAGCTGTTCCAGTTCGGATTTCAAATCCGCAGGCAGTGCTCCGGTAGATTTAATTTTGTTGCATGCGTCCTCTATTTTGGCGATGATGGAATTCTGTTTGTCGTTGGCTGCCTCCAAACGGCTGATGGCTTTGGAGCAGTCAATGCCGAAATCGGACTGGATGGTTTGAAGAATAGAAAGCGCCCGGTTGTTAACCGCGAGGATTCTTTTGTTAACGACCTCTATTTTTGCCAGCTTGTCGGCAGCTGCAGCCGCATCGGAGCTGAGGTCGCCGAATGCGTCGTCCATTCGTGCGGATATATCGGTCATATACACCGAGCCGGATGAAATGAGGTCTTCGAGCGTGGAGGCGATTTGCGCAGCGGTATTACGGGTAGCTTTCAACGTGTCGGTCACGTCTCCGGTAAAGACGCCTGCCTTGGCAAGGCGCTGTTCTATCGCAGGGAGCAAATCTTTGCCGGATTCGACCAGCGTATCAATGGAATCCAGTGTGGTGACAAGCAGATCCATCGAGTTGGCGAAGATTTTGACTTCATCCTTTGCGTCGTTGAGTGCGTTGGTGATTCTATCGGCGATTTGTTCCTTGTCCTTGGACAGCTCGTTATTGGTGACGCCCAGCACCTTGGCAATGGTTTCCGCCAGAGTGCCGACGTATTCGGAATCGATTTTCTCCTGCAGAGTACCGACAACCTTATCGGTAATTTTGGGTGCAATAGCGTTTTTCTTTTCGTTGACATAATAGTGCATGTCCGCCTGACGGAATTTTCCCGTGACGATTGAAAGCAGGTTTTCGCTGAAATCTTCGGGAATGACAACAGAAGCGTAGTAGTCGCCTCTGGTGACGCCGGTTGTTGCTTCTTCTTCCGTGTCAACGATGACCCATCCCATTTGCGTATTGCCCTCCAGACCGTCGACCAGCTTGTCGCCGACATTAATTTTCAGCCCGTCATATTCATAGCCTTTATCCAGCGAGCAGACTGCAAAGCTCATTCCGCTTGTTGCGGAATAGGGATCCCAGTTAGAAGCGATATTGAACCATGCATACAGTGCAGGCAAAATGGCAATGCCGAGAACAACGACAAAAATGATTAAATTTTTGGCGACGCTTTTCAGATCTCCTTGAAAAATGCAGATGATATTTTTCATGAATCGTGTTCCTCCGTAGCTTTTTTCGCAGCAGTTTCTGTATCTTCTCCGGCGTTTTCTTCCGCATTTTCTGCGGTATATTCATCCGCGTTTTCTTCGGAGATACCGAGAATGGTTTCGATCTGATATACTTTGTATTCGGAGCGGATCATCAGCGCCGCGCAAATAAAGTCTGTGACGACCCATAAAATCAGAAACTCAATTTTGTAATTAAGACTGAACATCAGGGTCAGAAAAACAATCCCCGAGAGTATCACAAACAGAGTGCCGTAACGACGGTAGTTTCCGCGCCTTATTTTGGCTTCCTCGTAGGTGCACTGAACGTTCAGATAGACCTGATGTTCGCGTTCGGTGTCGCTGTGGTCGGCAACGGACGCTGTCTGTGTTTTGTCAGATATTGACATAATACCCTCCTTCTGTCCGCGGGCGGGGCGGTTTTATTGCAAAAGATATATTTTGATTATACATCTTTTAACGGAGGGAGTCAAGCAAATTTGCACTGTATCATCCTATTGAAATTTTGTTGGCGCTGTGTTACAATAAAGTGCAGTGCAAAGGAGATGGAAATATGAAATTATGCGATTACTGCGGCAAGGAGATTTCGTATTTTGAGCAGTATTGCTCGGATGATTGTCAGGCAGCCGCTAATAGATTTTATGAACGTTATGAAAAATTCGGCAAGCTTTTTACGGCAGTCAATACGGTGTGTGTGTTCGGTATTCCCGTCGGATTGTTTCTCATGTCCTTTCTCAAAATTCTCGGTATGTCGGTCGCCTCGGGCAGCTGTGTTTTTCTCGGCTTGATGCTTTTGTTTTTTCCGTTTCCGACAGAGGGTATGATCAAAAAATTCAAAATTTCAAAAGCTGTCAAAATCGTGCGTATTTTCGGCGTCGCCGTCATGCTGCTCGGTCTGTTTATCGCGGGCATGCTGACGTTTTGGATGTAATGAATAAAGTGTTTTCTCCGGTACATACTAACCTTGCGGCATTGTATGCCCAAAAGGAGGAAAGAACATGCTTGACAGAATTGCGCTCGCTTTGCTGATTATCGGCGGTCTCAACTGGGGCAGCATCGGCATTTTTCAGTTTGACCTCGTCGGTTTTATCGGCGGCGGTCAGAGTGGCGTGGTGAGCAGAATCATTTATATTCTGGTTGCTCTCGCGGCGGTTTGGTGCGTGACGCTCTTTTTCCGCGACGCGCGGGACACCTTTTTTGACGAGCCCAAGCAGCATTCGGCAACCTAAGAAAAAACGCGTTTCCGCTTTGGAAACGCGTTTTTACATAAGCTTTGTCCGTAGTCGTGGATTTGCCGTTACAGCGCAGCGACGATTTGCCGGGTGTCTCTCGCAATCACCATTTCCTCGTCTGTGGCAATCAGCTCTACGCGGATTTTGGAGTCCGGAGTTGTGAGGGTGCCCTGTTTGCCGTGGATGGTGTTGTTGTTGAGGTCCTTGTCGAGTTTGACGCCGATGCATGAAAGATAATTGCAAACATTTTCACGCAGACAGGGCTGATTTTCGCCGAGACCCGCCGTGAATACGATGGCGTCGCATCCGCCGAGCGTTACAAAGTAGCTGCCGATGTATTGTGCAATTTGATAGTAGAGCATCTCGTGCGCCAACTTTGCGCGGTGGTTGCCTTCTTTTTCTGCGGCGGTTACATCGCGGTCGTCGGAGGAGACTCCCGAAACGCCGAGCAGACCCGATTTTTTATTGAGCATATCGGAAACCTCGGTCAGAGTCATGCCTTCCTTTTCGGCGATAAAGGTGACAACGGAGGGGTCGAGAGAGCCCGAACGGGTACCCATCATAAAACCGCCGAGGGGGGTTAGCCCCATGGTGGTGTCAATGACCTTGCCGCCGTCTATAGCGGTAATGGAGGAACCGTTGCCGATGTGGCAGGTAATGATTTTGGTTTTCTCGATGGGTTTACCGAGCAGTTCTGCCATTTTTGTGCTGACATAGCGGTGAGAGGTGCCGTGGAAGCCGTATTTTCTCACGCCGTACTTCTCGTAATATTCATAAGGGATCGCGTACATATACGCTTTCGCGGGCATCGTCTGATGAAATGCCGTGTCAAATACCGCGACCTGCGGCACGTCTGCGCCGAAAACCTCCGTGCAGGCGTCAATGCCCTGGATGTGAGCAGGGTTGTGCAAAGGCGCCAGAGGAGAGAGCTCCTTGATTTTTTTCATGACACTTTTATCAATCAGTACGCTGCGGTCGAAATAGGAGCCGCCCTGTACAATCCGGTGACCGATTGCTGTTACTTCCGAGAGATCGGAAATAGCACCGTACTGTGTGTCGAGGAGCGCGTCCTTTACAGCCCGGAATGCCTGCGTGTGATTGCTCATCTCGGTCTTGCGCTCTATTTTCTGACCGTCGCTTGTCTTGAACCCAATGAAGGCGCTGTCGGTGCCGATTCTTTCACAGTTTCCCTTTGCGAGCACGCTCTCGTCTGTCATATCAATGAGCTGATATTTCAGTGAGGAGCTGCCGGCATTGATAACTAAAACTTTCATTTGATCACATTTCCCTTCGTTTACTATTGCTTTTCAAAAGAGCGTCATGTATAATTACAAATATACTAGTTTATCATACATCATTAATGTTTTTTTTGCAAGACTTTTTTGCGGTTTTATGCAATGTTTTACAATCTTCACGCGGAGCGTTCCGCGTGCGGTGCTTAACGGAGGTGGCCCATGTCAACCGCGATTATCTGCGAACTGAATCCGTTTCATTACGGACACGAGTATTTGCTGCGCACGGCGCGGCTGCTGACGGGTGAAGACAATATCGCGATCATGAGCGGCAGCTTTACCCAGCGCGGCGAGGTGGCGGTTTGTGACAAGTTTACCCGTGCGAAAACCGCGTTGCGTTACGGAGCGGATCTGGTTGTTGAACTACCGACGGCGCACGCTGTCGCGAACGCACAGCGGTTTGCAGAGGGAGGCGTGCGAATTGCGCAGGCATTTTCAGATGTTAGACAACTTGCATTTGGTTGTGAAGATGCGGATCCGGATATCCTGTGCACGGCGGCAAACGCATTGAACAGCGAGCGTGTGAATGCCCTGATCGCTGCGGAAATGCGCGGAGGCGGATATTATCCGCGCGCGCTGGAGGCAGCTGTGCGTACCATATACGGCGATGCGGTTGCGGCGGCGGTATCGTCGCCCAATAATATCCTTGCGGTAGAGTATCTGCGTGCGCTCGAAGGGACGGGTATTCGTCCCCTGCCCATTCAGAGAAAGGGTGCCGCACACGACAGTCAGGTTGTCAGCGGCAGATATGCTTCTGCTTCGCATATTCGTTCCGTGCTCCGCGCCGGCGGAGCTGCCAAAGGACTTCTGCCGGAAACACCGCCCCGTGTGACCTATCCCGAGCTGCTGGACAGAGCGGTGCTGTACTGTCTGCGCACCATGACTGCAGAGGAGCTGCGCATGCTGCCTGAGGTGGGAGAGGGCTTGGAGCAGCGCATTCTGGACGCTGCGGGACGTGCGCGGTCGGTGGAGGAACTGCTTATGCTCGTCAAAACTAAACGCTACACCCACGCGCGCCTGCGGCGGATTGTGACCTGTGCATTTCTCGGTCTGACAGAGAAGCTGCAAACACGGACAGTCGGATATGTACGCGTGCTCGGCTTTACTGATGCGGGAGAACGGATGCTGCGTTCCTGCCGGTGCGAGATCGTTACCTCCGCGGCGAAAGCCTTGCGAAAAAATGACGAAAATGCCGCGCACTTACATATGGATGTCCGATCTGCCGATCTGGCGGCGTTGGCGTATCGGGAGATTATGCCGTCAAATTCAGACTTTAGCACAAAAATTTTGCGAAAAATTCGGCAAAAATGACAAAACTTTTTAATAAAACCAGGGATCCTCAAATATTTTTTACATAAAAATTCGAAAAAACTCTTGTATATTTGTGGAAATGTATTATAATAGTCATATGAACATTTAGAATATGATATCTTTGATATTAAGGTAATACCGCACAATTGAGGTGTGCGGATTGCGCAGTAAGATTTTTCGTCAGGTTGTACAAATAAATTGAGGTAAGCTGACGGAATAATATTCAAGCAGGGCGTGCGCTGCGAATTGTGCGGTGTTGCCTTATCCGAAAGGTTCTGAAAAATAGAGGAAAGAGGTATTCTATGGCTTTTTTAATTAATGACACAAGACCTCCGTTGGAGCAGTTTTTGCAGGGTGAAGCTGCAAGAGCATATCATTTCCTGGGCTCCCATTTTGAGACTTGGAACGGTCGGCAGGGCGTTGTTTTCAGAGTATGGGCGCCAAACGCGAAATCGGTTTCCGTAGTCGGAGATTTTAACGACTGGGATCCCGACGCTAACTTTATGTACCGTATTTCGGATTCGGGTGTTTGGGAACTGTTCATCGAAGGGCTTTGGGAGTTCTGTTGTTATAAATATTGTGTGGAAACTCCGTGGAATGACCGGGTGATGAAAACGGATCCCTATGCCTTTCACTGCCAGACGCGCCCCGATAATGCGTCCCGGCTGTATCATATCTATGGTTATGAGTGGAACGACGACGCATGGATGGAGTTTAAAAAAGAAAATCCGCACAAGACCCGTCCGATCAACGTTTACGAGGTCAATGCGGGTTCGTGGCGCAAATATGACGACGGTAATTTCTTCGGCTATCGCAAGCTTGCCGAGGAGCTGATTCCATATGTCAAGGAGATGGGCTACACCCATATAGAGTTCATGCCTTTGACCGAGTTTCCCTTTGACGGCAGCTGGGGCTATCAGTGCACGGGCTATTTTGCCGCGACCTCCCGTTACGGAGAGCCCAAGGATCTGATGTATTTTATCGACCGGGCGCACCAGGAGGGCATCGGCGTCATTCTCGACTGGGTTCCCGCGCACTTCCCCAAGGACGCGCACGGGCTTGCGCGCTTTGACGGCACGGGTTGCTATGAGTATGAGGACTGGAGAATTGGCGAACACAAGGAGTGGGGCACCTACATCTTCAACTACGGTCGTTATGAGGTTACCAGCTTTCTGATTTCTTCTGCGATGTTCTGGCTGGATATGTATCACGTTGACGGTATTCGTGTTGACGCGGTAGCCTCCATGCTGTATCTGGACTATAACCGTAAGGACGGTGAGTGGATTGCCAATGCTTACGGCGGCAGAGAAAACCTTGTTGCGGTTGATTTTCTGCAAAAGCTCAACAGCGTTGTCCATGAGTTTTACCCCGAGGCGATTATGATTGCGGAGGAGAGTACAGCGTGGCCGAACGTCACCCGTTATCCCATTGAGGGGCTCGGACTGGGCTTTGATTACAAGTGGAACATGGGATGGATGAACGACATGCTGTCCTACATCTCCCTCGATCCGCTTTGGAGAAACTATCACCACGACACCCTCACGTTCAGCATGGTGTACGCGTTTTCGGAGAACTTTATGCTGCCTATCTCGCATGACGAGGTGGTGTACGGCAAGGGCTCTCTCATTAATAAGATGCCCGGCGAGTATGATCAGAAGTTCCAGGGCGTCAGAGGGTTTATCACCTATATGCTTGCGCATCCCGGCAAGAAGCTGATGTTTATGGGCAGCGAGATCGGTCAGTTTGACGAGTGGAATGCCAATGAACAGCTGGAATGGGGCTTGCTTGAATATGAAAAGCATTGCCGGATCAAGCATTTCTTTGCTGAGGCGAACAAATTCTACCGCGATACGCCGGCTATGCATGAGAATGATTACGACTGGAACGGCTTTCGGTGGGTGGCGCTTGACGACTATCAGAACAGCATTATCGCTTTTCGCAGGATTGCCCTTGACGGCAGTGAGATTTTGGTTGTCTGTAACTTCCAGCCGATTGTCCGCGGGAAATACCGTGTTGGCGTTCCCGTCTACGGTGTGTATGAGGAGGTATTCAACTCCGAGAGCGAGGAATTCGGCGGATGTGGCATGAAGAATGAGGGCGATCTCAAAACCAAAAATATCAAGGAGCATGAGCTGGATTACTGTCTGGAGCTGACGCTTCCGCCGCTCGGCGTGTGTTATTATCGTCTCAAGAAGGCGCTTCCTGTACCGAAAAAGCGTGTTGTAAAAAAGAAAACAACCAAGACGGCGGATGCGGAGAAAAAAACAGCTGTCAAGAAGTCCGTCAAGAAGGCGACGGTAAAAAAGACAGCGGCGAAAAAAACGGAAGACGCAGACTGATTTCGGACGAGGAGTCGTCAGTGGTATTCCGAATACGGTTTTATTCAGGGAGAGGTTTGTGAGCATGTATACCTCTCCCTTTTTGTGCGTCAAACCGCGGCAAAGCGGATAATTTTCTCCAAATCTATTGTTTTTGACCGTATAAAAGTGTTATAATAAAAGAAAATCAACGACAAAGGATTTGTTTTCTATGGGAATCAGCAACAAAATTGCGCGGCTCGCACTGGTTGTTATCATTATCGTCAGTTTGGGTATCTCCGCGTTGTATATGAATGCCAAGCAGGGCTACCACGAGGACGAGCTGCTGACCTATAATCTCGCAAATTCCTCCAAGCAGCTGAATATCGGCGGGTGGAATACGCCGGAGGATATGAACGAGTACCTGGCGGTTTATCCCGAGCACCGGTTTGACTACGCGCAGGTCGTACAAAATCAAATCACGGATGCTTCGCATCCGCCGTTTTACTATGCGCTGGTGCATACGGTTTGCTCGTTTTTTCCCGAGGTGTTCAGCAAGTGGCTTGCGTTTGTGATTAATCTTACGATGATGGTGGGTGCTCTGATCATGCTTTTTAAGATCGGTAAGCGCGTCACGGACAATAATCTTTACGCGCTGATCGCTGTCGGAGGGTACGCGTTCAGCGTTGCCTGTATCACGACGACGATCTATCTGCGCATGTATGCCTCGCTGACCTTTTTTGTGCTGACCTTTATTTATCTGACGATGTGGTTTTATGCGCAAAAAAAGGTGAGGCTGCGACAGTGCGCCGTGCTGCTGCCCGTTGTGACGCTCGGTATTTTGACGCAGTACTATTTTATTCTCTGCGCCGGTCTTGCAGGTTTGGTTTATCTGGTTTTCAGCATCAGGGAAAAGAAGATCGGGAATTTTCTGTTCTACGCCGCTACGGCGGTGGTAGGCGCAGGTTTGGCAATGGCGATTTATCCGCATATCATCGAAAATGTGCTCGGCGGCAACCGCGGACTTGGGTCATTGGACTTGTCCGTTGACGCCGTGACAATTGTTACGTACATCATCTATAAGCTGGGCACGTATATACAGCTGCTGTCAAAGGATTTGTTTCTCAATCAGATTTGGCTTTTTGCAGTTTGCGCGGCAGCGGCGCTCGGCTTCGGGATATATATGCGTTTTGTAAAAAAGAAAAAGCTTCCCCGCACGGCGTTTTTCGTGATTATCCCGGGCTCGGTGTTTTTTGCCGGCATTTCGCTGGTGTCTCCGTTCAACAGCGATCGCTATGTGATGGCAAGTCTGCCGTTGATCGCGGTCATGTTCATATTCGCGTTCATCCGTGTTGTGCGTTTCCTGATCAAAAATCCGAAGGTGCATGTTGCTGTACCGGTTTGCCTTCTTCTTGCCTGCGGTATGGGTTTCGCGACGGTGCGCCCGTATTATATTTACGGCAAAACCAACCTCTACGAGCCGCAGACAAGGGATTGTGTTTTTATCGGAACAGCCATGCTCGAGTGGAACAAGTGCATTGACAAATTTATGCTCTATGACAACACGATGATTTTGCAGACGACCGCGATGTCAAAGACCCTCGCGTCGGAGCTGGAGGAGTTTGCCAACGCGCGCGGTGTGGTGACCAACGGAAAAATAACTGCTTTTGCCGATGCATATATGAATAACGGCGACGTGAACAGGCAGGAGGAGGATTCGCTGGCGCATTTTTACAGTGACGCACGGTTGCGGGAGGACAGCGAGGTGACGGTGTATATCTCCCGTCTTGCAGACAGGGATACCGTGATCGACGGCATTACACAGCATACAAAGTTCCGGCACTTCGAGTTGATTCAGGAAGACTGCAGTTTTGAAGATTATTACAACTGGTACGATTATTTTGTAGAGACAGAATCATATTGTACGGTATATCGTTTTTATCAGTAACGGAAAGGAGTTTTTCCATGGATAGAGTGGATAGAAAAAATGCGATTGGATTTGCGCTTTCGGGCGGCGGTTTACAGGGGATTGCGCACATCGGTGCGCTCAAGGCACTCTATGAGCTGGGAATCCGCCCGCAGTTTGTTTCGGGCACCAGCTCGGGCGCGGCGATGGCGGCCATTTGCGCGATGGGCATGACCCCGGAGGAAATGCGCTATTTTGCAAAAAAACATTGGAAAACACTGGCAGAAATCGACAGCGGATTGATTTTTAAGGCGCTGGCGACGTTTATTATCAACAAAAAGGTCGACAAGGACGGCATCAAGGACGGTCAGCTGATTGCCGATGTCATCAAGGAGGGCATGCTTCTCAAGGGTATTCGGGGGTTCCGCGATTTGCCGATCAATCTCTCTATATGCACCGTCGACACGCTCACCACCGACGAGTGTATTTTTCTGACGGAGGAGGAACATCTCGAAAACGATCACATCCACTATCTGACCGATGTGCCGCTTGAGACCGCCGTGCGCGCGAGCATGTCCTTCCCGGCGATTTACACTACCTGCGACTACGGCAATTACAATTTCATTGACGGCGGCTCAAAGGACAACCTTCCTGTCAAGGTGCTTCGGGATATGGGCGTGGGCAAGGTTCTGGCGATCGGGTTTGATATCATGTCATATAACCCGGACGCAGGTCTGGACGGTCTGATCAAGGTTATCTGGCGTGCGCTCGATGTATATTCCATCGACGGTACGCGCAAGTCGCGGGCCATGGCAGATTTGTCCGTTGAAATCAAGAATGAAAACACACAGCTTTTTGAGATAGACAGTGTCGACGAGACCATTCAGGAGGGTTATGACACGATCATGGCGCACAAGGAAGAGATTCTGCGGGTTTTCGGACTGCGGGCGGAAAACTGATGTTTGCCGGAGAAATATCATCGGATATCAAAAAAACGGAAAGGCGTGACGTGCCTTTCCGTTTTTTGATGGAATATTGGAAGTGGAAGCGCCTGTCTGCGCTTGTATGCGGATTAGAATTTTACTCTCTCCGCAATATATGCGTTGAGGTCGGCGATGCGCACTCTTTCCTGCTGCATGGTGTCGCGGTCGCGGACGGTAACGCAGGCGTCCTCCGCGCTGTCAAAGTCATAGGTAACGCAGAAGGGCGTGCCGATTTCGTCCTGACGGCGGTAACGCTTGCCGATGGAACCGGATTCGTCAAAATCAACCATAAAGT
Source organism: Ruminococcus sp. (assembly GCA_017433905.1). GTDB lineage: Bacteria > Bacillota > Clostridia > Oscillospirales > Acutalibacteraceae > Ruminococcoides. Next base: position 2,815 of record JAFRGI010000003.1, on the reverse strand, counting down.
CATGGGAGAGCTGCTCTCTGACTGCGTCCGCTTGGTCGCTGAGCTTTTTGGACAGCGGGAGCACTGCCGCCTTGAAGGGAGCGAGGAAGGGATGGAAGCGCATGACAACGCGGCTGTCCTTTTCGTCGATCTGTTCCTCGTCATATGCTTCGACAACGGCGGCGAGGAAGAGTCTTTCAACACCGAGGGACGGCTCGATGACATAGGGAACATAGCGTGTGTTGTCCGTGGCGTCAAAATAATCGAGCGCCTGACCGCTTTCCTTGATGTGCTGGTTGAGGTCGTAATCGGTTCTGTCTGCAATGCCCCACAGCTCGCCCCAGCCGAAGGGGAACAGATATTCAAAGTCGGTTGTTCCCTTGGAGTAGAACGCCAGCTCGGCAGGATCGTGGTCGCGCAGGCGCAGATTTTCTTTTTTGATGCCGAGGGAATAGAGGAAGTCGCGGCAATAGCTTCTCCAGTAGTCGAACCATTCAAGATCCGTTCCGGGCTTGCAGAAAAACTCCAGTTCCATCTGCTCGAACTCGCGCACGCGGAAGATGAAGTTGCCGGGCGTGATTTCGTTGCGGAAGGATTTGCCGACCTGGCACACACCGAAGGGAAGCTTCTTTCTGGTGGTGCGGGCAATGTTTGCAAAGTTGACAAAAATACCCTGTGCGGTTTCGGGGCGGAGATACAGCTCGTTTTTGCTGTCCTCGGTTACGCCCTGAAAGGTTTTGAACATCAGGTTAAACTGACGGATATCGGTAAAATTATGCTTGCCGCAATGGGGGCAGGGAATTTCGTGTTCGTTGATGTAGTTTGTCATTTGCTCGTTACTCCAGCCCGCGACGTTGGTGCCGTCAAAGTCCTCGATCAAGTTATCGGCGCGGTGACGGGTTTTGCATTCCTTGCAGTCCATTTTGGGGTCGGAGAAGCCGCCAACGTGACCCGAGGCAACCCATGTTTGCGGATTCATCAGAATGGCCGCGTCCAGACCGACATTGTATTTGTTTTCCTGCACAAATTTTTTCAGCCACGCCGACTTGAGGTTGTTTTTGAGCGCCATGCCGAGAGGACCGTAATCCCATGTGTTGGCAAGGCCGCCGTAGATTTCGGAGCCGGGGTAAACAAAACCTCTGCCTTTGCAGAGAGCGACGATTTTTTCCATCGTTTTATTCGTATTTTTCATTTAAATGCCTCTTTCCGTTAGCGTAATCATCCCAATTTTACCGAATAACGGCAAATTTGTCAAGTGGGAGTTTTTTGACCGGCGCCGAACGTTTTGCCGTATGCAGCTGAGTAATGAGGTATTGCTATCAAATGATGTGATTTTTGGGGGTTTTGACGAAGTGAATGGAAACGAAAAAAATTTTAGTTATGTTTTTCACGAAAAACTATTGTAAAATGAATTGATTTAGGTTATAATGTAGGTACTCGAAATATGAGACAACTTAAAAAGGAGGCAATTCCAATGAAAAAGTCTATCAAGCTCATTAGCGGCGTTTTGGCGGCGTTAATGGCAGTGTCTGCTTTTTCGGTTACCGCCAGTGCTCTTCCGAGACCGACTGAGGAAGAATGTGCGGCTGTCGGCGAGCAGAAGATTTATTTTGAATTCCCCACTGACGGTACATGGGGAGACTGGAGCAATATCAAAATCAATAAGCTGAACAACACAGTGCCGATTTACTGCAATCCCTATGCGGTTTACGGCAACACCAAAGAGTTCTTTGATCCCGGCTGGGAGACAAAGCCCGGTCAGTGCGTTTACACAGGTCAGGGTACAACGGTTGCCTATGACATCAACAGCACCATGACGGTGAACCACTATTCCGAGGTTGACGCGCAGGGCAAGAAAGTGAAGCTCACTTACTACCGTTACATGGAGACGCAGCCCGGCGTAGATTTCGGCGTGCTCTTTTCTACCACGGCAAACGGCGGTTATCAGACAGCGGACGTTAATATGAACGTTGATTGTCTCGGCGACACAGTTGTTTTGGATAATCCGATCCAGACCAGAGAGAACGCCGCGAACTCCGCAAAAAGCGACTACTTTGCTCACTGGAAGAATCACCCCGAGCTCGGCGTTTTGGCAAACATCACCTCTACGGGCAAGTTTGTCGAGGGTCAGTTCCCAGCAAACCAGCCCAGAGCGCAGATGCTTTCTTCCAAGCTGAAGGATTATCTCACCAATTTTGTGAATGTCGGTTATTTCCAGCTTAAAACAAATCTGACGCTGATGGAAAAACTCGGCGTAACGGCAAAAGAAGTTTACGATCAGTATAAGAAAGACAACGCGGACATCCTTGAGGGCGGCGTGGTTGAGCCCGCAAATCCCGATCAGTCTGACGTTGAAAACGGCTGCCCTGTTGAATTTATCCGCTATGACAAGCAGAAGCTCAACATGGACACCGAGCATAAGAAGCTTGCTTCTCTCAAGGCGGTTCAGGAAGTTCTCGGCCTTTCCGACGAGGACATTGAGACCACTACCGCAGAGCCCGCCACCGTGGCGCCCACTACCGCAGAGCCTACTACTGTAGCGCCCGCCACCGAGCCTGCTCCCGCCGAGGATGTATTTACACTCGCCGGCACGGCAAACTGGCTGAGCACCGGCTGGAGCCCCGATCCCGGTTCTTATGTTATGACAAAGGGTGACGGCGGCATCTACTCGATCACCGTTCCCGATGTAAAAGCTGAGGAAGGTATCTATGCAGTCAAGGTTGTGCAGTTCATCGGCGGAGATGCTGCGAACGTTGTATGGCACGGCATGGACGGCACATCCCTCAACTATGACTTCGGCATGAGTGCGGACGGCGACGTTACCGTTACCTTCAAT
>JAFRGI010000027.1 GCA_017433905.1 Ruminococcus sp. | reverse complement strand
TTTCTGGCGTCCTGAAAGGGATTCGAACCCCCGACCTGTTGCTTAGGAGGCAACCGCTCTATCCTGCTGAGCTATCAGGACATATTCAATTTTAGTGAGATTTCATTCAAATTAGGGATGAGGTCGAGCTTTCGCTTAGGAGAGCGGTGCTCTATCCAACTGAGCTACCGAGACATTTTCAAATATATTGTAGCGTAAATGCGGTACTTTGTCAAGGTGTTTGCGCACGCGTATCTTGGAACATGTAGAAGCGAACCGGACGAGGATAAACACACAGTGGCAATGGCACAGGGGGTAACGTCAGGTATTCTGTCCGGTTCCCCTTTTTAATACGAAATTTTAGGGGCACTTTTTTTGTTTTACCGGAACGTGAAGCAGAAAATTGTATGGATAAGCAGTCGTTGGCTGTGTTTTGAGCAGCTAAAAAGAATACTTCGCATCCGTCGGGTATGATGACATACGCAACAGATGCAAAGCATTTCATGTAAGTATGGAACCACCGCGTCTCAAACGTTATGCACGGCGCTATAAGAACCGGATGCTCCGTTTTTTGGGGGCAGCCTTCTGTGGTTTCAACCAAATTTGTTTTATCATCTGCATACGCAGAAATACGCTACAGGCTTTGGTAAGTGCTTAGTTTTGTGCTTACGCTTTGCCGACAGAACCGAACAGCTCCATCTTCTCTTTGACTGTATCTTTGATTGCCTGGAAGCCGGGTGCGAGGAGCTTTCTGGGATCGAAGCCCTTGCCCTGCTGATCCTTGCCTGCTTCGATATATTCTCTGGTTGCCGCTGCGAATGCAAGCTGGCACTCTGTATTGACGTTGATCTTGGAAACGCCGAGGGAAATGGCTTTTTTGATCATGTCAGCGGGAATGCCTGTGCCGCCGTGGAGAACGAGAGGCATTTCGCCCGTGAGCTGCTGGATGGCGTCGAGTGTCTCAAAGCTCAGACCTGCCCAGTTTTTGGGATACTTGCCGTGAATGTTGCCGATACCTGCCGCCAGCATGGTGACGCCCAGATCTGCGATCATCTTGCACTCTGCGGGATCTGCGCATTCTCCGGCGCCGATAACGCCGTCTTCTTCACCGCCGATGGAACCAACTTCTGCTTCAATAGAAAGACCAAGTTTTTCGCAGGTGGCAACGAGTTCTTTTGTTTTGGCTACGTTCTCTTCGATCGGATAGTGGGATCCGTCAAACATGATGGAGCTGAAGCCTGCCTCAATACACGCCTTGGCGCCTTCGTAAGAGCCGTGATCAAGGTGAAGCGCAACGGGAACGGTGATACCGAGTTCCTCGAGCATGCCGTTGACCATGCCGACAACGGTTTTGTAGCCGCACATGTATTTGCCGGCACCTTCGGAAACGCCAAGAATCACAGGAGAATTGAGTTCCTGTGCTGTCTGGAGGATGGCTTTTGTCCATTCAAGGTTATTAATGTTGAACTGACCTACCGCGTAGTGACCTGCTTTTGCTTTGGTGAGCATTTCTTTCGCGTTAACTAATGGCATATTTATCTTCCTTTTTTGTATATTTCAACAGCGGAAAGCGGAACGTTTCCGACTGTCGATTCTTTTTTATTATACTACAAATTATACTAAAAATAAAGTCGTTTTAAGAAAAAAGTGATAAAAATATGTTTGTATCACCATACGGGAGACGCTGTCTGTGGTTGTACAACAGGCATTTCACGACGATTTCACCAAAATTTCACACGAAATCATATTGCGTTTGCTGCTGCAACGTTGTATAATGTAGCAGGAATAATGAAAAGAATCAGGTGATATGTATGGATCAGAATGTTGATCATGAGCGCAGCGGCGGCGTGCCGCAGAAGCCCTTTACAGAAAAAAATGATTATATACCGACGGAACAACCCCATATGCCGCAGCCCGACGGGCAGCCGTATGCATCATCGCCGGAGCAGGTCTATGTGCCGCAGCAGCAGGCGTTTACACCGCAGCCTGTCAACCGGTCGTTTGTGCCCTCGCAGCAGCCGCAGAACTTTTGTCCGGAACAGCCGCTCATGCCGAGAGAGCAGCCGTATGTTCCGCCGCAGCCTGCCGCACCGTTTGAATCTGAACAACGCATGGCAGCCTATCCCGGCGGCGTGTTTGCCGATACGGGACAGCAGGGCTTTGCCGTCGGCAGTTCGGGTGGTCAGCCGGCGTATCCGCCGCAAAGTCCCTATGGGCAGCCTGACCCGCGGCAGACTTATGCATCTGCATCGCAGCAGGCTTACGCACGTCCAAAGCAAAGGACAAACAAGGGTTTGATCGCCGTGATTATTGTGCTCAGTGTCCTGCTTGCAGGCAGTCTCTGCGGTATCATGGCGTACGTGTTATTCAACGGCTCCCAACACCCCAATCAGGAGATATCGGAAAACAATAACTTTGGTATACGCGATTTTACGATTCCCAATAACGGCGGCATATTCCGTCAGGAGGAGACGACTGCGCCCGTTCATAAGGAGAGTGATTACAGCGACAAAGTTGTGCCGGATTACGGCGGACTTACGCTGGAATCAAAGCCCTCCGATGCGAAGGACAGCAAGTATACCTCATCTTACGCGTTCGACAGTGTGTCCGATTCTGTCGTCGGTATTATGTGCTACGCCGATACGGAAAATACGGATCTGAAATCGCAGGGCAGCGGTATTATCCTGTCGCAGGGAGGTTATATTATGACCAATGCCCACGTCATCGGTAATAGCAAAACTGCTTATTCCTTCAAGGTGATTACCGCCGACGGCAAGGAGTACAGTGCAGGCGTTGTCGGTTTTGACTCCCGTACGGATCTTGCTGTTCTCAAGATGGACGGTGCGGAAAACCTCAAGCCCGCGACCATCGGCGATTCCGATGCGCTGACGCTTGGTGAGGATATTATCATTGTCGGTAATCCCGGCGGTATCAATTACCAGAATTCGATGACTAAAGGTATTGTGTCTGCTCTTGACCGCGACGCCTCCAACAAGAGCATCATCAAGTACATCCAGACCGATGCGGCGATTAATCCCGGTAATTCCGGCGGCCCCGCCGTTAATATGTATGGTCAGGTTGTCGGTGTGGCAACCTCCAAAATCGCTGATGTGACTTATGAGGGCATGGCGTTCTGCATTCCTACGCGGGCGGTCAAGTCCATTGTCGACAGTCTGATTCAAAACGGCTACGTGGAAAACAGGGTCAAAATCGGTATAGCCGGTGTAGCGGTCGATTTGGAGAGTGCAGCCTATAACAACGTTCCGCAGGGAATCTATGTGCAGGAGATTGACAAGGACGGTCCCTGCAGCACAACCAAACTGACAGAGGGCGATATCGTCACAGCACTTGACGGCGAAGATGTTACCAGTTTTTCGGACATTTATCGTGTGCTCGAAAAGCACAAGGACGGAGACAAGGTGATGTTGCAATATTATCAGGCGTCCTCAGGCAAGGAAGTGGAAGAGGAAATTACCCTCGCCGCAGATAAATAATCATATCACAATAAAAGCAGAGAAACGAGGTCTGATGCGTGTGCATCGGACCTCGTTTGAGTTTGCCGGTAACGGTATCAAAAAAGTTCGAAATCCCAGTTAGGGATATAGGTCGCGTTGGCAGCGGACAGATCTTGTGTGAAGCCGTCAATATGCAGGGATGAGAGTGCGGATTTCACCTTGTCGTATTCGCGGCGGGTCAGCTTTCTTCCCAGCTTTGGGTCGTGTCGTACCTCTCCCCACGGTACGTACTGGCACATCAAGCTGACCAATATTTCGTTGCCGAAGGTGCGCTGGAGCATATCCAGCGCGGCGATGCTCTGTTTGGTGTGGGCAGGGAGAATCAGATGGCGGACAATGACGCCTTTTTGGATCATGCCCTCTTTGTCGTACCGCAGATGACCGGCTTGCAGCAGCATTTCTCCGATCGCCGCGAGTGCGGTTTCGACATAGTGCGGTGCATGCGAAAGCTTTTCGGCAAGTTTATTGTTGCTGTATTTAAAGTCGGGCAGATATACGTCCACCAGACCGTCGAGGATAGACAGAGTTTTGGGCGAGGTATAACCCGAGCAGTTGTAGATGACGGGCAGATGCGGATGGTAAATGTGCAGACTCTCGGCAACCGCTTCGACAAAATGGTCGGCAGTGACGAGATTAATATTGTGCACGCCGCTTTTTTCCAGCATTTTGTAGGCTTCCGCCAGCTCCTGCGGAGTGAGCGTTACACCGTGGTTTTTGACAGAGATCTCATAATTTTGACAATACACGCAGTGCATGGTGCAGCCGGAGAAAAAAACAGTGCCGCTGCCTCTTTTGCCGCTGATACACGGTTCCTCGCCGAAGTGCGGCGCTACCCGCGCTACAACAGGCAGAGTGCCCATGCCGCAAAATCCTTTTCCGACGTGCGCCGTGCGCAATGCGCCGCATTTTCTGGGACATAAATTACAAATCATGTTTATCACCGTTTTTTATTATATCACCTTTTTAGATTAAATGCAAAAGTCTGTCAGATAATCTTCCAGAATGTCATCCAGATGGCATATTTCGAGTTCGCTGTCGTTGCAAAGTGCGACCAGCTTTATCATTGCCGTTTTGTCCGTTGTGACGCCGTCGCAGCGAACGGTCATGTCGTCGGTTACTGCCTCAATCCCGTAACCCGGCGTTTCCTCCTCGTTTTCCGTTAGTTTGTAGCAGCTCATATCAATCCTCACAATGTGAAAAAAATTCACATAAATCATAGCATTCCACCACAAGACTGTCAATATTGTTTACAAAAATTTCATCGTTGCTTGGGGGGATGTGGTTGAGAATTGCGAAATTGCGATAAATTGTCATTTTACGCTTGAAATCTTAAAAACAGGGGTGTATAATGAAAAACGTATATAATTATGTAAAATAGTTAGACATATAGAATGGTGATTTGAGTGAATTCTAATCACAATTTGCAAGAGAAAAATGTTTTTTTTTTTGATTGATACGAAGCAGACTCTATGAGGAGGTTTTTTTGTGATAGAGGTGGCAAACCTCAGGAAGGAATTTAAGAAAACCATCAAAGAACCGGGATTGAAAGGCAGTCTTAAGTCTCTTTTTCATCCGCAAAGCGAGCAGGTTGTGGCGGTAGACAATATCAGTTTCCACGTTCCGAAGGGAGAAATTCTCGGATTTATAGGACCCAACGGTGCGGGTAAGAGTACGGTTATTAAGATGTTAACGGGTATTTTGACTCCGACTTCGGGAAAATGTACTATCAACGGTCAGAATCCGGTCGTTAACCGAAAAAACTACGTCAAGGAAATCGGCGTGGTATTCGGTCAGCGTACGCAGCTGTGGTGGGACTTGCCGCTGCGTGAGACTTACGGCGTGCTCAAAGAAATATATGAGGTGGACGATAAAAGTTACCGCGAGCGCATGGCGTTTCTTAACGAAACGCTCGATTTGGACAGCTTTATTTCCAGACCTGTGCGTACGCTCTCGCTCGGACAGCGTATGCGCGCGGATATTGCCGCTTCGCTGCTGCACAGTCCGAAGGTTCTTTTTTTGGACGAACCGACGATTGGTTTGGATGTGGTGGTAAAGGATAATATCCGCCGCGCGATCGAGCAGATTAACAGTCAGGAGCAAACGACTGTTATCCTTACGACGCACGATCTGGCTGATATTGAGCAGCTTGCCGACCGCATTGTGATGATCGACAAGGGGAAAAATGTATTTGACGGCTCCGTCCGTACGCTGAAATCGCGCTACGGACAAATGCGTGAGCTGAATTTCGTCACAGAATCTCCGCATCCGGCTGAGACGCTGCGCTATCGAGAGCAGTTTCATTTTGCTGAGGATGATGTTTCCGTGGAGTGTGAGGGAACTGCGGTCAAGGTGCGTTTTAACAGTGCTGTTGTTCCGATTGCCGATATGCTTTCCTATACCCTCCAAACCGTGCAGGTTAGTGATATCAGCGTCAAAGATGCGGATATTGAGGAGATTATCCGGCGTCTTTATATGCAGGGGGTGGAGTGATGAAGCGTCGTTTTCGCATCTATTATCCCTTTGTCAATGCGGGTATGCAGCAAGTCACGACCTACCGTGTCGACTGGATCTTCTATCTTCTCGGCAACGTTGTGCACAGCCTTGTTTCTTTTTTCATCTGGCAGGCAGTGTTTCTTTCGGGCAGTGAGGAAACACTGAACGGATTTACGATGCCGCAGATGATCGTGTATTTTTTTCTGATTTTCATTTCGGACACCATGATTACGAGCGATGCCTCAATGATGATTGCCGAGGAGGTGCGCGACGGCTCGATCGCCATGCGGATGCTCAGGCCGGTCGGTTATAACGCAACCTTTCTGTTTTTTGAGTTGGGCGGCAAGCTGCTGACACAAATCGTTCTCATCGTGCCGGTGGTTATTGGTGTTGAGATCTCCCGCTTTGTGTTGAGCGGTGTAGTGCAGTTTTCCGTTTTGAATCTGTTGCTGTTTTTTGTCAGCACGATACTGGCATATCTCATTAATCTGTTTTTCAGTATTTGTTTCGGTTTTCTCGCGTTTGTGATTAAGCATATCTGGGGTACGAATATCATGAAAAACTGCATTGTCAGTTTTTGCTCGGGAGCTATGGTACCGCTTTCGTTCATGCCGGATGCGTTGAAAACAGTGTTTATGTTACTGCCTTTCGCGTCGCTGAACTACACGCCTGTGATGATTTATATGGGTGTATATCAAGGGGCGGATCTGCTGTTTTATTTTGGCTTGCAGATATTTTGGGCGCTGTTTTTCTGGGCACTTTCCAAGTTGCTCGCGATGGTCAGTGCAAAGCATTTGACCGTACAAGGAGGGTGAGTATGAGATATATCCGGAGTTTGGCGCATTTTATTGGACGTCTTGTACGTATCCATCGCATTTTTGTAGCGCAGGAAATCAAACGTATGGTGGAGTACAAGGCTGATTTTTTCATTGGTATGATTGGTTTTCTGATGGTACAGTGTTCCAATTTGCTCATGCTATGGATCATCTTTAATTCCATCCCAACTCTGATGGGATGGAGTTTGCCGGAGGTTGTATTTATTTACGGCTTTTCACTGATTCCCAAGGGTCTGGATCATTTGCTTTATGACAATTTGTGGATGGTTGGTTCGACGATTGTGAGCAAGGGAGAATTCGACAAGTATCTCACGCGCCCAATCAACACTCTGGCACATGTGTTATTCGAAAAACTGCAGGTTGACGCGATCGGTGAGTTGGTGATGGGCATTGCGCTGATTTGTTCCGTTTTGCCGCAGATTTCCGTTGAATGGAGCTTTGGTAAGATATTGCTCGGACTTGTTTCGATGTTCTTTTCGACCTATATTTTTACGGGGGTCAAAACGCTTACGGCCTCGGTGTCTTTTTGGCGTAAGCGCAGCAGCAATATCATTACCCTGGGATATAAATTTGCCAACTTTACCAAGTATCCTGCGACCATATACAATGAGTTTATCAAAAACCTGATCACCTACATCATTCCCTTTGCGTTTACTTCGTACTATCCCTCCGTGTATATTCTCACAGGTGATAATCCGTTGTTTAATGTCGGTGTGACGGTTCTGGTGTCTGTGTTGGTTATGGGCTCGGGCGTGATCGTTTGGCATTTGGGGTTGCGCGCGTACGAGAGTGCGGGATCCTGATACTTTTCCATTATTTATTGTCATTATTCACAAAAACCTTTTGCAAAGTTTGTATTGCAGAAGGTTTTTTAATTATTTAAAAAGAAATATAAAACAATACAGGTTTGATAAAATATAGGGACAATGGGGGAGTGGAGACGTTTCCCGTTGTACCAATCTTTGTTTCAAAACGTTCCATAGCAGCCGGCGGAAAAACCAAAGGGACAAAGTCGGTGTTCGACGTGGATGACAACACGTTTATGCATTTTTTCGTGCAACGGAAATGAAAGTTTTGATCGGGGATTCGTATGGATTACACACCCATACATTTATGATGACAGGAGTGATGACCGTGAAATGGAAAAAAACACTGTCGTTGCTGCTGGCTTCCGTTATGGTAATCGGCACGGCAAGCGTTGTCGCGACCGCTGCAGAGATGGATGATAATGACTCTGTCGGTGCATATTACAATAGTAATTACCTGGAAAGCCAAGCGAGCGCGGCATACAACGAAACGGGTCTCGGATGCACGTATACGCCGGGTGCGACCACTTTCAAAACATGGTCGCCTGATGCGTCCTCCGTCAAGGTGAAGTTGTACAAAACGGGTTCTGACGATGAACCGGGAGCCGGCGTTATCGGCGAATATGACATGAGTAAAAACAACTCCACGGGCGTTTGGAGCTATACGCTCAGCGGCGACTGGAAAAATATATACTACACCTACGTGGTTTCCGTTAACGGCAGCGTCAATGAAACGCAGGATACGTATTCCAAGGCGGTCGGCGTTAACGGCAACCGTTCTATGATTGTCGATCTCGATGCGACCGATCCGGAGGGCTGGGACAGCGATAAGCACGTTGTGTTTCAGAATTCCGGTGAGGCGGTTGTCTGGGAGGTTCACATCCGCGACTTTTCTATCGCCGAGAATTCCGGCGTTAGTGACGAGAACCGTGGAAAGTATCTTGCCTTTACCGAGGGAGGTACGACTCTTAACGGCGGTTCGGGAGACATTTCTACATGTGTGGATTATCTGGTGGAGCAGGGCGTCAACTGCGTTCAGCTGATGCCGTCTTTCGATTTTCAGTCCGTGGACGAGAGCGTTCCTTCTTCGTCGACCAATCGTAACTGGGGTTACGATCCGCAGAACTACAACGTTCCCGAGGGTTCCTATTCCTCGAATCCCTATGATGGTAACGTCAGAATCACAGAGTTTAAGCAGATGATTCAGGCGCTCCACGACAGGGGTATTTCCGTTGTTATGGACGTTGTGTATAATCATACCTTCAATCTTTCTTCTCCGTTTGAAAGAACGGCTCCGAAGTATTATTACAGGATGATGGATGCGACGACATATACCGATGGCTCGGGTTGTGGCAACGAGACTGCTTCTGATAAGAAAATGTTCCGTAAGTACATGATCGAATCTATCAAGTACTGGGCGGAGGAGTATCATGTTGACGGTTTCCGTTTTGATCTCATGGGACTGCATGACGTTACGACCATGAATGAGATCCGTTCGAATCTTGATGAGCTCTATGCCGACGGTACGGGCAGAAAGCTGCTCCTGTACGGCGAGCCGTGGACCGGCGGTGCCACGCTCAACCCCGATCCGATCTTCAGCTGGCAGGGGTCGGGTATTTCCCGTTTGGACGCGCGTGTCGGCGCGTTCGGCGATCAGTACCGCGATGCGATTAAGGGCGATACGGATGGTATATCCAAGGGCTTTGTACAGGGCAATACCTACGAGAATACGAGCAAAATCGTTCTCGGCGTCAAAGGTCAGCCATATTCCGTGACGGCGGCCAAGGGGCCGGCACAGGCGATTTCGTATGCTGATGCACATGATAATCTGATAATGTGGGATAAACTGGTCAAAAGTAACGGTTCTTCCGCTTATACGGGTACCTCGGAAGCGTTCCGCCGGCAAATGAAAGAGATTTATACCCTTCTGCTGACCTCGCAGGGGATTCCGTTTATGGTGGGAGGTTCGGAGTTCGGTCGAACAAAGCAGGGCGATCAAAACTCCTATAAGTCCTCAGACGCTATCAATATGATTGACTGGGAACGGGCTGCCCGGATGCCGGATCTCGCGAGTTACTACAAGGGATTGCTCCAAATCCGAAAGTATTATTCGCCGCTCCACAGCGCGTCGATCGTACAACCTTCCTTCCAGTCCGATTACGGAGACGTTGTGGCATATACCTATACCAACCCCCAGTCAGACGAGTGGAACAAGCTGGCCGTGCTTGTCAACGGAGGTGCACAGGCACATACGATCACGCTTTCCGACTCCAACTGGATCATCGTTGCCGAATCCGATAAGGGCGCGGGACTCAAGAACCTCGGCACGGTTTCCGGCAATACCTACAGTGTGCCTGCCAAGGGCTCTGTTATTCTTGTGGACGCGACGAGCTTCTATAATCTTCATGTAGACGAGCAGTTCGGAAACCTTACCGTGAAGCATGTTGACGAAAAGGGCAACGTCCTCAAGACGCAAACTGCGAAGTACCGCGCCGGCAGTACCTACCGCGCAGTGCCCGACGCAAAAATCCTCTATGATTATAATTTAAAGGAAACGCAGGGGACGCCTACCGGTACGGTCGAAGCAAACGGCACATACAATGTGACCTTTGTTTACACCAATTCGGGCGTTGGTTCCGGCTATGTTCGCGTTTCTTATGTCGACCGGTCGGGCAAGTCGCTCAAGGAAAGCATGAGTACACGTTATAAGAACGGTATGCCATACAGTGTTTCGATTCCTGCGATTCAGGGGTATCAGCTGGATACTACGCAAGTTCCTGCCAATCTCAGTGGTACGTTCAACGGCGACGTTAATATCAAGCTGGTTTATACGCCTTTGGAAATCACCCAGTCTGTGGTGCACTGGAAGAATACGAAGAATTGGAGCAATGTCGTTTGCTACGCATACTATACCGACGGTGATTCTGTGGTGGAGCCGAACGGTTCGTGGAGTACGGCACCTTTCATGAGTAATGATCCATCTATGGGCAACGGCTGGCTTATTTCTACCGTTCAGGCTCCCATGGCGCGCGTTATGTTCCACACTTACACCGAGCAGGAGCCGGCACAGGGTGCGGATGGTTACCTTGTCTCGGGGGAGGCATGGATTGATAATGCCGTTTTATCTTTTAGTAGCAAGCTGATTACCAGCCATATAGATCTGAAAACAGGTCGCAAAATTGCCGACGATGTGGTTGTCAATACCGAAAAGGTGAAGTCTGCTGATACCTATACGACGCAGCCTCTTGCAGGAAGAACCGATGTGATTGTTCCACATAATGCAACGGGCAACTACAGCGCGGGTGTGATCAACGTTGTTTATCTCTACGGGGATTCCGGTGAGCAGCCGAGCACGGAGCCCACAAAAGAACCGACGATCGAGCCGGTTCCCGTGCAGAGGATTCTTGTCGGCGACGTGGATTTCAATACCAAGATCAATGTTGTCGACGCGACGGAAATCCAAAAAATTTCCGCTGAGCTTTTGACCGCCGACGAGCGCACAAAAGCTGCCGCCGATGTGGATGGGAACGGCATTGTTACGGTTGTTGACGCGACGCTTGTGCAGCGTTACGTGGCGGGACTGAGCGAAACCGGTAATGTGGGCAAATATGTAGATGATCCCACGCAGCCCACCACGCCTACGCAGGCTTCCGAGCCGGTGACGGCAGTGCCGACAACCGTGGAGCCTACGGCGGCTACAGAACCGACTGTCAAGCCCACCGAGCCGATAACAGAACCGCCTACAGATCCGACGGTACCTACCAATAAGGTTTATCTCAATCCGTCTGCGACGATGAACGGTGAGGAGGTATGGTATGCCTACACCTTTACCACGGGTTCGGGAGATGAAGTGTGGATCCAGGGTGAAAACGAGGGGGGCGTATGGAGCTTTTCTGGCGTGACCAATTCAACGATTATATTTGTCAGAATGGATGCTGCAAATGCTGCTCCCGGATGGAATGATAAGGTTATTTGGAACCAGACGGAGGATCAGCCTGTCAAAATCGGCGGCACCTTTGTGACCACCGGCTGGGGCAATGGTTGGGGTGCAAAGCTCCAAGGTGATTGGTCATAGTTTTTTCACAATCACATAATATGAAATGTCAGAGGCAGTCTCGCAGGAGACTGCCGTTTTTTTTGTTAAAAAACAGTATTAATTGCATAGTTTTATGCAATTTTTTTTGAATGGATGGGGTAGGTGAAAGGCGGGTGCGCCGCCGCCTTTCGAATCATTTTGGAGGTGACGGTTATCAATCAGAAGCTGAGTGCAAAGGAACGAAAATTCTGTCTGGCCTTTTTACAGTCGGGGGATGCGGCATTATCGGCGCGTCGCGCGGGTTTTTGTCATCCTGTAACCGACGGAGAAAAACTCCTTTGCACGGAAAAAATCTGCGCGGAGTTGGAGCGGCTTGCTGCACTGCGCAGCAGACTGCTTTCCGCTATGGCGATGACGGGATACCAGCGCCTTGCCTTTGGCAGCGCAGCGGATGCAGCGTCTTTAATATTTGAGGAAAATCCCGGACGCGACCGATTGGGGGAGATGGATTTGTTTTTGGTTTCTGAAATCAAGCGACCCAAAGATGGTGCGACGGAAATCAAATTTTTTGACCGCGCCAAGGCGTTGGAAAAGCTCGCAGTGCTGAGCATGGAGCATGACAAAAGCGACAGCTTGTTTGACGCGATAGGCGCTGCCGCCGGAAGTGACAGTGATGATTAAGACGTTTTCACCCAAGCAGCGGCGCGTGCTCAGTTGGTGGCACAAACGCTCACGTGACTACGGACGCGACGCGATTATCTGTGACGGTGCTGTACGCAGCGGAAAAACCTTTTGTATGTCGCTGTCTTTTATTGTCTGGAGCTTTTATTTTCGCGGCAACGGCGATTTTGCACTTTGCGGCAAAACCATCCGTTCTTTGCGGCGCAACATGGTGACGCCTGTGACAACGCTGCTTCACTCTATCGGATTTGTCTGTGAGGAAAAGCTCAGTCAAAATCTGTTGCTGGTCACTTACCGCGGTCAAACCAACCGCTTCTACCTGTTCGGCGGCAAGGATGAGGCATCTGCCGCGCTGATCCAGGGCATAACACTTTCGGGAGTACTGTTTGACGAGGTGGCGCTGATGCCGCGTTCCTTTGTGGAGCAGGCTTTGGCACGTTGTTCCGTGGACGGATCGCGTTTTTGGTTCAACTGTAACCCCGAACATCCCGAACACTGGTTTCATTTGGAATGGATTAAACAGACTGCGTGTAAAAACGCGCTCTATCTCCATTTTACGATGGAGGACAATCCTTCGCTTTCCGCAGAGGTTAAGCAGCGGTACGAAAGTCTCTATTCCGGTGTTTTTTATGAGCGTTTCGTCCGGGGAAGATGGGTTGCTGTTTACGGTGCGGTATATCCTTTTATGGCGGAGGAGACGTATTATTGCGCACCGCCTGAGGAAGTATGCGAGGAATACGCGGTTTCCTGCGATTACGGAACAGTTAACCCGGCGTCCTTCGGGCTTTGGGGCAGGCGCGCAGGTGTTTGGTACAGGATCGACGAATACTATTTCGATTCGCGTACGGAGGGTTTTCAGAAAACTGACGAGGAGCATTATGATGCGTTGACCGCGTTGACCGGCGACAGACGTATCCGTGCCGTCACAGTCGATCCGTCGGCGGCAAGCTTTATAGAGGTCATCCGGCGCCACGGAAAATTTCAGGTGGTGCCGGCGCAAAACAACGTTGTCGATGGTATTCGTCGTGTATCACAGGCGCTCAAAAGCGGAAAAATCCGCATTTGCGATACTTGTAAGGCGGCGCGGCGCGAATTTTCACTCTATCGCTGGGACTGTGAACGCCGTGCAGATACGCCCGTCAAGCAGAACGATCACGCGATGGATGATATCCGCTACTTTGTGACAACCTTAATGGACTGCGGCAGTTGTATCCCCGTGATTGCTGCCGCCAGATAGGAGGAAAAAATGTTTGGAAGAAAAAAGCAGGACAGGGAGGTGACGCGGGTCGCGCAGACCGTTCCGAAAAAAGCGTCGGACAGTGCGTTGTTCGGTCTTTCACACTATGTGGCGCAGACGAGTGTGGAGCGTGAGCTGTATGCTGCGCTTCGTGAATCGGTTCCGATGATCGACGCGGCTCTCGGCAAAATCATTCGTTTGATCGGCGGATTTCATATTCGTTCCGATCACGCGGCCTGTGAGAGAATGGCGCAGCAGTTTGTCAGGGAGGTCAAGTCCAACGGCACGGATCA
This sequence comes from Ruminococcus sp., assembly GCA_017433905.1. GTDB lineage: Bacteria > Bacillota > Clostridia > Oscillospirales > Acutalibacteraceae > Ruminococcoides. Next base: position 14,556 of record JAFRGI010000027.1, on the reverse strand, counting down.
GGGATTGCACGGTTTTATCTATACGTATCTCGATTCTCTGCTCACCTACGGCGAGGCGGTCGGCGAGATGATACCGGCGCCTGACGGCGGCAGTATTGCTGCGCTGTATAATGCCAAGCTCGACGATGTGGAGATTCGTGCCGACGGTTCGCCGTTGAATCTGCTCGTGTGCAGACGCGACACAGGCGGCAGTGTGCCTGTGAAATACCAGAATTTGGTGGTGGTGTCATTGCTCAATCAGCAATCAGGTACGGCGAGAGGCACTTCTCTGCTGCGCGGACTGCCGTTTGTCAGTGGGATTTTGCTGCGGATTTTTGAGTCTGTTAAAAGCAACTGGGAGCGTGTCGGCGACGTTCGTTTCGCTGTCAACTATAAGCCGGAGGGCGGCGTGTTCAGTGAGGAAAACGCGCGTCAGATAGCTGACGAATGGCGAAAGGCCATGCGCAGCGAAAGTGTGTGTGACTTTGTGTCTGTGGGTGACGTCAGCGTCAAGGTGATCGGCGCGGATAATCAGATGCTCGAGTGCGAGGCGCCTGTCAGAGCGCTGCTCGAACAAATTACGGCAAAGCTCGGTATTCCGCCGTTTTTGCTCGGACTATCGTGGTCGAGTACGGAGCGTATGAGCAGTCAACAGGCAGATATTCTCACCAGTGAGCTCGAGTATTACCGCGCAACACTGGAACCGGTTATTCGCCGTATCGTGCGCATGCATTTGCAGCTTAGCGGATGTCGGGAACCGTTTCGCGTAGAGTGGGATGATATCAATTTACAGGATGCTGTTGAGCTGGCGCAGGCAAGATTATCGAATGCGCAGGCGCAAAAGCTTGAAAATGAAATCGGTTGGGAGGAAGAAGATGGATAACAAGGTGACAAAAGCTGCTCCGTGCAGTGTTTCCGCCGATAGCGGTGCGCCCGATGCGGACGAGCTGGCGCTGATCAATACCTATGCGCGCCGTGTGCTGAACGCGGAGGAGGTTTATGTGTTTTCCGTGACGCTATGTGACAACGACGTTGACCGCGACGGCGAACGCTTTACCGTTGAATCTCTGTTTGCACTTGAAAATCTCTTTATCGGTAAAACAGGGATTTTTGACCACGATCCCAGTGCGAAAAATCAGACTGCGCGGATCATTTCCTGTAAGGTAGAGAATGATCCTGCACGCACAACAGCCACGGGAGACGAGTATTTTCGACTCAAGGCGCGCGCATATTTGGCGCGCACGGAGGGCAATGCAGAGCTAATCGCTGCGCTGGACAGCGGTATTGTCAAAGAAGTCAGCGTGGGATGCGCTGTAGGAAAAACGCTGTGCAGTATATGCGGTGAAAAAATCGGCATTTGTCCGCATAAAAAAGGTGAAACATACGGCGGCAAGCTTTGCTGCGGCGAGCTGACCGAGCCGTATGACGCTTACGAATGGAGCTTTGTGGCGGTTCCCGCGCAAAAGCAGGCGGGCGTGACAAAGACAGCTTACGGAAAGGAACAGGATATGGAAGGTATTATGAAAAAACTCTCGCGCGGTCAGAGCGCGACCTTCAGTGACCGTGACTGCAAAAAGCTGCTCGATTACATCGACAGTCTCAAGCAGAGTGCGAAAGACGGTGTGTATTACCGCGACAGTCTCACAGCGGAGGTGCTGCGCCTTTCGGCGGCGGTACAGCCCATGGTTTCGCGCGAAACCATGGAGAGCGTGACCAAGGGGATGACGATCGGTCAGCTCAAGGAGTTTAAGACCGCCTTTGAAAAGCAGCGCGCCGAGCAAATTCCGCTCGCGCCGCAGCTTTATGCGGATAGACAATCCGCCAAGTCCGATACGAACGGACAGTATTATATCTAACGGAGGTAAATGAAATGAATGTGAATTTTAAGGGTTTCAATGAAAATGTGATCACCTTTATCGCTGCAGCAGGGCTTACGGCGACAGGCGTTCCGGTCAAAATGAGCACGGACGGCGCGGTGACTGCGAGCGGCAACGGCGATCCCTTTATCGGCGTGTGCGTGGGCCTGAGAAACGGCTATGCCGCCGTGCAGGTTTCCGGCTACGCGGAGCTTCCTGCTGCGGCGAAAATCACCGTCGGTTATCAGAATCTCGCTGTTAACAGCTCCGGCAAGGTTGCCGCCAACGCCAACGGCAGAGAATATCTCGTTGTCGACGCGGACGCGGATAGAGTCGGCGTGATTCTCTAAATTTTAGGAGGTATTTTTATGGCTATTTTTGAAAATATTAACATTGAGAAGGGTATGTATCAGACCAAAGGCGGTTTGACCGGGGCGCTTGAACAGATTGATCCCAGTGAAAACTACGCCGGTACCTCAATGGAGGGGCTTGACGCGTTTTCACGTCAGCTCAAGCGCTATGATATTCGCGTCAGCGGCAGAGGCAGCGACTGTGTGGAAAAATTTTTCCAGACGTCTAATTCCGCCGCGCTTTTTCCTGAATATGTGAGCCGCGCCGTGCGTCAGGGTATGGAGAGAGCCGATATTCTCCCAAATCTCGTTGCGACCGTCACGGATATTGAGGGGATGGACTACAGAAGTATTGTTTCGGCTCCGACCGACGATGAAAAAAGTCTCAAGATTGTTGGTGAGGGTGCGGCGATCCCTCAGACGACTGTCAGAACCCGCGAGAACCTTGTGAAGCTGCACAAGAGGGGCAGAATGCTCGTCGCTTCTTATGAGGCTCTGCGTTTTCAGCGGCTCGATCTCTTTACGGTCACCCTGAACCAGATCGGTGCGTATATAGCACGTGCGCAGTTGCAGGACGCGATCGACGTACTGATGAACGGCGACGGTAATAACAACGCCGCTGCGGTGATTTCTTCTGCGGTTGCGGACACACTGACCTACGACGATTTGGTTAGCCTTTGGGCCAATATGGCTCCTTACGAGCTGAACACGATTCTTGCACCCACTGTCGAAATGCAGAAGATCCTTGCGCTCACCCAGATGCAGGATTCCTATGCGGGGCTGGATTTTCAGGCGACGGGCAAGATGATTACGCCCATGGGAGCTACCCTTCTGCATGCGCCCGGGATGACCTCGGGCAAGATTCTCGGTCTCGACAAAAACTGCGCGCTGGAAATGGTGCAGGCAGGCGGTGTTGTGACCGATTACGACAAGCTCATCGACCGTCAGCTCGAGCGTGCAGCGATTACCTGTACCGCCGGTTTTGCCAAGATCTTTACCGAGGCGGGCAAGGCTCTTTCCTGCTGATGAGGTGAGGATGTGAACATTGCGAATGTTGACGAGCGTTTTATGATGCTGACGGGTGTTGCGTCCGGTGAATTGTGCCGCTGGCGCAGGTTGCTGGAGGACGCGTGCGCCTATATCGAGGCGCACACCGCCGTCAAATCGCCCGATGAAGCGCAGACGAGGGCGTTGGAGTTCCTTGCCGCCGCTTACGCGTACAGGCACTATGAAACCTGCAATGACGGCAACCTTACTTCCTTTACCGCGGGTGACGTGAAAATCACGTCGTCCGCCCATGAGGGCAGCGCGGAAAAGCTTTGGAACCGTTTGCGCGCGGAGTATGCGGAGCTGCTGGATGCGGAGAGCTTTGTTTTCGGAAGGATTGTGATGTGATGAGTCTGATGGGAGCCGTTTCAAATTCCATCGCGAAATACGGCGGCGACGTTTCGGTAACGCAGAACGGTCAGCGCGTCAGAACACGCGCGATCGTGGAACCGCTCCGCTACAAAAACAGAATTTTTATCGGCGGCGAACAGCGCAGCTTGGGTTCGCTGAACCGCGAGAGGTATCTCTATATCGGACAGCCCGACGTGCCGTTGTGCGCCAATGCTTCTGTCATAGAATCGGTCGGCGGCAAATATATTGTAAAAAGATGCGAAACCTATTATGTGCAGGACAGACCGGTTTACGTATGGGCAATATTGACGCCCTTCGGGGCACTGCGGGAGGATGATTATGACGCAGATTAACGAGCAAATGGACGCAATTGTGCGTGGCTTAAAGGCGCTGCCTTCGTTGAGTGAGGTGCGCTTTGTCAGGGAATACGTCTCCGCACCGGTGGAAACGCCTGTCAGTGGTTTTATTGCTGTGGTCGGGGTCAAAAGCGCCGCGCAGTCGCGCGCCTTTATCGGCGGTGACGCGACCGCTTCGCTGAAGGGAGAGATGTATACCGCTGTTGCGGAGATTTGTTTGTATGCGCCCTGTGGCGGCAACGGCAACGGACTCTCTGAACTGGCAGGTGAAATACTGAATGGCCTGCGTACGGCGGATACGGCAGGCATTATTTCCGAAGCATCTGTGTCTCCCATTGCGTTCGACACGGAATTGAACACCGTTTTTCGCAGTATCGGCTTCCGTTTGGAATTTTGTTTGTGCGAGGAGGGATCAACATGAACGCAACGTATTTAAAGGGTGATGATGTAACGGTTACGGCAGACGGATCGGTGATCGGCGGTGTGCTGGGCGTGGAGTGCGGCAGGAGAAATTCTGTGGAAAAAATCGAGGAATATCTGACCGATGTGCCCGTTGCACAGTTCCCTAAAACCGTGTATTACGTGACGCTGCGCCTGCAGGCGCAGCCCTATGCTACGCTGGGCTTTGTGCCGGCAGAGGTGTCGTTGATCTGCGGCAGTTGTCGAGTGTCGTATACAGATTGCTGCGTGGAGCATGTCAAATGTGAGATTCTGCCGCACGCCGCCGTGGAATACACGGTTACGCTGACGGCAGGAGAGAGGAGCGTGGAGAATGTCTGAAGATACGGAATGGACGCTTGCGGAGCTCAATGAGCTTTTGGAGCAGGAAAGCAGGCGTTACAGCCGCAGGCTGGACGAGGAGGACGAGGTGAGGGGCGGATGAAATCAGTTCCGATGAAATTTAAGGGATTTACGTGGCAGCATAATCCGCGTGAGTTGGTTTTTGAGGATGAAAAAACGCTCCGCGAGCTGTCTGCCCCCTTTGATAAAAGCGTCGTGTGGAATACCGGCAGACGCAATATGCGTATTTCCGGCGAGGGCGAGTTATATGGGGAGGATTGTCTTGAACAGTTTCAGCGTTTATTTGAGCTTTTTTGTGCGGGTGGCAGCGGCGTGCTGGCAATTGCGGAAGTGCCGTCCGTCTACGCTGTGTTCGAAAGTCTGAAACTCATCGGCAGGCCGCGTCCCAATGTCCTGACGTATCGTTTTGTATTTCGTGAGCTGATGGAGATCCGCGAGGATACGCAGAGGGAAACTCTTGCCGCTGCCGGAGAGAACCTTTGGGATATTTCTTATCGCTACGGCGTTGGGATCGACGAGTTGGTGCGGCTCAATACGCAGGTAAAGCGTCCCGATGAGTCGGTGGAAGGTGAGGTGATTCGCTTGTGTTAACCTACATATTGACATTTGCTGACAAAAGTGAATGTACACTCACTTTTGTGTTGTCTGCACGATTAAAAAGCGAACTGGATGTTCCTGCCGACAGTCTGAGTGTGACGCTTCCCTACACGGAAAGGCTGCGTGAAAACGCGGACATGCTCTCTGTCTTTGATGGTGGAAAACGGGTGTTTTTCGGACAGATCGACGAGGTGCTCGTGTTGACGGAAAAAGGAAAACAGCTTCTGCGCTTTCATGCACGCAGTCTTGCCGCGTGTCTCCTTGACAATGAGGCGGAGCCGTTGGTTTATGCCAATCCCTCCAACCGCATGATGTTTGACCGCCATCTGGCACCCTTCGGCATTACGGCGTGTGAAGAGGAACGGCATCCGCTCTATGACAACCTGCGCATTGAGAAAGGCATGTCGCACTGGCAGGTTCTCGAAAGCTACTGCGCCAAGCGCTACGGAGCGACACCGCGGATTGCAGACACACGGGCGTATTTAAAGGGCTTTCGGGCAGAGGGTGAGATTGTGTTTGGAGGAGAAGGCGTACCCGTTCTTGAAATGACAGATTCCCTGCGCCGGTGCAAGCTGATTTCTGAGGTGCGTGTGCGGATGACCAATACAGGCTGTTACAGCGCGCGAATAATCAATGATAATCCCCATGCGATGCAGCTCACCCGTGTGCGCTATGTCAACGCCGCTGCAGATAATGCCAGTCTCGATACGGCGCGGCGAATGATGGAGAAGGGCAATCAGGCGGCAAGGCACGTGAGTGTCAAGTGTGTGGGCGATCATTTGAATATCCTAGGCAAATCCGCTGTGATCAACGGAGAAACGGGTTTTACCGTCACCGGATTGAGCTACGTCTTCGGTGATCAGGGCGCTTTCACGACCGTGAATATGAGAAAGGAGAACTGATATGTGGCTGATGAGTTATATGACCAAAAATTCCCTCGCTTCGCCTAATGCTGTCAAAGGAGATGTGCAGGGTAACGACGGACGTGCTGTGATGTCCTCGGGAGAGCATAAGGATCTGGCGTTTTGCGCGCCGTACGGTGTGTTTGCCATTCCCCCTGCGGGCGAGCGGGCGGTGGTGCTGCCTCTCGACGACGGTGAGGTGTGTCTCGGCGTTCTTGCTGCAGCGGACGGGCTCAGTGAAGGCGAAGTGATGTTGCGTTCGAGCGGCGGTGCGTCTATCGTTCTGAAAAACGACGGCAGGGTACTGATTAACGGCAGGGTGTTTGAATGAGAGACGTGAAATGGCAAAACGGAGATATCGTTCTCGACAGTGCGGGCAGAGCAGAACTGCTGTCTGCGCACGATGCAGCGTTTCAACGTGCGAAAATCCGCATGAGCGCACGCAGGGGACGGTTTATTTATGACAGAGAGTTGGGCGCGGACTGCGACGGGATTGCAGGAGAGATGTGCCTGCAACAATATGGACAGGCATTCGGTGAGGCGCTGGTACCCTATGAAAATACAGGCGCGAAGGCTGTGGCTTTGACAGAGCACGGTGTGCGAACAGAAATAACGGTAAACGGAGAGACAAAAACAGAGGAGGTGCGTCGGTACGGAGAACTATGACGCGATTTACAGCAGAATGAAAGCGCGTTATGAGACGGAAAGCGGCTTTGAGGTGGACGAAGCGAGTGATATTGCTATTCGTCTTAAGGTGCTTGCAGGCGAGATATACAATATGGAGACAACGCTTGACTGGACAAAGCGGCAGATGTTTGCCGCTACAGCTACAGGCGAAAATTTGGATAATATTGCTGTTCAGCGCGGACTGACGCGCAAACAAGCTGTAAAGGCAACGGGTAAAATCACATTTCGCGTTCCGGAGACGCTGGATTACCCTGTTCCCATTCCTCGCGGTACCGTTGTCGCCACTGATGATGAGATTCCGGTTCGCGTGGTAACAACGGAGGACGGCGAGATTCCGCAGGCATCGTATTTCGCCGAGATCAAAGCGGAAGCGGAGCTGCCGGGTTACCGCGGTAATATCAATGTTTATGCTGCCACGGTACCGGTCAGTGTGCCCGCGGCGGTCAGTGTGGTCGGCAATGCCTCGCGTTTTGCGGGCGGCAGCGACGAGGAGAGCGATACTTCCCTGCGCGGACGTGTTCTCCAAAGCTATATTGCAGCCCCAAACGGCGTGAATGCAGATTATTACAAAAATCTGGCGCTTACGATTGAGGGCGTGGAAAAGGCGGGGGTTGTCGAGCGTATCGACGGATACGGTACTGCCGGCGTTTATGTTTGCGGTCTGCGCGAACAGGTTTCCGATGCAGTTGTCGGTCAGTTAAACGCCCTGCTCTCGCAAAACGATTGTGTGGGGGCAATGGTGACAGGTTACCGCGCGGTTTTGCGCAATGTTGACCTTGAGGTTACGGTCAAGCGAAAAGCAGGATATTCTGTTGAGGATGTGCGCGTTGCAGTTGAAAATGCTTTCGCGGATTACGTATACTCTATTCCGATGGGCGGCAGATTTTATCTTTCTGCGCTCGGAAAATACATGTTCGACACGGGTTGCATCGAAAATTATGAGTACGATCTGTCTATGCAGGATATCGGCGCGTCTGCTGCGACTTGTTTTATGCCGGGCGACACAACGATAGGAGTGAGCGCATGACGGGATATCAATCTATGGCGTCCAAGCTTTTGGCAACGGGATTGTATTCCCTTGAACCCGACAGTGCGGTGGGATGCGAGCTGAAAGCGTATGCCGAGGAGCTGGACAGAATGTACGCGGAGTTGGACATCCTGTTGCGAGAGGCGTTTATATTTACTGCAGAAACCTATGGCATTTCCGAACGCGAGAAATTCATCGGCAGGGAACGCGACGATCTTTCTCTTGCAAGACGCCGTGAGCTGTTGATGTTGCGCGAGAAAAATGCCGATGGCGGTCACGGCGTCGCCGACCTCTATCAGTTGATTGAATCTCTCGGCGTGTTGCATTACACGGTAACCCTGGTGCAGCGTCACGGCAGAATCACCATTGAAGTCAGCGACACACTGACGTCAGAACAAAAAGCTGATTTTGAAAAAGCGGTTAAAACGTTCACACCTGTGACCTTCGAGACGATTTTTCGCTATCTGTCATAAAAATGCCGGTGTGCATTTTGCCTGTTGTAGAAAAGTATCCGTTCGACGGCGGGATTGTTATTTCGAATGATTTCTATACAAAAAAGACCTTGCGGGATTTCTCCTACAAGGTCTAATTTGTTATTTAATTTTGCCTATTGAGTGATAAAGGGTATCATTCCTTTTTCAAGAAGTATCTCAATGAGTTTCAGAGCTGCTACATTTTTATCAATCTTAATTTCATTCATCATTGACCTCCCTCAAAGAAATGCTAATGGCAAGAGCTTTATCGGCTCTTGCCATTATGACTGCGGATAGCATACCAACATATTTACGCAGGCGTTGTTTGTCTATGGTGCGGATTTGTTCAAGCAGGATAATCGAGTTTTTATCCAGACCCTCAAAGTCCTTAATTAAGGTATGCGTAGGTAATTTTGCTTTTGTGTGTACTCGGCTTATGATACTCTGGACAATAAGGAACTATCAGTCGTTGAAGCAACAATAAAAGGGCTATGTAACGCTAAAGAGTAAACAGAGGGAAAAACCTCTGTTTTTCTTTTACTCTCTTTTAGAAACTATTTTCAACCGTTGTCCCATTCGGCTCAATAGCTCATTTGTAATACTTTCTGAATTATCAGCAATCATTGGTGCCGAAATTTCTTCATCACCGTCCTTTCCAATCAGTGTTGCTGTAATACCGATTTTAACATCGGGAATATCTGTAACATCAACTGCAAGTTGATCCATACAGATTTTCCCGACAACAGGTGCTTGATGTCCATTGATAAGCACATAGCTCTTTTGGCAGGATAGATTTCTCGGATAGCCATCTGCATAGCCGACAGGTAATACAGCAATTAAGCTATCTCTATTGGCAACAAATGACCGACTATAACCAACACTATCGCCTTTCTTGATTTCCCTAAGCAAAGTAACTCTTGATTTCAATGAAAGCACGGGTCTTAAATCAAGCTGCAACTGTGTCCTGTCATTAGGAGAGCTTAAAACACCGTATAGCGAAATGCCGGCTCTCACATAATCACATTTAAGTTCTGGATAATTCAACAATCCATAGCTGCTCTGAATGTGTATTTTAGGAATAGTTATACCTTTTTCCTTTAATTGATTTAACAAGTTATAGAAGCTCTCAATCTGCACATTTGTGAAGAAGATGTCTTTTTCATCAACGCTGTCAGCTGAACACAAATGGGTATATATCCCAGACACCTTGATATGCTTCATTGAAAAAACAGCAGATATATTTTCTATATCTTTTGCATCAAAGCCAAGTCTGTGCATACCCGTATCAACTTTAATGTGTGTCATAACAGCATATCCCTGCTTATTCAAAAGTAAAGAATACTCATAATCTATCAGCGTTTGTGTAAGGTCATATTTACGAAGTTCTTTTGCCCTTGCTGGTGCGGTATATCCTAAAATCAGTATTTCGCCCGAAATACCATATTGGCGTAACTTGATACCTTCATCAATAGTTGCTACCGCAAACGCTTTGATACCTATTTTGCCTAAGTGCGTAGCAATTTCATATATGCCGTGACCATACGCTTCAGCTTTTACAACAGCCATCAATTTGCATTTTTGTGGCATTGCCCCTTTTAAGACTTTTACATTATGCTCCAGATTGTTCAAATCAATTTCTAAATAAGCTCTGTCAGTATCTGTGGTATGTTTTGCTTTTTTCGGCTTGTATTTATTCCATATTGCCGCTAAGACCGCACTGAACACTACTGAAGTCAAGCAGACCATAAAATAATGTGCGATACTGTTTTCCACAAGCAAACTTTGTAGATGAAACAATTTGGAAAATAACCGTATAACTACAATCATCATCGGATGAATGATGTAGATAATCAGCGATGTTGTTCGTAGGGTTACAAGGCGTTTCCCTTTGAAATGCAGAATGACATTGAATAAGAAATACATACACGGCAACAAAAACACATACATACTGTCGTGTCGTTGCAAATCAAAATGATGCAAGGCAAAAGCTTCTCCAAACATCAGAGCAAAGCTAACAGCAAATCCCCAGATACTTTTTCCAAATGTAATTTGTGGGCGATTATCAGCTATAAGCCCACCGATTATGAAAAATATGGGGGCAAAGAAAATACCGTTTCTTGTATGGTCGGTTACTTGGAAAATATAAGCATATAAGCTATTCAAACAAGAAATCTTTTCAGTAATTCCATAATAACTATCTCCAAACAAACCGATTAGGTAAAGGACAGATGCCACTATCAATGCTTTAGGATAGTTAAGTTTCTTTACGAGATACCACGCAATCACCGCACCTATAATGGACGCAGGAAGATACCATAAATGATATAGAGTACCGTCAAACACAATGTCTTTTATGATATTTGGTAATAGGTTATCCATTTTGAAATAACCGTTATAAATATTGATAGGTATATATATCAATATGGCTGCTCCATAGATTAAGGCTGTCTTTTTTACAAAAGCACCTAATTTTTCTGTGTTATATGTGTATCTTGAAATCAGAAAAAAGCCAGATGTCATTAAAAAGAATGGAACAGCAACACGGGCTATAATCCGTGTCAATATAAAATCACCTGTTTCGCTGAAAGAAGCAAGCGGCGAAGTATGAATAGCAACAATTAACAAAGCGGCAATAAACCTAAAATAGTCGATGCCTGTATAATTCTTATTTTTAGTCATCATTTTTCCTCCAAACAGTCACGATAAAACCGTCTATGTTATTACCAGAAATTTGATAGACACAATTCTCTGGTATAGCAATCAGAGTTTTATCATTATTTGCAGGGATATAATAAATTTCCACCTCGGCTCCAAACGCTTCCTTATAGACCAATTTGCAATCCTCTCGGTATGCTTTTATAAATTCTGTATATTCTTCAAGAGAGAAGCTGTTTTCCTCAATAATTTTTGAGTGAGGGTATCCTACATACCGAAAGTGCCACGGCTCGTGTGAAATCCCTGTTATTTCTTCTTTATCCTTTGCATAACGCTGGGTAAAGCCATAGTCTGGGGCAGCTCTCCTAAATTCATCGCAAATACCGTCATAGGGAAAATCGGGACGGATAAAGTCTATATCCTTTTTATTCAGTCCTAAATCAATGGCAAGACCTGTTTGATGTTCACTATGATTGGGCAGAGCAACATATTTTCTTGTAAAATTCTCTCCATTATTTTTGAGAGAGCCGTCATATATGGCTGTCTGTTCTTCTAATGAGCGATAACCGCTTACTGGAACGATTGAGTTACCTGCCGAGATTTTTTCAAAAATAAGCTGCAAAACATTTGCCGCATCACGCTTCATAAGAATATTTGGAAAGCGTACATCAGCAGGAACTAAACCCTTTACATTGTTATCTCGCAGCGGATAATTTTTGTTGACGAGCAGCAAATTTCCACAATAAATTTCTTCCTTTTCAAGCTCAATCGTTTTCATCATTCCACATACAGTCCTATCAGCTTATCCAACATTTGAGCGAACGATAGACCAATGCCTTTCATCATATTTGGATAGCGACTGTGCGAGGTAAAGCCTGGGATTGTGTTTACCTCATTAAATACAATTTCGCCAGACGGTGTATAAAACATATCCACTCTGGAAAAACCCGAACAGCCCAGTGCTTTATATATGGTTACAGCCGCTTCTTGTATCCGTTTTTCTGCTTCGGCATCAATCCTTGCAGGCATATATATCTTTGAAGATTTAAGTGTATATTTCTCTGTATAATCAAAAAAGCCGCTTGACAGTTCGATTTCATCAACTTTGCCAACAATCAGCTCATCTATGCCAAGTACAGCACAACCGACTTCAAAGCCGTTTATTGTTTCTTCAACGATGACTTCTGTATCGTGTTCAAATGCCAACTCTATGGCAGCACCAAGCTCTTGCTTTTCCATTACTTTTGTTATTCCAAAGGAAGAGCCTGCACGAACAGGTTTAATAAACAGCGGATAAGCTAAATTCTCTTCAATCTCTTTCATCGCTGCTTCTTTGTTAAAGCGTTTGAATGTTACCGATTTAGGAACAGATATACCTGCAAGGCTAACGAGCTTATGTGCCCTGTCCTTATCCATACAAAGAGCTGATGAGAGAGTATCGCAGCCAACAACAGGTATTCCTGCCAATTCAAATATGCCCTGCAAAGTACCATCTTCGCCGTTTTTGCCGTGCAATACGGGGAATACCAAATCAACCTTTATAACACGGTATTTGTCTGAAGCAATTTCTAAAAAGCCTTTAACCGAACGATTTTGTGAAACGACAACAGGGCATAGATTTTTGTTATCTTCAAACCAAGTATTGTTTAGGATTTTCTCCTTTTCTCCTGTATAGTGATACCATTCGCCGTTTCTTGTAATTCCGATTGGAATTATATCGAATTTATTTGTATTGATATTTTCAAAAACAGCGGATGCCGATTGTAATGACACCTCGTACTCTGTTGAATTGCCTCCAAAAATAACTGCTATTTTTTTCTTTTGCATTTTACACACCTCTTTCTTCAATTTTTATATCATCGGGTAGCTTATAGGCTATTTCGCATTGATTGACATACAATTCTTTTTCCGTCTGCCTACCAGTCATTTTGTCTTTTTCTGCACGACAAACAGAAGCTATTTGATATACTTTTTCCTCTCGCTTGACATAGGAAACAGACGAATTAAAAACCGTATAATCAATATTTACGGAGCATTGCGACAAAATTCGACCATACATAAAGCTGTCATCAAAGTTAATCTCAATCTGGAAAGTATTGTCCGTGTCGTTACGGAGTTTTAGGTCTAACCAACCTTCGTTAATCGTAGCATCAGTTCCGCAGGGTAAATCTTCTGTTGTGGATGGGAACGACTCTACAGCGTGTCCGTGTCGCTCAACAATCGTTAGCGGAGTGTGCAAGAACAGCCAAAATAACATATTGCTTAATTGACACAAACCTCCACCGTAAGAGCCAACAATCTTTCCGTCAACAAGGTTTAATCCGTCCTTATATTTCTCGTGGTGGTCTGCCCACCGTACAAGCTGCCAGAAAGAAAATGTTTCATTTGGCTCAATAACCACCTCATTGATTGTTTTGGCGGCAAGTTTAAGATTGTGTACCTTATTGATTTGGTATTTCATATCAAAGCCGCTGTTCTCATTCAACATAAGCGATGAGGTTTCAAATACCACATTAGGTAACAATTTGTCAGATGTCTTTTTTGCGTACCTGTGTCCGTCTAATTGCATTTTCAAATAAAACAATTTTTTTCTTTGCCATTTACGGAGAGGAAGCAGAAAAGGAAAGACCTGCGTTAATCTTTTTCTTGACATAAAAATCGCTCCTTCGTTTGCTTTTCTCCCCAAAACAAAAACACTCTTGTTTCGGTACTATAATTGTACCAATAACAAGAGTGTCGTTTATTTGTTTACTCATAAGGTATTCCACTATTTTTCTACGGAAATTCTTACAATTTTCCTACGAAGCTGCACCGCTTATTTTTTTCAAAATTTTTTGTCCTTAAATAGTATTGAAAAAACATAGAAAACACCATAACCGAGTATTCCGCCCAATGTGTTAAGCATAAGATCATCAATATCCGCAGACCTGCCGACAAAGTATTGAATTAACTCAATTAAAAAAGAAAATAACATCATACATATTGTCGTTGACCAAAATTTTCGCATCTTCGTAAACGCAATAGGGAAAATAAAGCCCAGCGGCAAAAACATTAGGATGTTCGCTATTGCTTGTGTGATGTGCTTCCGTGCTGACATAAGCCAAGTTTCAGTAATGAAATTAAATGGTATAAGGTTCAAAGAGCGTTCAGAAGCAAATATCTCTTTACCATCTAACAGACAAACAATAATCCATTCTAAAAAGGTTGCAGAAATAATAACCAAAATGCAGACAACCAAAAGAAAGAACACTATTTGTCGTGATAGTGGTATTCTTTTTCTAAGTAAAAAATAGATAGGCAAAAATAGAATTGCCAAACATACCATTCCAATAAATGTTTTCGTTAAAATAAAAGTGCATAAAAGGGCCCCGAAAAGTGCATAGGCGAGGCTCATAAGAAAAGCCATTGTCAGCACCTGAGAAATCAGTTACTCTTTAGGGTGGACAAAAACCTAAGGAGTTGAAGAAAGGGTGTT
>JAFRGI010000026.1 GCA_017433905.1 Ruminococcus sp. | reverse complement strand
GCAGGCAGTGCTGTCCTTTCAATACTATAAGTTCGCCAAATACAAGCTCCTTCATTAATTTTCACCACCTATCAACTTTTTATGTGTTCTATCTATCCCGATTGCTCCAAGCGGAGCTGTTATCAGTATCGCAAGCACCGCAACCGATAGTATGATCTTTCCGCAGGGTAGACCGAGCGACAGCGGAACAGAGCCGATAGCTGCCTGAACAGTCGCTTTCGGAAGATATGCGATCACGCAGAACAGCCTTTCTTTTGTGGTAAGCTCTGTGCCGAGCATACACAGACATACGCCGACAGTACGAAATGCAAGAGCGATGAATATCATCAGCACTGCCATTCCGCCTGCTGTCAGCGTATAGCGAATATCAACAGCGGCACCGACCAGCACGAACAGCATGACTTCGGCACCGATCCACAGCTTGCCAAACTTTTTCGACATCTGAGCGGAAACGCATTTATCAGCTTTCATTTTCACAATGCATGCCATAGCGACTACGGCAAGAAGCCCTGACATGGCAACATAAGGCTTCACAAGTGTTTCAATGCCCATTAGCAGAAAAGATGTGCCGAGCAGAATAATGACCTTTGTGCTGTTCCTGATTTTATAGTTATATTGATATGCCTTTTCAAAAAGAAAGAATACCGCTAATCCAACTGACGCACCGAGCAGGACGCCAAGAATTATGGATGTGGGGATATTCAGGAAATCAGTCGCTTTTACCGAGCCGCCCTGCGCCATAGTCACGAATGTAGAGAACAGCACGATAACGAAAATGTCATCGCAGGAAGCTCCTGCAAGTATCATCTGCGGTATTCCCTTGTCAGTGCCGACCTTATCTTCAATGAGTTTCACCATTCGGGGCACTACCACCGCAGGCGATACAGCACTCAACACCGCTCCCATGACGGCAGCTTCGATATGATTCACTCCGAGCAGAAGAGGAGCGAACAGCACATATCCGACGATCTCACAGCAGGCAGGAACGAATGACATCATCACCGCAGGTCTTCCGACCTTTTTTAAATCGGAAAGGTTCAAAGACAATCCTGCCTTCACAAGTATGATGATGAGGGCAATCTGCCGAAGCTCCGATGAGATTCCGAGAACAGACGGATCGAGCAGATCAAGTACATAGGGACTGACCGCTATTCCAACTCCGAGCATACCGATGATGCGTGGCAAGCCTATTTTCTCAAAAACAGCAGCGGCAGACAGCCCGACAAGAAAAATGATCGCAAGTGACAACAGCATACATATAACCTCCATATAAAAAACAAAAAGCCGACAACTATTGCGTAAGAACGCAGAAGTCATCAGCTTGAATAAGCGGTTTCGTAGGCTTAGTCTGAACCGTCCGTGGGAGAACATCATTCCCAATATTCAATTTCTATATTATTGTACCATTGATGAAGGAACAAGTCAATAGCTTTTTCAATTTGTACGGAAATCATTAATAACAGCAAACACCTATAAGGATAAAAAATCTCTTAGCCGCATACGATAATTCCGTAACAGAGAACTTCTTTGCGAACATGAAGCGCGAAGAGCTTTACCGCGCAAAATACCGTTCAGAAAGAGAATTCAGAAACGGGGTACAGAACTACATTCAATTTTATAACGAGGAGCGTCCTCATTCAAAGAACAAATACAAGACTCCGTCTCAGAAGGAAGCGGAATATTTCAGTAAACAAGCAGAAAACGACGAGTAGAATTCGGACACTCAAGGGTTCGGATTCATTCATTTTACATTTTTCGATTTCGTTTTTATGCGATTTTGGTTTTTCAGTCCAAATAAATATTTTATAAGAGCTGTCAGAAAAGCCTCATAAAATCTGACAAAAATAAAACTTCCTGTTGATGTCCGAAACCTCAAGGGTTCAGATTTCAACAGGAAGTTCAGATGGTGCACCAACAGGGACTCGAACCCCGGACCAACCGGTTATGAGCCGGTAGCTCTAACCAACTGAGCTATTGGTGCGTATTGCAGATATAATTATATCAAATAATACGGCTTGTGTCAATGAAAAACTTGCACGGAACAAAATTTTAAAGAAACACAACTATTCCGACGTGTAACTTGCCTGAAAGCATGAAATATGATATAATAAAAGACAAAGCATCAGGAAAAGGGGAATGATTATGGCTAACATTCAGGCGTTTCGGGGGATGCGATACAATACCGAACGTGCAGGAGAGCTTGAGGAGCTATGCTGTCCGCCTTATGACATTATCAGTGAGAAAGAAAGGAAACGCTATCTGGCGCGCAATAAATACAATGTTATCCGCCTGGAACTTCCCAAGGATGGTGACGATGTTTATAAAAACGCGGCAGAAGTGTTGGACAGCTGGAGAGAACAGGGGATTCTCATTCACGAGGAAAAGCCTGCGATCTATATTTACGAAGAGGAGTTTAACGCGTATAATACTCGCCGCAGTATCAAGGGAATTATTGCGCGCGTAAAGGTAGAGGAGTTTTCCAAAGGCGTAATTTTGCCGCACGAATTTACGCTTTCCAAGGCGAAAGCGGATCGCTTCTGTTTGATGAAAGCGACTAACTGTAATTTCAGTCAGATTTATGCGCTTTATATGGATGAGGAACACACCACGCTCAGCACGATCGATGCGCTTTCCCGGCGTGCGCCCGATGCAAAGTTTACCGACGAGGACAACGTGCATCACAAGCTTTGGATCATCACCAACGAGCAGGCGATCGCCAAGCTAACCGCGGATTTTTCGGAAAGAAAGCTCTATATTGCAGACGGACACCACCGCTATGAAACAGCCCTGAACTACCGCAACTACTGCCGGGAGAATGGACTGGCACAAAAGGGCGACGCGCAGGATTATCAGATGATGTTTTTGATGGATATGGAACACCCGGGGCTGGTTGTTTTTCCGACTCACCGTCTGGTGCGCGATTTGCCAAAGTTTGACAGGGTTAAAATTCTCGACGGCTGTAAAGAATATTTTGAGATCGAGGCGTTTGACAGCGTCGCTCATATGAATGAGCTGTTGTTAAAGGAATACAAAAAGGGCAACAAATCGTTTGGATTCTATTGCGGCAAAGGCGAGTGGTATCTTCTTCGTCTCCGGAATATCGCTGTGATGGAGCAGGAGCTGCCCGAACTCAGCGCCGCGTCGCAGCAGTTGGACGTCAGCGTGTTGCATGCGCTGATTCTGGAAAAAATTCTCGGCATTGACAAGGAGAACATGGCTGCGCAGATCAACTTGACCTATACCAAGTTTTTTGAGGAAGCGGTTATGAGCGTTGATCAGGGCGAATTTCAGTGCTCTTTTATCCTTAATCCTACCCGCGTGACAGAGATTCGTGATGTGGCGGCGGCAGGAGAGAAAATGCCGCAAAAATCCACCTATTTCTACCCGAAAATGACGACGGGTATGGTTATGAATGATATCGGCCAAAAATGAGATTACGCGTATTTTTTACGGGCGGCACCATTGCCTGTTCGACAATAAACGGGGAGATGTCTCCGGACAGATCCAATTCTTTTGCGCTGTTGGAGCAGTATAGCGCTGTTGACAGCAGTGTGGAATTTGATACGGCGACACCGTATTTTATCCTCAGTGAAAATCTCGGCGCGGAGCACTGGGAACGGTTATATGAATGCGTGAAAAACGCGCGTGGTTATGACGGCGTGATCGTTGTGCACGGCACGGATACCTTGCCGTACACGGCGGTGTATCTCGGCTTGAAATGCGGGTTGTGCGAAACGCCTGTCGTGCTGGTTTCGGCGGCATATCCGCTCTCCGACAACCGCTCTAACGGCTTGGACAATTTCCGCGGCGCCGTGGATTTTATCCGTGCGCAGCGAGGCAGGGGAGTGTTTGCAGCCTACAAAAACCGGGGTGAAAACGTAAAAGTTCATCGTGCGGCAAAGCTTTTGCCGCACGCTCCGTTTTCCGACCGTGTTGACAGCTTGAACGGGCAGTTTTTCGCAGAGATAGCTGACGGCAGGATCCGATGGAATCCTTCCTATTCAGAAGATGATTTTTGTGATTTTTCCAGTTGTGTGTACCGCGGCGGCGTGCTTTGGCTGCGCGTGTATCCCGCTATGCTTTTTCCTGCCTTGGTTCATACGCGCGTTGTCTTGCTTGAGGGTTACCATTCGGGTACGCTGCCGACGTCACGCAGAGATTTTCGCCTGTTTTGCGAGGAAGCGCGGGCGAGAAATATTCCGGTTTATCTGACCGGTTCCGAGGAAGGATTTGCCTACGAAAGCAAGAGGGAATATGATGCGCTGGGGATCCGGGTTTTGCCGCCCCTGTCACCTGTTACGGCTTATGTAATGCTCGGATTTGAGCCGGGAGACTCCACGAATGATTGAATAAAAACGGAGGTGCAAAAAATGCACCTCCGTTTTGTTGATGAAAAAGTCAGGGGATTGGTTGTTACTGCCAGTCGCAGACGTTTGCCCAATTGAGGAGAAATTCCTGTTCCTCGGGATTGCCCTTGGCGGATTGAGACGCTGCAACAATCGGCATCCATGCATTGACATACTGCCGCGCAGTGTCCGTCTTTTCGCAGAAAAGTGTCAGATACTTTTCTGCGAGATCGGTCTGTCCTTTCAGACAGAAAATCAAATAGGTACGCGCTGCATCCGCTGCACCGTTGCCCTGAGTCGCATGCGACCAGTCGAGAATATAGGGTGTGCCGTCGGAAGTGATGATCACATTGGACGGATTGAAGTCACCGTGGCAAATCTTGTCGTGCCGCTTCATGGATGAGAGGCGTGTGTGCAGTTCATAGCGTGTGGTTGCGTCAAGAGGGCTGCTGCTGATTTTACTCTGCATTTTGTCCTGCAGTCTCTTAAGCAACGGACTTTTTTTGCTGAGAATCTCCATCTGTACATTGACAAACAGATCAAGGTATTCATCTGTTTTATCGGGGTTTTCGTCCATCAGCTGCTGAAGGGTTTTTCCCTCGATATAGTCGGAGATGATCGCCCACTTGCCGTCGATCTTAGTGACCTCTTCGATTTTGGGGATATTCAGTCCCGTTTCCTCAACACGCGCCTGATTGAGCGCTTCATTGAGGATATCGGATTTGGGGAAGGTTTCATCAAAGACCTTGACAGCAAGATTGCCGTCGCGGTAGATGACTTTATTTTTTCTTTCCGCAAGAACATTTTCAAATTTCATGATGAAGTTCCTTTCCGCGCGTTAGACCGCGTCTTTGTTGTTGCCGTAGTAAGCGTTGAGATACATCTGGCGGATTTCTTTCATCAGCGGATAACGCGGATTTGCGCCTGTGCACTGATCGTCGAATGCCTGCTCGGTCATTTCGTCGAGATCTCGGAGGAAGTCCTCTTCGCTCACACCGTAGTCGGCAATCGTCGCCTTAATACCGACGCGTGCTTTGAGTGCGTTGATACCGTCAATCAGCTTTTCTACGCATTCTGCATCGTCTTTGCCGCAGAAGCCGAGGAAGCGCGCGATCTCTGCGTAACGAGCAAGGGTGTGAGGATGATCATACTGGGGGAAGGTACCCATCTTGGCAGGAACCTCCGAGGAATTGAAACGGATCACCTGTTCAAGCATGAGGGCGTTGGCGACGCCGTGCGCGATATGATGGAATGCACCCAGCTTGTGCGCCATGGAATGGCAGACGCCGAGAAAGGCGTTGGCAAACGCCATTCCTGCCATGGTTGCGGCGTGCGCGACCTTTTCGCGTGCAACCGGCTCGTTCGTGCCGTTGTCATAGCAGGCGGGCAGATACTCAAAGATGACCTTGAGTGCCTTAAGTGCCAGACCGTCTGTGAAGTCGGTTGCCATTACGGAGGCGTACGCCTCGAGAGCATGCGAAACCGCATCAATACCCGAAGCGGCAGTCAGACCCTTGGGACCCGACATCATGAAATCTGCGTCGACGATTGCCATGTTCGGCATCAGTTCGTAGTCTGCAAGCGGATACTTAATGCCTGTTTCCTGATCGGTGATGACCGCGAAGGGGGTAACCTCGGAGCCGGTACCGGAGGAAGTGGGGATCGCGATAAAGAATGCTTTTTCACCCATTTTTGGGAAGGTGTAGACGCGCTTGCGGATGTCGACAAAACGCATTGCCATATCCTGGAAATCTACATCGGGATGTTCATAGAGTACCCACATGATTTTTGCTGCGTCCATGGCGGAGCCGCCGCCGAGCGCAATAATGACGTCAGGCTCAAAGCTACGCATGGACTCTGCACCCTTTTGGGCAGAGAGCAGTGACGGATCGGGCTCGACGTCGGCAAAGGTAGTGTATGCAATGCCCATTTCGTTGAGTTTATCGGTGATCGGTTTGGTATAGCCGTTTTTGTAAAGGAAGGAGTCCGTGACGAGGAAAGCGCGTTTTTTGCCCATTACGTCTTTGAGCTCCTGCAAAGCGACGGGCGTACATCCCTTCTTGATATAGACCTTCTCGGGTGCTCTGAACCAAAGCATGTTTTCTCTCCTCTCGGCAACGGTTTTGATATTGAGCAGGTGTTTCACGCCGACATTCTCGGAAACGGAGTTGCCTCCCCAGGAGCCGCAGCCGAGGGTTAGAGAGGGCGTGAGACTGAAGTTGTACAAGTCGCCGATGCCGCCGTGCGAGGACGGGGTATTGACGAGGATGCGGCAGGTTTTCATGCGGGCGGCGAAAACGTCGATTTTGTCCGTGCAGTTGACTGCGTCCACGTAGAGCGAAGATGTGTGACCGTAACCGCCGTCGGCAATCAGCTGCTCCGCCTTGGCGATCGCATCGTCAAAGCTTTTCGCTTTGTACATCGCCAGCACGGGGCTGAGTTTTTCGTGAGCAAATTCCTCGCTGATATCTACGCTCTCGACTTCACCGATTAAAATCTTGGTTTCTTCGGGCACATCAATACCTGCGAGCTTGGCGATGGTGACAGGTTTTTGACCGACGATACGGGCGTTGAGTGCTCCGTTTATGATAATAGTTTTGCGCACCTTCTCGCATTCCTCTTCGCTGAGGAAGTAGCAGCCGCGCGCTGCAAATTCCGCCTTAACTTTGTCATAGATGGATGCGAGCGCGATCACGCTTTGTTCGGAAGCGCAAATCATGCCGTTGTCAAAGGTCTTGGAGTGAATAATAGAATTGACCGCGAGCAAAATATCTGCGCTTTCGTCGATAATGGCAGGTGTATTGCCCGCGCCGACACCCAGAGCTGGTTTGCCTGATGAATAAGCAGCCTTGACCATACCCGGACCGCCTGTTGCGAGAATGCAGTCGCTTTCCTGCATGAGCAGATTGGTCAGCTCCAGAGACGGCACGTCGATCCAACTGATGATTCCCTCAGGTGCGCCTGCTGCAACCGCAGCGTCCAAAACGATTTTCGCTGCAGCGATAGTGCTCTTTTTGGCGCGGGGATGGGGGCTGATGATGATGCCGTTGCGGGTTTTCAGGCACAGCAGCGCCTTGAAGATTGCGGTAGAGGTGGGGTTTGTCGTCGGAATGACCGCGCCGATTACGCCGATCGGCTCTGCGATCTTTTTGATGCCTGCCGTTTTGTCCTCTTCAATGACACCGCAGGTTTTTGTATTTCTGTAGGCGTTGTAAATATACTCGGAAGCAAAGTGGTTCTTGATCACTTTGTCCTCGGCGACGCCCATACCCGTTTCCTCGACTGCCATTTTGGCAAGAGGGATGCGGGCGCGGTTGGCAGCAGTTGCCGCTGCGCGAAAAATCGTGTCAATCTGTTCCTGCGTGTAGAGAGAGAACGTCTGCTGCGCCTCGCGTACTCGCTCAAGAGCCGCCGCAAAGGATTCTGTGCTTTCTACAATGGGATACTCTTTTGTGTTCATATTATCTACCTCGTTTACTTATGGGTTTTATCAGTACGAATCAAAGCGTTTCGTAGTTTAGTTTTTGTTCCTTGGCGAAATCTTCTGCGTAAGAGCCTTCAACAACCTTCAGCGTGAGATCGGAGGGACATTCATTAAAGCAATTTTCTGCAATTTTAGTAATCGTCTCGGGAATGGTAACCTCTTTGAGGCCGGGGCACTGATGGAACATGTACTCGGGAAGCTCGGTCAGCGTATTACTCTCTGGAATGACGATCGTTTTCAGACCCGATGCGCAGAAAGCAAAGGCGTCGATTTTTTCCAAAGAGGCAGGTAGCTCGATGGTTTCCAGCGAGGAACAGTAGAAGAACACATTCGTGCCGAGGTGCGTGAGCTTAGAGGGCAGTTTGACTGAAGTCAGTCCCTTGTTGCTTGCGAAAGCGTAGTCCTGAATATCCGTAATGGACTCGGGAACTGTAATGCTTTTGATGCCGTCGTTATTAAATACGCTGTGGCCGATGGTGGTGACCGTGTACTTCTGATAGGTGTCGGGAACAGTGATATTGGTTTCCGAGCCGAAGTATTTGGTGAGCATCAGTTCCTTTTCATTTAGGATATAGAAACCGAAGCTCTCATTCTGGAGATCCGGTTGTGTGGCGACAACCTCATATCCCTGCTTACTTTCCTGGTTGCCGGCAGCGGACTTGCCGTCGTTGCAGCCGCAGCCGTTGAGCGCGGCGAGTGATACAGCTCCGATGGTGCAAGCGAGAATGGTGCAAATTAATTTCTTCATGTTGTAAAATCCTTTCTGTGTGTCATTGAGCTCTGAGACTAACATATTGTAACACGATTGTTAAAGTTTTGTCAATCTATTAAGAGCATGTTTTGCTTATTTACATTTCTTGATGTATCGGGAGATTTTGTTCTGCATTTGTTATAAAATCTCCATACTAAATTATATAGTACCATAACAGTACCACAAAGTAAAGTGTCTGGAGAAAGTGTGTGAAAAGATTTTTGTGCATTTGGATGGAGCGAAAGAAAAGTGAGCAAACAAACGGAATCAAAAGAGTTTACAGTTTTGACATCGCTGCCCTTAGAAAATGCCGGATAACACAACTGAAATCTGTGCAAAATTAGTAAAAATGCCGGAAGATTGTTGCGAATTCAAAAAAATAAGTGTTAGGGGTTGATTTTTTGAAACAGAGATGATATAATTATTACAAATTTGTTAACAAGCGCTGCCTAAGCCGTTACATTTCGTCATCGAATTGGGAAGTGTTTCAGCCGGAAAAATATAGGTGCTTGTCGGACATTGGAGGTAATAACGATGCACAGGATAAAAAAACTTACCGCTGTGATATTGAGTACACTGACCGTGTCGAGTGTATGTGTGTTCAGCGGTCTGAACGCCAGCGCTTCCGGTACGGGTGCAGGTCTTGCAGAATACTGTCTCAACGCTTATAACCAAGGTTGGAGTTATGTTTGGGGCGGTACGGAACCCGGAGCAGTCGACTGTTCGGGATTGATTTGGTCCTACTGCGGCGGCAACAGAATGAGTATGCTGTCCGACGCGCAGGAGAACGGCAGAGACTGGGGTTATGTCAGCAGCGGTGTGCCCCGCGTACATGGTCTCGGACTTTCCAGACCTGGTCACGTCGGCGTCTATATCGAGGATGGTATGGAGGTTGATGCGCGCGGTTCCGATTACGGCGTATGCTATCAGGAAATCGGAGGCTGGAATAATTGGGATTGCTGGTTTAAGCTGACAGCTGTTTCCTATCCCGAAAACGGATGGGAGGAGTTCAACGGTAACTATTATTATTATGAGGACGGCGAGTATATCGTCAACACCTCAAGAACCATTGACGGCACTACTTATTATTTCGATTCCAAGGGTCATTCAGGCACAACGCCTTCCGATATTTCTTCGGATGATGATTCTTCTTCAAAAAAGAAGAAACCTTCGTCTGATTCATCTTCCTCTTTCTACAGGAGAGGTTCTCAGGGTAAGGAAGTAGAGAAGATTCAGGAACGTCTTGCGGAGCTTGGTTTTTATGACGGTGCCGTCGACGGCATCTTTGGCAAAGCTACCGAGCAGGCATACAGAGCCTTCCAGGAAGCTGCCGGCGTAATGGTCGACGGTATTTCCGGTACGGACAGAGAGATACTCTATTCCGATGACGCTCCCTACGCAAAAGCAAAGGAAGAGCCCGAAGAAACTGTTGAAGAAGATACTGCAAAAGCTTCGGAGGAGACCGAGGAAAAGGTTGACGAGACGGAAGCGGCAGACGAAGAAGGAACTGTTGAGGCTGCCGAGGATCAGACAACCGACGTAGCGTTCGAGGAAGAAACAACAGCCCCGGTTCCGGTTCAGGGAGATTTCAGCGACGCTGTTTATGAGATGCAGGCAAAGCTTGCTGAGTTCGGTTACTTTGGCATTGAGCCCACAGGTTACTTCGGCGATTACACGGTTGATGCAATCAAAGCATTCCAGCTTTGCAATAATTTGGATGTGACCGGAGAGATGGACGAAGCGACACTGGCTGCGCTCAACAGTGACGACGTGGTTTACAATCCTTCCTTTCTTGCTTTGTTTGAGGAAGAGGTAACCACTGCTCCCGATGAGGAGACAGAGGATATTGTGTATGCTCCCGCAACCGCTGATTCTGCGGTTGCTATGACCAACCAAAGCGCAGGAACGGGAACAAATACGACAGGTTCCGGTGCCGCTTCCACTGTTTCCGGCACGGTTGACAAGACCAACAAGGCTGCCGACAAGGCACTTCAGAATGCGGCTTCCGTTGTACCCGACGCGGAGTCCGCGCAGGTTAAGAAAGCGGCGAACATCTGGATTTGGCTGGTACTCACCATTATCGTTGTCAGTGCGGTATCGCTGGTTTTCCTCAGAAAAACGACCAGAAAAAACCGTGCCCAAAGAACCAACACCAAATCTCAGCTTCATACACGCTGGTAAGTTAAAATACCCGGCATAAAAAATGATGACTAAACCAAAGAGGCTGCCGTCAAATCTTTCGATTTGCGACAGCCTCTTTTGCTGATGATCATGAGAATGGCACATGATGCGTTTTTTTTTGTTCGCTTCGAGTGCAAAACGAAACTGGCACTCCATTTTTTCCTTTATGTGTTCGTTCCGAAGTTGAGGACGATTTTCTCTGTTGCAGGCTCGAATCGGCGAAACTTTACACCTGCGGATTGAAGCATTCTTGCGGAGGCGCGTGTGGTGGGTGTATCCGCATACTTATTATAGAGGTAGACCACTTCGGCAATGCCTGACTGGATAATCGCCTTGGCGCACTCATTGCATGGAAAAAGGTCAACATAAAGCCGCGCGCCGTTGAGGTTTTTGCCGCGGGCATTGAGAATTGCGTTTAGTTCCGCGTGAACGACATAGTTGTATTTGGTGTCGTTTCCCTCGCGTTCCCACGGATAAAGGTCATCGGAGCAGCCATAAGGAAAGCCGTTGTAGCCTGTTGACAAAATGATGTTGTTTGCGTCGACGATGCATGCGCCGACCTGCGTGTTCGGATCTTTGCTGCGCTTGGCAGCAAGTAGCGCAACGCCCATAAAGTATTCATCCCATGTGATATAGCTTTCTCGTTTCATGACAGCGCTTCCTCCCATGCTTGTTCCCGAAATCCGACGAGAACCGTATCCTCCAGAATCAGCAGAGGGCGCTTGACAAGCATGCCGTCGCTTGCAAGCAGCTCCAGCTGCTCAGCCTCGCTCATCTGCGGCAGTTTGGTTTTGAGGTTGAGCTGCCGGTAGCGCATACCGCTTGTATTAAAAAAATTTTTCAGCGGCTGGTTACTTTTTTTCTGCCAGACGCGCAGTTCTTCCGCGCGCGGATTATCGCTGACGATGTGTCTGTCTTCATATGCCGCGCCGCGGTCATCCAGCCACTTTTTGGCTTTGCGGCAGGTGCTGCATGT
Organism: Ruminococcus sp.; assembly: GCA_017433905.1. GTDB lineage: Bacteria > Bacillota > Clostridia > Oscillospirales > Acutalibacteraceae > Ruminococcoides. Next base: position 125,596 of record JAFRGI010000026.1, on the reverse strand, counting down.
TGGATATTCTATGAACAGCATAAGAGCCCTCCTGTGTTTTTTTATTTATTCTACCATAAACGGCAGGGGATTTGCAATAAAAAATGACAAATCGGCTTGATTTTTATACGAAAAAGGTGTATGATTTCTTTATACATTTAATAAAGCTCTGCGGGAGATGTTTTTATCTCCCGTATGTCTGTTTTTGGGTGTGACGAAAATGAAAATAGTGATTGTAGGCTGCGGTAAGGTTGGTACCTCGATTGCCACAGAGCTGATTGCGGAAGGACATGAGTTGGTGGTGGTTGATATCAACGGTACCGCCGTAAAACGCCTTTCCGATTCCATTGATGCAATGGGTATCGAGGGTAATGGAGCAACGTATCAAACGCTGAAAGAGGCGGATGCCGGGGACGCGGATTTGGTGATTGCTGCGACAGCTAGGGACGAGGTGAATCTTTATGCCTGTCTGATGGCGCGTGCCTGCGGATGCAAAAATACGATTGCGCGTGTTCGCAATCCCGAATATTCCAACGATCTGTTTCGTGTAAAGGATATTCTCGGCTTGTCCATGTTTATTAATCCCGAGATGACGGCGGCGGGTGAGATCAGCCGTTTGCTGCGTTTTTCGGGCGCGCTGGAAATCGACAGTTTTTCAAAGGGACAGGTTGAGCTGATTAAGGTGCAGATATCGGACAGGAGTTTGCTTGTCAACCGGGCTATCAGCCAAATTGAAATACTTAAGGGAAAAATCCGCGTCTGTACAGTGGAACGTGACGGCGAGGTCTATATTCCGAACGGCGATTTTGTCATTCGGAAGGGCGATCGGGTGTCGATTGTCTCAAAGCCCGAGATTGCTGCAAAATTCTTCAAAAAGGCGAATCTCAACATCGGCAAAAGCCGCCACGTCATCATTTTGGGCGGCGGCAAGATTTCGTACTATCTTGCTCAGCGTTTGCTCAAGGCGGGAATCGGCGTCAAAATCATCGAGCGCAATCCCGAACGCTGCACGGAGCTATCCGAAATGCTCCGCGACGCCGTTATTATACACGGCGACTGCATGGATCAGGATTTGTTGTTAAGTGAGGGTATTGAGCATGCCGACGGCGTGGTTGCGCTGATGGATTACGATGAAGAAAATATCCTGATCTCGATGTATGTGCATAACGTGTCGCGCGCCAAAACATTTACCAAAGTTAATAACGCACATTTTGGTACGATTGTCGATCAACTCAATCTGGAGTGTGTGATCAATCCGAAGAAGATTGCGGGTGAGTATATCGCGCGCTATATCCGCGCGGTACAGAATTCTCTCGGCAGTAATGTGGAAACGCTTTACCGGATCCACGAGGATGCGGTAGAAGCTCTGGAGTTTCGCGTCAGAAGCAGCTCTACCGTGACAAATATTCCGCTTTCTCAACTCAGACTCAAGGATGACTTACAGGTTATCTGTATTTCCCGTAAGGGTAAGATTATTCTGCCGACGGGCGCGGATACCATTATGCCGGACGACACCGTTATTGTTATTACAAAGCATAAGGGGCTCAAAGACCTGGACGATATTCTCGACGGCAACTGAGGAGTGCGGTATGAATAAACGATTGATTGTGTATATTCTCGGCTGGGTGTTGATTGTGGAGGGTGCGGCGATGCAGATTTGTTCGCTTACCTCTTTGATATACGCCGAGCATGAGGCGCTGTATTTTCTCGGTACGGGCGCGGTCAGCGCGTTGCTCGGGGTTCTGGCTGTCAAGATAAAGAAACCGAAAAACATGGTGCTTTACCAAAAGGCGGGTTTTTGCGCTACGGCGCTAAGCTGGATCGTGTTGTCTTTGGTCGGGGCGATGCCGTTTTTTCTCAGCGGCGAGATTCCTCATTATATTGACGCGCTGTTTGAGACCATATCCGGTTTTACTACCACGGGCGCAACAATTTTGGCCGAGGTGGAGCGTCTCAGCCATGGCATGCTGATGTGGCGCAGTTTGATGAACTGGTTGGGCGGTATGGGTGTTATCGTCTTTTTGCTTGCTTTGATTCCAAAGCTTGGCGGTCAGCAGAACATTTATCTCATGCGTGCGGAAAGCCCGGGACCGATTGTCGGTAAGGCGGTTCCGAAAATGCGGCACTATGCCATGATGCTGTACGGCATCTATATTGGATTGACGCTGATAGAGCTGATCTTGCTGCTTTGTGGTGGTATGGGATTTTTTGACGCGATTAATACCAGTTTCGCAACGGCGGGTACGGGTGGTTTTGGTGTGCGCAACGCGAATATCGCTGCCTATGACAGCTACTATCTTCAGACGGTTATCGCTGTGTTTATGATGCTGTTCGGCGTGAATTTTTCTGTTTATATTTTGTTGATAACGCGTAAGTTCGGACAGGCGCTGCATATGGAGGAGTTGTGGTTCTACCTCGGCATCATTGTGCTGTCCACCGTGGTGATCGGTATTAACATCATGCCGCTCTATCCCACGGTTCATGACGCGTTTCATCAGTCCTTTTTCTACACCTCGTCGATTATTACCACCACGGGTTTTGGCATTGGTGACGTCAATCACTGGCCGATGCTGTCAAAGTCGATTATTGTGTTTATCACCTTTGTGGGTGCGATGGCAGGCAGCACGGGCGGCGGATTTAAGATTGCGCGTATTGTTCTGCTCGGCAAGGAGGCAAAGAAGGAATTTTATCTATTGGTGCATCCGCGAAACGTGCGCAAGGTTAAGATGGACGGAAAGAGTGTCGATCACAATATTATGCGCAGTACCTCGGTATATCTGGTAGTTTATGTGGCGGTTTGTGTTTTCAGCTTTATTCTGGTATCCATCGAGGGGAGGGGCTTTGTGACGAGTTTTACCGCGGTTGCCGCTACCCTTAACAACACCGGTCCGGGACTTGGAGATGTCGGTCCCGTCGGCAACTATGCGATGCTCACGCCGTTCACAAAATGTGTGTTGGCATTCGATATGCTTGCAGGCAGACTGGAGTTGTATCCGTTGCTGCTGCTCTTTACGCCGGCGGCATGGAAAAAGTCGTAAACAGTGCGAATGATTGATATATGAAAAAAATACTTTGTTTAATGTGTGTTCTGATGCTTGCAGGCTGCGGTTTTGCAGCACAGGCAAACGAGACCTTTGAGAGTATGGACACCTTTATGCAGATTAATCTTTACGGCAGCGCGGGTACGGCTGCCGTTGTCCGTGCGGAAATCGAGCGGCTTGACGCATTGCTTTCGGCGACGGATGAGCACAGCGATGTGTATCGGCTCAATCGTGACGGTGAGGCGCCGGTTGATCCCGACACCTGCGAGCTGCTGGAAAAGACACAGGAGACATGTCGTGCTCTCGACAATGATCTCAACATCTTTGTGTATCCGCTGGTGGAAGCGTGGGGATTTATCGACAGGAACTACACGATTCCCGCCCCCAAGACGATCGAAACGCTTTTGTCTGCCGCACAAAACGCGCGGCTTGCACGAACGGAAACAAATTTTTTGAAAATAGAGGGGCAGGATGCGCGGCTCGACCTCGGAGCGGTAGCGAAGGGGTATGCTGCGGACAGAGCGATTGCTGTGATGGCTGATAACGGTGTTTTTTCCGGTATTCTCAATCTCGGCGGTACGGTTGCGGCAGTGGGGAAGAAGCCCTCGGGTGAGCTGTGGAGGGTGGGGATCTGTGACCCTGACAGCCAATCTTCTTATTTTGCTTCTGTTGCCGTGAGTGATAAAATTGTTGCGACTTCGGGCAGTTATGAGAGATATTTTGAGCGCGGCGGCAAGCGTTACTGTCATATTATCGATCCTAAAACTGGTTATCCAGTTGATAACGGCACAGTTTCCGTTACCGTGATTTCTGACAGCGGATTTCAAAGCGATGCGCTTTCTACGGCGCTCTTTGTGAAGGGTTTGGACGGCGCGGTGCAGTACTGGCGGAAGAACGGAGGGTTTGAGTTTATTTTGCTCGACGAAAACAACCGTCTCTATCTTACAGAAGGGATAGAAGCGGCGTTCCGTATGGCGGATTACTATGATTATGAGGTTTATGTAATAAAGGCTTCCGGTTGACGGAAGCCTCAGTTTGATTATTCTAAATTTTCTTCCCGGATGATCTCGGCGATCAGTTCGCGCTCATCCATGTGGTGTTTTATGCCCTTGATTTCCTGGTAATCCTCATGACCTTTTCCGGCGAGTACAATGATATCGCCGTCCTCGGCGTGGAGCATGCAGTAGCGGATCGCTTCCTTGCGGTTGGGCACGACAACATATTGGCCTTTGGTTTTGCGCAAACCGACCTCGATGTCTGCGATGATGTCCATGACGTCTTCAAACCGTGAGTTATCCTCTGTAATGACGCTGAGATCGCTCAGTCTGCCGGAGGTTTCGCCCATTTCGAAGCGGCGCACTTTCGGACGGTTGCCGCCTGCACCGAACAGGGTAATCAGTCTGTGGGGATGATATTGGCGAAGGGTGGTCAGCACATTTTTCATTGAGAGCGCATTGTGCGCATAGTCAATCAGCAGAGAGTAGTTTCCGGGCACTTTTACGGGTTCGACTCTGCCTTTGACGTGGGCGATTTTCAATCCGTCGAGAATGGCTTTGTCCGGGATATCAAAGAAGGAAACCGCGCTGATGGCAGCAAGCGCGTTGTAAACGTTGAATTTTCCCGGGACACTGACGTTGGGAGAGAGCTGCTTGAGTCCCTCTGTGTCGAAATGCACGCCGATATATCCGCCTTCCGAAAGCAGTCGGTCGTTTTTTGCACGGAGCTGTGCGTTTTCGGAAAAACCATAGGTGAGAATATCGCTTGGAAAATCCTTGGTGACAGCGCGCCAATTCGGATCGTCACAGTTGGCTGCCGTGTGACGGCACTGGCGGAAAAGCAAACTTTTGCAGTAGAGATATTCTTCCATATCCTTGTGCTCTACGCCGCCGATATGGTCGTGGGAAAAATTGGTAAAGACGGCAACGTCGAAAACCATTCCCGCAAGACGGTTGTATTTCAGCCCGATGGACGAAGCTTCGATAATCATTGCGCCGCAGCCCTCGTTCACCATGATGCGCATGGCTTTTTGGATTTCATAGGATTCAGGCGTGGTGTTGTCGGTTTTGTGTGCGCTGTTGCCGCAAACGATACCGAGTGTGCCGATGGTGCCGGTTTTTATGCCTGCCTGATCCAGAATGGCGGCAATCATGGCGGTGGTGGTGGTTTTTCCTTTTGTTCCCGTGACGGCGACGGTGTGTAGCTCGAGCTCGGGATATCCAAAGAACGTGCGGCTCATCAGCGCGAGCGCCAGACGAGTGTCGGCGGTTTTGATGACCGCGGTGTCGGCGGATGGTTCAAAGTCCAGATCGTCGCTGATGATCAGCGCAGCAGCCCCTTTTTCAACAGCGGAGCGTGCAAATTTGTGACCGTCGGCGGCACTGCCCTTGAGAGCAACAAAAACAGTTTGCGCCGTTACCTTGCGCGAATCGTAAATCAGGTCAGTGATCTCGGGATTTCCTCCGCGGACAACGGTGTATGAAATGTCCTGCAAAAGATCGTACAGTTTCATGATGAATTCTCCTTGCTGACAGGAACGAGTGCTGCTTTTGGTGTTTGCGGCAGTGTTTCCTGCGTATAGATTTGATGACACAATTATTATAACAGCAAACGGGATCAATTACAACCTTGCGGGGGAAACGAACAAAAAAACATCATATTTGACAAATTGGGCATTTTATACGAAGAAAGAAATACAGAAAAATTGTCGTGTCCTTATTCTTTGTTAAAAAAAGGCGTCGAATGGAGGGGCTTTCTTAATTCGACAAAGCTTGTTTGAGCATGCTGCACAATGATCACGGGAAATAATGCACAAAACAAACCTGTTAAATTTGTTTAAATAATAAAAATATTTAATATCTATTGTTAATTTAAACAAAAAAACAAACTGTTTTTAACGAGTTAGTCAAAAATCACAAAACCAGTTGCATTTCGCTTCGTTTTTTGATATTATTTATTTAGAGAAGCAGAGTGCCTTTTGTGCAATTTGCTTTATCGAAAATACTATGAAAGAAGGAAATTCCAATGAAGAAAATTATTGCCGTTTTAATGGCAGGTATGATGACTGCATCTGTTTTTGCAGGCTGCGGCGGAAGCGGTGGCAGCAGCGGCAGCAGCGGAAGCAGCGCCTCCGATACACAGAGTAGTGCTGACGACGGCGGTGCACAGGTGAAAGACGCTAACCTCGTAGATGTTTCCATGTTTGGTGAAGAGGATAACATCTCCCTGAAGGTATGGTGTGCACATAAGGCAACCGGACTTGTCGAGAAACAGATCGAGGAGTTTAAGAAGGCGTATCCCGAGAAGAAGTTTGAGAATATTGAAGTTGTTGCAGTCGGCGAAGGAGATGCGGGCACACAGATGCTCAACGATGCGTCTACCGCTGCGGACGTATTCAGTTTCGCTTCCGACCAGCTCAACAAGCTTGTCGGTGCAAAGGTTATTGCTCCTGTTGCGTTTACCAAAGCTGTTACCGAAATGAATGCAGAGACCACCGTTGAGGCGGGTACTTTGGACGGTACGCTTTACGCTTATCCTCAGACGAACGACAACGGCTACTATCTTGTCTATGATAAGAGCGTTGTTTCCGAGGATAAGACCGGCAAGCTGGAGGATATTCTTGCGGCTTGTAAGGATGCCGGCAAGAAGTTCATCTTCGACTCCGGTAACGGTTTCTACTCCTGCACCTATGCTTTCACTGCCGGCGTAAAGATCAACGGTCTTGAGAAAGACGGCGTAACACAGAAGTTTACGGAATATGACGAGGAAGAGGCTGTAAAGACATTGCAGGCGTTCTCCAAGCTCATGCATGACTATTCGGGCACCTACACCTCTCTGGATGTTGCTCAGATTGCTTCCGGTTTCTCAACGGGTACTCTCGGCGCCGGTATTGACGGTTCATGGAATACCGCAGCTGATAAGGACGCTTTGAAGGACAACTTCGGCGCAGCCAAACTCCCCACCATCAATGTTGACGGCACAGACAAGCAGCTGGTTTCCCTCTTTGGTTACAAGTACATCGGTGTAAACGCCGCTTCTAAGTTCCCGGCGTCTGCGCAGATCCTTGCGTATTATCTCGCAGGCGAAACCTGCCAGCAGCAGAGAGCGGAAGAGCTCGGTTGGGGTCCCTCCAACAAGAATGTTCAGCAGATGGATGTTGTTACCAAGAGCGATATCCAGCAGGCTATCAAAGCACAGTCTGAAAATGCTTGTGTACAGGTTAATATCGCTACCACTTTCTGGGATCCGATGGCAAACCTCGGCAACAAGCTGATCGCAGACAAGACAGATCCCAGCGATGCAGATTATTTCAAAAAGCTGCTCCAGGAGACAATCGCCAATATTCGTGACGAGGGCTAAGTCCGCCATAAAGATCTGTTGGTTTTCATATCTAAATTTGTCATGCTTCGGGGTGCTGTTACAGGTGCCCCGAAGCGGTAGTGTTTTACGTTTTCTGTATGCACCAAACGAATAATGTTTTATTATGGGAGAAAACGTAATAAGACATTATTAGTTTGGTGTACCCAAATAATTAAGAGAGATTTTCAAGTTTATCAAAGGAGAGCTTATATGACGTATGTTGAATATAAAATGCTCAATCCTTTTCAGAGGTTTGCTTATAACTTCAAGAGAGTTCTTGTCTCTGTTCCGAGAGCGGTGGGGAATTTCTTCAAGGCCATCGGCAAGGGTATTGCAAAGTTTTTCATCGGTATCGTAAAGGGTTTCAAGAACTATGGCGTCACCTTCGCAAAGGGTGATTGGGCGACAAAACTTTCGTATTTGATCTTTGGCGCGGGCGATCTGCACAAGGGCAAGTACTATAAGGGCATTCTGTTCTTTCTCACAGAGGTGCTCTATATTTTGTATATTACAATGTTTGGCTGGGGTTATATCTCTAAATTCGGTACACTCGGTACCGTTGAGACCAGCATGCAAAAGGTAAACGGAATTCCCAAACCGGTATTAGGTGACAACTCCATGCTGATACTGCTGTATTCCGTATTGACGATCGTTGTTACCGTTGTGGTGTTTGCGATTTATATTGCGAATATCAAGGATGCCTATAAGCATCAGGTGATGAAAGCGAACGGCGAAAAACCGACCTCTTTAAGGACGGATATTAAGGAGTTTCTGGACGGCAAATATCATATTACGCTACTTTCTTTCCCTGTATTGATGATTTGTGTGTTCAATATCCTCCCACTTTTGTTCATGATTTTGATTGCATTCACCAACTATGATAAACAGCACATGCCTCCCGGAACGCTGTTCACGTGGGTGGGAATGGAAAACTTTAAGGATCTTTTTAACCTTGTTGAAGGTGCAAAGAAGGGAAAAACGTTTGTTGAGCTGACAGGCTGGACACTTCTCTGGGCTGTACTAGCTACCTTTACCAACTATATCCTTGGCATGATTGTCGCTCTGATGATCAATAAGAAGGGAATCAAATTCAAGGGACTTTGGAGAACGCTCTTTGTTATTGCGATCGCGGTTCCCCAGTTTGTATCCCTCCTTCTTATGAATCAGATGCTGCAGGTTAACGGCGCGATCAACGTGCTTTTGACGCAGATCAGCCATATGTTCGGCGGTACGGAAACGATAGAGATTCAGTTCCTGAACAGCACGACTTTAATGGCTCGTGCCACAGTTGTTATCGTTAACATCTGGGTCGGTATCCCTTATACCATCCTCTCTATGTCCGGTATTTTGATGAATATTCCGGAGGATTTGTATGAGTCCGCTCGTATCGACGGCGCGTCACCGGTTAAGACATTTACGGCCATCACGCTCCCGTACATGATTTTTGTTACAACGCCGCAGTTGATCACAACGTTTGTCGGCAATATCAATAACTTCAACGTTATCTATCTGCTGACAGGAGGAGGTCCTTCCACAGAGCAGTATTATCAGGCAGGTCGAACCGATATCCTTGTTACATGGCTGTTTAAGTTGTCCATGGATACGCAGGATTACGGTCTCGCGGCGGCTATCGGTATTTTGGTATTCATTGTCTGCGCGACTATCTCCCTGATTGTATACAACAATTCGAAGTCGATGAAGGATGAGGAGGCGTTCTCATGATTAAAAGTTATAAATTCAGAAGACGCATCGCGAACTTCTTTATCTATATTCTTCTTGCCATTCTCGGTATCATTTGGATATCTCCGTTCGTTTATTTGGTGCTTCACTCCTTCCGTCAAGAGTCAATGACAACGGTTCCCTATTTAATTCCGCACGAGTGGACATTGAATAACTATATCGAGTTATTCAATGTAAGCGGTTCATCTTCCATTAATTTTCCCAGATGGTTTCTGAATACGTTGGTGGTAGCGATATTCAGCTGCATGATATCCACCATTTCCGTACTGGCGGTTTCCTATACTTTTAGCCGTTTGAGATTCGGCGCCAGAAAGAAATTGATGAACGTCGCCATGATCCTCGGCATGTTTCCCGGATTCATGACCATGATCGCGATCTACTATTTGCTTAAGGCAATGGGTCTCAACCAAAACCTTATAGCGCTGGTTATCTGCTACAGCTCCGGTGCGGGTCTTGGTTTCCAGATTTCAAAAGGTTTCTTCGATACTATTCCGCGCGCGCTTGACGAAGCGGCGACTATAGACGGTGCAACGAAAAACCAGATTTTCTGGAGAATCATCCTGCCAATGTCAAAGCCGATTGTAGTTTACACGGTACTGACCTCATTTATCGGTCCGTGGTGCGACTTCATTTTGGCAAAGATCATCATGGGTGATAAGCGTGAACTCTACACCGTTGCGATTGGCTTGCAGTCCATGGTCAGTGCAGAGTTTATCAACTCTTATTACAAGCAGTTCCTTGCGGGGTCCGTACTCGTTGCGATCCCGATTACAACGCTATTCCTCATTATGCAGCGTTATTATGTTGAAGGCGTTACTGCGGGTGGCGTTAAGGGTTAATCTCTTACATTTCGGATATTTTGCTCTTACGGGCAGCAGTCAACGGCTGCTGCCCGTTGTTTTTTCCATGTATATGTGACAGCAGCGCAGGAGCGCAAAGGGGGATTTCACATGAAGAAAATAATAGCGTCTATATTATGTGCAGTACTGTTCGGCGGAGTGGGTTTGTCGGGTTGTGCAGACACGGCAGAAAGTCGCAAGGCGTTTGCCTCGACGGATAAATTCCGCAATTTTTATGAAATATTTACGCAGTCATTCTGCGATTCTGACGGTGACGGTACGGGCGATTTGCAGGGAATTATCTCACAGCTCGACTATCTCAATGACGGTGATCCAAACGCAGGAGAGGATCTGGGCGTAGACGGTATTTGGTTGACGCCGATCATGCCGTCAAAATCTTACCACAAATACGATGTCGAAAGCTATTATGACATCGACCCGGCTTTTGGTACGCTCGAGACCTTTGATACCCTCGTGGAGGAATGTCACAAGCGCGGCATTAAGTTGATCATAGATCTGGTACTCAACCATATCTCATCACAAAATCCTCTGTTTACACAGGCTGTAAAAGAGGTGGAAGAGGGAAAACTGGACGGCAACGCTGCATATTTTGAAATCCACCCGAAGGATTACTTTCATTCCGGTACGCAGGTGGTTTCTATCGGCGACTACGCGTGCGAGGCGAATTTCTCTCTCGATATGCCCGAATGGAACCTTAGTTCCGAAAAAACGCGCGGGGAATTTACCAAAATCGTCCAATTCTGGCTGGATCGCGGCGTGGACGGTTTCCGTCTCGACGCGTGCAAATACTTTTCGAATAAAGAAACGGACGGAAAGGAATTTCTTGGTTGGTTTGTCAAGACTTGCCGCGAAATTAATTCCGATGTGTATTTGGTCGGCGAAACGTGGTCGGGGGACATGGATATCAAGGAGTTGTACGAAAGCGGTATCGACAGTCAGTTTGCATTTAAGTTTGCAATGGCTTCGGGCGCTGTTGTCGAGTCTGTTTCCCTGCGCAACGGTCAATCACTTGTTTCCAAGGTCAGTAAATACGATAAGAAAATGCGCGAGGCAAATCCTGACGCAATGAATGCTATGTTTCTTTCCAACCACGACCAGCTGCGTATTGCCAATGTTCTGGAAAGTAAAGGGGAGGATTTTGAAAAGTTTGCCGCTTCCGTTTATATGTTGTTCCCGGGAAATTCTTTTACCTATTACGGAGAAGAAATCGGGATGACGTCACCCGAGTCGTCGGGTGACGAGAATTTCCGTACGCCGATGGTCTTTGACAGCGAGAACATGCAGAAGATTCAAGTCCCGGGGGCGGGAGATACCTTTGATCCGCCCCGATACGGCGGTGTAAAGCAGCAGCTTGCCGATAAAAACTCACTGTTGAATTTTTATCGCAAAATCATTCGGGCAAAGTTGCAAAATCCTGAAATAGCGCGTGGTATTATTACACAGACGCCTGATATGGGAGATGAGTCGGTCGGTGCGTTTGTCACGGAGTATGACGGACAGCAGGTTATGGTGCTCCATAACTTTGACGGAGAAAACGTCAAACAGATCACGATTACGGACGATATGCTCAAGAAGCCCGAACTGGTTGCCGATCTCTCGACAGGTGAGAAAAAAGCCTCTTTGAGCGGTTCTGCACTTAAGCTGCCTGCTCATGCGTCGGTTATTTTAAGACAAAAAAATGAACGCAGATGAGTATTTATCCGTGTTTCGGGAGGTCCGACAGGTTGTCAAACCTCCTTTTCGAATATACCGTCCATGCGGAGAAGATAGTTTTTGCAGATGTTTTCCGAAAATTGCCGCTTGCATAAGCGTGAGAACAATGATATAATCATTAATTGAAACATATAATTCTATAATAGAATTATAAATGCGTGAAAAAGCATTATAATAAAGTGATTATAGATAATTGTGTCGAGACGGGGTTACAGGGAAGTGCGAGGTGTGCAGATTACCGGCAAAAACGTCTCGAAAGATAATGGAATGAGGATACAAATGGATTCATGAGTCTGTTTCGCAGCTCGGCAGATGCGGATTTCATAGCAGCATCTTAAAACAGGCTCTAAGGTGATTCTGCCGCGAAAGCGGATGAAACCATCGGAGGCGGTCTTTTGAAATTAGGACTTGATATCGGCTCGACTACCATTAAGTGCGTCGTGCTCGATGAGAACAATCAGTTGATTTACAACACATACGAGCGCCATTACTCTCAGATTACCGAGAAGATCGCGGAATTACTCAATCGTGTCCGCAGGGAAATTGACGGAGTCGAGCATGCGCTTGTCGCGCTTTCGGGTTCGGCCGGTATGGGGGTTGCACAGGATTGCGGAATTGACTTTGTGCAGGAGGTTTATGCCACGCGTGTGGCGGCAAATACCTTTATCCCCGGCACGGATGTGGTGATTGAGCTCGGCGGCGAGGATGCAAAGATTTTGTTCCTGACCAACGGTCTCGAAGTGCGGATGAACGGTACCTGTGCCGGCGGTACGGGTGCGTTTATTGATCAGATGGCGACGCTGCTGGATGTGCCGCTCGAGGAAATGGACGGTCTCGCCCGGCAGTATGAAAAGACCTATACGATCGCATCCCGCTGCGGCGTGTTTGCCAAAACCGATATTCAGCCTTTGCTGAATCAGGGCGCGCGCAAGAGCGACATTGCCGAAAGTATCTTTAATGCCGTTGTCAGCCAAACCGTTGCAGGACTGGCGCAGGGCAGAGAAATCGAGGGTCAGGTTGTTTATCTAGGCGGTCCGCTGACTTTTATGAGTGAGTTGCGTAATTGTTTTGATCGTACCCTCGGCACAAAGGGGATTTGTCCTGACCATTCGCTTTATTATGTCGCCTGTGGCGCGGCTCTTTGCGCCGAACAGCCAATTGACTTTGACACGGTGATTGATGCGGTCAAAAAATATCGCGGTTCGGGCAACTTTGCCTTTAATCAGCCGCTGTTTATCAGCAAAGGTGAGTATGAAAATTTCACCAAGCGCCATGCCAAGGCGAATGTCAGGCAAAAAGACCTCAAAAGTTACAGGGGCAGAGCTTATATCGGTATGGACGCCGGATCTACTACAGTTAAGGGTGTGGTGCTCAATGCCGACGGCGAAATGCTTTATTCTAAATATTTGCCTTCCAAGGGCAATCCCGTCGAAATCATCAAGAGTTTTCTGGAAGAGGTTTACGCGGTCAACTCCGATATCGACGTTGCGTCGTCTGCCGTTACAGGCTACGGAGAGGATATTATCAAGAATGCCTTTGACGTTGATTACGGCATTGTAGAGACGATCGCTCATTTTACGGCAGCGAAATATTTTATGCCGGATGTGGAATTTATTATCGACATCGGCGGTCAGGACATTAAGTGTTTTAAAATCCATAACGGTGCGATTGACAACATTTTTCTCAACGAAGCATGTTCCTCGGGCTGCGGAAGCTTTTTGCAGACCTTTGCCAACGCCCTCGGTTACGATATCGAATCATTTGCGAAACTGGGTCTGTTTGCCAAGCGTCCGGTTGACCTCGGTTCGCGCTGTACGGTTTTTATGAATTCCAGCGTTAAGCAGGCGCAAAAAGACGGTGCAACGATCGAGGATATTTCTGCGGGACTGTCGTTGAGTGTTGTCAAAAACGCTTTGTATAAGGTGATTCGTGCATCCAGCCCCGATGAGCTCGGCAAAAAGATTGTGGTGCAGGGCGGTACTTTTTTGAATGACGCCGTGCTGCGTGCGTTTGAAATGGAGATGGGCGTGGAGGTTGTCCGACCCAATATCGCGGGTTTGATGGGCGCCTACGGCGCGGCGCTGTACGCCATGAAAAAATCCAGGGGCAGAGGCGGCAGCAGGATTGCCGACGCGAAGACACTGCGCGACTTTGTGCATGAGATCAAGGTGACAAACTGCGGACTGTGCAGTAATAACTGTCGTTTGACAATCAATTCGTTCGGCAGCGGAAGAAAATACATTGCCGGGAACCGGTGCGAGCGTCCCGTTACAAAAAAAGCGCCCGTTACGGGCATGAATATATATGAGTATAAGCTCCGTTTGCTCGAGACCTATCGGCCGGTTGAAGGTTTGCGCGGCAAGCTTGGTATTCCGATGGGACTGAATATGTTTGAGCTGTACCCTTTCTGGTACCGCTTCTTTACGGAACTGAAGTTTGAGGTGATACATTCGCCGTTTTCCACGCGTAAGCTCTACCACCGCGGGCAGCAGACAATTCCGAGTGATACGGTTTGTTTTCCCGCTAAACTGATGCACGGTCATGTGCAGAGCTTGATTGACGACGGTGTGGGGACGATTTTCTATCCCTGCCTATCCTACAATTTTGATGAGCATCTCGGAGATAATCACTACAATTGTCCTGTTGTTGCCTACTATCCCGAGGTTATCCGCAACAATATGAAGGACGTCAAAAAGGTCAACTTTATCAAAGAGTATTTCGGTATTCACAGACCCAAGGATTTCCCGAAAAAAGCATATGAGCGTCTGAGCTTTTATTTTCCCGATCTCAGCCTTAATGAGGTACGCGTGGCGGCAAAGAAAGCGTATGAGGAGCAGGAACTGTACCGAGCAAAGGTGCAGTCAAAGGGAGATGAGATTATCCGTAAGGCGGAGCAGGAAGGCAAAAAAATCTTTGTTCTCGCCGGCAGACCGTATCACATTGATCCCGAGATTAATCACGGCATTGATAAGCTGATCGCCGGTTTTGACGTGGCGATTGTTAGTGAGGATGTGATTTCTTCGCGCGTTGATCGCTTCTTTACGGGTGTGCTCAATCAGTGGACCTATCATTCGCGTCTTTATGCGGCGGCAAAATATGTGACAACGCGCGAGGATATGGAGTTGGTGCAGTTGGTATCCTTCGGCTGCGGCGTCGACGCGATTACGACGGATGAGGTGCGCGAGATCCTCGAGAAGAAAAATAAGATTTATACACAGATAAAAATTGACGAAATTACCAATCTCGGCGCGGTCAAGATTCGTATTCGCAGCTTGCTCGCCGCGATTGACAAGGATTAGTCCCGCGTTAATGTAAGGAAACAAACGATGGCAGAATTAAAATACGACAAAAAAACCGGACGGTTGCTTTTTACCAAACAGATGAAGCGCGAGTATACAATTTTGATGCCTAACATGGCGCCGATTCATTTCAAAATGCTCAAAAATGTTTTTATTCACTATGGTTTCAAGGCGGAGCTGCTTGAGACGACCGGTCCCGAAATTGCGCAGACGGGATTGAAATACGTGCATAATGATACCTGCTATCCTGCGCTGCTTGTTATCGGTCAGTTTATTCATGCACTGCAGAGCGGAAAATATGACGTGCACAAGACGGCGTTGATGATTACCCAGACGGGTGGCGGCTGCCGTGCATCCAACTACATCTTCTTGCTGCGCAAGGCGCTCAAAAAGGCGGGATTTGAGTTTGTACCCGTGATATCGCTTTCCTTTGGCATGGAGAAGAATCCCGGATTTTCGCTGACCCTGCCATTGATTCGCCGCTTTGTCGGCGGGTTGGTTTACGGCGATCAGCTTATGCTTCTCGCCAACCAAATTAAGCCCTATGAGATTAATAAAGGCGAAACCATGGAGCTTGTTGACCGGTGGAGTGACCGCATTGACGATATGCTTGTCGAGGGTAAGGGCTATACGCTGGAGGAGATAGACGAGACCCTCCACAAGCTGACAAAGGATTTTTCCAAAATTCCCGTCAACCGTGTGCCGAAGGTTAAGGTTGGCATTGTGGGTGAAATTTACGTCAAGTATTCCAAAATGGCTAATAACGGGCTGGAGGAATTTCTTGCCGAGCAGGATTGTGAGGTTTGCGTTCCCGGTCTGATGGGCTTTGCGTCGTTTAAGGTGGATAACCGTATCGAGGATTATAAGATATTCGGCGGTAACCGCCTGAAATTTGAGTTTTGCAAGGCGCTTCTTGATTATCTTACCAAGCTCGAAACCTTGATGGTGGAGGCGGCGAAACGCTTTGACTTTGTGCCGCCTCACCAGTATGCGCACACAAAGGATTTGGTCAAGGGCGTGATCGGTTACGGCAGTAAGATGGGAGAGGGCTGGCTGTTGACGGCAGAGATGATCGAGCTTGCCGACACGGGCTATGAAAACATCGTATGTACCCAGCCGTTCGGCTGTCTGCCTAACCATATCAACGGCAAGGGTGCGATCCGCAAAATTAAGGAGATCCGCCCCAACGCCAATATTGTTACAATTGACTACGATCCCGGTGCGCCGAAGGTCAATCAGGAAAACCGTATCAAATTAATGTTAGCCGTTGGCAGAGAAGAGCTGCAAAAAAAGCTCGCTGCAGGGGAGGAGAAAACGGACGCTTCGTAAAAGTGCCTGAGGCTTTGAGCGATAAGCTGCTTGGCTCCCGCGCATCACGGATATTCAGTAAAACCGGTCAACATGCAGTTAAAAAACAGGAACGGACAGCTTGCGCGGCTGTCTGTTTTTTTTGAGCAGTTGACGCGATAAAAGCGGAAAAAAGCCTTGACAAAATGCCGTAAGGTGGTTTATAATAGATAATCGTGGAGCATTCTATCACTGCGCCTTTTTATAGGTAGAGGCAAAAGGGATGCCCGCAAAGTTTATCAATTCCCATTTTGTTTAGGAAAGGAGGAAAAATATGCCTACATTTAACCAGTTGGTACGTAAGGGCAGAGAGGTTTCTGAGAAGAAAGCAAAGGCTCCTGCACTTCTGAAAGGTTGGAATTCCAAAAAAAGAATTGCCATTAACCAGAATTCTCCCCAGAAGAGAGGCGTTTGCACCGCTGTTAAGACAGCTACCCCGAAAAAGCCGAACTCCGCGCTGAGAAAAATCGCCAGAGTCAGACTTTCGAACGGTATTGAAGTCAGTTCCTATATCCCCGGTGTCGGTCACAACCTTCAGGAGCACAGTGTTGTCCTGATCCGCGGCGGCCGTGTAAAGGATCTCCCCGGTGTGCGTTACCACATCGTCAGAGGTACCCTTGATGCACAGGGTGTCAACGGACGTATGCAGAGTCGCTCTAAGTATGGCGCAAAGCGTCCCAAGAAAAAATAAGAGCCTGACGAGCTCTTGAAGGAATTGACAAAACTCTTATGACTTAAGCTAATTAAGTTTCTGCTATGCGGCAGATGTTTATATATTGTCGGGTAACTGACAGATGAACATTTTGTTGGCATACGGGAGTTTGTCGCTTTCGAGTACCTATGATATCTCAATTATTGTGAAGGAGGGAAGCAAAGTGCCAAGAAGAGGTTCTATTGCTAAGCGTGACGTTTTACCCGATCCGCTTTATAATTCAAAATTAGTAACCCGTCTTATCAATAATATCATGTACGACGGCAAGAAGGGCGTAGCCCAGAAGATTGTTTACGGTGCGTTTGATATTATTGCAGATAAGACCGGTAACAACCCGCTTGAGGTTTTTGAGCAGGCAATGGAAAATGTGATGCCTGTTCTCGAGGTTAAGGCGCGTCGTGTCGGCGGTGCCACCTATCAGGTTCCGATGGAGGTCAGAGCCGAAAGACGTCAGACGCTCGGTCTGCGTTGGATTTCAACCTATTCGAGAGCCAGAAGTGAGAAAACAATGAAGGAAAGACTTGCAGGTGAGATTATGGATGCCGTGAACAGCACCGGCGGCGCGTTCAAAAAGCGCGAGGATACTCACAAGATGGCAGAGGCCAACAAGGCTTTCGCTCACTACAGATGGTAATTCGCTTGTTCGAATTATTTGGACTAACAATTATAGGAGGACTTTATGCCAAGACAGGTATCACTGGAACAAACCAGAAACATCGGTATCATGGCGCACATCGATGCCGGTAAAACGACTACAACCGAGCGTATCCTGTACTACACCGGCGTAAACCATAAGATCGGCGAGACCCACGACGGCGCTTCCACCATGGACTGGATGGCGCAGGAAAAAGAGCGTGGTATCACCATCACCTCTGCTGCGACCACCGCTTTCTGGGAAGGCAGTAAGCACCAGTATAAAAAGCACAGAATCAATATTATCGACACCCCCGGACACGTTGACTTTACTGTTGAGGTAGAGCGTTCCCTAAGAGTGCTCGACGGTTCTGTTACGGTTCTCTGTGCCAAGGGCGGCGTTGAGCCCCAGTCCGAGACGGTTTGGCGTCAGGCGGATAACTACGGCGTACCGAGAATGGTTTACGTTAATAAAATGGACATCATGGGTGCTGATTTCTACCATGTTGTTCAGATGATGAAAGACAGATTAAAATGTAATGCCGTGCCTATTCAGTTGCCCATCGGCGCGGAGAGCGAATTCACCGGTATCATTGACCTTGTGACAATGAAGGCAGAAATCTATCACAATGAGGACGGCACAGATTATTCTGAGGAAGAAATCCCTGAGAATATGCAGGATCTTGCCAATGAATACCGCGAGAAGCTCATTGAATCCGTTGCGGAGCTGGATGAGGAACTCATGGAGAAATACTTCGGCGGCGAGGACATCTCTATTGAGGAGATTAAGCGCGTCATCAGAAAGGCAACCATAGAAAACACAATGGTTCCTGTCACCTGCGGTTCTTCTTACCGCAACAAAGGCGTCCAGATGATGCTGGATGCGGTCATTGATTACATGCCCGCACCTACCGATATTCCTGCAATCAAAGGTGTTAATCCCGATACGGATGAAGAAGAAGAAAGACCCGCTTCCGACGACGAGCCCTTTGCAGCGCTCGCGTTTAAGATTGCGACCGACCCCTTTGTCGGAAAGCTCTGTTTCTTCCGCGTATATTCCGGTAAGGTTGACGCCGGCACAACTGTTTACAATTCCGTCAAAGGTAACAAAGAGCGTTTAGGCAGAATTCTGCAAATGCACGCCAATGACAGAAAAGATATTGAATGCTGTTACAGCGGTGATATTGCTGCCGCGGTTGGTTTGAAAAACACTACCACCGGTGACACCCTGTGCGATGAAAAAGCTCCGGTTATCCTTGAATCCATGGAATTCCCTGAGCCGGTTATCCGCGTTGCCATCGAGCCTAAGACCAAAGCAGGTCAGGAAAAGATGGGTATTGCGCTTGCAAAGCTCGCAGAGGAAGATCCCACCTTTAAAGCATACACCGATGAAGAAACGGGTCAGACTATTATCGCCGGTATGGGTGAGCTTCACCTGGAGATTATCGTCGACAGACTTCTTCGTGAATTCAAGGTAGAGGCAAACATCGGTGCTCCGCAGGTTGCTTATAAAGAGACCATCCGCAAGGAAGCTTCCGTTGACGAGAAGTATGCTCGTCAGTCAGGCGGTAAGGGTCAGTACGGTCACGTTAAGATTAACGTATTTCCCAACAAGGATCATGGCTACGAGTTTGTTAACTCCGTTGTCGGCGGTGCAATCCCCAAGGAGTACATCCCCGCTGTTGATCAGGGTATACAGGGAGCTATGCTCAGCGGCGTTGTGGCAGGCTACAACGTTGTTGACGTTAAGGTTGAGCTTTATGATGGTTCTTATCACGAGGTCGACTCCTCCGAAATGGCGTTTAAGATTGCCGGTTCTATGGCATTCAAGAGCGCGATGAAGAAAGCTGATCCTGTGCTGCTTGAGCCGATTATGAAGGTTTCCGTCATTACCCCCGAGGAATATCTCGGCGATGTTATCGGCGACCTCAACTCTCGCCGCGGTATGATTCAGTCTATGGAAGCTGACAACGGCGTACAGAGAGTTATTGCTCATGTTCCGCTTTCCGAGATGTTTGGTTATGCGACGGACATGCGTTCCAAGACACAGGGGCGCGGTCAGTATGTTATGGAGCCCGACACCTACGCCGAGGTTCCCAAGAACATTGCCGAAAAGATTATGAGCGACCGCAAGAAGGACTAAGCGTTCCAATAGGTTCTAATGCATTGCTCAGGAAATGGATTTCGTCGCAGTCTGATGAACATTTCCGTATAACGTGTACCAAAACTAAAAAAGTTTTGCTGCACGATTGAAAAGTATTGATTTTTTTCATAAAAGTTGGTACAATAATCTAAAATACATTGTAAATATATCATTTACAAAGCTTAAGGAGGAATTTCTCATGGCAAGAGAAAAGTTTGAAAGAAATAAGCCCCACGTTAACATTGGTACAATCGGCCACGTTGACCACGGTAAGACCACACTCACCGCTGCTATCACCAAGGTTCTCAACCTTGAGGGAGACGCTGATTTCGTAGATTATGCGAACATCGATAAGGCTCCCGAAGAGAGAGAGCGTGGTATTACCATTAATACTGCTCACGTTGAGTATGAGACAGACAAGCGTCACTATGCTCACGTTGACTGCCCCGGACACGCTGACTACGTTAAGAACATGATCACCGGTGCTGCTCAGATGGACGGTGCTATCCTCGTTGTTTCCGCTGCTGACGGTCCTATGCCCCAGACCAGAGAGCACATCCTGCTTTCCCGTCAGGTAGGCGTTCCCTACATTGTTGTATTTATGAACAAGACCGATCAGGTTGATGACGAAGAACTTCTTGAGCTCGTAGAGATGGAGATCCGTGATCTCCTCAACGAGTACGAGTTCCCCGGTGACGATACACCCATCATCAAGGGTTCCGCTTATGTTGCTCTTACCAGCGATTCTAAGGACACCAATGCTCCCGAGTACAAGTGCATTCATGACCTTATGGACGCTGTAGACGAGTTCATTCCTACTCCCGACCGTAAGGCTGACCTTCCCTTCCTGATGCCTGTTGAGGACGTTTTCACCATCACAGGTCGTGGTACAGTTGCTACCGGTAGAGTTGAGAGAGGTCAGATCAATACTTCTGAGTCTGTTGAAATCGTTGGTCTTACCGACGAGAAGAGAACCGTTGTTGTTACCGGTCTTGAGATGTTCAGAAAGACTCTTGACTATGCTGAGGCAGGCGACAATGTAGGTGTTCTCCTTCGTGGTGTGCAGAGAACTGAGATTCAGAGAGGTCAGGTTCTTGCAAAGCCCGGTACCATTCATCCCCACACCAAGTTCCGCGGTCAGGTTTACGTTCTGACCAAGGACGAGGGTGGCCGTCACACTCCTTTCTTCAACAACTATCGTCCCCAGTTCTATTTCAGAACAACTGACGTAACCGGTACCATCTCTCTGCCTGAGGGCGTTGAGATGTGCATGCCCGGAGATAACGTTGAGATGGATGTTGAGTTGATCACTCCTATCGCTATTGAGGTAGGTCTCCGTTTCGCTATCCGTGAGGGTGGTAGAACGGTTGGTTCCGGTGCCGTTATCGCTATCAACGAGTAATTTATTATATCTCATTAATAAAAAAAGACAGTCTTGCTTTGTCAGGACTGTCTTTTTTAGAAGGATTTTTTTTTCAAGACTGCAAAAAAGCCGCCGTACGGCGGCTTTTTTAGAAAGTAATGACGCTTGACAAACAACGTAACATGTGTGTGTTTGTATTTATTTTATCTTCGACATAAGCTCGTCACGGCTGAGACCGCTGTTGCGAGATATCTCATCGTTGGGAATGACTCTGAGAATCTTACCGTTGTAGCGCGATACCAGCACAGAGGAACGGTTGCCGTTGATGTCCACAAATTCCTCCGTATATTGCTCATCGAGAGGAACTTGCTTTTCAAGCGCAAATTTTTCGGTCAGTGATCCGGTCGGACAGAGCTGTACGCAGAGACCACAGTTGTTACAGTTGGTTTGATCGAGCGGCAGAGCGAATGCAGGCGAGACATCCGTTGTGAAGCCGCGACCAAGCAGACCGATGGAGGAAAGATTCATGACCTCACGGCAGGAACGTACACATAAGCCGCAGAGAATACATTTTGCCGTATTCCTCTCGATAAACGCATTTTCATCGTGAGTATATTTCTGCGGCATAACGCCCTGAAAACGCTCGGGCATGATGTCGTAGCGCTGTGCAACCTTGAGCAGCTTGCACTTAAAGTACTCGCGGCATCCGCATTCGAGACAGCGTTTGGCTTCTTCGCGTGCTTTATCCTCTGTGAAGCCAAGGGAAACCTCGTCAAAGTTCTTTTTTCTTACCTCGGGAGGAAGCACATTCGGGGTGAGTCTGTCATGTTTCTGGCGGTCGGAATAGTCAATAGTATTCTCGTCGCGTTTGCTGATGTATGGTACACGAGTATCCAGCTCCTGACCGTTTAAGAATGCATCAACGGCCTTGGCGCAGCGATCAGCTTCTCCGATGGCTTCAATCGCAATAGACGCGCCTCTGTTAGTTGCGTCGCCGATGGCAAACACGCCTTCCATATCGGTGGTGAAGAAATCGGGATCGGATTCAATATTGCCTCGGTTATTGAGAGTCAATTCAGAGACATCCTCGGCGACAAGCTTCTGTCCAATTGCAAGAATTACGCTGTCGAGCGGGATTTCCTCGGTTTTGCCCTCAATCGGAACCGGACTGCGTCTGCCGGAAGCGTCGGGTTCACCGAGTTCCATGTGTTGGAGCGTAACGGACTTGAGCTTACCGTTTTCGCCGTTAAACGAGAGCGGATTCGTAAGGAACTTGTAGATAACGCCCTCTTCTTCCGCTTCGTCAATTTCCAGCTTATCGGCAGGCATTTCATTACGAGTTCTGCGATAAATGACATATACTTCTTTTGCGCCGAGACGCACAGCCGTGCGGCATGCATCCATGGCGGTATTGCCGCCGCCGCAGATGGCGACTTTTTCGCCGATAGCAGGTGCATTGCCCTGAATAACGGCTCTGAGGAAGTCAATGCCGCCGTATACGCCCTCTAAATCTTCGCCGGGTGTGCGCATAGAACTGGATTTCCACGCGCCGACCGCAACGATGACCGCGTCATTTTTCTCTTTCAGAGAGGCAACGGTAAAGTCCTTGCCGAGCTTCACATGGTTGACGAACTTGACGCCTGTCTTTTCAATGATAGCGATTTCCTTGTCCAGTACCTCCTTGGGAAGTCTGTACTGCGGAATACCGTAGCGGAGCATACCACCCATTTGATCCATCATGTCGTAAACGGTGACGCTGTGTCCCATGATGGTCAGATAATAGGCAGCGGTTAGACCTGCAGGACCGCCGCCGATGACGGCAACAGTTTTGCCGGTAGAAGGCATGCACGCGGGAATATAACTGTCCGCTTTCAAATCCAGATCGGCTGCAAACGCTTTGAGCTGCGCGATATTGATCGGTTCCTCGACATTCTTTCTCCGGCACGCCTTTTCGCAGGGATGGGGACATACGCGTCCGATAGAAGCAGGAAGAGGGATTTTGTTCTTAATCAGTTTGATGGCAGCGTCGTATTCGCCGTTGGCGATTAAACCGACGTAGCCCTGACAATCGGTTTTTGCCGGGCAGTTCAGTTGACAGGGAGCTACGCAGTCGCCGTCGTGGGCAGACATCAGCAGCTCCATCGCGATTTTTCTGGACTGAACAACGCGCTCGCTCTCCGTATTGACGACCATTCCCTCGCTGACCTTGGCAGAGCAGGAGCGGAGCAGCTTGGGAATACCCTGCGCTTCCACAACGCAGAGACCACAGGCGCCGTAAACCTCGACAGCTTTGTCATAGCAGAGGGTCGGAATGTAGATATCCGCCAGGCGTGCTGCGTCTAAAATTGTGGAGCCTTCGGGAGCCTGAACCGCTTTACCGTTAATTGTTAAATTGACCATGTTCACACCCCTCCTTATTCCTTGACAATGGCGTCAAAACGGCAGGAACTGTAGCACTTGCCGCACTTGATGCATTTTTCTGTGTTAATCACATGGGGATTTTTGACCGTGCCGCTGATCGCATCGACAGGGCAGTTTTTCGCGCAGAGCGTGCATCCTCTACACTTGTCGGCGATGATTTTGTATTCAATTAGATCGCTGCACTCACCTGCAGGACATTTTTGATCCTTGATGTGGGCTTCGTACTCGTCTCTGAAATATTTAATGGTGGTCAGTACGGGGTTGGGGGCTGTTTGACCGAGACCGCAGAGCGCGCCGTCCTTAATGGAGTAGCACAGCTCTTCAAGCAGTTCAATATCGCCTTCTTTGCCCTCGCCCTTGGTGATACGCTCCAGCATTTCGAGCATACGCTTAGTACCGATACGGCAGTGGATGCACTTGCCGCAGCTTTCCTTGGCGGTAAAGTCGAGGAAGAACTTTGCCATACCGACCATACAGGTGCTTTCGTCCATGACAACCATACCGCCGGAGCCCATAATGGCGCCTGTAGCGCCGAGAGCCTTATAATCAATAACGGTGTCGATCAGGTTGGCGGGAATACATCCGCCCGAGGGTCCGCCCATCTGGACAGCCTTGAATGCTTTGTCGGTTTTCATACCGCCGCCGATGTCAAAGATAACGTCGCGCAGGGTTTTACCCATCGGGATCTCTACCAGACCGGAGCGTTTAACCTTACCGGTGACAGCGAATACCTTGGTGCCCTTGGAGCCATCGGTGCCCATTGCCGCGAATGCCTCGCCGCCGTTGTTGATAATCCAGCTGACGTTGGCAAAGGTTTCAACGTTGTTAATGTTGGACGGCTTTCTCCAAAAGCCTGACTGAGCAGGGAAGGGAGGCTTGAGTCTGGGCATGCCTCTGTGGCCTTCCAGGCTCTCGATCAGAGCCGTTTCTTCACCGCAGACAAACGCGCCTGCGCCCGCCTTGATTGTAAAATCGCATGAGAAGTCGGATCCGAAAATGTGTTCTCCAATGATGCCCTTTTCTGTTGCCTGCGCAATAGCATTTTTCAGACGTTTGATAGCGAGCGGATACTCTGCACGGACATAAACGACCGCGTGTTTTGCACCGATGGCGTATGCACCGATCAGCATGCCTTCAATCAGGTTGTGGGGATCAGACTCAATAACTGCTCTGTCCATAAAGGCACCGGGATCTCCCTCGTCGGCGTTACAGATGAGGTATTTTTCCTCGCCCGCACTTTGACGCGCAGCATTCCACTTGAACCATGTCGGGAAGCCCGCGCCGCCTCTGCCTGCCAGACCGGAGGTTTTAATGATTTCTATAACTTCCTCGGGAGTCAGGTCGCAGAGCGCTTTTTTGAGAGCCGAGTAGCCGCCTGCTGCGGTGTAGGCATCGATTTGCTCCGGATTAATGATACCGCAGTTGCGCAGTGCAATACGGGTTTGTTTGGAGAGAAATTCGCTGTCCTCCTCGCTGACCTTCAGGCTTTCCACTGCGCTGCTGTCGCCGGTCTCCATGAAAGAAGCAATCGCGGCAGCGTCGTTCTCATTGACTCTGACGAGTCTGGTAAGCTGGTTGTTGTCGTCATATACGTCGACAATCGGCTCGAGCCAGCACATGCCGATACAACCCGTAATGGATACATCGGCGGGATTTACATGGGCGGCTAAGAGCGCCTTTCTGACTTTTTCGGCGCCCGCGGCAATACCGCAGGAGCCTTGACCGATCACGATTCTCACTGCTGCGCCGCCTCCCTTAATTCTTTCAAAATTTTTTTGGTCTTTTCAGGCGTCAGGCTGCCGTAGGTGTCCTCGTTAATCATCATAACGGGGGACAGTGAACAGCAACCGAGACACGCCACGCATTTGAGCGAAAACAGACCGTCCTCGGTGGTTTGACCGTCCTCGATATGCAGTTCATCCTTGATGGTCTGCAAAATCAGCTCGGAGGAATTAACGTGACAGGCTGTTCCCTGACAAAGCATAATCAGATATTTACCGACAGGCTCAAAGCGGAACTGTGTGTAAAAGGTTCCGACGCCCATGATCTCGGAGGTGGCGATTCCGGTTTTCTCGGAAATCAGCTCAATCGCCTCGCGCGGCAAATAGCCGTAAATATCCTGTGTGTGTTGTAAAATGGTAATCAAGCTTCCCTTGACGGACGCGTATTCCGCAAGAACTCCGTCCAGCAGGGATAAATCCACTGTTTTATGATCCATCTACAAGCCTCCATTCCCAATTTCATAATTACTCATATTATACCGTATTTATCGGTTGAATGCAAGAATTAGTTTAGCTAATTTTGTATTTAAGTCCGGTGACTAAATGGTAAATCTGTCAGGATTTATTTGGTGTGGCAAGGGCTGTGGAGCGCGCAGCGGGTTTGTGTAGGGTACAAAGAAAACAGCGGCGCATTTGCACCGCTGCCGAATCACTCAAAGTTGATATCTCCGTCATATTTTTTCTTGAAGATATCAAACAGCTTATCCAAAAGCTCCTCATCCTCAATACTGACATATTCTTCGGTTTCATCGTCAATTGGATTAATTTTCAGGATGACCACCTCATCGGTGTCCTCGTCGTTTTCAATCAGGACGATGAATTCCTCACCTTCATATTCTACGATGTCGAGAAACTCAAATTCCACCTCGTTGCCTTCCTCGTCCTCAAGAGTAACCAGCGGAATTTCGTTTTCCATTTCTTCCATCATCTTTTCCTCAGCCATAAGTTCCTTCCTTTCCAAAGGCATTGCCTTCTCTTTTGTAATTCCAGTATATCACATAAACGGCAAAAGTCAAGAGCTAAAGTGGGCAAGAGAGCGCAGGCGCAAAGCGGCTGAATCAGCAGGAGAGAGAAGCTGCTGATTAAATCTTTTTTTCAAATTCGCTTTTGCACCGGGGGCAGCGCACATTATGTTTGCCCTTGACATTGCGTACGCGCAGCTGCGCTTTGCAGACGGGGCATTTGAGGTAACGATAGTTTTTGCGTTCGCGGATACGCTGGTAGGTCAATTGTACCCATTTTTTCGCGGGATCATATGCTTTGCGAAAGGCGCGGTTTTCTGCGGAACGCATCGTGATGTTGCGCGAAAGCGCGCGGAAAACGACCCAGCCAATCAGCAGCATCTGCACGACCATGATGATGTAATGCGCAAGGCGGTTAAATACAAAGATGTTGAACGTCCAAATAATCATCGACAGTATCAGTAAGAAGCCGTTGAGGGTATCCATACCGTAGCGTCCCTGCATGAAGATCGTCATTTTTTCCAAAAAGTTACGCATAGTGTCTCCTTTAATATTGCCTTAAATATAGTCTGCCGCAAAATAAACGTAGTTGAGGTCGCCGATGACGGCTGTATGTTCGGATTTGACCACAACGGTTTTGCGTTGTGTCCGGGTCATCTCGGCAATCATGCCGCCTGCGTCGCAGGTGTCGGGGGTAGTTCCGGTTTGGGCTAGAAATTCCTCCGTTGTTATCACGGTAGAATTATATCCCTCAAAAAGGGATACCTGATCAAAGTCGATCAGACGGTACGGTTCGTCAATCAGATCAATTCCGATATCGACGTTGACCAGCTTATCCATATAGAAGGGCGCGTCTGCAAGAAACATACCTGTTTTGTAAGCGCCGATAGAAACGGTCAGGTCGGAGTTAACCGCGATGTCCGCAACGCCTGTGTCGCCGTTGACGCCGCTGTTGATGTCGGCGGAAACCACGAAAGCAGTGCAGGCGTTGATGGCTTCGATCGCGCGGCGAATATCCTCTCTGAGTGTGCCGCGAAAGCCGGTGCCGAGAATGCAGTCGACAACGATATCGTAGCCTTCAAACGGAGCGGGAAGGCAAATGCTGCCTTCTTCGCATCCCATTTCGAGGGCGCTGCGGTAGAAGTACAGCCCGTCGGGGGAAAATTTGTCGCTTAGGCGAAAGACGGTCGGAGTAATGCCGTTTTGCAACAGGATACACGCGAGGGCATAGCCGTCGCCGCCGTTGTTGCCGGAGCCGCAGATAATTGCGACTTTTCCGGTAAATGTTACGGAGTCATAAATACCCTGTGCAGCGCGGCGCATGAGCTCGGCGGAGGAAACTCGTTTGGCAATGGTTTCCGCGTCGCTGCGTCGCATATTGTCAACGGATACTACGGGAGGCAGCATAAAGAATTCTCCTTTTTAGTCAGTATTTGTTTGCGGTTTTTGTGCCGCTTCGTATGCCACGCGTGCGCTGTCAATGTCGGGAGTGCAGTATAGCTCGATCAACTTGACGTGCAGAAACAGGTCGTTGAACAGTGAGAGCAGTTTGACCATATTTTCTTTGTTTTCCGGCAGCAGCGTGGCTTCCATCAGCTGACGAATTTGTTTGGCAGGCGTGGTAGGAACGGCGATGTTTTTTTCGCCGCGCTTCAAAACATATATTGCCTTGATCGGGGCGCTCATATTGCATCCGATGTCTGATTTGCCCATCCAGGGAGTGGAGCAGACATAATAGCCGTCATGCATTTTGCGAATGAGCGGTTTATCGTCGTTGATCATGGTGATGCGGTTGTCGAACAGCGTGCACCAATTTTTGGTGTGGGTCGATTTTCCTGTGCCGCTGAGAGCGGTAAAGAGGTAACCCTCGCCGTCGAGCGCCAGACTCGAAGAATGAAAAAAGCAACCGTTATAGCCATTTAGGATGGCTTTGCTGATTTTGGTCAGCACAAGCGCGTCTTCTGCGAGATAAGGCAGACATTTTTTTTCAGATTTAGCGATAAATGCTTCGATCTCCGCGGGATTAGTGGAGGCGTCAAATTCAAATGTTTCGCTGTCCGTCCAATAGGGGCGAAGCCGTTGTTCGGTTTGCGGTGTAACGGGTATAATACGGATGGGGAGTTCTGCGATTTTATATACAGGCATGTTATGCTCCTTTGAAAAAGGTTTTATTCTTCGGCATGTGCGTTGGTGCCTTAATGGTATATTTTACCCTTTTCAGCGGCGTTTGTCAATTGTTTCAGATGACGTAAGCACGGTTTTCTTCTGTGTTATACGAACATGGTCGTTAAGGCGACAAACATTCTCATCGTGATATGTTTTTTGACAGGTGAGCAAGTATTTTTCCATAGAAAAAGTTGAGGGGCGTGTTTTGACACGCTCCCTCCGTTTTGTTTTATTTCAGTGCTGCAATTGCTGCTTCCATCAAAGCAATTTGCTCTTTTTCCTTTTCAGCCTGTTTTTTTACGCCTTCAACAACGCTGGCGGGCGCCTTGGAAACAAAGCCCTGATTGTTCAGCTTTCCTTCAGACTGCGCAAGGCGTTTTTGGAGCTGCTCCAATTCCTTGCCGAGGCGTTTGAGCTCGGCTTCCTTGTCGACCAATTCGTCCATAGGGATATACACCTTTGCGTCCGGCGTAACGATCGTCACCGTACCCTCCAGCGTAAAACTTTCACCAACTTCTACGTCGCTCGCCGAAGCAAGTTTGATGAAGAACGCCTGACCATCCTCAAAAGTCTTGGGGAATTTGGTGGCGACATAAATTTTTGCCTTGCGTGAGGGTGGTACATTCATCTCGTTTCTGCGGTTACGGATAGCGCGGATTGCGTCCATGATGCGCTGCATTTCCTGTGCTGCCTCGGGGAAATCCAACTCGGGTCGATACGTCGGATAAGCGCACAGCATAACGGTTTCACCCTCATGGGGGATTGTCTGCCAGATTTCCTCTGTGATATAGGGCATAAACGGATGAAGCAGCCGCAAAATTTGGTCAAGCACATACAGCAACACCTGACGCGCGTTCTGCGCGGATTCGCCTTCGCTTTGCAGGCGCGCTTTGCTCAACTCAATGTACCAGTCACAGTAGCAGTCCCAGATGAATTCGTAGACCTTCTGTACGGCGATACCCAACTCAAATTTACCCAGGTTTTCGTTGACCTCTTTTGCCACGGAATTGAGAGTGGAAAGGATCCACTTGTCCTCGGTGGCGAGAACCTCGGGGAATTCATTTTTGACGTCGTAGTCGTCGATGTTCATATGCACATAACGCGAAGCATTCCAGAGCTTATTGGCGAAGCCTGAGCATGCCTCGATGCGTTTTTCGGAATAACGGATATCATTTCCCGGAGAGTTACCCGTGACAAGAAGGAAGCGCAGGGCGTCAGCGCCGTATTTTTCAATGACCTCCAGCGGATCCACGCCGTTGCCCAGGGATTTGCTCATTTTTCTGCCCTGTTCGTCACGGACGATACCATGAATAAATACCGTATCGAATGGCGCTTGACCCATGTGCTCAATAGCGGAAAAAATCATGCGCGCCACCCAGAAGAAAATGATATCGTAGCCCGTAACTAACGTATTGGTGGGGTAAAAATAGTCCAGATCGGCAGTTTTTTTCGGCCATCCAAGCGTGGAGAACGGCCAGAGCGCGGCACTGAACCACGTATCCAGCGTATCCTCATCCTGCGTCAGATGTGTGCAGCCGCAACGGGAGCAAGCCGACGGTGCTTCCTTTGCTACCGTTACACCGCCGCACTCCTCGCAGTAATAGGCAGGAATACGGTGTCCCCACCAGAGCTGGCGCGAAATACACCAGTCTTTAATATTCTCCATCCAATGGAAATATATCTTTTCAAAGCGTTCGGGAATAAATTTTGTTTCGCCGTTGCGCACTGCCTGAATGGCAGGTTTGGCAAGCGGTTCCATGCGAACAAACCACTGTTTGGACACCATCGGTTCGATGGTGGTGTGGCAGCGGTAACAGGTGCCGACATCGTGTGTGAGTGGTTTTACCTGACGCAGCAGGCCGAGCGCTGTCAAATCGGCAACGATTGCCTCTCTTGCTTCTGCGGTAGACATACCTGCGTATTTGCCGCAGTCGAGTACCTCGGGTTCCTTTTCGGCAAGACGACCGGATGCTTTTAACTCTTCGTATGCCTTCACATCCTTCGCGCCCGTCATATGACCGTCGTAGGTAAAGACGCGGACAATCGGCAGACTGCACCGCTGACCGACCTCGTAGTCGTTGGGATCGTGGGCAGGGGTGATCTTGACGACGCCCGTACCTTTTTCCATATCGGCATGCTCGTCGCAGACGATCGGGATTTCCTTGTTAATCAGCGGTAACACAACATGACAGCCATGAAGGTGTTTGTAGCGCTCGTCGTCCTTATTGATAGCAACAGCCGTATCGCCGAGCATGGTTTCGGGACGGGTAGTGGCAATTTCCAGCATTTCGCCCGTTTCCTTGACAGGGTAGAGAATATGCCAAAAATGACCTTGCTGCTCTTCATATTCCACCTCTGCGTCGGAGATAGAGGTTTTGCAGTGCGGACACCAGTTAACCATGCGGTTGCCGCGGTAAATCTTTCCGTCCTCATAGAGCTTAACAAAGACTTCGCGTACAGCCTCGGAACAGCCCTCATCCAAAGTGAACCGCTCGCGTTCCCAGTCGCAGCTGACGCCTAATTTGCGGAGCTGTCTGGTAATTCTGCCACCGTACTCGCGCTTCCATTCCCATGCGCGCTCCAGGAACTTTTCGCGTCCGAGTTCATCCTTGGAAATGCCCTCCGCGCGCATTGTCTCAACGATTTTTGCCTCCGTGGCAATGGAGGCGTGATCGGTGCCGGGCAGCCAGAGAGCGGAATAGCCCGACATACGTTTGTAACGGATCAGGATATCCTGCAGGGTTTCGTCGAGCGCATGACCGATATGCAGCTGACCCGTGATGTTGGGCGGCGGCATGACGATGGTATACGGTTGTTTATCGGGATCGGGTGTTGCGTGAAAATAATTTCCTTTCAGCCAAAAATCGTAGATTCTGTCCTCAAATTCAGAGGGCTTATAGGATTTTGCCATCTCTTTAGCCATAAAATCTCTCCTTCAGTTTATGTTTATACATGTCATATATTATCGCATTTTACAGTGGGTTTGTCAAGGCGGCGTCAAATGCTTTCTCGTGCATTTTCAGGCGCTTTTCGAAAAAGCAAAGCGTATTGCCAAACGATAAAAAATGTGATATTATGATGACTGCGGGGAAGGAAAATATGCCAAAGCCCGAAAGATCCGGGGGTTGTTTAGTCTACCCGGCGTATAAGGAAGTGACGTCATGCCGGACATTTATCCGAGCTTTTATCATGAATTCAGGTGCATTGCCAACCGCTGCGAGGATAGCTGCTGCAAGGACTGGGACATCGACCTTGACAGTGAAACCGAAGCGTTTTACCGCACCGTACAGGGACCTCTGGGTGACAAAATGCGTGCGTTTGCCGTGACAGACGAATACGGAGAACGCGTGTTTCCTGCCACGGAGGGCAGATGCCCGTTTTGGAACAAAGACATGCTCTGCGATATTTTTATCGGTGTCGGAGAAGAACATCTCAGCAAAACCTGTGCTGATTTTCCGCGCGTCGCTGTCAATTATGATGATTTCTGCGAGCATATTCTCTCTTTTGCCTGTCCAGAAGCGGCGCGTTTTATGCTGCGCCATTCACGAGAGGCATATGCGGATTTCGGCGGAGAGCAGGAGCTGCATACCTGCGAAAACAGTGATGATTTCATGAGTTTTCTGCTGAAGGCGCGCGAGCGTACGCTGGACTTGCTGCTCGACGATCGTGAACCGTTTGCAATTCGTCTTGCAGATTGTCTGGAATTCAATGCACAAGTGCAGAGTTTGCTGCGCGGCGAGGAGCCTTCTCCGCTTTGTCTGGATAACACAGAAAGCAGCGGGGACAGCTTTATTTTCGATATGCATTTGCGATTCGAAATCATGAGCGACGCTTGGAAATCTGCTCTGGAAGAAACCGTCCGGCACGCGGAACTGCTGAACGTCCGCGCGGATTTTGCCTGCGATTTTGAGAAATTTGCGTTGTATTATGTATATCGTTACTATCTGGAGGCCATTCATTCGGGCGACGTGCTCTATTCGATTCAGCGCATTGTCTGTGCCTACATCGTGACGGGAAAGATGGATGCATTATTTGCGGCAAAGGATTATCCGTATCCGCGCATGCGCATTTTGCAGCGGTACTCCAAAGAGGTGGAGCATTCCTATGACAATACGGAAGCACTGAATGCCGCATTTGATACAGACAAGCGTTTCACGGCTGAAAATTTAATGGCACTTCTCGAGAACAGTATATAATCCTCTCTTTTTAAGCGTTTTATCATTTATGAAACAAGCCATGGTATACAGACAGCGATTGCCAGAGAATCGCCGTCTTTTTGTTATTCTTATTCACCGGGATAAACCGCTCGGCTGCCGCCGATATATTTCGGTCTGGTACGCGCTGCAAGGAGAATCGCTTCACCAATGTGGTCAATGCTTAGTCTGACGGGTACGGCAACTTTTTTTAGGTGCATACCGATCAGCGTACCGCCGATATCCAGCCCGGCATCCGCCCGGATCTCCTCCAGTACCACGGGATCCTTAAAGGTGCGGTATGCCGTTGTTGCAAATGAACCGCCGGCTTTTGGCTGCGGCATTACGCAGACCTCATTGGCATACGGAACCGCTGCGCGTTCGGTAACAATCGCACGGTTGAGATGCTCACAGCACTGCGCCGCAAGATAAATGCCGCGCTCTCGAAGCTCGTCGTAAATGCCGCCGAATACCTCCTCGGCGATTTCTACGCTCGAATTATGTCCGATAACGCCGCCGCCGATTTCGCTTGAAGAACAGCCGACAATCATCACATTGCCTTTTTTCAGTTGTGCTGTTTCGCAAAGCTCGCGCGTTGCCAGTCTTGCCCGTTCGTATAATTTGTTTTTCACAAAATCACTCTCCTCTGTTAGATTCGGTTTTGTTTGGGAAGGATGGAACGATCATCTTCCACCCTCTCCGCATATATCTTCGATACGCAGAATACATCGTTAGCGATGCATATGTGTTTCCTAATTTACATGCTTTGGTACATACGCTGAACATCTCGCAAAATCACGTTTACGGAGCGGACGTCCTCGACAAAGGTAACATAGCCCTGAATAGCGAGCGCTTTTGCGCAGAGCATAGGTGCGCGGCGGTTAACAAAAATCCGCGATTCTTTTTTTCCGTTATGTGCTTCCTGAACGGTATTTGCACCGGCGGAATTGCCGTCGAGAGCGATCACCACCGATGGACGGCGTTTAAAAATTTCATAGGCAAAGCTTTTATACAACGCCATCCGCGCCGGCTCAATGGATACGCGTACGCCGACGCCGCTCTTTTGCAAACGGCGCGCCTCCGCTGCCGAGATGCGCGTGGGAACGATGGCAAAAATCTCGAACCTGCCGTCTGCGAAATGCAGCAATTCGCGCTCATAGCCCGTTAGCCGGTTCCCGATCACAAAGCAGACCTGTTTGGGATCGAGTCGGTTGATCAGTTCGCGAAGAAGAATGCGCAAAGGTTCTTTGACGCGCGTGTCGTGCCGGTTGCTGTTGAAGCTGCCGCCGAGCAGCACGATCGGTACTTTATCGGCAGGAAGCTCCCGAATTTGCTCCCGAAGGCATTCTGTACTGTCCAGCTTTTGCGGCGCAATCACAATCGGCGTTTTTACCGGCACGATCTGTGCGATACGTTCATTCAGAAATGTCTCTATATCGCCGTTTATCTGTGCGTCGAACATGCTGGATTTTTCCTCAAAATCGAGCATGCTCTGTGCCAGTACTTCGTTCTCGGCACGTTTCATGGCAAGCATATCTTCGCGGGAAAGATCGAGCAGACGCTCGAGAGCGAGCTGTTCGTCGATGGAATCCGTACCGTACAAAGCGCCGCCATCTGTTCCCTGCACGCACCGGACGCCGCCGTGCAGATACTGCCGCAGCGGATGATTGCCGAGCGCGCTGAGATTATTCAGACGTACGTTGGAGGTAAGCTGAAATTCCAGCACCGCCCCGCTATCGCGGAGCTCACGCATGAGTTGTCGGCCGCGCGGCGAACGCAGATTGGCGGTATACAGTCCGTGACCGATTCGCAAACGAGGTATTGGCTGTCCCTCCGCCAATGCTTCGCGCACGCAGGCAAGGGAATTGGCAACGTTATCGCGCAGACCGTCATTTTCGCCGGCGTGGATCCGAATGACAAAGCCCTTATGCTCCGCGGCAATGCTCACCAGTTCTCCGATGACATCGCGCAGCTCGCGTATATCGTTGATCTCTTCGCCGACAATATCGCTGCCTGCGACATAAGGATCGTCGGCAATGGCACGAATCACACGCAGCTGGCGCTGCGTATCCTCCTGTGGAGCTGCTTTGTCGCGAATAATCGTTAGCGGAATGCGTCGCAGTGCTGCCAAAAAACGGATGGTTACACCCGTTTCACGCGTAATGTGCGGCAGTACGGTGTGCGCCTGCGCCAGCGTCTGCGCTGCGCTCGCGGGCTTTACAAGAGCAGTGTCGGAAATCTCCAGATAAGTCACGCCGCGCTTTTTGCTGCTGCGCGCAATCCAAAGCAGCTTGTTTTGGTACAACGACAAATCTTTGTATCGGGGATCGGCGCCGTCGCGTATCATCTGTCCGATAGCCTCCACGATATCCTGATCGGGAATACTGCCGTAATTGATCAGTGAAATATGCTCTTCAAAGGGAATTCCTTTGGTAAACACATAACGGTACAAATAGACCTTTTCCAAATTGGTAAACACCGCCTGACCGTCCTTGAGAATGGTCAGCGAAGCGCGGATCTTGGGAATATTATAAGCTGCGTTTCCCAAATTATTGAGAATAAAATCGGCGAAGTTGATAAAAGTATTGTCATCTATTTTCCGCGCAAGATACTTGCCGCTGAGCGGAGAGTCTGCGAATCGTTTTTCCGCTTCCTTTCGTCGTTTAGTGAGTAAGCGGTTCTGTTCTTCCGTGCAGCGGAGCTGCAGTTTTTTGATGTAATACAGCGGATACCGGATTTGATGATAGACCCCGAGAGCAATCAGCAGATCCGCGTCGAGATTTGCGCTCATATGCGTGTGCAGGTCTGTGCAGAACTTATATTCGCGTCGTATATAAGTTTTGACAAGCGTTTTTTGAACATCCAAGCGGTAGTCTTTCGTCTGGCTCATTAGCGTTTTGGAAATAGCGGGAATATACGCTTTGCGTTCGATGGCGCCGTTCGGATAGATATTCGCGACTTTGGTATCTGCCAGACGCAGGACGTACACCTCGCGGTTACGCTCGTCCACATAGCAAGGCACCTCGTTGCGGATCACCTTCAAACCGTCGTCTCCCGTGCTCAGCGGCAAACCACAGAGTAGTGCGAGATTGGTGATTAAGTTACCTTTTGCGTGGTTGGGCGTGCGTAAAGTATAGCGCAGACATTCTTCGGTCATATCCAACTCAATGATGATATCCTTTTCTTTATCCAGATACAATTTTCCGAAAAAAGCCATGTCGTTTTCTCTCCTGTTCAGTTTTCTTGGTGCTGCAGCGCAACCGCCTGTGAACCGATTGCCTCAAAAACTTTTTCACACTGTTCGCGGTCATAGCAGGTAATAGTTCCTTCAAGCGAATCTGCAAAATAAAAGTTTTCGCTGTCAAATCCAGTCAGCAACACACAATGCTGGTTGATCGGCCAAGAGAAATCATCTCCCGGTTCCGTGACGGCGTTTTCGTCCGCGAAGTCCACCGTCCATGTCACATAATCCTCGGGCAGTTCCATATCAGTGGTGATCCAGACCATCACGGGATCCTCTGCGTCGATGTATTTATTACAAAGATTATCCAGCGTGATGCCTTTTTCCACCACGGCGGAATACGTTGTCTCCTGGTCTGCAAGATAATCATTGATCGTCCGTTCCAAAACGGGCGCGTAGGCGCCGTAGCCTAACACCGGTTCACCTGCGAAAGCGGAATTCATATCGGGTCCGTAGTAATTTCCGTCGTAGCCGAAATAAGTCGGACTGACGGGTAAATAATCCTGCGTGAGGGTGAACTCGTCCACGTTGTAGTTGTAATGATGAAGCAGCATCACTGCTGCATATATCTCGCATCCCGACTCCAGTTCGTCCTGGATTATGACGTCTATATCAATCAAACTGCCGTTCGTCGTTGCCTCGTCAGACGTAGCGGATGTATCCATCGGCGCGGTTGAAGGCTGAGAATCCGTCGTGTCGGATGCAGTGGCAGGGGCTGCAGAAGGCGAAGTCTTGTTCCCCGACCGCGTGCAGCCTGCTGCTGTACAGCAGATGATTCCGTAAACAGCACAAGTCCATAATGCCGTTATTTTTCGGTTATTGATAAATTTATCCATTATTTTACCTTTCGAAACAAATATCGATTATCATTATTATAACAAATGCCGCTCCGCTTGTCCACACAAAAAAACGAAGCCGTGTTCGTGACAAATCAGAAGCTTTTCTGGATGCGCTTATTGAAATCCGCAGATAAAGCTTGACAAAGCCTGATACATGTGCTATAATAAAACAAACAAATGAACATATAATCATATGAACAAAGCTTGAGGTGATATTATGGATCGGAATGAAAAGCCTGATTTAGATTTGTTGTTTGAGTTAGCAGATTTGTTCAAGGTGTTCGGCGATTCCACTCGGCTGCGAATCCTGTATGCATTGGCCGATGGAGAGATGAGTGTGCTCTGTATTGCCGATGTATTGAATATGGAGCAGAGTACCGTTTCACACCAGCTGCGTGTTTTGCGCAATAATAAGCTTGTCCGCGCGCGTCGGAACGGAAAGCAGATTTATTATTCGCTAGACGACGACCATGTTAATAAAATCATCAAAATGGGTATCGAGCATCTGATGGAGTGAGGGTCATGAAATACACGTTTACATTGGAAAATCTCAACTGCGCCCATTGTGCCGGTAAGATTGAACAGAAAATTGCAGTGACGGAAGGTTATGAAAACGTCAGTTTCAATTTTGCAACCAAAACGCTGCGGTTTGAGACCTCAAAAAAAAGACCGCTTGCCGAAATTCAACAAATCTGTGACGATACGGAGGAAGGCGTGACGGTTACCGATAACGACACACAGGAAAAGAAAGGGTTTCGAACAGAGCACTGGCTGCTCATTATTGCGATTGTGTGCGGCGCGGCTGCATTGGTTATTCATTGGACGCTTCCTTTTGAGTCGGTCAATATTATAGTGTTTGCATTCAGCCTTTTGGCGACGGTGCTTGCAGGTTGGAAAGTTTTTGTCAAAGCCTTCAAAAACCTGATAAAGCTTCGTTTTGAAGAAACGGTATTAATGTCTGTGGCAATTATTGCCGCTTTTTGTCTCGGCGAATACATGGAAGGAGCGATGGTGACGATTCTCTTTACTATCGGTGAGTGGATTGAGGATGCTGCTGTCGATGCGTCACGACGCGATATCGAAAAGCTTAGCCAAATCTGTCCCGATACCGCTGTGGTGCTGCACAACGGTCATGAGGAGGAAGTTGCGGCAGATAGTGTCGCTGTTGGAGAAATCATCATAGTTAAGCCCCACGCACGGATTCCGATAGACGGTGTGGTTGTGGAGGGAAGTTCCGCTGTTGATAATGCAGCGCTGACAGGAGAAAGTGTGCCGGTTTTGGTTGCGGAAAACGATGAGGTGGTCAGCGGCGCAATTAACGGAGATAGTATGTTGAAAGTACGTACGACCAAAGCGTTTGGCGAAAGTACAGCAACGCGGATTCTTCAAATGATAGAGGACGCTGCTGCGCAAAAGGGAAAAAGCGAAAAGCTGATCACCCGCTTTGCCTCTGTGTACACACCGATTGTAGTCGGATTGGCGGTTTTGATGGCTGTTTTACCGCCCTCGATGGGTTGGGGTACCTTAGGTCAGTGGTCATACAATGCTCTGGTGGTTTTGGTGGCGTCTTGTCCGTGTGCGATTGTCATTTCCGTGCCGCTCGCTTACTTTTCGGGTATCGGCGCGGCATCGCGGCAGGGTATGCTGATCAAAGGCGGCAGATATTTGGAAGCTCTTGCTGCGTCAAGGAATTTTGTATTCGATAAAACGGGAACTCTGACGACAGGGAATCTGTGCGTTAAAAAAATCGTATCGGTTTCTGATTACACTGAATCGGATATTCTGCGCTTTGCTGCAGCGACGGAAGCTTATTCCTCACACCCGATTGCGCGTGCGATATGTTGCGGGACAAATGTGTCCGATATCGTACTCACGGATTACAGAGAAATAGCAGGACAGGGAACATCGGGGGTATGGAACGGAAAAAAACTGTTCTGCGGCAAACTGCATGAAGATATACCTGAGCAGTTACGGGAATATAACGTTTTTTTGACGCTGGACGGTGCGCTGATCGGTGCGGTTCAGGTTACCGATACCGTTCGCAGAGAGGGCAAAGAGGTGATTGAACAGCTAAAAGAGCTCGGTGCACACCAAACGGTTATGTTTACAGGGGACAGCCAGTGCGCAGCAGTGACAGTTGCAGAGGAAGTGGGTATAGACAGTTACCGTTCGAGTTTACTGCCTGCGGATAAACTCTATGCCGTGAAGTCTCTCGGGAGCGGCGTTTGTTTTGTAGGAGACGGTATTAATGATGCGCCTGTGTTGACAGCAAGCGACTGCGGCGTTGCGATGGGGCTTGGAAGCGAGGCGGCGATTGAGGCGGCGGATGCCGTGCTCTCCGGCGGCACGCTCCATGCGCTGCCCAAGGCAGTCGCAACTGCACGCCGAACGATACGGACCATTCGAACCAATATCATCTTTGCTCTTGCGGTCAAGGCTGCGGTTATCCTTCTTGCATGTTTCGGTTTTGCCGCCATATGGATGTCTGTGGTTGCCGACACCGGTGTTTGTGTCCTTTGCGTGCTCTATACGGCACGGTTGTTGAAAATCAAATGATATGATCCGTTTAAAAAGAAAAAGTGAGCCAAAGGCTCATTCTCATAAGGATGATTTGAAACCACAAGAGAAACAGCCGATTGGGAGCCTAAACAAACTGAACAGCGAACTGTTATGAACATCATAATGGTTCGCTGTTTTTATGATTGCTGTTATATATAAAGATAAAACAGTTATGCCACTTGACAATTCAGAAATGATATTATATAATTAGCCTACTATATAGATAGGTTAAATAGACTATACTTTGAACCGGCGGCATTTTAATGTCGTCTATATTTACGTATGAGGTTATGTATGCTTAATCAGTTTTCAAGAACACAGTTAATATTTGGAATAGAAGCTATGGAAAAGCTTTCGCAATCCCGTGTTGCTATATTCGGTGTTGGAGGTGTAGGAGGCTATACGATAGAAGCGCTTGCGCGTTCGGGAGTTGGCGCGATAGATTTAATTGATGATGACAGGATTTGTTTGACAAACCTTAATCGTCAGCTTCTTGCAACGCGTGATACCGTTGGTTAATACAAGGTTGATGTTGCCGAAAAGAGGATTCACTCCATTAATCCCGATTGTAAAGTGATTACTCACAAAACCTTTTATACTAGTCTCTGATAAAATACTTTTAAACAGATGTCGATGGAAAATTTTGCAGAACAAGGCGGAGGACGCAGGAATCCTGACGGATTCCGAGGACGACAACGCAGTTCTGCGAAATTTTACACGGCAGATGTTAAAGGATTTTATTAGAGAGTAGTATTATATGCCCGAAACAAAGCATATGTTTGATTTTACCGAATACGATTATATTGTTGACGCAATCGATACCGTCAAGGGTAAGCTGGAGCTTGTGATGAACGCAAAAGCAGCAGGAACACCGATAATCAGCTCAATGGGCGCGGGAAACAAAGTAAACGCGGCCGCGTTTGAGGTTGCGGATATTTACGAAACCTCTGTATGTCCGCTTGCAAGGGTAATGCGTTACGAGTGCCGCAAGCGCGGTATAAAAAGCTTAAAGGTTGTTTATTCAAAGGAAAAGCCAATCAGACCGCTTGAAGATATGTCCATTAGTTGCCGAAAGCATTGTATCTGCCCTCCCGGTACCGCGCGTAAATGTACACAGCGAAGGGATATTCCGGGTTCAACCGCTTTTGTGCCTTCTGCTGCCGGTTTGATTATTGCGGGCGAAGTGATAAAGGATTTAATTGATTTTGACAGGGGTGAGAAACAATAACGTAATGACAATACAACAACTAAAATATACAATAACCATTGCTAATCAGAGCTCATTTAACAAAGCGAGCGAGGTGCTGTATATCTCTCAGCCGTCGCTGACGGAATCCATAAAGGAGCTTGAAAAAGAGCTTGGTATCACCATTTTTTACCGCAGCGGCAAGGGCGTTACTCTTACGAACGAGGGTGTTGAATTTCTTGCCTACGCCCGTGAGCTCTACGGTCAGTTTGAAAATGTGTTGGAACGCTACGGAGAAAACGGTAACCGAAAAAAGATGTTTTCCGTGTCAACACAGCATTACACCTTTGCGGTAAAAAGCTTTGTCGAGCTGGTAAAAAAGCTCGATACCTCGGAATTTGAGTTTGCCATACGCGAGGAGCAAACGCAGAAGGTTATTGACGATGTAATCAATATGAACAGTGAAATCGGGATACTTTACCTCAGCAGCTTTAATATGCCTGTTATCGGCAAGCTGCTCAGGCAAAATCACTTGGAATTTCACGAGCTTATAAGCTGCGAGGCATATGTGTATTTGTGGAAGGGACATCCGCTGGCAAATAAAGAGCGTATTTCCTTTGACGAGTTGAAGGACTATCCCTGCCTGTCGTTTGAACAGGGCGGCAACGGTTCAATGTACTTTGCCGAGGAAATTCTGGCGTCCTATCCATACCCACGTATGATTAGGGCAACAGACAGGGCGACTATGCTTAATTTGATGGTGGGCTTAAACGGATACACCCTTTGTTCGGGTATCATTTGCGAGGAGTTGAACGGCTCGGATTTTACCGCTGTGCCCTTCGCGCCCGATGACAATCATCCCGGTGAAACGATGAAGGTTGGATATATCACAAAGAAAAATCTTTTGCTCAGCAAGGTGGGCAGAATGTATATTGAGGAGTTGAAAAACACCCTCAATACAGAAAAAACCGACGGTTAATTTTCAATAACCGCCGGTTTTTTGTTGATGTTTTACTTATAGGCAAAACCTATTGCCGTCAATAGCTTTTGAAGATTAGACAAAAGGGGAAAGTGAGAATATAATAATACCCAACAAGCCTACTAACTTAGTAGGAATAAAAGAGGTGTTGTAAAATGAACTTGCATTTTCCACGCCTGCTTCGTTTGAACTATAGGTTCGGGCGAATGCGGCGATGTTGACTTAATTCAAATTAGGGGGCGGCAGAATGGATTGGAACGTAATATCAAAAAGTATTCCGTTATATTGGGACGCAATGCTGCTGACGCTTAAAATCGGTTGGATTGGCGTAGCGCTTGCAACGCTTATCGGCTTGGTATCGGCGGTTGTCATTCACTTTCGTATTCCGGTGCTGAGCGTGATTTTCAAAATCTACATTGAAATATTTCGTAACACGCCGCTTTTAATTCAACTGTTTTTTCTGTATTTTGCGCTGCCGAAAATCGGCGTAAAAATCTCCGCCGAGGTTTGCGGCTGGCTTGGCTTGGGATTGCTTGGCGGCAGTTATATGAGCGAAGCTTTCCGCAGCGGCATTGAGGCAATTGACAGTGTGCAGCGCGAGAGCGCGCTGAGCTTGGGAATGACAGATTTTCAGGTGATGATTCACGTTATATTGCCACAGGCTTTATCGTACAGCACACCTGCTTTCGTGGCAAATATAATCTTTTTGCTAAAGGAAACCAGCGTGTTTAGCGCAATCAGCCTGATGGATTTGATG
This sequence comes from Ruminococcus sp., assembly GCA_017433905.1. Lineage (GTDB taxonomy): Bacteria > Bacillota > Clostridia > Oscillospirales > Acutalibacteraceae > Ruminococcoides. The sequence goes on along the minus strand of JAFRGI010000026.1, from coordinate 83,326 downwards.
TTCCGCGCAAAAGATTTAATCGGTCTGTATTACAATACGGCGGAATATTTGGCGCTGCTTGTCGTTTTTTATCTCATCATTCTGCTGCCGGTGTCTATTCTCGGCACAGTGCTGGAGAGGAGGCTGCGCTATGCAAGCTTTGGGACTTGACGTGCTGTTTAAGGGAAGCAACCTTCTGCGGCTTTTGGGCGGCTTATGGAAGGCGCTGGAAATCAGCCTGATTGCAGTCGCATTAAGCCTAATTCTCGGTGTGCTGTTCGGAATACTGATGACGTTCCGTAATCCTGCAATCAGAGCATTGTCGCGGATTTATCTTGAAATTGTCCGCATTATGCCGCAGATGGTGCTGTTGTTTTTAGTCTTTTTCGGTACGACAAGGGTGTTCGGCTGGGACCTTAACGCCGAAGCAGCTTCAATCATTGTGTTTGCCTTTTGGGGCACGGCAGAAATGGGCGATTTGGTGCGCGGCGCGGTTATCAGCGTGCCTAAGCATCAGTATGAAAGCGCGTTCGCGCTTGGTATGACAAAATCTCAAACCTATTTTACTATCATCATTCCGCAGGCGGTACGTCAGCTTGTTCCGCTCTCAATCAATTTGATTACCCGAATGATAAAAACCACCAGCCTCGTCATGATGATCGGCGTGGTGGAGGTGCTTAAGGTCAGCCAGCAGATTATTGAAGCCAACCGAATGACCTCTCCCAATGCCGCGTTTGGAATTTATTTAACGGTTTTTGTTTTGTATTTTATCGCCTGCTGGCCGTTCAGCATACTGGCAAAGCACTTGGAAAGGAAGTGGAGCAACTAATGGCGAACACACTTCTGAAAATTGAGCATTTGACGAAAAGCTATGACGGCAATGTGATTTTAAAGGACTTTAACCTCAGTGTCCGAAAGGGCGAGGTTATCGTGATTATCGGGCCGTCCGGCTGCGGCAAGAGCACGCTGCTGCGCTGCATTAACGGCTTGGAGCCGATTCAGAGCGGTGTGATAAAGCTGGATGATGAAATTATTGACAGCAAATCAAAGACAATCACAAAGCTGAGGCAGCGCGTTGGAATGGTGTTTCAAAGCTACGACCTGTTTCCGCACAAGACCGTTTTACAGAATATTATTCTCGCTCCGACGCTTGTTCAAAAGCGTGACAAAAAAGAGGCGGTCGCCGAAGCCGAACAGCTTCTTGACAAGGTCGGACTTTCAGATAAAAAAGACAGCTATCCGCGTCAGCTTTCAGGCGGACAAAAACAGCGTGTTGCAATCGTCCGAGCGTTGTGTATGCACCCGGAGGTAATGCTCTTTGACGAGGTTACCGCCGCACTTGATCCCGAAATGGTGCGCGAGGTGCTTGACACAATGCTGGAGCTTGCCCGTCAGGGCAGCACTATGCTGATTGTCACCCACGAAATGGAATTTGCGAAAGCTGTCAGCGACCGCGTAATCTTCCTTGATAACGGCGAAATTGTTGAGGAAGGCGCGCCGCACACATTCTTTAACCATCCGAAAACCGAACGCGCGCAAAAATTCCTGCACACGTTTGAGTTTGAACATATTAAATAAAATAATTGAAAGGAAGATTTATATGAAAAAATCTATTTTTGTAAAAGTATTGACAATTCTCTCGGCAGCTGTCCTGCTAATCGCGTCTTTTGCCGGCTGCGCAGGCAATGAAAGCGGCACGTCAAACAGCACAGCAAGCACTGCTGATAAGGCGGATAGCAGCACGGCAGACGTTGTTTACCGCACGCTTGACGAAATCAAGAGCAGCGGAAAAATTAAAATCGGCGTATTCTCCGACAAAAACCCCTTTGGTTATGTAGATGAAAACGGCGAATATCAGGGCTATGACGTTTACTTTGCAAACCGCCTTGTAAAAGATTTGGGCGTTGACGTAGAATTTGTGTCCACCGAAGCGGCAAGCCGCGTAGAGTTTTTAGAGACCGGCAAGGTTGATGTTGTTTTAGCGAACTTTACCGTAACCGATGAAAGAGCCGAAAAGGTTGACTTTGCTCTGCCCTATATGAACGTAGCCCTCGGCGTTGTTTCCCCCGACAGCAGAGTTATCAAGAGCCTTGACGAGCTCAAAGCCGACGACGAGGTTATTGTTATCACAGGCACAACCGCCGAGACTTATCTCACCGAAAAATATCCCAACATCAAGCTCCAGAAGTACGACACTTACGCCAACGCGAAAACCGCGCTTGAAAACGGTCAGGCTGCCGCGTGGGCAAACGATAACACCGAGGTTATCGCATACGCACTTCAAAATAAGGGCTACACCGTCGGTATTCCCGAGCTCGGCAGCAAGGACACCATCGCTCCTGCTGTTTCAAAGGGCAACAAAACGCTGCTTGATTGGATTAACAGCGAAATCGAAGCACTCGGCAAGGAAAACTTCTTCCACGCCGACTATGAAGCAACCCTCACAGGCACTTACGGCTCTGATTACGAGGAAAAGCTTGTAGTCGAAGGCGGCAAGGTGAACTAACATAAATAATTATATAGGAGTAATCATCATGAAAAAAATCACAGCAATTATATTGGCAGCAGTACTGATACTCACCTCTGCAATCGCTTTTGCAGGCTGCTCGTCAACCTCAAAAACACTCACAATCGCAATTCCCAACGATACCACAAACGAAGCAAGAGCACTTCTGCTTTTAGATCAGCTCGGTTACATCAAGCTCAAGGACGGCGCCGGTATTGCCGCTACGCCGAAGGATATTGCCGAAAACCCGAAAAACATTGAGTTCAAGGAGGTAGAGGCGGCTCAGGTTCCCAACGCAAAGCAGGATGTGGACTACGCTGTCATCAATTCAAACTATGCAATCGAGGCAGGCTTAAACCCCGTTAAGGATTCGCTCGGCATTGAGGGCTCGGCGTCAGCCTACGGCAACATCCTTGTCGTCAAGGAAGGCAGGGAAAAAGAGCCCAAGCTGCTCGCGTTAAAGGCGGCGCTCGAAAGTCAGAAGGTTGTAGATTTCATCAATAAAAAATACGACGGCTCTGTTGTAAGCGTTGTTGCCAACCCCACAGACGGCTACGATTCCTCAATCGACTATAACGCGATAAAGGGAGAAAAAATCACTATAGCGGCTTCTCCTACACCTCACGCCGAAATTCTGGCGGTTGTAAAGGATATACTCAAGGAGAAGGATATTACGCTTGACATCAAGGAATATACCGACTACGTTCAGCTGAACAACGTTGTAAACAGCGGCGAGCTCGACGCAAACTACTTCCAGCATCTCCCTTATCTCGAGGACTTCAACGCCGAAAACGGTACAAAGCTTGTTTCCATAGCGACGATTCACGTGGAACCCCTCGGTCTTTACGGCGGCAAGCAGACAACCGTTGACGCACTCAAATAAGTTTTACATCCCTTTTCTTTCGCGCCGACTGTTTTGTTACGGTCGGCGCATTTTCAAAAAATGTTATAGGCAACACCTATAGAAAGGCAGCCTCATGATAGAATTAAAAAATCTTTCCAAAACCTTCTCCACGCCCGACGGAACGCTCGACGCACTGAAAAACATCAACATCACTATTCAGGACGGCGATATTTTCGGTATAATCGGTATGAGCGGAGCTGGAAAAAGCACCCTTGTGCGGTGTATTAATTTATTGGAACGCCCCACCTCCGGCAGCGTTTGGGTGGACGGTGTGGATTTAAGTACACTCAGTAATAAAGAACTCAGAAACATCCGCCGCGACATCACGATGATATTTCAGGGCTTTAATCTGCTTATGCAGCGTACTTGTCTGAAAAACGTATGCTTTCCGCTGGAGCTGGAGGGCAAATACGGTAAAGAAGCCAAAAAGCGCGCGTTGGAGCTCTTGGAAATTGTCGGCCTGCGCGACAAGGCGAATTCCTATCCCGCGCAGCTTTCGGGCGGCCAGCAGCAGCGTGTAGCTATTGCGAGAGCACTTGCAACAAACCCAAAGGTTCTTCTGTGCGACGAAGCGACCTCGGCGCTCGACCCCAAAACGACACAGTCAATTCTCTCACTGATTAAGGAGATTAACGAAAAGCTCGGCATTACCGTTGTCATCATCACACATCAGATGAGTGTGATTGAGGAAATCTGCCGCAATGTGGCGATTTTGGAGGACGGCGAGGTAGTGGAACAAGGCACGGTCAACCGCATTTTCAGTGCGCCAAAGTCAAAGGCCGCAAAGCATTTGGTGTTCCCCGACGGCGAGAACGCACTTTTAATACGCAAGGATTCGCAGGATGTTCTGCGTGTGGTGTTCAACGGTTCATCATCCACCAATACGCCGCTGATTGCCAAAATGGCGGTAGAAATTGGCGTTTGCGCCAACATACTGTACGCCTCTACAAAGAGCGTCGGCGACAAGGCGTTCGGCAGTATGCTGCTCAGCTTTCCGAATGACGGCGTTACCGCCGCGAGAGCGGCAGATTATTTGCGTGCATTAAACGGTATTACGGTAGAGGAGGTAAAGTAATGGGAGATTTGTTTTCACAAGAGGTGTTGCAGGAAACATGGGATATTGTCATAAACGATATGCCGCTCGCGTTGTGGGAGACCTTTTACGTCACCGTTCTCGCCACCCTCTTTGCGGTTATCATCGGTCTGCCGCTCGGCGTTTTGCTTGTGGTCGGCGAAAAGGACGGAATTCTGCCTTTGCCGAAGCCTTTTATGGGATTTTTGAACGTGCTGATTAACGTGCTTCGTTCCGTGCCGTTTTTGATTCTCATGATATTGGTATTCCCTCTGACGCGCCTGATAGTCGGCACCATCGTCGGCACCACGGCGTCCATTGTTCCGCTTGTTATCGCGGCGTTTCCGTTCGTCGCAAGACTGGTCGAAAGCAGCCTGCGCGAGATAAACCCCAACATCATAGAAGCCGCGCAGAGCATGGGCGCGTCGCCTTTTCGGATTATTACGAAGGTGATGATACCCGAAAGCGTGCCCTCGCTGATTTCAAATGTCACAATAGCCGTCACAACCGTGCTCGGCTACACGGCTATGAGCGGCATCATCGGCGGAGGCGGTTTGGGAAAAATCGCTATTAACTACGGCTATTACCGCTATAAATATTTGGTAATGCTGATTGCCGTTGTGATTTTGGTGCTGCTGGTGCAGTTGTTCCAAAGCGTCGGCACCCGCCTTGCGAAATCCACCGACAAGCGGCTGAAAAGCAAATAGTGAGGCAAGTTATGAGGAAAAAGAGTATTACCGTAGGCGGCAAAAAGTGGATTCCGAGCATACAGGATTGGTCTTGGATTATCTCTGTCCTGTGGATGACAGCGGCAAATTTCTGGCATCCATTCGGTTTGTTCGGATTTGTGTGTATGTTTACGCCTATCATTATCGCAATTTCGGGCAGAGGAAAAATGCACTGTGCGCGAATCTGTCCGCGCGGCTCTCTGATTGGTAAAATCGGAGCGATAGTAAATTTCGGCTTAAATCGTCCGAAATTATATTATAAAAAATGGTTTTGCCCTCTGCTGTGGGGCGTTATGATGGGAAGCTTTGCCGTTATGCTGATACTTGTTGTTCCGCGCGGAATTGATGCGCTTGGTTTTGCAGTACTAATTTTTATGGAAACAGCAACCGTATTGGCAATCATTAACGGAATTTTATTCACGCCGCGCCAATGGTGCACAATCTGCCCGATGGGATTTACTTCGGGTAATATCCGCAGCTTCAGGCAAAAGCTGTTAAGGAGGAATACAAAAGATGTCACAGCATAATAATTTGGATTTTTCTACCCGTGCCGTACACATCGGCAACGAGATTGATAAAGAAACGGGCGCTATCCGCCGTCCTATTACAATGGCTAACAGCTACGCCCTGCCGTATGACCCCACCGACATGAACTGGTCGTCGGCTGGCGGCAATTTATATACGCGTAACGGCGGAGCGAACCAAAAATATTTGCAGGAAAAGCTCGCTTCTCTTGAAGGCGGCGAGGACTGCGTAGTGCTCGCAAGCGGAGTAGCCGCGCTGTCGGGACTGTTTTTTTCGCTGCTGCGAACAGGCGATCACGTCATCTTTTCAAGCGTTACATACATCGCCGTTTACCGACTGCTCAATGAGCTTTTTAACAATAAATTTAAGGTTGAAACAACCATTGTTGATACCAGCGATTTGGAAGCCGTCAGGGCTGCCGTTAAATCAAACACCAAGCTGATACATATCGAAACACCGGGCAATCCGACCCTCAGCGTTTCCGACATAGAGGAGATTGCAAAAATCGCCCACGAAAACGGAGCCCTGCTCTCTGTTGACAATACCTTCGCTTCGCCCTACAGTCAGCGCCCGATTGAGCTCGGCGCGGATTTTGTTGTTGAAAGCCTTACCAAATATATCAACGGTCACGGCGACGCAATGGGCGGAGCAATTATCGGTAAAAAGGAGCACCTCGATATTGTCCGCGCGCAGGCGCAGGTGAATCTCGGGGCGACAATCAGCCCGTTTAACGCGTGGCTGATTATGCGCGGCTCGGTAACTTTGCCTTTACGTATGCAGCGGCATAACGACAACGCGCTCAAAATCGCGCTGTGGTTAGAAAAACAGCCGTGCGTCAGCTTTGTAGCCTATCCGGGTCTTGAGGGTAACAACGGTCACGAAATCGCCAAAAAGCAGATGATAAACGGTTTTGGCGGTGTGCTTTCTTTCGGGCTTAAAGCTGACCACGATACGCATAATCGTTTTGTGCAAAGCCTGAATATCATTACCTCCGCCGTCTCGCTCGGCCACGACGAGAGCCTGATAGTCTTTCTCGGTGAAAATGACGAGCGGCAATATCTCTATCCCGAAGAATTTCACAACGGCTTTTTCCGCTTCAGCGTAGGAATTGAGGATGTGAACGACCTGATAGAAGATTTAAGTCAAGCGTTTCAGAATACTGGTTTGCAGTAAAATTTACATCCTGAAAAAATGCGTTTGTCCGAGGTTTTTCTTTGGCTGTAAGGCTGATAGTTGAAGCGATGAGCAGCGCAAAAAACTGACGCGCCCTGTTTCGTCCCGTATCGCGCAAGTAAAATGTTGGAGAATGTACCCGACATCGCACAACAAAGCCCACACACCGGATTTGTCGCGGTTTGTGGGCGTAAAAAGGCACAAGCCCGGAGTCCGGATGGATTCTGAAGCTTGTGCCTTTTTGATTATGTCGCAGTACTGAAGCTATGTGTTTTGTGTGACAACAAAGAGCCGCGTGAAGCGTTTGTATAGTACATTACATAATCATAAATTGCAAGGGTGTTTGGAAAATATATTTTTTGTTTTTTTAATTATTTAATATGCTGTAATCAAAGTATACGGAATTATTAGCAAATCCATTTTCAGTTGAAAAAATGACTAAAATTAGGTTTCGGAATTTATGCAAAACAGAGAAACCACCTTTGTAAACAATGTTTTTTGAAAATATGGGTCCGAAAAGACCGTTTTTACTGCAATAAGTAGAGAGATGATTTTGCGTGTGATATTTCACAGCTTTCTTTTCTGTCATTTGTATAATACGCTGATTTTTTTGAAAAATTTTAAAAATCAGGTCTAATAAACATCGATTTGAGTGCAATAGGTAGAGGATTGTTTTTGAAAAGCTCTGTTGTGAAAACAACTAAATTTGAGTTTGATAATTTGTGCATAAAAGAGAATGTGTCATTTGATTTTAACTTTTTCTTAAAAGCAATGCCCGAAAACGCTGTTTTAAGTGCAATAGATAGAGAGGGTTATACTTCCGAAAAAAACTATTGTGAAATTAAATAGTTTTTTCTTTCTCTGTTTGTGCAGAACATAGAAAATTCGATTTTCAGAAAAAAGTTTTCAAAAATGACCCCTCAAAACGCCTTTCCCACTCCATATAAGTGAGGTGGGTACATAAAAAGATTGGAGGTGAAAACTATGTATGACGATTTAGAAATGAAAAAAATGTTCAATTCCGTTGAGGGTACAACACTGATGGATATGGACTTGCCGGCAACAAAATTTGTAATAAAGGATTTGTTGCCGCAGGGACTTGCCATCATCGGCGGCTCCCCGAAGGTCGGTAAGTCTTGGCTGATGCTTGACTGGTGTGTGCGTATCGCGAAGGGCGAAACGATAGCTTCTCTTATCACGACTATCCTGCTGGTGATTTGGGAATTGATTCGGCATATCTGGCTGCAGACGTGATGAATATTATCGACAACGACACTTACACCGAAGATTGCATCACAAACAAAAAACCGCACCATGAGCATAAAAACACTCTGGGTGGTATGTAGAGAAAGGATTTTTGAATGGATGAAATCAGAATTATAACTCAACCGGACTATCAGTCTTCTGTGGCGGTGGCTATTAATCGGAGAACTAACTTCAAGATAGAAAACAGTCAGCTGATCACTCAACACCTATACACTATCGGCAAAAAGGATTACGTTGTAAATTCCATTTTTGATTTAGGCAACAAGCACACGGTTATAGACGGCGTGAAGCGGCTCATAGATAATGATTTTGACAGTGCGGCCTAACGTTCTTGGACGTATCAGCGATGAGCAATATAGAATGTTATCCCTTGATTACAACGATGAACAAAAAGAACTGGAAGCGGCGATTCCAGGATTGCAAAAAGAAATTGATACACTCAAAAGCGAGTGTACCAATGTGCAGAAGTTCCTTGATATTGTCAGGAAATATGTTCATGTAGAGGAACTGACGCCGGAGGTACTGCGAACCTTCATCAGCAAAATCGTTGTTCACGAGCGTGAGAAAAAGCACAGCCAAACCTCATCGCAGCAAATCGACATCTATTTCCGCTACATTGGAACCTTCGCTCTGCCGAACACAACCGACGCAGCAGAAGAAACCAAACAAGACGAAAGGCGGACAGCCTAAACTGTCCGCCGCGCATAGGGCACCGCCTTAAACTGAAAACATCCTTTTCGGAATCAGCCTAATCATGCTCACTTTTTCTTTTTGTATGCTTCCTTGAACGGGGTGACCGTGCCGTCGGGGTTTTCGACCTCCACGTTATTGAGGGTTGCGCTAAACTGTTGACGGATTTCTCCGAGGTAGATTTTGTAGAGCTTTTTTTGCTCTGCCTGTTCCTCCTCGGTCAGACCGGCGGTCTTTTTCTTTTTTGCCAGCTCATTGATGCGCTGCAGTAAGTTGTTTTCCATATTTCACCTGCAAAAAAAGGGAGACCGCACGGGTCTCCCCAAAGTTTGTGTGGATTAGTTGTTGATCAGCTTATCCTCGTCAGACCAGCTGTAGAGCTTTCTGACCTCGGTACCGATCTTCTCGGCAGGAGCTTCGGCAGCGAGTTTTCTCATTGCGCGGAAGTGTGCCTGACCGCCTGCGGGAGACATGTCGAGGAGGAATTCCTTGGCAAAGGAACCGTCCTGAATGTCAGACAGAACTTTTCTCATTGCTTTCTTGGTTTCGTCAGTGATAATCTTGGGACCTGTGGTATAGTCGCCGTATTCGGCTGTGTTGGAGATGGAGTATCTCATGCCGGCAAAACCGGACTGATAGATCAGGTCAACAATGAGCTTCATTTCATGGATGCACTCAAAGTAAGCGTTTCTGGGATCGTAGCCGGCTTCACAAAGAGTTTCAAAACCTGCTTGCATCAGAGCGCATACGCCGCCGCAGAGGACTGCTTGCTCACCAAAGAGGTCTGTTTCGGTCTCGGTGCGGAAGGTGGTTTCGAGTACGCCTGCTCTTGCGCCGCCGATACCGAGGGCGTAGGCAAGAGCCAGATCCTTTGCCTGACCGGTTGCATCCTGTGCCACTGCGACAAGACAGGGAACACCCTTGCCGACCTGATACTCGGAGCGAACCGTGTGACCGGGTCCTTTGGGTGCGATCATGGTGACATCCACATCAGCAGGAGGCACAATCTGACCGAAGTGAATAGAGAAGCCGTGCGCGAACATCAGCATGTTGCCTGCTTCGAGGTTGGGTTCAATGTCCTTCTTGTACATGCTTGCCTGCTTCTCGTCATTAATCAGAATCATAATGATGTCAGCTTTTTTGGCAGCTTCAGCAGCGGTAAATACATCAAAGCCCTGTGCCTCGGCCTTTGCCCAGGACTTACTGCCCTCGTACAGACCGATGATAACATTGCAGCCGCTCTCCTTAAGATTGAGCGCGTGTGCGTGACCCTGACTGCCGTAACCGATAATGGCGATTGTCTTGCCGTCAAGAAGGGCAAGATTGCAGTCGGACTGATAATAAATCGGTGCTTTCATGTTTTCTCTGTAGTCTTTCATTTGAATTTCCTCCTTGCCGTGTGAACGGCATGTTTATTGTAAAATAAATGATTTGGTAAACGAAATGATATGTATGTGCAGGCAAGGTGTATGCCGTGTTTTCTTAATGCTTTAGATCGAGACGGATGTGTTGCCGCGATCGATCGCAATCGTGCCCGTGCGGACAATTTCTCGGATACCGTAGGGTTTGAGCATGTCGATGAGCGTTTTGATCCGAGCCGAGGTCTCGCAATATTCGACGGTTACGCAGTTGGGTGCGGCGTCAACGATTTTTGCCTGCATAATTTCAGCAGTTTTGATGATTTCCGCGCGTTTGGAGGGAGCGCAGTGTACCTTAATCAAAATCAACTCGCGGCTGATAAATTCCCCCTCTGTGAGACGTTTGACTTTAATCACGGGGATGACCTTGTTCAGCTGTTTTTCCAGCTGTTCAACCACATATTCGTCGCCGTTTGCGACGATCGTGATTCGTGAAACGGTAGGATCATTGGTGACGCCGACCGCGAGAGAGTCGATATTGAAGCCGCGGCGCGAAAACAATCCCGAAATCTTCGAGAGCACGCCCGCATGGTTTTCAACGAGAATGGATAATGTATATTGCATACGGTCACCTCATTATATCGACGGAGTGTCGGGGTATACGCTGCAGACAAGAATAAACGGTTTGTCCGAATCTACAATGCCCTTGATAATACTTTCTGCCTCTGCGTTGGAATTTGCTTCGGCGTAGTCGATGCCGTATGCCTCGGCGATTTTGAGAAAGTCCGGATCGCCCTGCAAAACAGTTGCGCTGTGGCGGCAGTTGTAATTTTTGTCCTGAAGCTCACGCACCATACCAAGACGGTGGTTGCGCATAATAATAATTTTCACGGCAAGGTTATTGCCTGCAATGGTTGCCAGTTCGTTCATACTCATCTGGAAGCTGCCGTCGCCGCAGACGACAACGACATCGCGTTCGGGACGGGCAAGCTTTGCGCCGACAGCAGCGGGGATCGAATAACCCATGGTGCCCATACCTCCGGTGGTGAGGAAGCGTCCTTCACGGATGCGGAAGTTGTTGGCGCACCAAATTTGATTTTGTCCCACGTCGGCAACGAGTATTGCTTTGGAGCGCAGCATAGCGCTGAGATGGGCAATCAGGGTGCGCGGTTCGACAAATCCCTCAAAGACGGGAGGAACGCGCAGAAAATCTTTTTTCCATGTCTTGACGGTTTCCTGCCATTGCTTGGAGACCTTGTAGTCGCCGATGCTCTCAATGAGCATATTCATAACGTTTTTCATATCGCCGACAATCGGAATTTCTGTTTTAACGTTTTTACCGATTTCGGCGGGATCAATATCAATATGAATAACAGTGGTGTTTTCGCTCATTTGGTGGGGAGTCGCGACAGCTCTGTCGCCGAGTCTCGCGCCGCAAACAATCACGACATCCGCATCGTGGAGGGCGCGGTTTGCCACTGTTTTACCGTGGGTGCCGAGCATACCGAGATACAGCTCATGTTCACTTGGCATGACGCCAATGCCCATCATCGTGGAAATGACGGGGATGCCTGTCGTATCGGCAAATGCCTGGAAGGTGGGCTTCACTCCGGAAAGCAGTACGCCTCCGCCGGAAACAATCAGCGGACGGCGGCTGGATCGGATCGCCTCGATCGCACGTTTCACCTGAATGGCATGTCCCTTGGTGGTGGGCTTGTAGCCGATAATGTTAACGCTTTCGGGATAAGTGAAATCTTCGATTTCCTTTTCCTGTATGTCCATCGGAATGTCGATCAGCACGGGACCCTTTCTGCCGGTTGAGGCGATGTGAAAGGCTTCCTTGAATACCCTCGGCAAATCCTCGGTTTTTTTAACAATGTAACTGTGTTTGACAAAGGGTTCGCACGCACCGGTGATATCTGCCTCCTGAAAGACGTCGCGTCCCAGCAAATCGCTGCGCACCTGACCTGTAATGGCAACCAGAGGAATAGAATCCGTGTATGCGGTTGCAATTCCCGTAATCAGGTTGGTTGCACCGGGACCCGAGGTGGCAACGCAGACGCCCGGAATGCCGCTTGCGCTGCAACGTGCGTAACCGCTCGCCATGTGTGCGGCGTTTTGTTCCTGACGGACAAGGATGTGTTTGATCGCGGTAGAATCATATATTTTGTCGTAGAACGGACAGATTGTTGCACCGGGGTAACCGAAGATGACGCTTACGCCCTCGGCCTCCAGACATTTCACCATAATTTCAGCGCCGCTAATCATTTTGGATTGCCTCCCTTTCCGTAGGATTTATCACGATTAAACTACATTATACTACAATTTTCCGAGGTTGTAAAGAGTTTTTGTTCAACTCTCCGTATTCTCCGCGGGATCAACATAAACGGTGTGATTGTTGACGTAGATCACCATGCCGGGTTTTGCTCCCGCAGGCTTGCTGACGTATTTGACGAGCGTGTAATCGACGGGCACGTTGGAGCTTGACCGTGCTTTGCTGTGGAATGCCGCGAGACGCGCCGCCTCTGTAATGGCGGTTTCGCTGACCTCACGGCCTTTGGCAGCAATGATCACGTGTGAGCCGTGAATATCCTTGGTATGCAGCCAGACGTCCGTTTTGGCGGCTGTTTTAAGGGTCAGCAAATCGTTTTGGCGGTTGTTTCTGCCGACATAGATGGTAAATCCGTCAGAGGAGGTAAATTGCAGCGGCGGCAGTGCCGCCTGTTTTGGTTGTTTGCCTTTTGGCGCGCGCAGATATCCTTGTCCGATCAGTTCTTCTCGGATCTGGGTCAGCTCGCGTGCCGTTTCCGCACGGGAAACCTCGTAAAGTACCGAATCGAGGTATTGCAGTTCCGCTTTGCCTTTTTGAAGTTGTTCGGTGAGGAATGTCTCGGCATTTTTGGCTTTCTGATAATCCTTGTAATATTTTTGCGCATTCGCGGCAGGGGAGATGGCGGGATTTAGTTTGATGCGTAGTGTTTCGCCGTTTTCGTCATAGAAGTTTTCTACATCGGCAAACGTTGCGCCGCGCTCAATGCGGTACAGATTCGCCTGCAGCAGGTCGCCGCAGATGCGCAGTTGTTCTCTGTTCGCGCAACGGGACAGCTCCGTGCGCTGCTTTTGCAGTTTGCGTGCCGTGCGATCTCGAAGATTTTGCAGCAGCTTATTCAGATTGTGCGTTTTGACACGCATGCGATCTTGCCGGTCGCGTTCGTCATAGAAGCTGTCAATTGCGCGGTTGAAGCTCTCCGCGTGTTCCGTGCGTGCAAAGCTGCCGTATTGGGTCACCGGCAAAAACGCGATGTCCATCGGTTTGCCGTCCTCACGGTAGACCGTGCAGGGGGTGCCGGCGCAGGTTTTAACCAGCAGTTGCAGTTGGAGGAGTTCCTCTGTCAGCTTGTCATACAAAGAATCATCCAAACGATTGGTAGCGCCTTCACAGACACGGTGCTCCATTTCACGCCCGATGATCGGAGATACGCCCTGAACCGATGTGAGGACAGCTTTGCTCAGCGGCATTTCTGCGGACAGTGAGCGGATGTGTGCGGCGATCTCGTCGGGAGATGATGTGAGAAGGTTGTATTTGTTCTGCGCCTCAGGCAGTTCATAGGTGAGGTTAGGCAGAATCATGCGTTTGCTGCTGACGGTCAGATCGACGCGCTTGAGTGCGTCAATCATCACGTTTGTTTCCCGATTAAGGAGGATGATGTTGCTGTACATGCCCATGATCTCGGAGACGATTGTCAGCGGCACGGTATCGCCCAGTTCATTGGTGCATGTAAAGTCAAGAAAGAGCACTCGGTCGCATTCCAACTGCCGTACGCCGACCAACTTGCCGCAGCCCAGACGTTTGCGCAGCAGCATGCAGAACATCGGCGGCTGAGTGGGGTTTTCGGGTGCGTGTTCCGTGAAATTGACGCGCGGAGAATTGGCTCTTGCCGAAAGCAGGAGCTTTTTGCTGCCCGAATAGCCGCGCAAAACGAGCACCAGCTCGTCGCGGTTGGGTTGATAGATTTGATGGATGCGCGCACCGAGGATTTCTTTTTCGATTTCGTGTTTGATATGTCGTAAAAAAATACCGTCTAAAGCCATAGGAACTCCTCTGCACGATTATTTATGATATTTGCCGTTGGTACTGATTTCGAAAGCGCGGTAGATCTGTTCGGTCAAAATCATCCGTGCCATGGTGTGGGGAAAGGTCATGCGGCTCATGGAAAGTTGTATGTCGGCGCGGCGTTTAACCGCGTCGCTCAATCCGTAGCTGCCGCCGATGACAAAATCCACCGTGCTCTTACCGCTGAGCGCCAGTCGGTCGAGCGTGTGCGACAGTTCCTCGCTCGAAATGATGTTGCCTTCGATACACAGGGCAATGACGCAGTCGGACGCGCCGATTTTTTTGAGAAGGTTCTTGCCCTCGGCGCGGAGCACTTCGTTAATCTGTGATGCGTTAGGACGATTGTCGCGGATTTTCTCCTCCGGCAGTTCGATAACGGCAAATTTACAGAACGCGCCGAGCCGCTTGGCATATTCGGCGACTGCGTCGGCAAAATATTTTTCTTTTATTTTTCCGATACAAAGTATATTGATTTTTAACATCAGAATATCACGCTCTTGACCTCCGGTGTGCTCGGGGCAACGTCGAGGGTATAGTCCTTTTTATATTTCATTCCCGCACGTTCCAATTCCGCGACGGAGGTGCGCAGCGCAATTTGCGGAGTATTGTTTATTTCGCTGAGATGCCCGAGCATCAGACGCAGGGTGCCGGTACGCACCAACTGTGTCAGTTCTGCTGCACACGCGTCATTAGAAAGGTGCCCGTGGTCGGAGAGAATACGTTTTTTAAGAATATAGGTGTACGGTCCCGTGCGCAGCATTTCGATATCGTGATTCGATTCGAGCACCACAAGCTGGCATGTTGCAAGCGCCGAACGGATTTCTTCGGTGACGTGACCGATATCCGTTGCGATCATGGCTGTTTTTCCGTCGGGGGTGATAATGCGGTAGCAACAGCTCTCTGCCGCGTCGTGCGGCGTATTAATGCGCTGTACGCGCATATCGCCGAGGTCGGCGGCGTCGCGGATCAATTGTATCTTGACGTCAGGGGTGATTCTGTCCCGCGCGGCGAGCGCTTGCAGCGTGCCCTCGCTCGCAAAGACAGGCAGCTTGTGCTTTTTTGTCAGCACCTTCAATGCAGCGCAGTGATCAATATGCTCGTGGGTGACGAACACAGCACCCACGCTTTTCATGCTCAGTCCGTTTGTCTCCATTGCCGTTTCGATTTGCTTGCAGTTGCGCCCCGCGTCAATCAAAACGCCCTGAGCGGCTGTGCCGATGTAATAACAGTTACCCTTGCTTCCGCTGAACAGCGGTACGATTCGCGCCATATCCTCACTCCTTTTATCCGTAGCAAATTTTAGCATATTTTTGAGAAAGCTGCAAGATGTTTTTGAGAACAACATAACAAATGAAAAAAAGAAGCGGAAGGGCGTGACAGAGTCACAACCCTTTCCGCAACAGGGAAGCGTTACTGCTTCAACTGAAGCTCATTCAGAGCCCAGTTAAAAATATCCTTGGCGTCTGTAAAGGTGTCGTATTCTACGTACTTTCCTTCCTGATACGGCGCGCCCATCAGCACTAACAGGAATTTTCGGTTTCGACTGTCGGCAGATGTGACCAGACATCTGCCGGCTTGATCGGTGGTGCCGGTTTTAATGCCTCTGGCGGCGGGATAATAAAATTCGGGGTGTGCCGGATCAATCATATAATTTGTGTTGGTAAGCGGTTCCGTGTCACCTTCGCAGAGCCATTCCTTGGTATTGGTAATCGTGGCAAAGTCGGGAACCGACAGCGCATATTGCGTTATTGTACTTAGATCGCGTGCCGTGGTGTAGTGGTTATCGTCATGCAGACCGCTGGGATTGGTGAAATGCGTGTTTTTGCAGCCCAGTGTCTTTGCTTTGTCGTTCATCATCTCGACGAAGGTGTCGAGATTGCCGTTTCCGACATAATCGGCGAGCGCCAGCGTCGCGTCGGTTCCGGAAGGCAGCAGCATGCTGTAAAACATGTCCCGTGCGCTCATGGTTTCGCCGACATGTTGATTGAGGTGCGCCATCGAGCAACCGGAGTCTAAGAGCTGAT
Organism: Ruminococcus sp.; assembly: GCA_017433905.1. Lineage (GTDB taxonomy): Bacteria > Bacillota > Clostridia > Oscillospirales > Acutalibacteraceae > Ruminococcoides. Next base: position 66,987 of record JAFRGI010000026.1, on the reverse strand, counting down.
CCAGAAGCTCCTGTTTGACTTGAATGCGTGTGGCATCCAGATCATCGATGCTTTCACGGGCAATGATGTAGGTCATGATTTTTGTTGTAGAGGCAGGGAACATGCGCTTGTCCGCGGCTTTTTCGTAGACGGGCTGTTGGTTGTCCATATTGATCAAAATGGCAGTTTGGGATTTCATCTGTTCCTCACGCGGATATGTATATAGATTGCTATCTTTGCAACCTGCAAAGGTGAGCGTGCAGAGAAGCAATATGGCTGTGAGCGTAAGGGCGGCGTATGGTTTCATTTTATTAACTCCTTTTCGATTCGGGGGCATAGAGAAGCGCCGGTGTCAAAGACAGCACCTTTTTATGTATAGGCAACACCGCACCATTCGCGGCGCACACCTTGCTTGGATATGATTCCGTCAGACTGCCCGAAAATTTTCGGCAAGGCGTCAGCCTTGCTTCCGTTTATTGGTGCACTTTGACGAAAAATCTCACGGCGCGAATGGTGTGGTATTGCCTATAAAAAACCTCAAAACCCCATGGATTTGTTCTATAAGAATATTATACAGGTACAAAGTGACTGTATGGTGACTGCGAAATGCATCGTTAAAAAACTCTGGTCCTGTGTGTCGAAACGATGCCGGAATCGGAAAGCATTTTCGGCGGCGGGCGGTTTTCGGGACTGATGAAAAAACGGAAAGGTTTCAATATCTAAACCTTTCCGTGAATAATCAGGCTCTGAGTTCTTGCTCATTGTCGCCGGTAAAGTAAACCTTTTTGATATCTGCGCCGAGCGCTTTGAATTTCTCGACGACATCCTCATACCCTCTTTCGATGTACTGGATGCTGGAGATTTCCGTGGTACCTTTGACTTGCAGCGCTGCGATAATCATTGCTGCGCCGGCTCTTAGGTCGGTGGCGCTGACGGGAGCAGCTGTCAGCGGTGTGCCGCCCTCGATGATAGCAAGTCTGCCTTCTACCGAGATATGTGCACCCATGCGGATCAATTCACTGATATACTGATAGCGGTTGTCCCAGACGTTCTCGTTGACAATGCTTGTGCCGGGAACGCTCATCAGCAGCGCGGTAAACTGCGGCTGGCAGTCGGTGGGGAAGCCGGGATGCGGCAAGGTTTTGATATTCACTCTTTTCAGCGGCTTTACAGACGCGTCAAAGATAATCGCTTCATCATACTCGGTGATTTTAACGCCCATTTCGCGGAATTTTGCGGAAATGGATTCCAAATGCTTGGGCGTGATATTATTGATGGTAATGCGACCGCGTGTTGCCGCTGCTGCACACATATAGGTGCCTGCCTCGATCTGATCGGGGATGATCGAATAGGTGATACCGTGCATTGCGGAGACGCCGCGAATTTTAATGACGTCGGTACCAGCTCCTCTGACATCTGCACCCATTGAGTTCAGAAAGTTAGCGAGGTCAACAATATGCGGTTCCTTGGCTGCGTTTTCAATGACGGTCAAGCCTTTTGCGCGGCTTGCGGCGAGCATGATATTCATGGTTGCGCCGACAGAAACCACGTCAAGGTAGATATGCGTACCGACAAGACCGTCCGTTTCGCTGCATGCTGCTTCGATAATCGCGCCGTCGACCAGTCTTGTTTCTGCGCCGAGTGCCTCAAAGCCTTTGAGATGCTGGTCAATCGGACGTACACCGAAGTTGCAGCCGCCGGGCAGTGCAACGCGCGCCTTGCCGTATTTGCCGAGCAGAGCGCCGAGCAGGTAATAGGAGGCTCTCATGCCTCTGACCGAGTCGGTTGTCGCTGTGCTGGAATGGATGTGAGTGGGATCGATGAAGAGAGTATTTTTATCTATTCTCTTTACCTTTGCGCCCATCTGCTGCAAAATTTTACTGATAAGGGTAACATCACTGATGTTGGGAATATTTTCAATTCGGCAGGGCTCGTCGCAGAGAATGACCGCAGGGATAATTGCGACAGCTGCGTTTTTCGCACCGCTGATATTCACTTCTCCGAAAAGAGGCGTACCGCCGTTAACAACAAACTTTTCCAAATGTTGACACTCCAATTCTTGCTGAGGATTTAAGGCAACTAATAAGTCTGCAACAATATGCTGTACCAATCACAATATATAGTGGCAAATGAATAAAAAAATCGGTTTGAAGCACAAAATATATTACATTTTGGTTAAAAAACACGAGGTGTGACGGTTACATGACTGTAACTCAACGAATTGTCTGTAGAAAATGATACTACAAAAACGTAGTAAAGTCAACGAGTTCTGAAAATTGTAACCGTTTTTTGGCGAAGTTGTACTCAAACGATGAAAGATTTGTCACATTTGTCTTGGGAATTTCCAATGTTTGTAACCGTCTTGATAAAATTCCGCAAAAGCAATATAAAGACGCATTTGTTCTGTTCGAGTAAAACTCGATTTGTTACAGTCCCGTAAATAGTTTTCATAAATCGGACATCTTTTATGCAGCTTACACGGGAATGAATTTTACATTTTGTAGACGCTTAAAAGAATATTTTTGATTTGGTATAGTTGTTCCGAGAGGTCGACATAGTAATTGTGCGGGTTCTCAAAGCGTTTTACCTCATCCCAAAGCAAGTCGATCTGCTCGCGGCAGTAGGCAGCGATATCCCGGATTGACGGAGTGTTGTAGACGCAGATGCCCTCTTTGAATATGCGTACCTGTAGTTCTTTTGCGGTAAAGTCGGTCAGCGTTTTGGTTTTCCATGTAGCGTTGGGATCAAAAATGGTGTGGGGTTTGCTGTCGTCGATCACCTCGTCGTAGACGCAGAGCTCGTCGGCAAGTGCTTTGCCGCTTTCGTTGTCATAGAAGCGGTAGATTTTTTTGAAATGTGGATTGGTGATTTTGGCGGCGTTTTCGCTTACCTTGATTTTTGGCTCAATATCTCCCTCTGCATTTTCTACGGCAACAAGCTTGTATACGCCGCCGAACACAGGAGAATCGGAGGACGTGATCAGCCGTTCGCCTACCCCGAAGGTGTCTACCTGCGCGCCCTGCATCATCAGATCGCGGATCAGTTTTTCATCGAGGGCGTTGGAGGCTGTGATTTTACATTCCGTCAGTCCTGCTTCGTCCAGCATATGACGCGCTTTCTTGGACAGATAGGAGATGTCGCCCGAATCCAGACGGATGGCGCATTTTGTTTTGCCCTGCGGAAGCAGAACTTCGCGGAACACCTTGATCGCGTTGGGAATACCGCTGCGCAGTGTATTGTAGGTGTCAACAAGGAGCGTGGGGTTGTCGGGATACAGTTCACAGTAAGCGCGGAAGGCATCGTATTCGCTTTCAAACATCTGTACCCATGAGTGCGCCATTGTGCCTCCCGCGGGGACTCCGTACAACTCGTCAGTCAGGGTGCAGGCAGTTCCTGTGCAGCCGCCGATATAGGCTGCTCGCGCGCCGAGAACCGCACCTGAAGCGCCATGCGCACGCCGGGAGCCAAATTCCAATACAGCCCTGCCCTGCGCCGCGCGGACAATGCGGTTCGCTTTGGTGGCGATGAGAGTTTGGTGGTTGAGGGAAAGGAGAATGTAGGTTTCAATCAACTGCGCTTCGATTGCGGGCGCGCGTACGGTGAGAATCGGTTCGTTGGGAAAGACGGGCGTTCCCTCCGGAACAGCCCATATATCGCCGGTGAAGCGGAAATTCTTCAAATAAGCGAGAAACGCTTCGTCAAAAATACCTTTGGAGCGAAGATAGACGATATCTTCCTCGTTAAAGTGCAGATCGTTAAGATACGTAATTACCTGTTCCAGACCCGCTGCGACAGCAAATCCGCCGTTGTCGGGTACCTTGCGAAAAAAAACGTCAAAGTAAACATTGCGCTTGTAAAAGTCGTTTTTGAAATAGCCGTTAGACATGGTGAATTCATAGAAATCACACAGCATTGCCATATTTTCCGGTTTCATAACCGCCTCCCTGGTATGATTGCCTGAAATGTGGGTGTGTATCGGTTGATATAGGTATGGGCGTGCATGGCACGCCCGAAATCATGTTTGTTAATGCGGATATCGTTTCAGCAAGTCCCTAAGGTCGTAGGGGGTTGCCTGATAGACAAAATAGTTGAGCCAGTTGGTGTAGAGCAGCGTGGCGTAGCTGCGCCAAACCATTGGCGGTGTTTGTGCGGCGTCATCGCCGGGAAAGTAGTTGCAGGGAATGTTGGGGTTCAGTCCGCGGCTAATATCGCGGTAATATTCGTTGGCCAGTGTCTCACGGTCGTATTCCGCGTGACCGGTGACGAACATTTGTCTGCCCGACTTGTTGCAGATAATAGCGGGCCCTGCCTTTTCGCTGACGGCGAGCACCTCAAGCCCGGGGCAGCGTTTGATTTCATCCAAACGTATCGTGGTATAACGCGAATGCGGAATACAGAAGCGGTCGTCAAAGCCGCGCATCAGCGGATGGAGCGGATGGAGAACCTTATGTTCATAGAGGCCGCTGAGTTTTTTGTCCAGTGGATATTTACGGATGCCGTAATGAAAATATAAGCCTGCCTGTGCGCCCCAGCAGATGTGAAAGGTGGAGTAGACATTGTGCTTTGACCATTCCATAATTTCGCACAGTTCCTGCCAGTAATCGACTTCTTCAAACGGCAGGTGTTCCACGGGCGCGCCCGTGATAATCAAACCGTCAAAGGTGTCGTTTTTGATCTCGGCAAAGGTTTTGTAAAAGGTGGTCAAATGGTGGGGAGAAGTATTTTTGGAGGTGTGAGATGCCATTTGCAGCAGTTCAATGTCCACTTGAAGAGGACTGTTGCCGAGCAAACGGAGTAATTGTGTTTCCGTGGCGATTTTGGTGGGCATCAAATTGAGGATAAGAATTTTCAGCGGACGGATGTCTTGTTTGAGCGCCACCTCGTTGGGCATAACAAAAATATTTTCACTTTTAAGCACCTTGATCGCAGGCAAATTGTTTTGTACCTTAATCGGCATATTCTCACTCCTTCCGTATGATAAAATGTTGTGTCGCCGGCAAGCGTATTAATACTGCTTACCCCAAAATACCATATGCTTGGCGGGCTTGCCGCAGCAGACACAGGTATCGGCGAAGTTTTCCTCCTTAAAGGGAATGCAGCGGCTCTTGACGCCTCCTGTCTCTTCCTTGAGCTGATCCTCGCAGGCGGAATCGCCGCACCACATCGCTTTGATAAAACCGGGACGTTTTTTGGCGGTGTCAATAAATTCTGCGTGTGTGGTGGCGACAAAGGTTTTTTCCGCCATGTTTTTTGCTGCGCGGTCGTACATATCCTTGTGAATGGTCACAAGCAGTTCTTCAATGTATTCGCTCAGACCATCGAGCGGCACAAACGCTTTTTCTCTGGTGTCGCGGCGTACCACGACGCATTGATTCTTTTCAATATCCTTGGGACCGATCTCTACGCGCACAGGTACGCCCTTCATTTCGTATTCTGCGAATTTCCAGCCGGGCGCATGATCGCTGTCGTCAAGTTTCACACGGAAATTTTTGATCAACTCTGCTTTGAGCTCGCCGGCTTTTTCAAGAACACCTTCCTTGTGCTGAGCAACGGGGATCAGCGCGACCTGGATCGGCGCGATTTTCGGCGGCAGAACCAGTCCGTCGTCATCGCTGTGTACCATAATCAGCGCACCGATCATGCGGGTAGATGTACCCCATGAGGTTTGGTGGGGATAGTGCAGCTTGTTGTCTTTGCCTGTGAAGGCGATACCAAAGCTTTTGGCAAAGCCGTCGCCGAAATAATGGGAGGTGCCGCCCTGGAGCGCGACGCCGTTGTGCATCATCGGCTCAATGGTGTAGGTCGCTTCCGCGCCCGCAAATTTTTCTTTTTCGGTTTTCCGTCCGACGACCGCGGGGATCGCGAGGGTTTCCGCATAAAAGTCCTCGTAGACCTTCAGCATTTTCAGGGTCTCTTCCTGTGCGTCCTCGGCTGTGGCGTGCATCGTGTGTCCCTCCTGCCAAAGAAACTCCGACGTTCTCAGGAAAGGGCGGGTCGTTTTTTCCCATCTGACAACGCTGCACCACTGGTTGTACAGCTTGGGCAGATCGCGGTATGTTTTAATAACTTTTTTATAGTGATCGCAGAAAAGCGTTTCGGAGGTTGGACGTACTGCCAGACGTTCCGTTAGCTTTTCCTGACCGCCGACGGTTACCCATGCGCATTCGGGGGCGAAGCCGGCAACGTGATCTTTTTCTTTTTGCAGAAGGCTCTCGGGGATGAACATCGGCATATAAACATTTTCGTGTCCGGTTTCCTTGAAGCGTCTGTCCATGTTCGCCTGCATCAATTCCCAAATGGCATAGCCGTAGGGACGGATGACCATGCAGCCTTTGACGCCCGAGTAATCCACCAATTCCGCTTTTTTGACAATATCGGTATACCATTTTGCAAAATCTTCGTCGCGGCTGGTAATCGCCTCGACCATTTTTTTATTTTGAGCCATAATCTTTCCTCCGTATCAGTACATAACGCTCCCATTATACAACAGTTTCGAAAGTTTGACAAGGGTTTTTCTGTTTGAAATCAACGGGGAATCTGAAATTATGACTTGACAAAAGCAGATTGTTATGATAAAATATTCCACGATGATACAGTCGGACGACACGGAGAGATGTCCGAGTGGTTTAAGGAGCTAGTCTTGAAAACTAGTGATCCCGCAAGGGACCAAGGGTTCGAATCCCTTTCTCTCCGCCAAATATTTCAATTACCATATGTTTTATAGATTTACTGCACGGAGGATTACTCAAGTGGTGAAGAGGCTCCCCTGCTAAGGGAGTAGGTCGCTAACGCGGCGCGAGGGTTCAAATCCCTTGTCCTCCGCCAACCCCACGAAGCTCGAAAATGGCTTATTTAAGCCGTTTTCGGGTTTTCTTTTTTGCTCGGACATCTCTATGTTCTTTATCGTGTTCTTTATTCGTTATGTATTATCATGTTTCAAGCAATTTTGCAACGCTGTTTAATGCGTTCTCGTTTGCCTGCTGAACGGCGTGAGCGTAAATGTTTAGCGTGGTGCTTGTTTGGCTATGCCCTAACATATTTGATACCGCTTTCACGTCAATGCCGCTTGCTAATGCCTGTGAAGCTACGAAGTGCCTAAAGCTATGCAATGCCTTAAATGTTAGTTTCTCATTCTCACAGAAGCGTTTAAGCCATTTGTAGGGTGCGCTCGGGTGTAACGGCTTGCCGTTCCAAGTTGTAAAAAGCCTGTCACATTCAACCCACAAATCACCGCATTTTTTCGCTTGCTCTTGTTGTTCTTCACGCAACCGCTGAATCAATTTAATAATAGAGTTTTGGATATACAAAGAACGATAACTTGATTTTGTTTTCGGGGTATCGGTGTATACTCCATATCCTTGATGATAATTTGACGTCCTGCAAATGGTTAATACGGACGTTTCAAAGTTAATATCCTTATATTCCAAACCTAACGCTTCACCGCGCCGCATGCCGCTGTAAGCCAACAAATTAAAGAATAGTCTGTAATTCAATGGTGCTTTCTCGTCGATTGCCGCTAATAACGCTTTAGCTTCATCAAGAGAATACACCTCTTTTTCTTTTTTCGCTGATTTTGTAAAGGTAATATCTCTACAAGGATTGTTGTCAATGTAACCGCATTTTTTCGCGTAGAGCATTACATCACTAATAAATGTCAGATAATGCTTTTGCGTTTTCTCGGATAGCCCACCGCCTGTTTTTTGATTCATACCGTCTTTGGCTACTTCTTTTTGATTTTCGTGTTCTTTATGTGTTCTTTATCAATGTGAAATGAAGTGCAACAAAATGAAACACCGATATACTGAAAATGGCTTGAAATAGCGGAAATTGCTACATAGTGAAACGTTATGATACACTAACCTCAAGACTTCAAATCCCTTGTCCTCCGCCAAAGCAAAAAACCTGTCACGAAAGTGGTGTTTTTTTGTTTTGCAGGGAGATTTTTAAGATTTGGTCGTCTGGATCATAGCGATGGCAGCAGACGATCAAAAACGTGACTTTGATGAAACGACGCTCTCTGTCAGTTGCAGAAAGGTGCAGAGCTTGCCGAAACTTCGCAGTGACTGCCGAGGAAATAACATAACTCTATGAAACGGCACATTTCCACTTGAAAATTTTCAAAAAACGTGGTACAATACAAACGTATTAAGTTAATAAAAGTTTTTAAAGGATAACACAGCGACGGAGAGAGTAGCACGGAATCACCGTTTTGAAAGAGAGATGCGTCGGCGGCTGAAAGCGCGTTAGAACGGCTCAGTGTGAAGTTCACTCCCGAGTGGCAGGGCTGAAAAAACAGTAGGTTCTGACGGTTTGCCCCGTTACAGGCACAATGAGAGTCTGCGCTTGCGGAAATCAGGGTGGTACCGCGGAAATGTTTCGTCCCTGCACGGTTTTAGGATCGTGCAGGTTTTTTGCATTATGCATTATCTAAGGCAGCACCGCACAATTCATGGCGCACGCCTTGCTTTAATATTATTCCGTCAGCTTGCCCCGAAATCAGCCCCCATACGGCAGTATGCGAACGGATTATTTGTCCAACCTGACGAAAAATCTTACTGCGCAATCCGTACACCAACATTATGCGGTATTGCCCTCAATATTGAAAAGATGGAAACATTTTTGATTTTGAGCGGGAGAGGTTGCCCGCTGCACTTTTGAATAACGCTTTATCATATTTTGACAGGAGGAAATTATGGATAACAGAATTGATCTTCTCAGAGAAAAAATCCAGCAAAAGCTGGGTGAGGTGACAGACCTCGCCGAGCTTGATAAGCTAAGAGTCAGCTATCTCGGCAAAAAGGGCAGTGTTACCGCGCTGCTCAAGGGAATGAAGGATCTTAGCAATGACGAAAGAAAAACCTTCGGCGCGGAGGTGAACAAGCTCAAGGCGAATACTGCCGAGCTGATTGAGCGAAAGATCGAGGAACTGAACGAAAAAGCGATTGAGGCGGAAATTAAACGTATGCCTGTGTTCGATGTGACCACCCCTCCGGAATTGACACGCGGCTCCTATCACCCCGTTACCCTCTCGCAAAGACAGTGCGAGTCGGTGTTCAAATCAATGGGATTCACCGTGGAAGATTATGCCGAGGTGGTGACCGATTACGAGTGTTTTGAAGCTGTCAATATCCCCAAGCACCACCCGGCGCGCGATATGCAGGATACGTATTATCTGGAAAACGGTCAGCTCCTCAAGACACAGACCTCTGCTGCGCAGAATGCGATCCTTCGCAAATACAGAAAAAATCTGGTAGAAAACGGCGTGCCCATCAAGGCGATTTTTCCCGGACGCTGTTTCCGTAACGAGGCGACAGATGCCTGCCACGAAAACACGTTCTTTCAAATGGAGGGCATGATGGTGGACAAGGGTATTTCAATTTCCAATCTTATATATTTTATGAAAACCATGCTTTCCGAGGTGTTCCAAAGAGATATCAAAGTGCGCCTGCGCCCCGGCTTTTTCCCGTTCGTTGAGCCGGGATTTGAGTTGGATATCAACTGTGAGATTTGCGGCGGAGAGGGCTGCCCCTCCTGTAAGCACAGCGGTTGGCTGGAGCTTTGTCCGTGCGGTATGATTCATCCCAACGTTCTGCGTGAGGGCGGTGTAGATCCCGATACGTATACGGGTTTTGCTTTTGGTCTCGGTCTGACGCGTCTTGTCATGATGAAATACAGCGTTAAGGATATTCGCGATCTCAACAGCGGTAATCTCAAAGCCCTGTCGCAGTTTACCGATGACGATAACTAAGGAGGTAAGGTACTATGTTCCTGTCAATGAACTGGATTTCGGATTTCGTAGATTTTACGGGTCTTGATAAGGTGAAGCTGATTCATCGCTTTTCACTTTCTACGGCGGAGGTGGAAAATGAGATTTTCTTTAAGGGAGCCGACATCAGCGGTGTGGTGGTGGCGGAAATCAAATCCGTCGAGAATCATCCGGACTCCAAAAAGCTTCATCTGCTGCAGGTGGACGCGGGTGAGCCTGAGTTGACCGACGTTGTCTGCGGGGCGCCGAATGTGCGTGTCGGTATGAAAACGGCATTCGCCAAGGTGGGTGCAAAACTGGGAGAAATCGAAATTGCGCCGCGTCCGCTTGCGGGGCATATGTCATATGGCATGTGCTGTTCCGAGTCGGAGCTCGGAATCAGTGACGACCATTCGGGTATTATGGATATCACCGAAGATGTACCCAACGGTACGGATATCAAGGAACTGTATGCAATCGACGATATCATTTTTGAAGTTGACAATAAGTCGCTTACCAACCGCCCCGACCTCTGGGGACACTACGGCATCGCACGCGAGTTTGCTGCTTTGGCGGACAGACCGCTCAAAGCTCTCGATACAGCGGATTTGACGGCGTATGATGCGCTGCAAAAGGTTGATATGAAGATCGAGGATCCGCTCTGTCAGCGCTATTCCTGCCTGCAAATGGAGAATATCACACGTTCCGTCAGTCCCGTGAATATGCGGATTCGTTTGTTTTACTGCGGTATGCGCGGTATCAATTTCCTTGCTGATCTTACGAACTACCTTATGCTGGAAATGGGTCAGCCTATGCATGCCTTCGATTCGCGTAAAGTAGGGAAAATCCGTATCAAGCGTTTTGCGCAGCCGTTTGAATTCCAAACTCTCGATGGTGTAGAGCGACATATCGACGAGAATACCCTGATGATTTGTAACGATAACACCCCTGTCGCGATTGCGGGTATTATGGGCGGCTTGGATTCCGAGATTGTAGAGGATACCACCACGCTGACGCTGGAATCTGCAACCTTTGACGCGGCGTCCGTTCGTAAATCGACGGTTCGTCTGGCACATCGTACAGACGCGTCGATGCGTTATGAAAAAAGTCTTGATCCCGAGATGACCGTTCCTGCCATTGCACGCTTTTTGTATCTGCTGATGAAATATGACAGAGACGTCAAGGTGGTTTCTGCCCTTACGGATGCGTATGCGTTCCGCTATCCGCAGATCAATCTCACGTTTGACAAGGCTTTTGTCGACCGCTACACGGGTATTGAGATGGACAATGACACGATGGTCAAAACGCTCACCAGTCTCGGCTTTACCGTGACGCTGAACGACAGTGCCTTTGATGTGACGGTACCCTCGTGGAGAGCGACTAAGGACGTGACCATGAACGCCGACATCATCGAAGAGATTACGCGCATTTACGGTTATGATAATTTTGAGATCCACACTACCCGTTCGCCGCTCTATCCGGTGCGTGAGGACGTGGTCAAGAATAACGAGGATCGTATAAAGGATCTACTGGTTAAACGTTACAGCCTGCATGAGGTGCATTCCTACATTTGGGCGTACGCAGATGAACAGAAAGCGCTTGGCATTCCCGTGGAGGAGAATGTAAAGCTTCTCAATGCGACGAACCCCAATATGGAAACTCTTCGCAGTTCCATGATCCCGACACAGCTTTGTCAGATTAATTCGAATGTGGGTTATGCACCCGAGTTTGGTATTTTTGAGATCGGCAGAGTTGTGGAAGGACTGGACGAAAACGGCCTTTGTGCTGAGCATAAAAAGCTTGCGGTTACGCTCTACAGTAAGGAGAAGGATGTACGCACCCTCTATTTTGAGCTGAGGGACATGCTGGCGGTTCTTACAGACGATATCAAGCATAAGCCCCTCTCTTACCAAGCCGTGCAGGCGCAGCACAGCTATGAGCATCCGGTCAATCTTAATGCTGTTTTCTTAGACGGAAAGAAAATAGGTACAATGGGAGTTGTCCATCCGACTGTCGGCAAGAAGATTGACAAAAAAAGCAGTATTGTGTTTGCAGAGCTGGATATGAGCGAATTTGCCGCCGTCACCAACGATTCCGTTTCTTACAAGGAACCCTCCAAATTCCCGCCGATGGATTATGATATCAGCGTTATTGTACCTGCGGGTGTATTTTATGCCGATCTTGTCTGTTGCTGGAAGGACGAGGGAAAGGGCATTTTGCGCGGTGCCAGAATTGTGGATACCTACGATACAGAAGCGTTCCACAGCATTGCGATTCGCTTTGAGTTTTCCTCCCCCGAGCGCACACTTAGCTCTGCCGAGGTGCAGGAGATTATGGATCGGATCATTGATAATCTCAATAAAATAAATGTTGCTTTGCGATGAACAAAACTGCTAAAAACCCTTGCAATTTTACGCTGTTTCCTGTATAATAATAGAATAGATAAAAGGGAGGTGCTTCGGTATGTTAGAAAAAACAATGATCTTTTCCTTGGGAGAGGAAAAAGACGACCAGATCAAAACAGGGTTGACAATCGTATACGATGCGCTGCGGCAGAAGGGCTATAATCCCATCAACCAGATTGTGGGTTACATTCTCAGCGAGGATCCCACGTATATTACGACCTACAACAACGCGCGCAATATTATCAGCGCAATTGACCGCGACGATCTGTTAGAAGCACTGGTGAAATCTTACCTCAATGTTTAAGAAAGGATGATGCCTTTTGGCAGAAGCGAAAGCATCGAAAGAGTTCTCGACCTATAAAAGCAGACCACTCGTCCGCTGCGGCGACGAAATTTACTATGGTAACATGGAAGAACCGTATGTGATTAGGTTGCAGATCAAGTCTAAAAAGGAAGTCGGCGGTGTGGAGATTGCCGATAAAATTACGGTTCAGCTGATGGCGACGGATCCGTATCTCTTACCGAGAAAGGCGATCGTCAAGACCAGCGAAAAGCGGGGTTTTTACCTTGCGATGGATATTGCCGATATTTGGCTCGGCAGAGCCTTGGCGGGGAAAATGTAAAACAAAACGCTGTGAAGATACGGGAAATGCCTCCGTATTCACAGCGTTTTATTTTTTAGGTAATACCGCACAATTCGCGTCGCACGTCTTGCTTGGATATTGTTCCGTCAGACTACCCAAAAATTTTCGGCAAGGCGTCAGCCTGACTTCCGTTTATTGTGCACTCTGACGAAAAAAACTCTCTACGCAATCCGCACACCTGAAGGTGCGGTGCGGCTTTTAGTCTTAGTCGATTTCGACCATCACTTTTTCATCCATGCGCATAGATGCACTTTTGGCGATCGTGCGGATTGCTTTGGCGATTCGACCCTGTTTGCCGATGATTCTTCCCATGTCGTCCTCGGCTACGTGGATGTGGTAGACGGTCACGCCTTCTTCGTTGGGTTCATCTCGGTCAACGCTGACTGCGCCGGGATCGTCCACCAAGCCTTTGGCGATAATAGCAAGTAACTCCTGCATATGTGTGATCCTTTCTGTCTGCGGTTAGTCGATAATGCCGTTTTTCTTGAGCAGAGCCTTCACGGTATCGGTCGGCTGTGCGCCGTTAGCGATCCATTTTTTTACAGCTTCCGCGTCTACCTTGAATTCGGAAGGTTTTTTGAGGATATCATACGTACCGATTTCCTCGATAAATCTGCCGTTTCTGGGATATCTGGAATCTGCGACGACAACTCTGTAGTAGGGAGCCTTTTTGGAACCCATTCTTCTCAATCTGATTTTTACTGCCATAATTAACACCTCTATACATTGATTTAAAAATATATTCACCATTTTGCAATGGGAGAATAGCGATTAAAACGGCATATTACCGCCGCCCATCGGCATGCCGCCGAGTCCGGGAAGCATTTTGTTTTTGCGACGTTTTTTGGAGCCCTTGCCGCCTTTCATCTGCTTGATGACCTTTTGCATTTGCTCAAGCTGCTTGAGCAGCTTGTTGACTTCCTCAACCGATCTGCCGGAGCCTGCCGCGATTCGGCGCTTGCGCGAGGGGTTGATCAGGGAAGGGTTAGCTCTTTCGGCGGGCGTCATGGAGAAGATCATCGCCTGTAGCCAGTCAATTTGCCTGTCGTCGATATCCATATCGTCGAGTTGGTTGCCGATGCCCGGAAGCTTTGAAAGAATTCCCTTGAGCGGTCCCATCTTTTTGATCTGGTTGAACTGCTCGTTCAAATCGTTGAAGTCGAGCTTGTTGTTTAGCATTTTTTGCGCCATCTCTTCGGCTTTTTTTTCGTCGAGCTTCGTCTGTGCGGTTTCGATTAGCGTCAGTACGTCGCCCATTCCGAGAATACGGCTCGCCATACGGTCGGGATGGAATACTTCGATATCGTCGAGCTTTTCACCTGTGCCTGCAAACTTGATCGGCTTGCCTGTGACCGCTTTGACAGACAGCGCGGCGCCGCCTCGGGTATCACCGTCGAGCTTGGTGAGGATCACGCCCGTGATTTCAAGCAGATCGTTGAAGCTTTTTGCAACATTGACTGCGTCCTGACCGGTCATCGAGTCGATGACGAGGAGAATTTCGTCGGGGGTTACCTCCGACTTGATATCCTTGAGCTCGTTCATCAGCACTTCGTCGATGTGCAAACGACCGGCAGTATCAAGGATAACGACGTCGTTGCCGTAATCCTTTGCGTGGCGTATTGCTGCGCGTGCGATTTTAACGGGATTTTCCGTGCCCATTTCAAATACGGGCACATCGGCCTTGCTGCCGACGACTCTTAACTGGTCGATTGCCGCAGGACGGTAGATGTCGCAGGCGACGAGCATGGGGCGGCGGTTTTGTGTCTTGAGCATTTTTGCCAGCTTCGCAGAGTGCGTGGTTTTACCGGAGCCCTGCAATCCGCACATCATAATCACGGTTGGCGGTTTAGAGTTAAAATTCAAACGCTCGTTTTCGCCGCCCATCAGAGCCGTCAATTCCTCGTCAACGATTTTTATAACCATCTGCGCGGGTGTGAGGCTTTCCATTACGTCCTGACCGATGGCGCGTTCCGTGACTTTGTTGGTAAAGTCCTTGGCAACCTTGTAGTTTACATCCGCCTCAAGCAACGCAAGCCTGACTTCGCGCATGGCTGCCTTGACGTCATTTTCCGTGAGCTTGCCCTTGCTTTTCAGTTTTTTGAACGCGTTGCTGATTTTATCCGCAAGTCCTTCAAATGCCATAATTATTCCTTTTCCTTTAGCTCGCACGTTCGCTGCAAAATGTCTGCGGCGAGCGTGCGGATGTCGTTATTGTCTGCGGCATCGGCAATTCGCTGTGCGTGGGAGGCGATGTCGTCCAGTCCTGCTTCCAGCGTTTGAAAGCGGCGGAGCAGTCCGAGTTTGCGTTCAAATTCAAAGAGCTGTCGTTCACAGCGCTTGATCCGGTCGCGCACACCTTGCCGTGTAATGCCGGTTTCTGCGGCGACCTCTGCGAGAGAAAGGTCGTCGTTGTAGTAAAGTTCCGCCATCTGTTTGCCGGAAGGCTTGAGAAGCTCTCCGTAAAAGTCGAGCAGCAGCGAAACCTCAAAGTTTTTTTCCATGTGTCATAGTTCCTTGCTATGCGGGCTGTAAAGTGTTTTTCTTCACATCTGAGTTATTATACTACCTTACATGCGATTTGTCAAGGGGATTCATTAACGGCGTTTTCGGACAGTCAAACAATATTAAGAAACGCAAAGGAGTTGTCATATTTTTGCGGAAGTTACAAAAAAAAATGGACTTTTTATGACTATTGTCTAAAAAATTCAGTTTTTCATTTTGTGTGATATAATGATATTTTGCTCTTTGTTGTCGAGAACAAAAAATCAAGTAAAGATGAATCCGTCAATAGAATACGAAATAGCCAAATAAGCAGAGGGGATTAGCGCTGAACTTGTCAAATATATCTAAAAAAAGAAAATTGTTTAAAAAAGCTGAATTTTACAAGCGATTTGGGGTAAATTGTGTTATAATTACATTATTCTAGAAAATTAGGAGCTAGGTCTTACGGAACAAATTATTAGTATTGACAGAATGGAAAATGCCGTCGCGCTGTTTGGCAGCTTCGACGAAAATATTAAGCTGATCGAGCGAGAGCTTGACGTTAAAATCACCTGCCGGGGCAGCGAGCTGAAAATTGAAGGCGATGTGGAAAATGCTGCCCGCGCCCGTACGGTCATCGAGAATCTATTGCAGTTTCTCAGCCGCGGCGAGGCGCTTTCGGAACAGAATATTCGCTATTGCATTTCTTTGGTATGCGAGGGCAGTGAGGAGAAGATCGAGGCGCTGGCGGGCGACTGTATTTGCATTACCTCTAAGGGAAAACCAATTAAGCCTAAAACCATCGGTCAAAAGCGTTACTGCGGCATGATTGCCCAAAATACTGTTACGATCGGCGTGGGCCCGGCAGGCACGGGAAAAACTTATCTTGCCGTTGCCATGGCGGTTACGGCCTTTCGCAGCAAGCAGGTCAACCGCATTATCCTTACGCGTCCCGCGGTGGAGGCGGGTGAGAAGCTCGGCTTCCTTCCCGGTGATTTGCAAAGCAAGGTCGATCCGTATCTTCGCCCTTTGTATGACGCACTTTTTGATATGCTGGGTGCCGAAACCTACCAGAAGTATCTTGAGCGCGGCAATATAGAGGTTGCGCCGCTCGCGTATATGCGCGGCAGAACGCTGGATGACAGCTTTATCATTCTGGATGAGGCTCAGAACACCACGCGCGAGCAAATGAAAATGTTTTTGACTCGTCTCGGTTTTAATTCCAAGATGGTGATTACGGGTGACATTACCCAGGTGGATTTGCCGAACGGCGCGAAAAGCGGGCTGAGAGACTGCATGAAGATCTTGCGCAGTATCGAGGGGATAGGACAATGTACGTTTGATGAAAAGGATGTTGTTCGCCACAAACTGGTACAAGACATCATTAAGGCATATGCAAAGTTTGAAAACAATAAAAAATAATAGGATGATATTTCTTGAAAGGGTGAAATGATGGCAGATAAAATCAGAGTTGTGATTACAAACAAGCAAAAAGCGGTGAAAATCCCCACAGGTATTCGTATGCTGGTGCGACGCTGCTGCAATGCTGTGCTTCAGCTGGAAAAATTTGAAGGGGCTGCCGAAATCAGCGTCACCTTCACGGATAACGAGGGCATTCGGGAATTGAACAAGCAGTACCGCAATAAGGATATCGAAACGGATGTTTTGTCTTTCCCGATGGGTGAAAACGGCGTGTACGATATTGATATGGAGACGGGCGCCAAGATTCTCGGAGATATCGTTATTTCGCTGGAAAAGGCGCGTGATCAGGCGGAACGCTTCGGGCATTCCCTGCAACGCGAGATCGCTTACTTGACAGCACACAGCATGCTGCATCTGCTTGGTTATGACCATATCGACAAGCTTGAAAAAGTGAGAATGCGCGAGAAGGAAGAATTGGTGATGGAACAGCTCGGACTTCCGGCTTCCTCGAGTTACATTCTTAGATGAAAAAACAGCTTTTCAGCTTTTTTTATGCGTTTCGCGGCGTGTGGAACGCTATTTGTACGGAGGCGCATCTGCGGTTTCATCTGACGGCGGGATTCTATGTGTTGCTGTTTTCGCTGTTTTTTGAATGGAACGCCGCGCAGTATGGAATCGTTATTGTACTGATTGCGGCTGTCATCGCGGCGGAGCTGTTCAACACAGCAATAGAGAACGTTTGTGATCTTATTACAAAGGAGAAGAACACATATATCCGTATTGCCAAGGATATTTCTGCGGCGGCAGTGTTGATATTTGCTTTTGCGGCAGTTGCCGTAGCCGTGTTGTTTTTTGGAAATGCCGCAGCGTTTGTACGTATGATATCATTCTTTGCAGATAATCCGTTGCCGGCGGCGTTGTTGCTGCTGTCGGCGATCTGTGCCGTGTTGTTTGTCGCATGGGGACCGCGCGGCTTTCGAAAGAAAATTCATAAAAACCGTTAGGAAAAGGGCTAAACTTTACGTTAGCCCTTTTCTTGCGCTGTTTTTTGTGGTATACTAATAACCGATAAAAAGTTTTGATATTTTTCGCGGCAAATTCCGTATAACTGCGCTGCCGCCCCTGCCGAAACAATAAAGCGAAAGCGAGGTACCTATATGCAGTACAATACCAATGGAAAGAGCGCGTTTGTCGCCATCGTCGGGAAGCCGAACGTCGGCAAAAGCTCCATTCTCAACCGCCTTTTGGGACAGAAAATCGCGATCGTTTCCTCAAAGCCGCAGACAACGCGTAACCGCATTACGGGCGTGCTGACGGACGGCGACTATCAAATCGTGTTTTTTGATACCCCGGGTATGCACAAGCCAAAGAATACGCTCGGCAAGTATATGGTTCGTTCGGTCAACGAAAGTGTCGGCGGCGTAGATTGCTGTTTGCTTGTTGTTGAGGCGGGCAGAGAGCCGAGTCCGGCGGATTTGTCTTTGGTGGAAAAATTTCAGACCATCGGTATGCCTGCGATTCTTGCCATTAACAAAATCGACACGCTCCGGGAAAAGGACGCGCTGATGAAGCAGATCCTGACCTATTCGCAGCTTTATGACTTTGAGGCAGTGGTGCCGGTCAGTGCGCAGGACGGCAGTGGTATGAATGAACTGTTGGACGAGTTGAAAAAACAGTCCTCCGAGGGCGGTCATTTCTTTGATGACGATACGTTGACAGATCAGCCCGAGCGCGTCATTGTTGCGGAAATCATACGTGAGAAGATTCTTCGTCTCTGTGACAAAGAAATTCCGCACGGCACCGCTGTGGTAATCGAAAAGATGAAAACCCGCGACAACGGGATTTTGGATATCGATGCGACCATTTATTGTGAGCGCGAAACACACAAGCGCATCATCATTGGAAAAAACGGCGCTATGCTCAAAAAAATCAGTACCTATGCGCGGCAGGATATCGAACGGTTCTTTGACTGCAAGGTCTTTTTGCAGACATGGATCAAGGTACGGGAGGATTGGCGAAACCGTGCCCGTTTGGTACAAAATTTTGGATACGACGAACGAAATTTTGACAGTTGACCCCTGAATCAGATGCGCGGTTCTTTTGCGCGTGCCGTACTACGTAAATCATCATCAAAATTTACCAACGATAAAACCGCCGTTTCCGCGCAACACTATCCGTTGGAGGTGTTGTCATGGAGGAATGGTATATGTGGCAGACGTTTTTTACAACGGGCAGCGTGCTCGATTATCTCCGCTACAAAAGCATTCAGGACGCCAAGGATACAGGCGCGGATACGGTTCTTCGGGAGACAGACGATGAAATTTCAAACCGACGGACTGATTATCAAAGAACAGAATATCGGTGAAAACGACAAGCTGGTTTGGGTGCTGACGCGCACACACGGTGTGCTTAAGGCTTTTGCGCGCGGTGCAAAGAAGTTGAAAAGCGCAAGATGCGCACCTACTTCTTTGCTGTCTTACTCTCGGCTGACCTTTTACCGCAGCCGGGAGGTTTACATCATCGGTGACGCAGTTGCGCTGCGCATTTTTTCCAAGCTGCGCAGTGACGTGAAAAAAATGTGCATGGCACAGTATTTTTGTGAACTGGCGCTGACAGCCTGTCCGCAGGAGCAGCCTGCCGAGGTGTTTTTGCGTTTGTTTCTTAATGCGGTTTACCTGCTGTCGGAGGATAAACGCCCGGCTGATCTGGTTAAGGTGTGCTTTGAAATGCGCTTTGTGAGTATGGCAGGGTATATGCCCGATTTGCTGATGTGCCGTTCCTGCGGGACGTATGTGTCGGATGAAATGTTTTTTTTGCCGCGTTCGGGCACACTGGAATGCGGTGACTGTCATTCTGTCGGGGAGGGGGTGCCGCTTAGTGAAGCGGCGCTGACCGCGCTGCGGCATACGGTGTATGCCGATGACAGAAAGCTGTTTGCCTTTTCTCTCACGGAAAAGGCATTGGATATGCTCAACTGTGCGTCGGAGGCGTATCTGCGCTGTTGCTTTGAGAAGGATTTTTCGACGCTGAATTTTTATAAAAATATAGATAGAGGAACAAGATGAACCGGAATTACAAAACGCTGGAACTTGACAAAATACTCGAAAAGCTTGCCGCCAAAACAAGCCTTTCGGATGCAAAAGAAATGGCGCTATGTTTGGAACCGCAGTTTGAGCTCGGACGTGTGGAGCTGCTCCTGCGGCAGACCGATGACGCGGTGGCGCTCAGCGGACGTTTTGGCGCACCCTCCTTCGGAGGTGCATCCAACTGTGCGGGCAGCCTCAGACGCGCGGAGGCAGGCGGCTGTCTGACGACAGGCGAGCTGCTTTCGATTGCGCGCACCATGCACATTATCCGCACGGTGAAGGAGTGGCACGGACGCTGTGCTTCTGTGGAAACCGCTCTGGACGGATATTTCAGCGGTCTGATTGCCAACAAATATCTGGAAGAGCGAATTACCGGTGCGATTCTCAGCGAGGATGAGATTTCCGATAAGGCGAGTCCTGCGCTTGCAGATATCCGCCGCAAGATCCGTACGGCGGCTTCCAAGGCGCGTGAAACGTTGGATAAAATTGTTCGAAGCTCCACTTACGCGAAGTTTTTGCAGGACGCGATTGTGACACAGCGTGACGGACGCTATGTCGTGCCCGTCAAGGCGGAGTGTCGCAATAACGTTCCCGGTTTGGTGCATGACACCTCCGCTTCCGGACAAACAGTGTTTATTGAGCCGATGGGCGTAGTACAGGCGAATAATGACGTCAAGGTGCTGCGGGGTAAGGAGGAGGAAGAAATCGAGAGGATTCTCTTTGATCTCAGCGCCAACGCGGGTGAGTTTGCAGACAGCATTATCCGCAGTTACCGGAATCTCACGGAATTAAATTTTATTTTCGCCAAGGCGGATTTGGCGTATTCCATGCGCGCCAGCCGTCCTGTTATGAACGACAGGGGAGAAATACATATCAAGCAGGCGCGTCATCCGCTGATCCCAAAAGACAGGGTGGTGCCCGTCGATATTCATCTCGGCGAGAGTTTCGATACCCTTGTTATTACGGGTCCCAACACGGGAGGCAAGACGGTCACGCTTAAAACGCTCGGACTGTTTACGCTGATGGCAATGTGCGGATTGCTGGTGCCCTGTGCGGATAACAGTGAGTTAAGCGTCTTTCGCCGCGTGCTCGTCGATATCGGCGACGAGCAAAGCATTGAACAGAGTCTGTCCACTTTTTCGGCGCATATGACCAATATTATTCAGATTTTAAAGCTTGCCAACGCAGGCTCCCTTTGCCTGATTGATGAGTTGGGAGCCGGTACGGATCCGGTTGAAGGTGCGGCTTTGGCAACGGCGATTCTCGAGCGTTTGCGTGAAAAACACGCAAAAATCGCCTCGACGACCCATTACGCGGAGCTCAAGGAGTTTGCACTGCGCACAGACGGTGTGGAAAACGGCTGCTGCGAATTTGACGTCGCGACCCTGCAGCCCACCTACCGCTTATTGATCGGTGTACCCGGCAAGAGCAATGCTTTTGCGATTTCAAGACGCCTGGGGATGGATGAGTCGATTGTTGATCGTGCAAAGGAATTGGTATCGAATGAAAGCCGTCAGTTTGAGGATGTCGTCGGCAAGCTGGAGCAACAACGTCAGAGTCTTGCAAAGCAGGTGGAAAATGCCAATCGTCTGACCGCCAAAGCCAACACGGAGAAGCAGCGCGCCGAAAATGCAGCACGCCGTGCACGCGAGGATGCGGAGCGTGAAATTGAGCGCGCCAAGCAGGAGGCGCAGCGGATTGTTTCCCGTACGCGCGCAGAGGCTGACGCACTGATCGGGGAATTGGAAAAAGTGCGCCGCGAAAAGGAGATGACCGACGAACAGCGCACAAAGCTGCGGCAGGATATCAACCGCATGGAAGCACATGCCGATCCCGTTCAGCTGAAAAACACCCCCGACGAGGAGTATGTTTTGCCGAGACCGCTCAAGGTCGGCGACGAGGTGCTCATTTACGATATCGATAAAAATGCCACCGTGCTTGCACCGCCAAACAAAGATGGTCAGGTTCTGGTGCAGGCAGGCATTATCAAGACGCGCGTCGATATCAAGAATTTGCGTTTGCTGAAATCGCAGATCAAACCGAAAGCGGATCGTTTTTCTTCTTCGCGCCGCGTGCCGAGCCGTATGGATGTCCGTCCAGAAACCGAAATTGACGTGCGCGGTGAAACGGGATTTGACGCAGTACAGATCGTTGATAAGACGATTGACAACGCGGTGCTGTCGGGCGTCGGGAAACTGACGATCATCCACGGAAAGGGCACGGGCGTGCTGCGCCGGGAAATCAATCAGTTCCTACGCACCTGTAAGCGTGTCAAATCTCACCGTCTCGGTACCTTCGGAGAGGGCGAGGATGGTGTGACGATTGTGGAACTGAAGTAAATCGACCGATTATTTGTCTGTTTGCCGGGAAAGTTCCCGGCAAAAGCATTGTAGCATAAGGAGTAAATCCATGAAAAAACAATTTTTGGAATCCGGGAAAATTGTCGGCACACATGGCATCAAGGGTGAGGTACGCATCGACCCGTGGTGCGATTCGCCGGAATTTCTCTGTGCTTTCAAAAGACTGTATTTGGACGAAACCGGTTCGTCTGTTATGGAAGTGAAAAGCCGCCCGCACAAGCACATAACGCTCGCCAAGATAAAAGGTGTTGATTCGATAGAGGAGGCGGAGCGGCTGCGCGGGAAAATTGTCTATATCGACCGCGCAGATATTGCGCTCGGAGAGGGCGTGCACTTTGTACAGGATCTGCTCGGACTGGAAATCCGCGACGCGGACAGCGGTAGGTTTTACGGCACACTGACCGACGTGCTGCGCACGGGTGCGAACGACGTCTACGAAATCACCTCTCAGGACGGGAAAAAATACCTGGCTCCCGTGATTGACGAGGTTGTGACGGAGATTAACACCGACGGCGGTTATGTGCTGCTTCGTCCGATGAAAGGAATTTTTGAAGATGAGGATTGACATTATCACTCTGTTTCCCGAGATGTTTGCGCCGGTGCTGGGGAATAGCATCATTGGGCGCGCACAAAAAAGCGGAGCTGTGGAAATCCACACGCACCAGCTGCGTGATTTTGCGTTTGACAAGCACCGACGTGTGGACGACACACCTTACGGCGGCGGAATGGGGATGCTGATGAAAGCAGAACCGATTGCGCTTTGTTTTGAGAAAATATGCTGTGATATTGGCAGCCGTCCGCGATTTATTTATATGTCTCCGCAGGGAAAAACGCTTCGTCAGCGGCGTCTGCGCGAATTGAGCGAGGAAGAAAACATATGTATTCTCTGCGGTCATTATGAGGGGGTTGACCAGCGCTTGCTCGATGCATATGTCGATGAGGAAATCTCTATCGGCGATTATGTGCTCACGGGCGGAGAAATACCGGCGATGGTTTTCACCGACGCACTTTGTCGCATGGTGCCGGGTGTGCTGACCGCTAACGAGTGTTTTACCGAGGAAAGTCATTTCGGCGGTCTGCTGGAGTATCCGCAGTACACGAAGCCCGCCGAATGGCGCGGCATGGGGGTACCGGAGGTGTTGCTCAGCGGACACCATGCCAATATTGAAAAATGGCGTCGCGAAATGAGCATGGACGTTACGCGGTGCAAGCGACCGGATTTGCTTGATCAGACGGACTAGTTCATTTTTTTGTTTGTGTGAGTTATCTTTTTGAACATTCTTATACGATAAAGATATGCTTTTTGTTAAAATGCACAATAAACCGAATGGATTGTTTGTGTGAGGTGATGATTAACAACGAAAATGAATAATCATATTGACCTTACACGAAAAAAATATTATAATGATAATGATATTTGAACCTGAAAAAAGGCGATTAACGTAAATTTTGTCTTTTTATTATTTAGCATCAGAGAAGAGGGTAATAAAAATGTATGTAAAGGAAGTCTTAGTTCAAAACAAAGCAGGTCTTCATGCGCGTCCCGCGACATTCTTTATTCAAAAAGCAAATGAATATAAGTCGACGATTTGGGTTGAAAAGGAAGAACGCCGTGTAAACGCAAAAAGCCTTCTCGGCGTGCTTTCGTTGGGTATTATTGGTGGCACCACCATCAAGATTATTGCAGACGGCGCCGATGAGACAGATGCGGTAGAAGGTCTGGTTACTCTGGTGGAAAGCGGTTTCACTGAATAAAAGCAAAACGATAACGACGTGATTTGAGGGCGAAGATTCTTCGCCCGTTTTATTTTTAAAAAATCCGAAAGGACGTTCCATGAATCCGAAACTTTCCGAACTGCGAAAAAAGGCGATGTCGCTGCCCCTCCTTCCGGGCGTATATATTATGCACGGCAAGGACAGCGAGATTATCTATATCGGTAAAGCGAAGGCGCTGAAAAATCGAGTTAGTCAGTATTTTGGTTCTCAAAACAACCACGCCGAAAAGGTGCGCCGTATGGTAGATCATGTCGATTGGTTTGAATATATCATTACGGACAGTGAGTTTGAGGCGTTGATTCTCGAATGCAGTCTGATTAAGCAGCATGCGCCGAAATATAATATTCTCCTCAAGGATGACAAGGGCTATGCTTATATCCGCGTAGGTGCAGGGGATTGGGGCAAGCTCAGCTACGTGTTGCAAAAAAGCGATGACGGCGCGACGTATATCGGACCGTACAAAAGTAGTTACTATGTCAAAAGTGTTGTCGAGGAAGCCAACAAAATCTTTATGCTTCCGACCTGCAGCCGCAAATTTCCGCAGGATTTTCGTAAGGCGCGTCCCTGCCTGAACTATCACATTCGACAGTGTATGGCGCCCTGTACCGGCAGGGTGTCGCTTAGTGACTACCGTGAGAGTCTGGAACAGGCGCTGGATTTCCTCAAAGGCGGTTCCTCTAATTCGGTCAAACAATTGACCGCGCAGATGGAAGAAGCGGCGGAAAACCTGGAATTTGAGCGCGCGGCACGTATCCGTGATAAAATCGCATCCGTAAAAAAGATGGGAGACAAGCAGAAGGTTGTCGCAAACAAGGTGCTCGATGAAGATGTGATCGCGGGCTTTTCTGACGGCGGTAAAACCTGTTTTCAGATATTTCGTTTTGAGGGAGGCAGACTCTTTGAACGCGAAAGCTTTATTGTGGACAGCGGCGAGAACGATACCGAGGAGTTTCTGTTGCGTTACTATACCATGCGTTTCGATATACCGAAGAATATCGCGCTTGACAGCGTATTTGAGGGGATGGAGGAGATTGAGCGCTGGCTGAGTGAGCGGCGCGGCAGCAAGGTCCGTTTAACGGTTCCGCAGAGGGGGGAACAGGCGCAGCTTGTTAATATGTGCCGTTCCAATGCGGCGGAGAGGCTTGCCCAGCAAAAGGGAGCGACGGTGCGGGAATATAGTGTGCTCGAGGAGCTTAGAGAGGTTCTCGGTCTGGACAAGCTTCCCGAATACATTGAATCCTATGATATTTCAAATCTTAACGGCAGCGAGAATGTTGCCGGTATGGTTGTCTACCAAAACGGCAGACCGCTCAAATCTGCTTATCGGAAATTTAAAATAAAGGGGGTTGAAGGTCAGGATGACTACGCCTCCATGGCAGAGGTGTTGACGCGTCGGTTTGAGGAATACCGCAAGGACGGGAGCGGCGAGGGATTTGGGAAAATACCCGACCTGATTTTGTTGGACGGCGGCGTGGGGCAGGTGCATGCGGTCAGGGATGTTTTGGGGCGCATGGAGATCGAGGTACCGGTGTTTGGCTTGGTGAAGGATGATAAGCATCGTACGCGGGCGGTTACAGGTGACGGCGGAGAGATCTCGGTCAGTGCGCGCAGGCAGCTTTTTGCTTTTTTGAGTAAAATGCAGGATGAAGTGCACCGTTTTGCGATCGGATACCATCATGCACGCCGCAGCAAAAGTACCTTCCGCAGCTCTTTGACATCCATCAGCGGCGTGGGTGAAGTGCGCGCCAGGGCACTTTTGAAATATTTCCGTACGATTGACAATATCAGCAAGGCGGATCTGCCGGAGCTGGAGGCGGCTCCTAAGATGACAAAGGACGCAGCTCTCGCTGTTTACCGATATTTTCATGCCGCGGAGTGAGCGGTACGGTGAAATGATGATTGCAAAAAAGAAAAAACTATGATATAATAGCGGAAACAGTCGAAAAGGAAGATGTTATGCGAGTCATTACAGGTGCCGCGCGCGGCAGGAGGCTGCTGACCCTTGAGGGTGAGGACGTGCGGCCGACCACAGACAGAGTCAAGGAAGCGGTTTTTTCCATTATTCAATTTGAGACGGAGGGCAGAGCTTTTCTCGATCTCTTTGCCGGATCGGGGCAGATGGGGATTGAGGCTCTTAGCCGCGGTGCAAAGGAAGCTGTCTTTGTGGACAGTGCAAAGAAAAGTGTGGAGATAATCCGAAAAAATCTACAGTCAACAAATCTTTTCTCAGCGGCATCGGTATTTCAGCTTGACTGGCAGAGTTTTTTGGCGATGAATACCAAGCGGTTTGACATTGCTTTCCTCGATCCGCCTTACGGTAAGGGTATTTTGCAGGATGCGCTCCAAATGTTGCCCGATCATATGAAGGAGACGGGTATGATTATAACGGAAAATCCTCTAAATGAAGAAATTTTGTCGAATTTTGCTGACTTTGTACTTGACAGACAGTATCGCTATGGTAAAATAAGAATAAGCACATACAGACATAAGGATTTTATATCATGAGAAATGCGGTAATTTATCCCGGCAGCTTTGATCCTGTTACGCTCGGTCACCTTCAGGTGATTCGCAGAGCAGCCAGGATGTTTGACAGAGTGATTGTTGCCGTTCTGATTAATTCTTCCAAGAATCCGACGTTTTCTGTCAGTGAACGTATTGATTTGCTGCAGCAGGCGACGGAAGATTTTGAAAATGTTGAAATTGCGGGGTTTAACGGCTTATTGGCAGCATACGCGCGTGAGCGTGGTGTTACGGCGATTGTCAAGGGTCTGCGAGCGGTCTCGGATTTTGAGTACGAGTTTCAGATGGCGATTGCCAACAAAAAGCTGAATCCGGATCTGGAAACGATTTTTATTACAGCGGATTCGGATTTGATGTATCTCAGTTCCAGTATGGTGCGTGAAATCGGCTCCATGGGCGGAGATATCAGTCATTTTGTGCCCGCATGTGTCCATGACAGGATTGTGGAGCGGTTAAGAAAAAAATAATTTTGCATTGACATATAAGGAGTGGAAGAAAATGAAAGTTGATGATTTAATTTTAGATTTGCAAAATTTGATTGACACTGCCAAAACGGTGCCCCTTTCGGGCGGCAAGGTGATGGTGAACAGCGACGAGGTGTTTGAAATCATCGCTCAGATTCAGGATGCGATGCCCGCTGAAGTGAGACAGGCGAAAAACATTGTTGCTGACAGAAAGCAGATCCTCAACGAGGCGAACGGCGAGGCGGAAAATATTATCCGCGCGGCTGAGGAACGCAAGCGGATTATGCTCAACCAAAATGAGATGGTACGTGAGGCACAGGCGAAGGCAAAGGAGATCGTGGACGACGCCAAGGCGAAGTCGGCGGAAATTCGCAAGGCGGCAAACGTGTATGCCGACGGTATCTTGAAGCGTGCCGAAGAAAGTCTTTCCACTCAGTTGACCGACGTGAAGAAAACACGTTCCACACTTGCAAACTCTCAGAAAAAATAATCAGAAAAATAGTGACTGTACAGTTGAAAGGGTTGTCGCAAATCGAAAGATTTGACGGCAGTCCTTTTTTGTTTTATATCCATTTGTTGTTTATTCGAAACTGGTTGTTTCCGGCGTTTTGCAAAATGATACGCAATTAGATGTTCGGATATAAAAGCTGACAACTTGCTGACAGAATTTTAAATAAAATGTAATATTTGCTTGATTTTTGCTGCGCAATAGTTTATAATAGGGGTAATCGGTGTCACTTAGTGTCAAAGAGTGGCAATGAGAGCCGAAATTTACGCGACGGAGGTGGGCAGCCGTGTTCCTGGGGATGTCAAGTCATACGATTGATGCCAAGGGTCGAATTGTGTTGCCTGCAAAGTTCCGTGAGGAGCTCGGTGAGAGTTTCATTGTCGCGAACGGTTTCCGCTCTAACTGTGTTCAGGTGATGTCCCGGGAGGAATATGAAAATGTTTCCGCCCGTATTCGCGAGTTGCCTGCGCGTCAGGCGATGGCGATGCAGTATACTTTCACCGTGACCGCTACCGAGGTGACGCCGAATGCTCAGGGTCGGTTTGTTATTCCGCCGGCACTGCGCACACGCGCCGGTATTGAAGGCGAAGCGTTAGTGTTGGGGATGGATTCGCGCATCGAAATCTGGAGCAGAGAGGTATATGACGAGTTCATGCTTTCGCAGCAGCCTGTTATTGACGAGGCGCTGGAGCATCTCGTGCTGTAGGAGGGCATAATGGATTTTTTACACCGGCCTGTCCTGCTGAAGGAGGCAATCGAAGGACTCGCAATTAAGGAAAACGGAATATATGTAGACGGAACAGCCGGCGGAGGCGGTCATTCGAGTGAAATACTCAAACATCTCCGCGGAGGCACATTGATTTTAATTGACCGAGACCCCGACGCGATTCAAACGCTTACGCAGCGTTTCAGCAAAAACGAGAATTCGATTATTGTGAAAGGAAACTTCGGTGATATGCGTGAGCTGCTTGCGCAGCGCAAACTTTACCGCGTTGACGGTGTGCTGTTGGATATCGGTGTTTCCTCTTACCAGCTCGACACAGCTGAACGGGGATTTTCTTTTCATGAAAACGCGGCACTCGATATGCGTATGAGCCGGAGAGGAACAACGGCAGCTGAGTTGGTCAATACTCTCTCTTTTGAAGAACTGCGTCGTATTCTGTTGGAGTACGGAGAAGAAAAATACGCCGGCGCTATCGCCAAAGGTGTTGTTGCCGCCCGTGAGAAAAAGCCGATCGAAACGACCGTTGAGCTTGCTGAAATCGTAAAGGAGAACGTTCCGCAACGCGTCAGACGCGACGGGCATCCCGCCCGTAAAACCTTTCAGGCAATTCGTATCGCGGTCAATGATGAGTTGGGAGCGCTTAGACGCGGTTTGGAAGGCGCGTTTGCACTTTTGGACAGCGGCGGCAGACTGGCTGTTATCACCTTTCATTCGATTGAGGATAGGATCGTCAAACAGCAGATGGCGGCGTGGTGCAGAGGTTGTACATGTCCGAAAGATTTTCCCGTATGTGTATGCGGCAATGTTCCTAAGGCGAAATGGGTTAACAAAAAGCCTATTTGTGCAAATGAAACAGAATTGACGGAAAACCCCAGAGCAAGGAGTGCAAAGTTGAGAATATGCGAAAAAATTTAAGTTTTTTCTTCTCAGCTATGGACAAATGCATGGTTTTGGTGTAAAATATAACAAAACTGTAAATAATGTTACAGCTACAATTGCTTGTGATTTACAGTGCTGTTATGACTAGATATTCGGTGAAAAATGACTGGAAACAGTCATTTCGGGTGGATTGTGTGCAGTTTTTGAATCGGAATGGTAAAAAAATTGAAACTTTTTGATTTGAAAGAATAAAAGAACCGGCTTTGCGGAATGTGATCCGGTGTAAACATGTGTTTTATGAAAATGATTTATAGAAAGGCATAAGGTGCAATCCAATGGCATACAACAATAATGCTGCTTATGACTTGAATCTTTTTGACGCGGAAGATACATATTCTTCCGCTGCTCCCAAGCGAAGCGAGGAGCCTGTCAAAAAGCCGAAGAAAGAAGCAAAGAATAATGTCGTCACGTTTTCCGAGGAGGACAAGCTAAAGGCGAGACGCCGCAAACGTCATCCTCTTAAGTTGCTGTTCGGCGGCGTCAGCGCGGCGATGGTTACGGTGATTATCGGCTTTATTATCGTTGGTCAGGTGCAGCTCACGGAGTTAAATCAACAGATTATTACGGCTCAGAAGTCTCTTGCGGATACCCAGAGCATTTATACACAGAACCAGATGAAGCTCGAGGCAAATCTCTCTAAAGCAGAAATTGAAAAGCATGCGGCAGAGAGCGGCATGACCAAGGCCTCCAATGCGCAGAAGGAATTTGTTTCCCTTGAGGGCAGCGATAAAGCAGAGGTCAGCGTTCAGAAGGAGGAGAATATCTTTACCCGGTTTATTGAATCAATTAAAAATCTTTGGTCATAACATTCATCGAAATTTAATATAATTGATTGACAAATCAGAATGAGAGTTAAGGCTGAAAATGTCTTGGCTCTTTTCCTTGTTTTAGAAGGCAGGCGCAAAACGGTCGCATTGCCTGATGAGTTGCGATAAAATATTTTATGTTGCGGTAGAAGGAGCGTATTTTGGAAGAAAAGAAAACGAAATCACTGTTTCCTAAAAAGCATATCGACAAGGGACCGAACCAACGGCTTCGTCAAAGGACGGCAGTTCTCATTATATTGATTTTAATTGTCGGCTTAGGCGCTGCGCTTTTGCGTTTGTCCTTTCTGACCATGGTGCAGGGCAGCGAGCTGCAGGAAAAAGCGGTCGGACAACAGCTGAGCGATACTGTTCTTACGGCGAAGCGCGGTTCGATTTATGACGCAAAGGGCACCGTCCTTGCGGAAAGCGCTTCTGTCTGGCAGGTTGTGCTCGCGCCGATTAACTTTGAAAATGACGAGCAGCGCAAGGCGGCGGCAGAGGGACTGTCCGATATTCTCGAACTGGACTATGAGAATGTTTTGGAAAAAACTAAACAGAAAAATTATTATACGATTGTCAAGCGTAAAATTGAGGTGGAGCAGCGTGATCAGGTCATTGAGCTGCAAGAGCAGCTTGCCAAGGAATATAACTGCAGTAATGTCGTTCAGCTTTTGGATGATTACAAACGGTACTATCCCAAGGATGATCTTGCCTCTTGTGTAATTGGTTTTACGGGCGCGGACGAACAGGGGCTGGAAGGCGTTGAATTTAAATACGACAGCTATCTTTCCGGCGTTCCCGGACGCATTGTTACCGCAAAAAATGCGCGCGGCAGCAATATGCCGTTCCAATATGAACAAAATGTTCAGAGTGAGGACGGAAACAATGTTTACCTGACGATTGACGAGGGCATTCAGAGCATTTGCGAAAAACACATGGCGCAGGCAATTATCGACAACAATGTCCTCAACCGCGGCGTTTGTATCGCGATGGATGTCAACTCGGGAGCGATTCTCGCTATGGTGACTGCCAACGGTTACAACCTCAACGATCCCTATGAGCTTCCCGCTGACGTTGAAGCAAAGATCAAGCAGCTTCCCGAAAATGAACAGGGAGAGGAGCGAAGCAAATCTCTCGCGGCCATGTGGCGAAATAAATGTGTTGCCGACACCTATATGCCCGGGTCGGTATTTAAAATGTGCACAGCCTCCATGGCGCTTGAGGAGGGAAAAATTACCGACAGCTCGCGTTTTTACTGCTCCGGTTATATGCGCGTTGAGGATGCCGATATAGGTTGTTCTGTGACTTCAGGTCACGGCACGCAGACTTTCTTGGAGTCGTTTTGTCACTCCTGTAACCCGGCGTTTATCCAAATCGGGCAGTTAGTCGGTATTGATAAATTTCGGGATTACTATACGGCTTTCGGTTTCGCCGAAAAGTCCGGTATCGACCTTCCCGGTGAAGCGAAAGACAGCTTTTGGCCGGAGGGTCAGATGGGCATGGTTGACCTTGCGGTTGCGTCCTTTGGACAAAACTTTAATATTACGCCGCTGAGTATGTTGACTGCATGTGCGGCGGTATGTAACGGCGGTTATGTGCTACAGCCGTATGTTGTCTCTAAAATCACCGATGCCCGCGGAAACGTGGTTAAAACGATGGAGAAAAAGGTTAAGCGTCAGGTTATTTCCAACGAGACTTCCAAGAAGATGTGTGATATGCTCGCCGCGTATCCCGAGGAGAACGGTGTATCGGGTGGTCAGGTAGCGGGCTACAAAACGGGCGGTAAAACAGGAACCTCCGAGAAGATTGGTGTTACGAAGCCGCAGAGTTCCTTTGAGAAGGATTATATAGCGTCTTTCTGCGGTATCGCGCCTACGGATGATCCGCAGGTTGCTCTGCTGGTTTTCCTGGACACACCGGACGGAGGCGCTTATTATGGTTCGCAAATCGCTTCACCGATCTTTATCAATATTATGACGGAGCTGCTTCCGTATCTTGAAATCAAAACGGATTACTCCGAAGAGGATCGGGCTTATCTCAATGTCAGTATGGGAGACTATACCACGCTTTCTGTGGAGGATGCAAAGAAACAGGCGGAGACTGACGGTTTCGAAGCGACGGTTGTTGGTTCGGGTAATAAAGTTTTGTCGCAGATTCCCGCGGTTTCCTCGCAGGTTGCGACGGGCGCAAACGTGGTGCTCTATACGGAGGGTGTTCAGCCGGAGAAGGTTACGGTGCCCAGCTTTATCGGTTGCGCGGCGTATGAGGCGAACAGTATTGCTTTGCAGGCAGGTCTTAATGTCAGCTACACGGGAGCGGTTAGCTCGGGCGGTGTTGCGACGGCGCAAAGTATTGCGGAGGGCGCAAAGGTCAGTCGCGGCACGGTGATCACCATTACCTTCTCGGCAAATACCAGTGAAGGAAACAGTGACTGACGCTGGTTCGACTGACGCCGGTTCAGTATCATGTTCTTTTTAGTCTGTTTGCGTCATATCCCGCCAACAGTTATGGACGAATTAGTAGTATAAACAGGTGCGTTTATAGATATATCAGCGAAAATGAAAGGAACGGTAAATGATGTTAGTTTACGGAATATGGACGTTTTGTGCGGCAATTGCTGCCTTCCTGATTTCGGCGTCCGTGGGAAAGCGATTGATTCCTTTTCTGCGCAGGCTCCATTTTGGGCAGACCATTCTGGAGGAAGGACCCAAATGGCACAAGAGTAAGCAAGGTACGCCTATCATGGGAGGAATCATGTTTATTGTTGCTATTGTGCTGGTTTCGGTCATCAGCACAGTGATATACATGATTGCCGGCACGAACTTCATTGATATTTATTTTGCAGATGTCAGTCATGAGGTTACCTTCATTTTCGCGGGGCTTGGTTTGGCGCTTGCCAACGGCTTGATCGGCTTTATTGATGATTACACAAAGGTTGTAAAAAAACGCAATCTCGGTCTGACTGCTGTACAGAAGTTAGTGTTGCAGTTCGCGGCTGCGGCGGCGTATCTTGCCGTTCTCGGCATCGCAGGCTACGGCACATCCACGGTGATTCCTTTTATCGGCACAGTTGATCTTGGTTTCTTCTACTATATTATCTCTGCTGTTGTGATTGTCGGCGTTGTGAACGCGGTCAATCTGACAGACGGTGTGGACGGTCTTGTCGGCTCGGTGACATTTTTTGTCGCTGTCAGCTTTATGCTCGTTGCCAGCAAGGTGTATTCTCTCGGCGTCACAGCCGTCAGTGCGGTTGTCGCGGGTGCATGTCTGGGATTTTTGCTTTGGAATTTTCATCCCGCGAGAGTGTTTATGGGCGATACGGGTTCGCTTTTTCTCGGCGGTATCGTTTGTGCGCTGGCGTTTGCGGTTAATATGCCGATTCTCCTGCTGCCCCTTGGAATTATCTATCTTTGTGAGATGTTCTCGGTTATGCTTCAGGTTGGTTATTTCAAGCTGACCCACGGTAAGCGCTTGTTCAGGATGGCGCCGATCCATCATCATTTTGAGATGTGCGGCTGGAGCGAGGTGAAGGTTGTTGGCGTATTCAGTCTTGTGACGGCCGGCTTCGGCGTACTTGCGTTTTTGTCGGTGCTCTTTGGCGTCCACGTTCAGTAACCTTTTATGCATAATACAACAACGAGTCCGGAGGTAAGTGATGGCTCCAAACAGAAAATTACTATATAAAGCCGACGTTAACCGCATGTATGATGACCGATATCAAGCGTCGCAGGCGGAGAAAAAGGAGAGACTCTTTATACGTCCCTCCCGTCAGCGAAAAATGAAAAACGCGAAGTGGTTTGCTGTCGGCATGGGCATTGACCTGCCTTTTTGCATTATCTTGTTGATTCTTTTGACAATCGGCACCATTATGATGTTCTCCGCCAGCTATGCGTTTGCGTACTATACACAGGGAGACAGTTACTATTACTTAATTCGGCAGTTGATTTTTATTGCCATCGGCATTGTTGTGATGGGCGCGGCTTCGTTCTTTAATTACAACAAGCTTCATAAGGTTGCGCCGCTGGTGCTGGTGTTTGCGTACGTATGTCTGCTGATTGTATTGGTGCTTCCTGCCGGTGAGGGCGGTGTCAAGCGTTGGATTCCGCTCGGCATGTTTAATATCCAGCCTTCGGAGATTGCAAAACTGGCGATTATTCTCTTTTTTGCGCATTGGGCAAGCAAATATTACGATAAAATGCGGCTCGCGAAATTCAGTGTATTGCCCGGTGTGGTCATTTTCGGATCCATCGCCATGCTGCTCTTTTTGGAGCCGCACTACTCGGGTATTGTTATTATCGGTATGCTTACGGTGCTGATGCTTTATATCGGCGGCATGAAAACCAAGTATTTGCTGATTGGCGGTATCATTTTGATTGGAGTGGTACTGATGTTGGCCGTTACGGGCGGATTGTCTTACGCTATGAGTCGTATGGACGGATGGGGACAGGCGCTCGAATATACTTCGGAAGAAATGTGGCAGACAACATGGCAGACGCGCAATTCGCTTTATGCCATTGGTTCGGGCGGATTGTGGGGGCTCGGCCTCGGACAGTCGCGTCAAAAATATCTTTATCTTCCCGAACCGCAGAATGACTTTATCTTTGCGATTGTGGTCGAGGAGTTGGGGTTAATCGGCGCGACGATCATCCTTCTGATTTTTGCTCTGCTTATCTGGAGAGGTATTACACTCTCTCTGCGTGCCAAGGATAAATTCGGGAAATTGCTGGGAATCGGACTGACTTCTCAGATCGGGATTCAGGTTGTCCTCAATATTTTGGTTATCACCGACTGGTTGCCTAATACGGGAATCAGTTTGCCGTTTTTCAGTTACGGAGGTTCTTCATTGATAATGCTTCTCGGGCAGATGGGCATTGTGCTTTCCATTTCGCGGACAGCGAATATTGAACGACAATAGGGGAGGTTCTTTATGAAGATTTTACTTGCGGGCGGCGGCACGGCGGGACATATCAATCCGGCGCTCGCTATTGCAGGTTATATCCGGTCCTTGCGTCCCGATACGGAGTTTCTTTTTATCGGCAACACGAACGGCATGGAGCAGCGGCTTGTCAGCCGGGCGGGCTACGAAATCAAGTCTATCACAATCAGCGGCTTCAAGCGCGGATTCAAGCCCGGAGACGTGGCAGCAAATCTCAAGACGGTGCGTCGGACGTTTTCATCCTCGGCGCAGGCAAAAAAAATAATTCAGAAATTTTGCCCCGATATTTGTATCGGTACGGGCGGTTATGTGTCAGGACCCGTTGTCCGTACGGCGGCGCGTTTGGGCGTGCCTTGTCTGATTCATGAGCAGAATGCTTATCCCGGCATTACCAATAAGCTGCTGCGCAAGCGCGTAAAAAAAGTGATGCTTGCCGTAGAGGCAGCAAAGAAATACTTTCCTGATGTCGATGTGGTGGTTACGGGCAATCCGGTGCGCGCTGAGATCCTGACGGTCGACAGGGAAACCTCGCGTCAAGCGCTCGGACTCGATCAGCGTCCCGTAGTGCTGTCGTTTGGTGGCAGTCTCGGCGCGCAGAAGATCAATGAGGCTGTCGCCGATATGGTGGCGCGCAGCGGCACGGACGGCAGATATCAGCATATTCATGCTTACGGACAGTATGGTGGTTTCTTTCCCAAACTGATAGAAGAAAAGGGCGTTGAACTTGGTAAAGCGCCCAATCTGGATATCAGACCTTATATTGACAATATGCCCGAATGTATGGCGGCGGCGGATCTTGTGATTTGCCGTGCAGGTGCGATTACGCTCAGCGAGCTGCAGGCGATGGGAAAGCCGGCTATCCTGATTCCCTCTCCCAATGTGGCAGAAAATCATCAGTATCACAACGCGATGGCACTTGTGAACGCGGGTGCGGCAGAACTGATAGAGGAGAGTGAGTTGACGGGAGAACTGCTCGCTAAAAAAGTCGATGAAATGTTAAGCGACCCGGATCGTCTCGACAGATACGGCGCATGTGCCAAGCGGATGGCAATTACCAATGCGTGTGAGCGCATATATTCCATTGTCAAAAAGGTGATTGAAAACAATCGCTGAGCATAATCGTCAATCACGAACTGCCGTTTGATTCATAAGATGTACTGTATTCTTTCAAAGAGGGTGTCAGTATGTCAAAGTTATTGATTGCAGGACGACAGCGGTTGGCAGGCGAGGTTTGTGTGCAGGGCGCAAAAAACAGCGCGTTGCCGATTATTGCAGCAACCTTGCTCACCAAGGGAGAAAACGTTATCTTTAATTGTCCGCGGTTATCGGATGTAGAAGCTTCCTGTGCGATTTTGCGCTATCTCGGCGGCAGGGCGGCGCGTACAGACGGGACGCTGCTGATAAGCTGCGACGATGTGTGTCGTTCGGAGATCCCCGATTCTCTGATGCGCAAAACCCGTAGCTCGATTGTATTTTTGGGTGCGGTGCTCGCGCGCACGGGCAGAGCGCGTCTCAGTTTTCCGGGAGGCTGTGAAATCGGTCCGCGACCGATTGATATGCACCTCAGTGCGCTGCGCGGACTGGGAGCAGAGATAGAAGAAAAGTACGGTGTGTTGGAATGCAGTGCTCCATATGGATTACGCGGCGCAAAGATTTCCCTGTCGTTTCCGAGTGTCGGAGCGACAGAGGATGTGATGATTGCCGCGACGCTTGCGAGTGGTACCACGACTATATCCAATGCGGCGAGGGAGCCGGAGATCTGCGACCTTGCCGATTACTTAAACAAATGCGGCGCAAAGATTTACGGTGCGGGCGAAGGCGTGATTGTGATTGACGGTGTAACCTCCCTGCACAGTGCGGCACATACGATCATCCCCGACCGTATTGTTGCGGCGACGTTCATGTCGTGTGCGGCGGTTACAGGATCCGAAATTGTCCTAAAGGGAGCGATGGTGAGTCATTTAGGTGCGGTTATTCCGGTTTTTGAGGAGAGCGGATGCCGCGTAACGCTCAGCGACAGAGACGTCCGGCTGACGGCACCGCAGCGATTGCATTCCGTGCGCATGATCCGCACCATGCCCTATCCGGGATTCCCTACGGACGCGCAGGCACCTTTGATGGCGGCGACCTGTACAGCGGAGGGAACGACGGTTTTTATTGAAAATATTTTTGAGAATCGTTACCGCCATATTGCTGAACTGGCAAGGATGGGAGCGATTGTTCGCACTGAGGGGAAGGTAGCCGTCGTGGAGGGGGTACCGGGGCTATACGGCACGTCTGTTGAGGCGACGGATTTGCGCGGTGCGGCGGCACTGATAACCGCGGCTCTTTGTGCAGAGGGCGATACGCTTGTCAGCGGAGTCCGATATTTGGAGCGCGGTTATGAAAACTTTGATTTGGCGCTTGCGTCTCTCGGAGCGGATATCAAAAAGGTGTAAAATGCTGCCACAAGAGTGAAAAGATATAAAAGACGTGAAAAGGAGGTATGCCTATGGCACTCAGCCCAAAAGAGAAAAAGGAGCTTCTGAAGCAGCGCAAGGAGAACGCAAAGCAGGCGCAGAAGTTCCATCGAGAGCAGGAAAAAAGGGCGAAAAAATCCTCTTCCAAATCCAAAAAACAAAAAGACGGCGCTTCCGGAAAAGGCTCCTCCAGCAAAATTCAGGAGGCTGTTAATTCAGGCAAAACCGCTAAATTTGAAAAAATCAGCCGTGAAGAAAAGTTCCGCCGCGAAAGCGAGGAAAAGATCCGCAACTTAAAGCCGCGGGACTTTGAGGACGGCTATTACATAGATGAGTACAGCGAAAAAAAACGCCGCGAACGCCGTGCGAAAATCATTCGCAAGCAGGAGACCGAAACCATTCGCCGCAACAAAAAGCCCCTAACCTCCAAGCAAGTGCGGATACGGCGTATTTTGATTACGGCGGCAATTTTGGTGATGGTTATTGCGATCGGCGTGATTCTCAGCTTTACCGTGCTTTTCAAGACGGAGAAAATTGCCGTAGAGGGATGTTCATATTACTATGACGACCAGATTGTCAGCTACAGCAACGTTTCGTTGCAGCAAAATATTTTTATTGCCAAGATGAACAGCACGCCTGAGGAAATTGTTAAGAACTTTGCTTACGTCGAGGATGCGCGCGTTAATTTTTCGATTCCGGATACAATTGTTATTACCATAACTGACGCGGTGCCGGCGTACTATATGACGGAAGGCAACAATTTTCTGCTTGTCAGCGCAAAGGGCAGGGTGCTTGAGCGTACGGATCAGAAGCCGGGAGAGTTACCCGAGTTGATTTGCGGCGAAGTCAGCGGCACAGAGGTAGGTTCCTATATCAAGTTTGATGATCCTGCTGTTCCCGAGTTGCTCGGCAGCGTGGCAAAGAGTCTCGCAGACAACCAGTTTACGGGTGTGGTTGGTTTCGATGTGACAAACACCACCGAAATCACGATTGATTATGAGGGCAGGATAAAGATTAATCTTGGTTTTTCGGAGGATCTGGATTATAAGCTGCGCACGGCGCAGGCGATCATCGACAAAAAACTGGATCCCAACCATACAGGGGAGATTTACGGTACGCTTGATGTATCGACATGCGCCAAGAATAAAATATCACGTTATGTACCCGCTGCTTCCGTGCCGCAGACAACGCAGCAGGGATCCGTTCCTGCGACCACTGCTCCGGAGAATAACGGAGGAGGCACAACAAACAGCTATGACTGGAACGGCGATACCAATTCATGGGACGGAGGAGATTATATCAACGACTGGGGCGGCGGTTACGACTGGTCGGGGGACACTTATAATGGTTCGGGCGGTTACGATTGGTCGGGCGGCTCCAACTACTGGAATGGCTATTCGGATAACAGTATAAACGGCGGTGGTGTGCAGGATTACGGTTATAACGCTGAAGTTCCGCAATTTTAGGTAAAAAATCACAGGAAAAAATCCCGTCAAAAGCATTGCTATTTTTACGATTGTGTGATAAAATAATTACACAACTATGTAAAATGCGAAATTTGGCACTTTTCTTTGATATACGAAGAAAGCGTTAGGAGGAAAACAAAATGGCATTTGAGCTGGAACTGGAAAATGAGTATACCCCGAAAATTAAAGTAATCGGTGTAGGTGGCGGCGGCGGAAACGCTGTTAACAGAATGGTCACGACAGGCATAAAGAATGTAGAGTTCATTGCTGTTAATACCGATGAGCCGGTACTCCGTCTTTCCAAAGCTGCGCAAAAAATACACATTGGCGAGAAACTGACAAGAGGAAAAGGCGCGGGAGCCAATCCCACAATCGGTCAGAGCGCCGCAGAGGAGAGCAAGGACGAGATTGCGGCTCTGCTCAAGGATACAGATATGGTATTTGTCACTGCCGGTATGGGCGGCGGCACAGGTACGGGTGCAGCTCCCGTTATTGCAAAAATTGCCAAGGATATGGGCATTCTTACCGTCGGCGTTGTGACAAAGCCGTTTGCCTTTGAGGGCAAAAAGAGAATGACGCAGGCAGAACAGGGCATTGAGGAACTGACTCCCTGCGTGGATTCGCTGATAATCGTTCCGAACGAGGGTCTCAAAAAGGTTTCCGATACGACCATTACGCTTCTCAATGCTTTTGAAATGTCAGATGATGTGCTCAGACAGGGTGTTCAGAGTATTTCCGATCTGATTTTGCTTCCCGGATTGATCAACCTCGACTTTGCAGATGTTACCTCTGTCATGAAGGATGCCGGCAACGCGCATATGGGAATGGGCAAGGCATCGGGTAAGGATAAGGCGAAAATCGCTGCGACAAAGGCTATTTCCTCTCCGCTGTTGGAAACTTCGATCGACGGCGCAAAGGGAGTGATCATCAATGTCACTGCTTCGTCCGATATCAGCCTTGAGGATATTGATACTGCCGCGACCATGATCAAAGACAAGGTCAGCGAGGATGCTAACATCATCTGGGGTGCCGTGATTGACGATAAAATGAACGATGAAATGAGCGTTACCGTTATTGCGACGGGTTTTGGTACTCCCGGTGAGCAGTCAGCGCCCGCTTCCGTTGATACTAACGTACTTGTTGATACTTCGCCGGTAGAAACAGCGCCTGTTTCGAAAGCGACAAAGGATACAACGGACGAGGATGACGATACATTCTACGATATCATGTCTATTTTCAATAAGTAAATATTTCTTTATCATAAAGGCAAAAGACGTGCGTGCGGCACGTCTTTTTTGTGTTGTGCTGGTTTTTGCATGATAACGGTTAACCTAAGGAAAAAGCGTTTAGTTGTTTTTCCCTCGTAAACTCACAACTTATACTATTTTCAATTAAAACGCTTTAAAACAGATGTTAGCGAAAATTTTCGCAGAACAAGGCGGAGGATACCGCAAAGCTGACGCCTTGCAAGGATGACAACGCAGTTATACGGAATTTAACACAACAGATATTAAAGGGTTTTATTGAATAGTAGTATTAGTTTTCCATTTGTTTTCCGAGAAATGCTGCGGCGGATTGTGCAAGTTTAATTTCAACCCCCGAAGGGATTTTTGCATGTTCGCCGGTAAGCATGACAACGGCTCCCATTACGTCGCCTGAGGCAATGATGGGATAGATGACAGCAGCGTCGTGTTCCACACCTTCGATTGGCTGGACATTGCCGAGAGTCTGAGGTGTGGCGGCGTAGCTTTTGCGGTTCTCCATGTAGCTCTCCAAAATGGAGCTAACACGACGCTCTAAAAACTCGCGTTTTGAAATGCCTGCTGCTGCAATCACATGATCTATGTCACAAATCAGTGTTGGCATAGAACTGATCCGTGCAATCACGTCCGCATATTGTCCTGCGAATTCACTCAGTTCACCCACGGGCGAATATTTTTTGAAAATAACTTCACCATCTGTTGCTGTATAAATCTCCAGCGGGTCGCCCTCGCGGATACGCAGTGTTCTGCGGATCTCTTTTGGAATTACGACCCTGCCCAAATCGTCTATTCTTCTGACGATGCCGGTTGCCTTCATATCTAAAAACTCCTTTAGCAAATACTTGCAAAGTTATTGTGTGATTTGGAAAAGAGATTATACAGGGCGCGGCAATGGGGATTACTGGAAAGCATCTTTTGCATAGAAAGCATTTTTGCGGTCGATATCGTTATAATCATTTTGTTTGCCGATTTAGGGTGATGTCGGTAACGGAAAATATGTGTTTTCCGTTAGTCGGAAGATTTTATGCCTGATTTACGTCTATGACGAACGCATTTGCACTGTATTTACAAAGCGGTCAACGATCTCTTCGCAAAGAATATGTTTTATCCAGCGCGGAGTTATGATGGCGAGACCTTTGCCGTGAGTGATGTCATAGATGAATTTGCCTTTTCTGTCAGAAAGCATTGG
The DNA here is from genome assembly GCA_017433905.1 of Ruminococcus sp. GTDB lineage: Bacteria > Bacillota > Clostridia > Oscillospirales > Acutalibacteraceae > Ruminococcoides. The sequence goes on along the minus strand of JAFRGI010000026.1, from coordinate 25,816 downwards.
TCTATTGAAAATCAGCTTCATTGGTGCTTGGATGAAATTTTCCGCGAGGATGCTTCGCGTGCCAGAAAAGACAATTCACCTCTTAATATGAGCATTCTCCGCAAAACTGCGCTTTCCCTATTGAATCAAGCTAAATCCGGTAGAATGAGCAAGAAGAAGCTTATGTTTAGAGCGTCTCTTAATCCCGAACTCCTTCTAAATATCCTTTTTCAGTCAAAAAAGTAAATGCTGTTGCCGTGGATTTGTGAAATAAATGCTTGATTAAATTCTAAAACTATGCTATAATATAAATTTAAAAAAGTAATTTGGAGTTTGTGGTATCTGATGAAAAGAATAGGAATTGTTGTACTGACGGCGGCACTGTGCGTGTTGCTTTCAGGCTGCGGAGAGGGAGACAAACCGGTGACGACAACGGCGCCCGAGGCCGCTATTCAGGCGGAAAAGGAAAGAAATAAGGTATCCGTTGCTCGCGAAGAGAGCTTTACATATACCGATCACAACGGCAACGCATACGATACCGTATACCGCATTCCCTCCATCAATATGGACAGCAAGGATGCGGAAGCGGCGAATGAAGAAATATCGGAAAAGTATTTGACCGATTTTGAAAAAGCGGAGAGAGAATGTGCAGCGCTAACCAGCCTGACCTGCGAAAAGCTGGATTATGAAAAATTTGAAAACGACAACGTACTGAGCGTCGTTATCCGCCGCGTGTTTTTTTCCCATGCGGTTGACTATTCCGTCTATAATTTTCATGCCGTAACAGGCGTGGAGCTGAGCAGTGAGGGTGTGATGAAGTCGGTAAATATCACGCCGGAACAAGCACAGGAATTGCTAAAGAAGCAATTGGAACAGGATTATGTGTCGAAATACAAGACTGCTCAACCCGAAAAATATGAGGAGAACATGGAGAAAACGCTTTCGGACGACAATCTTGATCAGGCGATGTATTACCTTGGCAAGGACGGTGTGCTCAGAGCCATCTGCAAGGAGTACGCCAGCGTTGGCTCAGGAGAATTCTCTGTGGTGCTGACGGTGAAAAGTGCATCGTAGAAGGATTGGCGACGCAGAAAAAGGACCGGTGACGGTCCTTTTTGTATATGTATGAAAAGTATCTCCGGCACGGAGCTCCCTTCGGCAAAGACGTCGGAGAAGGATGTGCGTTAGAAAGGGCAGCGGGATCACGCAGAGCGGTACAGACCAAATCGGGCAGGTTTTATACGGAGCGCTTTGTATTCTCTGTTGGCTTGCGGATGACTATATCTCCGAAACGTATGGGAGTGATACCGAGAGCATTGAGGCAGCCGAGACAGGTATCGTAGGTCTTCCGATCGAGCAGAGCCTCGGGATTATGCGCGTCATAGCCGAGCACAACGTGGTTGCCGGTTTCAGCGACAATTTGCCAAAATGCAGGATGAGGATACCATTTCTGCTTGCGGTAACCGAGAATATTGTATTCGACCGGTATGCGCATGGACTTTAGGCGCCGGCAAAAATCTGTCATCAGCTCACGATAAAAGACGGGATCTGTATGTCGGAAAATATCGGGATGAGCAATATAGGTGAAGGCGCCTGTTTGCAGCCCTTCCAGCGTTTGCTGTACATACAATTCCGCTTCTTCGCGTGACGGATTGTCTGCGCGGCAATGCAGCGCCTCATATTCGTTGCGGAGGAAATGCTGTCCCATAATCAGATAATCCAATTCCAGCGGTGCGATAAACGCCGTGAGATCGTCAAAAATCGCGGGATAGTATTCTGTTTCGAAACCGATTAAAATGCGGATATCCTTTTTGTATTCCTCTTTCAGTGCGCGCAGACTTGCGACGTATTTCGCTGCCGCTTCGGGGCGCATACGAAAATGGCTGTAGTGATTTGTCGGAAAAAACTGAGGACTGTGGTCGGCGAATCCCAGTGTATGCATGCCTGCCTGAATGGCTGCCTCAATGTACGCCCTGTCGTCTCCCGAAGCGTGGTGACAGCGAAAGGTGTGCGTGTGAAGATTGTAACGCATTATAGCCTCCGATGGTGAAATTTGCCTATATTATACCGTATTTCAGCGTGCTTTTCAATAAGTTGCCGATAATTTGAAAACAGAGCCTTAATTGATTTAAATCAATGTTGGATTACGATTGGGTTGTTATACTAAAACTGTAGAAAGAACGTCGGGGAGGCTGTGTATGCGACAGGGTAGAGTCCATTCTTTGGAAAGCTTCGGGTCAGTGGATGGTCCCGGTGTACGGTTTGTCATCTTTATGCAGGGCTGTCGTCTGCGCTGCCGGTATTGTCACAACCCAGATACGTGGCGCACGGACGGCGGAACACGGATGTATCCGGACGAGATCCTTGACCGCGCGGAACGCTGCCGGCCTTATTGGGGGAACGACGGAGGAATTACCGTCAGCGGCGGTGAACCGCTTTTGCAGATAGAATTTCTGGTGGAGCTGCTCCGCGAGGCAAAACGGCGCGGTATGCATGTTTGTGTGGATACCGCCGGTCAGCCCTTTACGCGCAGCGAACCGTTCTATTCTTCGTTTAGGGAGCTGTGCGGACTGTGCGACCTTTTTTTAGCGGATATCAAGCATATAGATTCCGCGGCGCACAGAGTGCTGACAGGCGCGGATAACAGCAACATTCTGGATATGTTTCGCTTTCTGTCGGATATCGGAAAGCCTGTTTGGATTCGGTATGTGCTGGTGCCCGGGCTGACGGATGATGACAATGCCCTGCACAGACTGCGAATGTTTATGGACACTCTGTGCAACGTTGAGCGGATTGAGGTGCTTCCGTATCACAATATGGGCGCATACAAATGGGACGAGCTCGGTGTGCACTACACCCTGGCAGATACGCAGCCGCCGACGGCTCAGAGAGTGAAAAACGCAAACGATATACTTAAGGCTTCGCCGCGCAGCTAGCACAGCGCTTTGCTTCGTCAGCAGCCGTACGTCCGGTTGCTGCCTTCATGCCGGCAAATAAGCTGACGGCATGAAGGCACACAATAACGGTGCGGTATTGCCTTAACGAATTGGTATAAAGGAGAGAGATGGAAGATGACCTTTGAAACAGGAGAAGCATACGCTGTCACAGAGCAAATGAAGTACGCATGGCGCGGCTTCACAGGCCGAAAGTGGTGCGAGGATGTCAACGTCCGTGACTTTATCCAAAATAACTACACGATGTACGACGAAGATGAAAGCTTTTTGGAACCACCCACAGAGGCGACCGATGAGCTTTGGAACAAATTGCAGGAACTGCAGCGTGAGGAGCGCGCCAAAGGCGGAGTGCTCGAATGCGAAACCGAAGTAGTGTCCACACTGACCGCCTATGGACCGGGATACATCGACGAAAGTATGAAGGATTTGGAACAGATTGTCGGTTTGCAGACAGACAAGCCTCTCAAGCGTGCTTTTATGCCCTACGGTGGTATCAAGATGGCGGCGCAGGCGGCGTCTACTTACGGCTATCAGGTTAATGAAAATCTGGTTAAAATTTTTACCGATTATCACAAAACCCATAACCAGGCGGTGTTTGACGCCTATACGCCCGAGATGAAGCGTGCGCGTCACAGTCACGTCATTACCGGCTTGCCCGATACATACGGCAGGGGGCGTATCGTCGGCGACTACCGCCGCGTTGCGCTGTATGGTTTGGATTTCCTGATTTATTATAAGGAAAAGGATTTGTTCTATTGCGGCGGCAGAAACATGAGCGAGGAAAACGTGCGTCTGCGCGAGGAAATCGCCGAGCAAATTCGTGCGCTTAAAGGTATGAAAAAGATGGCGGAAATCTATGGTTACGATATTTCCGCGCCTGCGCAGAATGCCAAGGAGGCTGTTCAGTGGCTTTATTTCGGTTATCTCGCTGCAATTAAAACTCAGAACGGCGCGGCAATGAGCGTGGGCAGGATTTCAACTTTCCTTGATATTTACATCCAGCGCGATCTTGATGAAGGAACCCTGACCGAGCGCGAAGCGCAGGAGCTGATTGATCATCTGGTGCTCAAATTCCGCATGGTCAAGTTTGCGCGTATTCCTTCCTATAACGAGCTGTTTTCGGGCGATCCTGTCTGGGTCACGCTCGAAATAGCGGGAATCGGCATGGACGGCAGACATATGGTCACCAAGAATGACTTCCGTTTTCTCCATACACTTGAAAACATGGGTCCCGCACCGGAGCCGAATCTGACCGTGCTGTGGTCGTCGAGGTTGCCCGAGACCTTTAAGAAGTACGCTGCTAAAATTTCGGTCAACACCTCGTCCATTCAGTACGAGAACGACGGTGTCATGCGTCCTGTCTGGGGAGATGACTATAGCATCTGCTGTTGTGTTTCCGCAACCCAGACAGGTAAAGAGATCCAGTTCTTCGGCGCACGCGCCAATCTGGCAAAATGTCTGATCTATGCCCTCAACGGCGGTGTCGACGTCGCGTCGGGTGAGCAGGTCGGTCCTGAAATCTCACCGATCACCTCAGATTATCTGGAATACGATGAGGTGATACATAAGTTTAACGAGATGATGAGTTGGTTGGTGGAGCTGTACGTCAACACGCTCAATCTGATCCATTATATGCACGATAAATATTACTATGAGGCAGCGGAGATGGCGCTGATTGATACCTATACGCGTCGCACCTTTGCCACGGGTATTGCGGGATTCTCGCACGTTGTCGATTCGCTCTGTGCGATTAAATACGCCAGGGTCAAACCGATCCGCAACGAAAAGGGTTTGATCACGGACTATGAGATTGAGGGTGATTTTCCGCGCTACGGCAACGATGATGAGCGCGCGGATTCGATTGCGATATGGCTGCTCAAGGCATTTATGAAAAAGGTCAGAGAACACCGTACCTACCGCGACTCCGAGCCGACCACATCCATCCTGACGATCACCTCCAATGTGGTGTACGGCAAGGCAACAGGCGCGACGCCCGACGGCAGAAAAGCACATGCGCCGTTTGCGCCCGGTGCCAATCCCTCTTACGGCGCGGAAAAGAACGGGCTTCTCGCATCGCTGAATTCTGTTGCGAAGCTGCCCTATGAATATGCGCTCGACGGTATTTCCAATACGCAGACAATCAGTCCCGATGCGCTGGGTCATACCTTTGAGGAACGCCGGGACAATCTCCGTCATATTCTTGACGGTTACTTTGATCAGGGTGCGCATCACCTCAATGTAAATGTGTTCGGCGTGGAGAAGCTGCGTGATTGCATGGAGCATCCCGAAAAACCCGAGTATGCCAATTTTACCATTCGAGTTTCCGGCTACGCGGTGAAGTTCATTGACCTCACAAGAGAACAACAACTCGATGTTATTGCCAGAACAGAGCACAAAACCATGTAAAACAAACGGCGGAGCGCTCCCTGTCTGATACTCATTTCTAAAACGGATATGCTGCATCAGCGGCTGGTGTGAGCGGATACGGATACAACAAAACCTCCCTTCAAGCGATTTTTGAGGGAGGTTTTGTTGTTTGGGGAATATGTGCAGCCGGGGATGCGAGACGTCGGTTTTCGGCGGTGTGCCGCGCCGGTTACCCGGAAATACAAAGTATTTTTTCTGCGTTTGCATGCAGGATACTTTCTTTTTCTTCTGTGTGCAGCGGCAGAGAGCGGAGCAGTCGGATATACGCGCCCTGATCCTTCCACGGCGAATCGGTGGCAAACAAAATTTTGTCTGCGCCGTGTCTGCGGATGATAGAGACGCATTTTTCGGGGTAGAGGTCGAGTACGGCGGCGGTATCCATGTAGACAGGCAGACCGCAGAGTTGTTCCAGCACGGTATCGGGCATTTCGTAGCTGCCCATATGCGCGAGGATGAGTTTGTGGTCCAATGCGCCGTCCAGTTGTCGAAGGACGCGCAGGATCATTTCGGGCGTGCAGTGTACGTGATCGCGAAAGGCAACGTCAATGCCTGCGTGTGTGACGACGTACAGATCCCGTTTCGCCGCCTCGCGCAGAATGCGGATATAGCGCGGATCGTCCAAATGAGCGCCCTGATAATCCGGATGGATTTTAATGCCGAACAATCCGTTCTCTTTGATAAAATCCAGAGTGTCGCAGACATTTTCGCAGTCGGGATGAATGGCTCCCGCGTAATAGAGGTTGTCTTTGCCGTTCCATTGAGCCGACAGCGTGTTGATGGTGTGCTCTTGCTTTGTATGTGTCGCAACGGGCAGCGTGACGCTGATATGCACGCCGCTTTTTTTCATGGATGCGAGCAGAGAGCTTTTTTTGCCGTCCGTGTACGGCGGCAGACCGCCGCACGCTGCCAGACCGGCGACGGTGCGCTCTGCGATAGAATCGGGAAAAGTGTGCGTGTGAAAATCAATCACCATGGTTCATACCTCCGGGACAGTTTTTTGTTTTCATTATTATACCATCCTGTTACCTGTCGCACAAGTCTTTACACCGGTATCAAAATAGGGTATAATAAGCTGTACAGAGGAAAACGGAGGGACATGCATGAAATTTAATCCAAACTGTCAAAAGTTCCATTCATGCGAGGATTGCAGGGACAGGTGTATCAAGGATATTGCGTTTCTCTACGGTTTGCCCGAAGAAAAGCAAATTGATATGCTGCGGCATTCCGTCTACAAATCCCTGCGGCGCGGAGATTTTGTGTTTCATGAAGGCGACAGCACGGACGCTATTGTGATTATTCAGCAGGGACAGGTTAAGCTCAGTGCGTACGAGGTCGACGGACGTGAAAATATTATTGGTATTTTTTCCGATAATGATACCATCTGGGAGGGCGTGTTTTCTGCCGGGCAGCGCTATCCGTATTCTGCGGTCTGTCTGACGACCACCCACTGCCGTTATATTCGCCGTACAGACGTAGAGCAGGCGATCAGCGATCCAAAGGTTGCTATCAAGGTGATTCATATGCTCAGCAACAAGCTTCATGACGCTAATGAGCGCAGCCGCATCCTGTCTCTCGGCGAGCCGGTCAGGCGTGTCGCGGCGTTTTTGCTTTACCGCGAAAAGCGCAGCGACGAGCCCTACATTACCCTGCACCTGGACGATATAGCCGGCAGTGTGGGGCTGCGCGCGGAAACTGTCAGCCGCAATATCCGAAGATTGGTCGGCGACGGTTTGATTGAAAAAGTCGGCAGAAGCGGTTTTCGGATTCCCGACTATGACCGTCTCAACAGTTTTGTATCGGAGTGAATGCGATGAATCCATTTGAAAGAACAGAGATGCTTGTCGGCGGGAAAGCGATGGAACGTCTGCGCTGTGCACGCGTTGCCGTGTTCGGCGTCGGGGGCGTCGGAGGATATACTGTAGAGGCGCTGGCGCGCTCCGGTGTGGGACAGCTGGATCTGATTGATAACGATACGGTCAGCCTGACCAACCTTAACCGCCAAATTATCGCGTTGCACAGCACCCTCGGACAATATAAGGTCGACGCGGCAGCGGCGCGCGTCCGCGATATCAACCCGGACTGTGAGATCAGGACATACCGCACCTTTTATCTGCCTGAAACAGCTGCGCAGTTTGATTTTGCGCAGTACGATTACATTGTGGATGCAATTGATACAGTCAGCGGTAAGCTTGCGCTGGCACAGCAGGCGCAGGAGGCAGGTGCGCCGCTCATCAGTGCGATGGGCGCCGGCAATAAGCTCGATCCGACGGCTTTCGAGGTGGCGGATATCAGCCAAACTTCCGTTTGCCCGTTGGCGCGTGTGATGCGGTTGGAATGCCGCAAACGCGGTATTTCAAAACTAAAGGTTGTGTATTCCAAGGAGAAGGCAAAAAGACCGGCAGTTCCGTCATCGGAACCACATGCGCAGCGCCGCGATATCCCCGCGTCAAACGCTTTTGTGCCTTCGGTTGTCGGGCTGATTATTGCCGGCGAGGTCATCAGGGAATTGTGCGGCATGAAGATATGAAGGAGCATTGGTATGAAAAGTAAAGCAATAAAATGGACGGCGATTTCTTTAGCGCTTATGACCGCATTCGGTGCGTTTGCCGGATGTGCTCAAACAAAAACCGAAAACAAATCCGACGCCGCACAGGTTACTTCCTCGGGTTTGTATTTCACGAAGCAGGAGGTGCGCAAATCTCCCGAATGGGTAACAAAGCTGGAGGCGGCAAAGGAAGCCGAGCAGCTGATCGTTGTCGCCGGCGTCGACAAAACGACCGCTTATGTCACGATGCACGAAAAAAACGCAGATAGCGAATGGGAGCAGATCATCGCTACACCCGGCTTTATCGGAAAGGACGGTTTGGGCAACGCGAACATCAACGATTCCTACACGCCTGTGGGAACCTTCACGATTGACAAGGCGTTTGGCTTGGCAGACGACCCCGGCTGTCAGATGGAATATACCAAGGTGGATGAAAACTACTATTGGTCGGGAGATGACAAGCATAACTTTAACGAGCTTGTCCATATCAAAGACGTTCCTGAACTCGACACCGAAAATAGCGAGCATATTTCCGAATACGATTACGCCTATCAATATGTTCTGAATATGGGTTACAATGCGGAATGTGAGAAGGAGAAAGGTTTTGCGTTTTTCTTCCACTGCTTCCGCATCAACCGCACCTACACGGGCGGCTGTGTAGGCGGTCCCGAGAACATCATGAAATTCGTTATGCAGCATGTCAAGCCGGGCTGCAAGATTACGATTGATTCGATTAAAAATATGGGCGGCGATCTTGACGCATAAGGTTCGCGCGGATGGGGTTCATTATCGCCCGGGATTCGTTGCTGTTTCCTAAAATGGTTGGTTTCAGCGAATATGAAATGAAACAGAGGCGGCTGCTTGTGCCGGTATGTCAGAAATAATAGATCGTAAAGGTGAGGAAGAGTATGGTGAGATTAAGTCAACGTTTTTTGAATGACCGAAACAGAGAGCATATTTTGTTTGCAGTCATTTTTCTGGTTGCGGTTCTTTTGCGTGTGATTATGTTTGGGAGCCATCCGGCGGGACTGAATCAGGACGAAGCCTCTGTCGGATATGATGCATGGGCGCTGATGAACGATAACATCGACCGTAACGGTTTCTCGTTCCCGGTTCATTTGATGGCATGGGGCAGCGGTCAAAATGCTCTGTATGCATATTTTTCGATGCCGTTTATCGCACTGTTTGGACTGAACGTCTTTTCTGTTCGCATCGTCAATCTGATTTTCTCACTGCTGACGGTTTTGGCGGTTTATTCAACCCTGAAACAGGCGGTCGACAAGCGCACAGCGTTTATCGGCATGGCTCTCACAGCTGCTGCGCCGTGGAATGTCATGCTTGCGCGCTGGGGTTTGGAGTCCAATCTGTTCCCGGCGATGCTTATGCTGTCTATATGGGTGCTGTTCCGTTCGACAAAGAACAAAAGATTTTTTTATCCGGCAGCGGTCATTCTCGCGCTTTCGCTCTATTCCTACGGTTCGGCATACCTTGTTGTGACGCTGTTTGCGCTTGCATGTTTCGTATATTGTGTTGTGAAAAAACTGGTTCCGGTAAAAACTCTGATTGTTGGAGCGTTGGTTTATGTTGTGATTTCTGTGCCGATTTATCTTTTTGTATATATCAATGTGTTTGAGCTGGAGGGGCTGCAAATCGGCGCGATGTCTATTCCGCGTCTGTACGGCAATCGTATTCAGGTACAGAACGGCGCGACCTTCTTTGACTTCTTCAAGAATCTGTATCACTTTGTCCTTTGGCAGACGGATAACACGGAGCGTAACGCGTTTCAGTTCTATGGTTGCTACTATGTCATTTCTCTGCCGTTTTTGATGGCAGGCATCGTACGTGCCGTCAAAAAGCGGATGGAGTTTGATTTTATCGTATTATTGGCTTTGATTTGCTCCGTTTTGCTCTTCTGTTATTATAACGCTCCGAACATCAACCGCGTCAATGCGATATATATGCCGCTGATTTTGCTGACCTCCGTCGGTTTGGGAGGCGTGATCAAAAACAAGTGTTCATTTGCGCTGATTTTCGTCAGTTATACGATTTGCCTTACGGGTTTCAGCTTCCGCTATTTCGGAAGTGATTACCGCGAGTATATCGGCAAGGAATTTTGCGATGGATTTGAAGAAGCGCTGAAAAAAACAACGGAATTATCCTCCGGGAACAAAACCGTCAACATTGTGACCTCCAATATGCCGTATATATACACGCTTTTTTACACGCAGACGCCCCCCGGAGAGTTTCTGGATACAGTTGTTTACGAAAATCCTGGCGCGATGTTCCAGCGTGTTCGCTCTTTTTCGAATTACCGTTTTACAACCAACTTTCATGCATTCAACCCCGATGAATCGGGAATATATTTACTGGATGCATCGCTCCAAGAAACCGCCGAAAAAAAAACCAGCGAGATTTATTCACACAAGAATTTTATCGTTGCGGTTATTCCGTGACTTTGCTTGCGCTGCAGTAAACAGAAAGCGGACGCCCGATGACCCGACCTCCAAAAGTTAGACCCTGAAACTAACTTTTGGAGGTCGGTATTTTTTATGAGTTATAAATTCAAGAAAAAAGTAGTATCGCATAAGAAATTTGGCGGTGAGGAATGAAAACATTCACGAAAAAATTTAAACATTATTGTCAGAAATCTTTTATTTTTTATTTGCTTATGTTACAATTTGTTGTGAAGCTTTTGTGTTTTATATACACAAAGCATAAAAATTCCATTATGACAAGGGAGGAAAACATGAAGAAAAAATCAATCAAATTGGTTTCTGTTCTTCTGTCAGCGTTGATGCTTGTCGGCACGTCACAGACGGCGATATCTGCATTTGGCGCGGAGATAGTTCAGGAGGAAAAGAATCCTGTAGCATCACAGTCGGTTGTTTCACCGGAGGTATCGCTGGAAGCCCAGCCCGTTCCGGAAACAACCGATTCAACCGAAGCAGTTCCGCCGGTCACAAAATCCGTGCCGGAGATTCAGCCGACGGAACAAACAGAAGACTTGGATAACTCTTTGGATTTTGTAGGTGATCCGGGAACGGAATCAGCTGTTTCCTTCACATGGGATGAAAACAGCGGAGTACTGACGATCACCGGAGATGGGAATATGCCAAGCTATTCCTCGGGAGCCGCTCCATGGAATTCCTATAAGGAGCAAATCAAAAAGGTTATCGTTAAAAATGGAGTCACATCTATCGGAAACTATTCTTTTGGAAATTTGACGGCTTTAATCGAGGTTTCCATAGCGGACAGTGTGGAGACAATCGGAAGCGACGCATTTTCGGGATGCACGTCTCTGAAAAGCATCCGGATACCGGACAGCGTGACTGCGATCGGTTCCTATGCGTTCTATAATTGTACGTCGCTGAGCGATGTTGAGATGTCCCAAAACGTGAAATCGTACGAGAGCTATCTGTTCATGGGCTGCGGCGCTTTGGAAAGCATCGAGATTCCGGACGGCGTGACAAGGCTCAACTACAACGTTTTTTACAAAACCTCCGTCAAAACGTTGGATGTACCCAACAGCGTGGTCGCTGTCAGCGGAAGCAAATTCGCGGGATTGAGCGACGTTACCGTTCGCGCTCAAACAGGAAGCTACGCGAAGGAATACTGCGACAGAAACGGAATCGCGTTTGAGAGCACGGGCGTGTGGAACCATGAGGGAGAATGCGGCGAAAACGTCCGCTATTATCTGGACAGCGTCAACTGCGTACTGACCCTGAGCGGAACAGGCGCCGTGAACCATTACAACAGCAGCAATATGCCGTGGGTTTTGTACCGTGACTACGTGAAAAAGATCGTGATCCAAAACGGCGTTACGGGCGTGGGCAACTATGCGTTTTACAACCACGATTACCTGACCGAGGTTTCCATAGCGGACAGTGTGGAGACAATCGGAAGCGACGCATTTTCGGGATGCACGTCTCTGAAAAGCATCCGGATACCGGACAGCGTGGCTGCGATCGGTTCCTATGCGTTCTATAATTGTACGTCGCTGCAAAATGTCATGCTTTCCAACCGACTTTCCCGGATTGAAACAGCTCTGTTTCAAAACTGCAAAAGCCTGCGAAGTATTTCCGTGCCCTTTGGTGTGACAAGAATCTGCACGAACGCTTTCAGAAGCAACACGGCGCTTGTATCGGCTTTTCTGTCGGAGAATGTCACCGTGATTGACAACGGCGCTTTTTCGGATTGTGCCAAGCTGAAAATATTCGGCACCTATGATACCACTGCGTTTGAATATGCAGAAAAGAACGCGATCCCCTTTTCTTCTGTCTCCGGTGCGGGTGAGGGCGTTGCGGTTTGCCATACCGACGCTTCGCTTGCAGGTCTGATTTTACGCATGTGTTCGACGGAAGGAGAAAAATGCTATTCCGTTATCCTGACAGACAATGATGTTAATGTGGTTTACGGACTCGATACAGAAAAAACCTACCGCGCGGAAATCTGTTCCCGCAACGGAATTGTTTTCGCGGAAAAAAACGGTGTTTCCTTTGGAGATGATCCAATCATCTCCGTCAGCTTTGAAACTTTAAAAAAACCTCTGGATGTTTCACTGGAACTGACCGATGAAAATGGCGGAGCAATTGATGATTATACCGTGCGCTGGACGGACGGCAGCGGCAATGTTGTTGCCGATACGGCAGCCCTTTCCGAACGGATTGCGGGTGAAACGCTTAACTGCGAGATTGCATTGGGAGATAACGCATCGAAGATGTATCAAACGCCCGCAAAGACTTCTCTGACTCTTTCCGAGGATTCCGACAACCTCCTCAGCGTTCGCCTGGAGCGGCGCGGCGTATATACGCTTTCGGGTACCGTTACGGATGCGCAGGAGTGTGCCGTGGCGGGAGCGGTGATGACTGCCGAGGTGACGCTTGACAACGGAAAAACCGTTACTGCCCGCACCACTGCGGATACGGAAGGAAAATATACTCTGTCGTTGCCCGGAGGCACGTTCCGGCTTTCGGCTGCAAGGAGGGGTTATTTTGACAAAACGAAGGAGGGAACTCTGACCTCCGACCGCACCGAAAACATCTGCATGGAATTGCTCGGCGGAGCCGAGGTGGCGTGCAAAATCCATTCCGTGCGGCTGCCCGGTTCACTGCAGCAGCAGTGTACGATGGATGACATAGAGTTCTCCGTTAGTCTGAAAGACGGACACAGGGAAATCAAAAGCTACACGATTCAAAACGATCGGTTTTATTTTGACAGCGAAGACGTCGTTGTGGGAGACGTTCTGCAGTTTGAGGCAAGGGACACTTCCGGCGTTTACGGAGACGCGCAGGCAACGGTCGCATATTCGGAGAATAACGAAGGCATATCCCTGACGATGGTAGAAAGGGGAGTTATTTCCGCATCCTTGAAAAACACCATGAACGAGTCCAATATGATGCTGTTGTTTGACGGCGCAGGAAAATATCTTGCCACATACCCGGTCCGCGGATTAAGCGTGACGACAGGCAACCTTCCTGCAGGCAATTATTCCGCGGTGTTTATGGGAGAGTGGGATGCAGCATATGCGATGGCTTCTCTGGATGCTTTCGCGGAATGCGGAATGACGGCAGATACGGATTACGACATCTCCAATGTCACTGTAAAAAACGGAGAAAAGACGGAAATCAACGATGTTGTTATCCCTGCGTTCGACAAAAACAAGTTCGGATACTTAAACAGCGACGCAACGGCGCTTTCCGTCAACCGCACGGAAACGGTATTCGGCCAGTATTTCGTAGCGAAAGCGGAGTATGCCGTAAAGGACGAATTTGCAGACGAAATCTCTGTCGAAAAAATGGTGTTCCGTATTCCCGAAAACTGCGAGCCTGCGGAAAACGGAGTAACCGTAGACGGATTTGTGACGACGGATTACACCTTTGAAAACGGGCTTTTGACGATCGGCTCCGTCACTGACGGCGCTGTGGTCAGAGTTGCCCTGTACAACGTGAAGCCTGCCGAAAAGGCTGTTGTGACCGCGGAGCTACAACTGAAAACTGCAAGCCGTTCCCTTGTTCAGCCGGTTGGCAGCGCATCTGTCCGTTTGTCGGATTTGGATTGGAACGCTCCGTATGACACCAATCAAACCAAACTGAATATTTCCGGTTCCACCTTTGCCGATGCGGCAGTTGCCGTATATGACAACAACGTATTGTCGGCTACGGGAAAAGCAAACAGCGCGGGTACGTTCTCTGTTCCGGTTGAGTTGCATAACCCCTTCACCAAATCCGAACACAAACTGTATGTAGTTGTAACCACAAAGGAGGGCAGAGAACTGCGCTCGGGTATAAAAAGTGTTCACTATGACTGCAACATTCCCATGCTCTCCAAGGTGTATATTTCCGGTTCGTTCGGCACCAGAGTGATCGATTATATTGATACCGGTGCAAGCAGCCGGACATACAGCTTCAATCCGTCAAAACCGACCTTTACTTACAAGGTTGAGTTTTTGGGAGACATTAAGCAGGTGCGTGATGTGCAGATGGTTTCCACTGACAGCCGCGGCAGAACCATTTATGTGCCTGCTGTTTACGACGAGGAAACCGGAATGTTCGTCTGCCGTCAGGACTATACCTCCACCACCATTCCCGCAAAGCTTTCGGTTGCGTATAACAGCGACTATGATGAGACCGCAATAGATATGGAAGCGCTGATCGATGACGTTTGCGGGAACGGATATGATATCGGAGGGCTGTTCCGCATGGGTGATTATCTGAATGAAAATCCGATGAGATTTTGGAAAAGCGGAGAGAATCAGTATGTGCTCGGTATCGAACAGGGCGAAGAAAGACTTCTCATTACCATGACGGAAGAGAAGGACGATGTAGTGACGGAATACTACCGGAACCGCACGCTGCTGTTTAAGAACGAACAGAAGCGGATGAAGAAGAATTCGGAGAACGCGGCGAAGTCTGCGCTGCGCAGTGAAGGATACGACACCCCTCTGCAAAGCGGCAATTCGTTTGCCAACGCTCAAATAACACCGTTTGTCAAACAGAACGGAGGAGGTACAGCGTTTTCTGTTGCGCTTGCGGATGATGACGGAAATATTTATTATAATACCTCATCCATGTCTGCTGCGTTAGAGAATCGCGTGAAAAGCACAGCGGATGATATCTACGGCCTGTTCCGCACCGGTTACGGAACAAGGAACGACGACGCGGTAGGATACAGCGGTTCCGATCCGGTCTCGTGGGGAGTGACCGATCTTTGGGAAATGCTCACGGGAGATTCCTCTCTGGAGCAATGGGCACGGTACAATGTTCTGATGGATTTGCTGGAGGAGTGCTATAAAAACAGAGGCTTGAATCCGGACGATATTGATAAGTCGTACTACAGAACGCTGCTCACATTAAGCTCGGTTGCCTCAGCAGGTAATATGGCGGCGAATATGACGAATGTTCCGGGATATGTAGAGTTTGCGGCAGCAAACGGCTTGGGCACGGTTACCAATCCCGATGTGGGATTCGGCGCCGGTATACTGATAAACAATGTGGATTATAAGGTGAATCTTGCGATAGACGCTTTAACAAACGATGGAAAGAAAGTGCTCGATATTTCAGGAACATACGGACTCGGACTTGTCTCGGCGGTTACGTCAAAAATCAAGGATCACTCCATGAACAATGCGCTTGATGTATTGGCGGACGATACCCACCGTTGTCAGGATGAGGAGAAACGTGAAAAAGAAACGCTGTCGCAGCCGGTCAAGGGTTCCATTGATCCCTCGGGATATATCTGCGAGGCGGTGAAATCGAACCGCGTAGAGGGTGTTACCTGCACCGCGTTTTACAGTCCGTATGCCGACGGAAGAGACGCGGTTATCTGGGATGCTTCCGAGTATGATCAAAGCAATCCGCTGCTTTCCGATAGCAACGGTTATTATGAATGGTATGTGCCCGAGGGCTATTGGCAGGTCAGATATGAAAAGGACGGCTATATAACAGCGTACAGCGAGTGGCTGCCAGTTCCGCCGCCGCAGACCGCGGTCAACATTGCAATGACCTCGCTTGACGCGCCGAAGATCAAGACCGTTTGTGCCTACCAAAACGAGATCGGTCTTGAATTTACACAGTATATGAATATTTATACGGTTACCGGGAAATCTGTCAAGGTAACGCTGAATGGAAGTCAGGTGAGCGGTCAGGTGTATCCTGCCAACGCTGAGGAAGGATGCAGCGATAATCATGCGCTATACGCTTCCCAATTCCGTTTTGTACCTGACTCGAAATTCTCAGAGGGAGACCGTGTGACGGTTTCCGTATCGGGTGCGGTCAACTATGCCGATAATACAGCGGCGGATTTTGAGAATGAATATGACGTTATGCTCAAGCCGGAAACAATCGAAGCAGAACCGACCGTTTCCGTCAGCTATAAGGATACCAAGGAAATTACCATTCAGATCCATCCCGGCGAAGCGGGAGCTAACCGGAAAATCACCGTCTCTTCCTCTGTTCCGTCGGTTGCAGAGGTACTCACACCAAATGTTACTGCTGACGCAAACGGAAAGGCAACCGTAAAAGTAAGAGGAGTGTTGCCCGGAGCGGCAGACATTGTCTACAGTCTGGAGGACGGCGACTGCACGGGAATGACCGTGGTAGAGGTAACTATGTCTGTGCAGAAGGTGGCAACGGTGACCTCTTCTGTGCCAAGTGGTTCCAAGGTGGTGCCCGGAACGAAAATCGAGCTGTCCTGTGCAACACCGGGAGCCAAGATCTATTACACAACAGATCTTACCTGCCCCTGCGTTGTAACAAGCGAATCAAGACTCGCGTACACAACTCCCATTGAAATCAAAGAATATACCACGATTATCGCTTACGCCGTCAAGGACGGTCTGGAGGACAGCAAGCCCACACTGATGATTTTTGACGTTCAGGCGGTGGTTCCCGAAATAGCGGGCGATACGAACGGAGACGGCGTATTCAGTATTTCCGATGTAACATATTTGCAAAAATACCTTGCAGATATGGTGCGTGTTGAACCCGAGGTTGCTGCGAAATGGGACTTTGACCACAGCGGCAGTGTGGATATTTCCGACGCCACATTTATGCAGAAGGTACTGGCAGATTTAGAGTCTTTCTAAAGCGAAGAAAAAAATACTCATATGTATGTAACAAACCGCTTCACCTGGCTGAGAACAGCTCGGTGAAGCGGTGTTGCCTTAAGACGTAAATGTGTTTGCTTTTGTATTTTCGTTCTACTCGGCGCACCGGAAGAGACTCGAACTCCCGACCTTCTGATCATAGTCAGAAGGTGAAAAGGTTACAATTTGTAATCTTTCGGGTTTCGTGCGCACAAAATCCAGTAGCAACGATTAGAATGATAGCAATTCTTTAATTTTACATACAAATATTTAGTGCAGTGACACATGACCTTTTTAGGTCTGTGTCACTGCACTCTTTTTTTTTTGCTTTGCAAACATAAGTTCTAAAACCACTCTGTAACGCAGCAATTCAATTTCATGTAATTTATCTGTGACACATATTATTACATTTATTCCTGTATCTCGACGAGTAGTTTCGGAATATCAAAAAAATGTGATATAACTTCACATTTGCGACCGTTTTCGACATGGTAGATATGCTATAATTCGCAATAGCAATCGAGGTGTATGCAGTGAAAAGTTTTGAAGAGATTGCCGGAGTTTGGCTTGAAAGCGAAATATTCGGCAAACAATACTCTTATAGAAAGGGTATAGAAAAAGACGTTGAACATCTAATAAATTACTTTGGGACAAGAAACTGTGAAGAAATAAAAGGAATGGACGTTGATAAGTTTATTCAATATGAAACCGAAAACGTCAATCCAAACACAGGCAAACCTTTTTCAAAGCGACTAATGAAGGCACATTTATCAGCTGGTTTGAACATTTATGACTATGCTTTAGA
This sequence comes from Ruminococcus sp., assembly GCA_017433905.1. Taxonomy (GTDB): domain Bacteria; phylum Bacillota; class Clostridia; order Oscillospirales; family Acutalibacteraceae; genus Ruminococcoides. The sequence continues at coordinate 8,024 of JAFRGI010000026.1, read as the reverse complement.
AAACGATCTGATAGATTGTCGCAATCCATTTGACAGAAAAAAGAAAAAAATCCCGAAAAGCGCTCCTGTTGAACAGCGTACCCCCATAGACGATGAACAAAAGGAAATGGTTTTAAGGGTGTATCATCGAGCGCAGATAGCAGCAGTAATAATGCTGTATTGCGGATTAAGACGCGGAGAGATTATTCCGCTTGAATGGTCAGATATAGATTTACTAAATAAAAAGATAGCTGTTATAAAATCGGTTGAGAGAGTTGACAGCAATAATTTTCGCGTAAAAGGTCACACAAAAAACGGAAAAGACAGATATATTACTATACCGGATAATATTATTCCTTTAATAAAACTCGAAAAATTCCAATCAAACGGAAAAAAACTTATCTTTACACAAAAATGCGGAAAAATGCACACTGTTGGTTCTTGGCAATCAACTTGGGAAAGCTACCAAAATACACTTAATTATGAATACTACTGTCAGCAAATGAGAAACGTCGGGCGGGTTCCAAAGCCTTATAATTCTCCAACAGGAATACCGCAGTTATTACAGCACTTTACTCCTCATCAACTAAGACATACATATTGTACAATGCTTTATCATGCCGGTGTTGATGCTTTAAGAGCATCAAAGCTCATGGGACACTCAAATGTTCAGATTACTTTAGATATTTACACACATCTCGAACAAAAATATAGAACGATTGATATTTCACCATTTAATAATTATGTAAGAAATGTTGTTGCAAATTTAGTTATTCCAATGACTAATATGGCTTAAACGATTATGCAATGCAATCGTTTTTCCAATTATATAATAAAATGGACAAATTGTCCACCATAAACCGTTAAACACAGGCTATCCGAAATCTATTTTACACGGATAGCCTGATTTTTTTGAAAGGATTAGATTAAATGGAACAGATTAAGAAACCAACCATCATTTGCATCGCCAATGAAAAAGGCGGTGTGGCGAAAACGACCTCTGCGATCAACATTGCCGCAGGGCTTTCACTCAGAGGAAAAAAGGTGCTGCTTATTGACATTGACAGCCAGACGCACCTGACAAACTGGCTTGACTTCACCTTTGACGGCAAGCCGACGATTGCGGAGCTGATCTATCAGACGGTAGCTCAGTTCCCTATCAATCACGATGATTTTATCAGGCACAACGAGAAGCTCAACCTTGACTACATTCCCGCAACGCCGATGCTCGCGGGAGCCGTCACAACGCTTCACGCCGACCAAACGGACGAAACAACGGTGTTTACCCGTATATTCTCCGACAATTACTTTGTAAAATACGACTTTATTATCATAGACTGCTGTCCGTCGTTCGATCTTAGGATTACCAACGCGGTGATCTGCTCAGATATTCTTCTCATTACAGTGCAGGCTGATCCGATTCCATATCAGGGAACCGACAAGATGTTAAAAACACTTTTGCGTATGAAGCCTACGGCAAATATTGGCGAAGATGTTTTGATTTTGCCAACTATGGCGATGAATATTCAGGTCAGCAAGGCGGTGTTGGAAGCAATCCACATGAGCTACGGCAGCATGGTTCTTCCGGCAATTCCGTTTAGAGCTTTGGTGAAGAACTCCTCCGCCGAGAAAACGGTGTTGGTAAAACGACGCTCGGACGACGTTGGCAGGGCTTATATGAATGTCGTTGACGTACTGATTGGGGGTGAACACAATGGCTGAAATCGAAAGACGGTTTAAGTGCAACTGCAAGGAAGTCAGTATTACCCACAACGGCATTTCCTATCTTGTGATTTGCGGCAAGCATATCAACGGCGCTTACTGTGCTTTTCCGAAGTTGAATGTTGCCGCAGAGCTGTCAGGTTATGACGGCGACTATGGCTACAACGAAAAGAAACTGTACCTTGCCTTTACCGGCAAAGAGGATTGCATAGGCAATGATACAGAAACCTTATGCGCACTCGCACATCTGATTACCAACATCATTCGGGAGCTTCCCGATGTGCTGCCATTTTAGGAGGTGCGACCATGCCGAAATTCAACATCAAAGCACAGGCAATTCCAACGGTAGCAAGCGCCTACGCCGATGTAATCGGAACAACAGACAATCAGATCGTCGAAATCCGAAACGAGCTGATTGTTGAGGATAGCAACCAACGCTTTCAGATTCACGACGAAACCATTGAGCAGCTCGCGGAGTGTATTGCAAAGGACGGACAGTTAAGCCCGTGCATTGTTGCTCCCATTTCCAACGGTAAATATGAGCTGATAGACGGCAGGCACCGCCGCAGAGCTGTAATCAAGGCAGGCTTGCCCACAACCAAATGTATCATCAAAACCAACCTCACAGACAAGCAGAAGCAAACCATTCGCCTGACAAGCAACCTTATCCGCAACAACGACTATCTTCCGTCTGAGTTGGCATTCGCCTACAAGGAGCTTTCCGAGTTAGAGAACATGAAAACCATATCCGAGGAAACCAACCTCAGCAAAAAGAAGATTTACCGCTATATCAGGCTGACATACCTGATTGAGCCATTTCTAAACAGAGTTGACAACGGAACGATTCCCGTGATTGCGGCTGTAGAGCTGTCATATCTCACGGGACAACAACAAAAATCGCTGTTTCAATTTCTTTTGAACCATTCCGATTGCAAAATCAATACGGTGAACGCACGGCAAATCAAAGAGAATCCCGACGATTTGGAAGCAGTGTTCTATGGTAAAACAGCCGATTCTGAGTTGTATAAGGAGCTTACAAATAAGGCTTTGGAACCGTATCGGCAAAATCAGGAACCCGAAAAAGTGGACAAATTGTCCACGAGCGTGACGCTCGACCCATTCCGCGAACCCAATGTTGGCGAGAACGGTAATCGTCTTTCCCGCGTTGAAACGCAAGGAATGGACAATTTGTCCACTTATCAAAATCAACAAGAGTCTGAATCTACCCTTGAGCCTTCGGACAACACCGCTAAATTGGACAATTTGTCCACACACGAAGAACCGCATACATCAAATGATGCTTGCTCAACCATCAAGAGGTCTATTGTTAGCAACAACCAATCCGAGCTTTTATATCAGGACGCGGATGGTAACGTCTTACCAATTGCCGATATTGAATTGATAACCTTGAGGATCATTTGTGAAGCTGTGATTGAGAAAGCACACGTTGATTATTACATCTTCCGCCGCGCTTATGATTCAAGAGATATACTGATTCGTTGGAACGATGAATACATCAAGGTTTCCGACAGCAGTTGCGGAAAGGTTAAGGGCAAGGTCGTTGTTATGGAGTGGAACGCAGCTAAGCATATGTTCCGCATCGTCGTCAACGGTAAAGACTATATCATGCTTCACAAAACGCTCGAACAGGTCTTGCGGAGATACATCAGAGAACAATATACACTTGACCGTATTCAATCGGTAATAAAGGAGAAACACTAAACCATGAAACTTGAAATCATTGACAGAAATTTTGAATTACATCACGCCTTTGAGGAAACCGCAAAGAGCGTTGAAGCCGAAATAAACGCAAACCGCAGGAAAGACATTACCCGTCGCTTTTCCGTTACAATGGGATTCATCGTGACGATTTGCTCCGCGCTGACGATTGGTGCAGTGATATTCCTGCCCCCTATCGTCAAATGGTGGGCGTTAATTTTCAGCTTTCTATGCGTTCTTGCCTACGCTTTGATTTTTGCGTTTGTCGATATTGCTCCGAAAAAGGATATTGACGCTGCGATCAATAAAGCGGAACGCGAACAGCACGGCGATGTTTTTGACATTATTCAGGAGATAATTGCACGGAATATTAAATCCGTAGAAGTCAGCTCTATCTCAACAGAGGAAGCGGTTACTACGCTTGAAATGTGCTTTGAGTGTCAGGAGGGCTATTTTGATATGCAGACATATTTCTTAAAGCCCGTTCTGCGCATCACAAGAGATAAAAACCAAGCGGGAATCTTATCCGTCGATTTGAAGTCAAACACGGCAACCTGTTATTATAAGGACGCTGTGACCTCAACGGAATCGCTGGAGGTTCCCGAAAAAATCGTATGGAAAGGCAGATAAGCAATGCAAGTTACATCAACGCGCGTTAGGCTGCTTCGAGGAAAAGGGATTTATGCTATCGCGTCGGTGACGATTGATTATGAGCTAACGATCAACGACATTAAGGTTTTTCGTCAGGGAGCCGATTTCAATCTACGTTTCCCCAACACGGAAAACGCGAAGCAGAACAATCAGTTTTCCATTTATGCCGACGAACATATCTATAAAGAAATCAAGGCTGCGGTTATAAAACAAATCGACAGCCTGTTATAGAAACAAGAAATATTCGTGCATTGTATTGATTTCTTTGTGCAAATGCAGTATAATATGAATATACTTTATTAGGAGTTGATACTATGGCAGGCACTACTTCAAACATCAGCATCAGAATGGATGCAGACTTAAAGGCGGCTGCTGAAGCGTTGTATTCGGAGCTGGGAATGAATTTATCAACCGCTTTCAATATTTTTGTAAGACAATCACTGCGAGAGGGTGGTATTCCGTTCAAAATCACCACGGATGTTCCTAACCGCGAAACGATTGCCGCAATGTTGGAAGCAGAAAGGATTGCGGCTGATCCGTCGGTAAAAGGTTATTCCGACGTTGATGAACTGCTCGCGGAGTTGAATTCATGAGTAAATACACGGTTAAAGCTACTTCGCAATTCCGAAAGGAATATAAATTGGCAAAGAAACGCGGCAAAAACACCAAGCTGCTCGACGATATTATCAGAAAGCTTGCCGACGGTGAGAAGCTGCCAGATAAAAACTACGACCATCCGTTATCAGGAAATTGGGAGGAACACCGTGAGTGTCACATACAGGCTGATTGGCTGTTGATTTATTATCTCAAGGATGACGTTTTGGTGCTAACCTTATCCCGAACAGGAACGCATAGTGATTTGTTCGGAAAATAGAAGATTTTATATTTATGTCCTATGTTTCACCATAGGGCATTTTTATTTTCAACGAAAAGGAGGAAAACCATGATTGAAACATTCAAAGACAGAACCACGGGCGAGGTTTTTCAAAACCAAACGGTTTTGTGTGAGTTTTATGTATTCTGGCGCGAAGATATGCTGCGCGAGCAGGACAAAGCTCCCAACGTCGTCTGTGTTCTGACGGGCGACTGGTCGGGTATCCGTCTTTCGGACGATAAGCAGCGCGTCAGAATTGAGCCGATTCGCTTTATTCTCCCCGAAGGAAACGAAGGTCGCACTTTGGAAGACTATCTCGCCGCCGAGGTTGAGCTGCCCGATAACATCGCAGATTATGTTGATGAATCGCAGATCGAGAAGGTGCGGCGTGATGCATTTACCCTTTATAAATATAAGGTGTTAGACCCGGCGTTTCTTGAAACGATACCCGAACCGCCGCTCGAACTGATACACCGTAAAGAGTTACACGATATTTTTTGATTAGAAAGGAAGGTTACCATGAAAAAATTATTGACCCCATTACCGTCATCGTCTGTGCTTCGATTGCTGTTCTCTGCACAGCCTGTCAGCAGGAAAACACAGAAAGCGAAGCAACAACAGCTCCGTCGATTACCATTATCGCAACGGCTGATGAAAGCACAAAGGACGAAACAGCCACCATGCCGAAGATCACAGAGGAAATCACCACCGGAACCACTTCCTCGGCTACGACAGAACCCGAACCGGAAGAATCGGAGGACGGCACAGTTGCAACCTATCCCAACGGTATGCCTGATGTCGCCGCTCCTGATGAAACCACCTACCTTAAATAGCGGTATCCTGTGAAAAATGAAAAAAAGAATCATAACCGCGTCGGCAGCACTATTTCTTCTTGTCGGCGCGGTTTTACTCATTGCTCCCCGAATTTCCAATCATATCGGAAAAGAAGAAGCTTATTCCGCTATTGAACAATTCGAGGAGCTTAAAGGTAGCATTGAGCAAACAAATCCCTCAACCCAACAAACCGATGCTGCAACGAAGCCTGATGACACAAATGCCACGGCTCAACATTCGGAGGAACAAAGCGCGGTCGATTATCGTTCAGACGAGGAAAACTATTCCGCAGAATACCACATTGACGCTGACCGACTGTACCGTGACAGCGTTGCCTACAACGAAAAGCTGAAAACGGAGCAATACAATTTACTGATAAATGAAACATCCTACCGTCAGGCATCTCTGAATCTGTATGATTACGGTGTGCCGAACAACATCTACGGATATATCTCCGCTTCATCAATCGGCATGGAGCTTCCGATATTCCTCGGTGCGACCGACGACAATATGGCGTTTGGCGCGGCGCACTTGACCTATACTTCGCTGCCAATCGGCGGTGAGAGTACAAATTGCGTTTTGGCGGCACATACGGGATATATCGGCAGGGTGTTTTTCGACGATATACGGTATTTGCAAATCGGCGACGTTGTGACGATCACAAACTATTGGGACAAGCTGACCTATAAGGTTACAGACAAACAAATCTACAAAAAATATGAATCTTCAAATTGCTATATCACAGATAAAAAAGATTTACTGACATTGATTACTTGCGCCCACGGCGGCGCGGACAGATATTATGTAATGTGTGAAAGAGTGGACAATTTGTCCACGAGCGTGACGCTCGACCCATCATTCCCGCGTTAAAACGTGAGGGATGGACAATTTGTCCACTAAGTGAAAGGTGGGAAAACCATGCTATACGTCTATGGACGATCTGATTATCGGTATGGGCTATGTCGGCAGTACCGATATTGGAAAGTCGCAAAACGCTGTTGACGCGGCAAAATTCATTTTTGACGAGAACGCGCTTGCGGTCAAACACCGATTATTCTATATGTGTACGGAGGACTATTATAACTCAGACCCCGGCAATTTTCACTCTACGCAGAATTTCATTTTACAATATGAAAACGTCAAATTCTTTGACCGTTTGTAACAGGAACGGAGGTTGAAAATGGTAGCTGACAAAAAAGAAAAGCTGCAAAAGCTGATTGAGCAAATCAAAAAAGAGAATGAAATCATTGCCAGAGCGCGAGCGAACATCAGGAAGCTGAACGCGCAAAAAAAGAAGTTGGAAAAAGCGATCAAAGATGATGAATTCGCTCAAATTTGCCGTTCGCTTGAAGAAAGCGGAATTACGAGCGTTGAAGATTTCAACAGAATTTTCCCGAACGCCGCTATTTCGCAAAATCCCAAAAACGGTGAGGATTCTTCGCTTGATCCGATTTTGTAAAACGCGCTTTTACAGCTGAACAACGTGATTGGTTTTTTCTTTCGGATTTGCCGAAAACGGGGTTTTAGGGTTTCTCCCTAACGAGCGAATTTTGTTCATAGTATGAACATAAATTCTATGCTCGCAACCCCGAAATCGCAGGCGATTTTTGGGGTTAAAACCAACAAAAAAAATAAAGAAATTTACACTACTATTGAGGTTGAAAATGGAACAAGAACGTAAAACTGAACATTTACATATCACACTGACTCCAACAGAAAAGAAAAGATTAAGCGAACACGCTAAAATGATGAATCTTTCAATCAGCGAGTATTTTACTTTTGTGCTTAACAAAAAGCGAATCGTAATCTGCGAGGATTCCAGAGAATTGGTTAACCAAATCATGCGTATCGGAAATAACATCAATCAGATTGCAGCTGTAGCAAATAAGAATCGCTATATCTCCAATCACAGCATTTCCGAAGTCAAGGGCATGGTTGAGGAATGCAGAGATTCTCTGATTGAATTCATTTCTTTTATCTACGAATCCGAACCGGATTATACACAAAACGATTCCGTGAAGAACGCGATTATTCTTGAAGAAATTGTTACAACCCTTCGGATGTGTTTGTCAAGTAAAAAGTGCATAGAAGGGGCTCCAAAAAATACATAGGTACTACAGCACCCGGCTATGTGTATTAGCGAGCCCCGACTGTGTATTTCAGGAGCCCCTATGTTGTATTTACGGAGCACTTTTGCGGCGGACCCAAATTGCATTTTTGAAGCCCCTGAATTGTATTTTTGGCG
>JAFRGI010000025.1 GCA_017433905.1 Ruminococcus sp. | reverse complement strand
TTGGCGATAATATTTTGAATAAACTCCGGGAACGGTTCCGCCTGATAGGTTTTGCCCGTCGTTTCGTCTGTGATCAAGCCTGTGTTGAAATCCACTGCAACAGTATCACCGTCCCGGATTTCCTGCGCCGCCTCGTCGCACTCGAGAATCGGGAGACCGATATTGATTGCGTTGCGGTAAAAAATCCGCGCGAAAGTGGAAGCGATCACGCAGGACACACCGCTCGCCTTAATGGCGATCGGCGCATGCTCACGCGAGGAACCACAGCCGAAATTCTTTTCGGCAACCATGATATCTCCCTCGGAAACCTTGTTCACAAACTCTGCGTCAATATCTTCCATGCAGTGCGCCGCCAACTCCTTATGGGACGCCGTGTTGAGATAGCGAGCGGGAATAATAACGTCCGTATCAACGTTATCGCCGAATTTATGTACCTTGCCTTTTGCGTTCATATATACTCTCCTCCTTAAACCTTTTCCGGGTCTGTGATATACCCTGCTATCGCGCTTGCCGCCGCGACGGCGGGGCTTGAGAGGTAAACCTCGCTGTCTACGTGACCCATTCTGCCCACAAAATTGCGGTTCGTCGTGGAAATCGCACGCTCGCCTGCCGCGAGAACACCCATATGACCGCCGAGACAGGGTCCGCAAGTCGGGGTGGATACGACCGCTCCGGCCTCGACAAAGATATCAAACAGACCCTCGTGCATCGCCTGCAGCCAAATTTTCTGTGTACCGGGAATCACAATACAGCGCACACCCTTGGCAAGCTTCTTACCCTTGAAAACAGCTGCCGCCGCACGCAGGTCGGAAATTCTGCCGTTGGTGCAGGAACCGATCACGCACTGATCAATCTTTACCTCTCCCGCCGCAATTTCATCGACAGTCTTTGTATTTTCGGGAAGGTGCGGGAACGCCACCGTCGGTCGAAGCTCGCTGAGATCAATCGTATATTCCTCGTCATAAACTGCATCCTTGTCGGCGGTATACTCCACGGGCGTCCCCTGATATCTGCCGTCGCAGTATGCGCGCGTCACATCGTCAACCGGAAAAATTCCGTTTTTTGCACCTGCCTCGATCGCCATATTGGCAATACACAGACGGTCGTCTATGTTGAGGTTAGCAACGCCCTCGCCGCAAAATTCCATTGATTTATACAACGCGCCGTCCACTCCGATCATGCCGATGATATGCAGGATCACATCCTTGCCGCTGACATGACCCTGCGGCTTGCCTACGAGATGGAAATTGATAGCAGCAGGCACCTTGAACCACGCCTTGCCGCTGATCATGCCTGCCGCCATATCGGTAGATCCGACTCCCGTGGAAAACGCACCGAGCGCACCGTAGGTACAGGTGTGCGAATCCGCACCTATGCACAGACATCCGGGTCCGATAAGACCGATTTCGGGCAACAGCGCGTGCTCAATCCCCATCATACCGACGTCCATAAAGTTCTTAATATCATATTTATTCGCAAAACTGCGCGTTTGTTTGACCAGTGACGCCGCCTTGATATCCTTGTTCGGCGTAAAATGATCCATAATCATTGCAATTTTTGTATTGTCAAATACGGCGGTTGCGCCGTTGCTCTCAAACACATTAATTGCAACCGGCGAAGTAACGTCATTACCCAGAACCATATCCAGCTTCGCATTGATCAGCTGACCTGCCTTTACCTCGTCCAGTCCCGCATGTGCCGCGAGAATCTTTTGAGACATCGTCATACCCATTTTTGTATCACTCCCATTATATTTATTTAGGAAGCAGAGAACAACCGCAGCGTTCCCCGCTTCCTCTTTTTTCAGTCGCAGCGCACGTACGTCTCCTATCCGGCGCACTGTTTATTGAAATGCTTTCAGATCGTCCAGAGTACGTGTGATATCCGATGTGCGCGCATGACCCATCACCTTGCCGTTGACAACGGCAGTATAGAGCGTATCTGTATCGGGATAGAAAGCAACCTCGTCACTGTCGCCGTCCTCATAAGTATACTTTACCGTGAGCGTTGCGCTGCCGCCTGCAGATCCCTTTTCGGCGTCCGCGAGGGCAATCATACCGACGTCACTGCAAAATCCCGAAAAATCCTCTATCTGGATTTCATTTTCGCCGAGAAATACCGTGGTAATGTAAGAGGTATTTTCGTTGCCGCTGTCATCGGTAGTATGCGATTCGCGCGTATGGAGCTTGAACGCCGTACCGTTGACCTCAAAGCCCGTGAGCGCGGTCATCTTCGGATAAAGCACATATTCTCCGACCAGCATGTTAAAGGAGGTGTCGACCCACGGCACCTTTTCGGCAGAAATTGTATACACGATGTTTTTATCTCCCGCCATCAGATGCACCTTGCCTTCTCCGTCGGGCTTGGAGGCAGCAAGCTTGACTGTTCCGTCCGAATACGACGCTCTGAGTGTGGCGTAAGGATTGGAGAGTCCCGCGTCGGCCAGCTGCGCTTCGGATGGATTGACCAGAAACACCTTTTCGGCATACAGACCGCGAATACCACCCTCGATTTTGCTGGATTCCTTCTCGCTTGCGAACCGCGTTTCCGGATTGCTCATATAATAGGCGGACGAGAATTTATCGCCTTTATATCGCTCGAGGGTAAGATCGGACCCGTCGACTGTCATGTCGATTTTTTGCACCAGCGAGCTCTCCGTATCCTCGGCAGCCTTATTGATCACTAAGCTGATCAAATCATTGACACCGTAAAGGAACGGACTCACGATACCGGTCTGCGCAACATAAATCTCGCTGCCGCTGCCGTACTTGATGTAGGTGCCCTTCGCCATCGGCGCTTCCGCACCGACGGTGATAACGGACTTTGTATCATCTGTGTAGGAAACCGTCACCACGCTGCGCGGCTTTTCAAAGCCAAACTCGCTGCCGCCGTTATCCTCTCCCGCAATTGAAGAAAATTCGATCAAAGCAGCGGCATTGGCAATTGCGTCGGGTACGCCCGACTGCAGTTCATAGTCCTCATATCCGACAAGCGTATATTTCGTCGCTTCACCCTCGGGTGTTTCGCAGGTCACATCCAGCGTACCGTTTTCATTTTCGATGTGTATTTCCTTGATTTTGGACGGCACATACTCGATGAGCTTGCCGTATCCGTTTTCAATTTTTCCGTCGGCAGTTCTGCCGACAACCGCCTGGTGAACACCGTTTTCATCCGTGCTTTCGGTCAGCTGTGCCGCCTCGCTGGGAGCGGTTTCGTTGCTGTCGGCGTCACCTTCCTTTGGGAGCACCAACAGCAGAATCATCACGCCTGTCAGCACCAAAGCCGCTGCGATAACGGCAATCAGGGTTATTTTTTTACTTTTTGTCATTACAAATGCCTCCTGCGCAGCCACACCACGATGCCGACAATCAAGACGGCAAGGGGAACCACGGCGATGAAGATAATATTCATTGCGCCTGTGGTGTTTACATCCGTTACACCGAGCTCTGTTTTATTGATCGACTTGCCCGTGATGCTCACGCTCTCGTCCGTCTTATCCGAGATTGTATTGAATATGTTCAGGATAAAATCGGCGTTGTTGATACTGTTCATGGCCATAAATTCCGAAGCAAACATTCTGTCGGAACCAAACACAATCAGTTTGGATTCTGCATTGTCCGTGCCCTTTTTTATGCCCTCGGCAGCAACGGAAATCTGTTTTCCTGTAATGCCGTCCTCCGGCTTAAAGCTATCGTCCGCATCCAGCGGAAAGACTCCGGCGCGGTCGGAAGCATTCAGCAGTGCATGCGCGTTTTCCGTGTCTGTGATGTCTATACCGCGGGTCTGGTAAACTACCACGGGGATGTCCTTGTTCTTGAGATTATCCGTATAGTAATTGTTATAGTCCGTGACAAACACAAACATATCGGATCTGCTGAGCAGATGATCCTCGCTTGTCTCATAGACAAAGCCGTCTGTCAGCTTCATGCCCCATTTCTCGATCATGGCTTCGGCGTTGGGCGTCTGCGCATTTTCGGGAGAGGGAATGTAAATCAGGGTTCTGCCGTACTTACCGTCATTGTCCAGCCATTTCTCAAGCTTTTCGACAGCAGACGCATCCAAATCCACTTTGGGTGCAAATACAACGGCAAACTTCGCGTCCTCGTCCAGATCGCCCGTGAGCAGCGATACCTCGCGCACATCGTAGGCGTTGTTGGAAATCAGAGATTTCAGCGCCGTAAAATTGGTTTCCTGATTACCTGTGATGAAATCGACAACTACCTGGTCTTCCGTAGTAATCTTCATCGCCGTGGTAACAACCGCCTGCTCTATCGTGGTTCCTTCGATCTGATAATAACCCGATGCGAGATACTCCTGATTGTAGGAGAAACAGTCGTCGGTTTTGACTCCCTGATACTGTTCTCCGGACTCCATAACCGCCATGGTTTTATTGGAGCTCCAGTCGATATTCTTATAGTTATTGGTAAACGACGGATTAGCGGTAACGTCCACATACTTCACGGTAAATCTTCCGTCCGAGACGGATTCCATTTTTTCGAGCAGATTCTTTGCCTGCACAAAATATTCGCCGTTTGCGGCAAAATCACTCTCGGTACTGAGAATGTTCATGGTCACATCTTTTTTCAGGTGCGACATAAAATCTTCGGTTTCCTCCGAAAGTGCATAAGCGTTGCTGCCGGTCATATCCATTTTGAGATTCGGGAATCGGTCGACAAGCAGTCCGATCACAATATTGAGCATCACAACCAGCGCAACCGCAGCAATCACAATCGCGACGGCAACGCTTCCGTGGCGCGCCTTTCTTGACCGGAGAAACGCCTTAAAACCTTTGGAGGTTTTTTGTTTATTTTCCATGTGACAACCTCCTTAGCTCCAGCGTCTTTTTTCGAGCGCACGCACTGTAAAGAACAGAAACAGAGCTGTTACGCTGAGGAAAAAGACAACGTCGGTAATGCTGAGAATACCGTAGGTGAAATTTTCGTAATAGGTCATAAAGCTGATTTTTTTCAGCACGGCAGAAATCCACTCAACGCCGACGGCATTCACAAAATAGCTCATCATGCTGATCAGCAATCCTGCGCCCATGCCGAGAACCGCCGCAACAACCTGACTTTCGGTCATTACGGAAATAAAAACATTAATAGCGATCATCGCACCGCCGAGCAGCAGGGTTCCGAGCAGAGTACAAAGAATCACAGACCACTGCGGCTGTGCAAAAAAGGAAATAACGACAGCATAGACCAAAAAAATCAAATTACATATTGTAAACAGGATGAATGCGCTGAGAAATTTTCCCAACACGATTTCCGTCAGCAAACAGGGCGATGTCAGAAGCGCCTGATCCGACTTTTGCTTTTTTTCCTCCGCAAAGGATTTCATCGTGATAATCGGAATCAAAAACATGATGATGAAAAACATATTAGAAAACACATAGGTAAGGCTGTTGCTGTTCTGCGCGAATACATAAAAGTTGAAAAACATACCCGAGAAAAAGAAGAACACAGCCATCACGACGTACGCCGTCGCGGAACTGAAATATGCGCTCATTTCGCGCTTGAATATCGCACTCATTTTAGTTTCCTCCCTTTTCCGCGCTCTGCGTCAGCTTGAGGAACATATCCTCCAGGCTTTCGTTGCCCGACTTCATTTCGAGGATCGGTGCATGAATCCTTACCATCGCACTGAACACATCACGGCGAATATCCGTGTCGTTGCTGTACTCCACACTGTAGAGCGCCGTTTTTTCCGATATATCGCGCTCCTTCTTATATTTTTTGACGCCGGGAATTTTTTTGATTTCCGCCAAAATATCAGATGAACCTCCCTCTGCTATCAGCGAAAGCTTCTGCGTCTCGGCAAGAGATAGAGAGAGCTCGTCGGTCTTGGAATTCGCAACAAGCTTTCCATCGGCAATAACGATAATTCTGTCACAAGTTGCCGAAATTTCGGAAAGAACGTGCGAAGAAAAAATAACCGTATGCTTTTTGCCGAGGCTGCGGATCAGCTTACGGATCTCGATAATTTGCTTGGGATCGAGACCGACAGTTGGCTCGTCGAGAATCAGAACGGGCGGATTTCCCAGCAGTGCCTGCGCAAAACCAACGCGCTGACGATAGCCCTTTGACAGGTTTTTGATCAGACGCTTCCCTATATCAGAAATGCGCACCAGACGCATCACTTCGTCGATATGCTCTTTTTTCGGCAGCTTGACTTTTTTGAGATCAAACATAAACTCCAAATATTTCTGCACGGTCATATCCGGATAAAGCGGCGGTATCTCGGGCAAATAACCGATCTTGCTCTTTGTTTCGCGCGGATTCTCAAGAATTTCCGAACCGTCTATGGTAACTGTTCCGGATGTAGACGAGATATAGCCCGTAATGATGTTCATGGTTGTGGATTTTCCCGCGCCGTTCGGTCCGAGAAAACCCAGCACCTCGCCCGTGTCGACGGTAAAGCTGATATCGTCAATAGCTTTGATATCGCCGTAACGTTTTGTCAGGTTTTTCACCTCTATCATGTGCTTCACTCCTTGTACTGATTATAAAATACCGATATTAATATTACCACAAAAAAAACGTTTTGTGTAGAGCTTTATAAAAATTTTCAACGGAATTTCACATTTTTAAGCATAACCGGGGTATAGTAATCACACAGAACCACAAAAGTAACGCCGGGTTATGACGGCGTCACCCATAGAAAAGGAGTATCCACATGCAATACATCTACGCGTTTCTGATCGGCGGAACGATTTGTCTCGTAGGTCAGCTTCTCATTGACAAAACCATGCTCACACCTGCCAAAATCCTTACGGGCTTTGTTGTTGCAGGCGTCCTGCTCAGCGCACTTGGACTGTACCAGCCGCTCATAGACTTTGCGGGCGAAGGCGCTGCCGCACCGATTTGCGGTTTCGGTAACCTGATGGTCCGGGGAATGAAGGACGCCCTGCGGGAGGACGGCGCACTCGGTATTTTGACGGGCGCTCTCAAAAGCGCCGCCGGCGGAATCGGTTCCACAATCGTCCTCAGCCTGATCTGCGGCGTGATCGGCAGAACCAAAGGAAAAATTTGATTTTTGTCTATTTCGTCAAGTGAATCGTTAAATCCTTTATGTTATAATACTTGTATGCTCATACAGCTATCGAAAGGAGTTTGACGTATGAAAGCAACACCCAAACTGACATCGCTCATTCTGACATTTTCGCTGTCTGTCACGCTGACCGCTGCAACAGCATCTCATACACTTACCGCGACAGCCACAGAACATGAAACGTATCCAATCGGCGACGTTAACATGGACGGTTCGGTCAATATTAACGATGCGACGGATATTCAGCGTATCATCGCGGAAACATTTCACCCCGCAGATTTCCAAAAACGTCTCGCGGACACCAATCAAGACGGTTCTGTCACCATATCTGACGTCACGCCTGTTCAATATTACATTGCAGGCTCTGCAAATCCCGACCTCATCTATGCCGTCGGCAAACGGATCTCTCCGGACGAACCGGAAACCGTTCCCCCGACTGATGCTCCGACAACCGTACCCGTAACGGTGCCGCCTACCGTCCCTCCGACTGATGCGCCGACAACAGCACCCGTAACGACGACGCCAACTGCACCGCCTACCGTTCCTCCGACGCAGCCTACAACGAGCGAAAATATCATTACTCCTATCCGTTAACGGATACACAGGATCACAAATGATTTCATGAAATCATAATACAATGTCACTGCATAAACCGGACAACCCGTTTTTTTGGGGTTGTCCGGCTTTTTTGAGAAATATGCTGTATCCGCCCTCTGCCTAATGATCAAGGTTGATACTCCTTGAGTTTCCATTCCTCTTTCAGGGACTCCTCAACGGGGAATACGCGGAACATCATGAGGTCATTATCCTTGTTTGCATGATTCGTTTTGGTGGTAAAGGAAAATACAAATCCGTCATAGTATAGGGAAGTATCCACTCCCTTGGTTGTTGCATAAAATATGTTTTGAATCGTGTTGAGATAGCTGCAGTCATATCCGCAGACGATCTGAGCTGCGAGAGCCGCCTGATAAATCACATTATCGCTGTTATTTTTGTCTTTATCCTTACCCGTAAAATATGACAGCGTGGTGCCGCAGCCGACATTGACCAGCTTTTCCGAATCTGCCTCAACCGTTGCGGTCAAGTTGGTGTTGCTGTCGTCATAGTAATAATACTGGATCTTTACGCCCTTGTTATCTTTGGTTACCTGACCGTTTTTCTTCCACTTTTCCATCAGATACATATCTTTTTCACCGCGCTGATTTTTTTCTGCATTCAGGCGAGAGGTAAAATCGAACAGCGTCAGCGTGAAACGTTTTCCGTTAACATTCACGCTGTTCTCCACGGCTGCTTTTTCTTCCTGTTGGAAAGACGAATCATGAACCGTAACCGCCTGCTCGGGCTGGCTGATATGGACATCCGATTCACCGCAGGCAGTGCACACGACCATCCAGATCGCTGCCATACACCATACGCCGACAAAACCTCTCCTTCGCCCCCGAAACATCTGACCGCATCCAAACTTTTTATGAGCCTCGTTTTTTTTTCTGCAACATTTTTTATCCGTTGCTAAAACATCTTTTTTCATCATTCTTCCTTTATACGATAACAGGGCTGTACGTTTGTTACAACCCTGTTTTGTTTTATTCTTCTGTTGTTTCTTTCGGGAAGGACGCGTCTTCTTCCTCTGTATTCTCGGGCATTTCTTCGATTTCTCCTTCTTCGTGAGGCGCTCTGGCAACCGTGACGACACGGTCTCCTTCGCCTATTTTCATGACGGTTACGCCCTTGGAGGGACGCGAGCAAACACGAATGGAATCGGCGGCGATACGAATGATAATACCATCCTGAGAAATAATAATAATATCGTCGTCAAGATTGACTACCTTGATCGCAGCAACCTTGCCGTAACGCTCCACATGATAGTTGATCAAGCCCTTACCGCCACGGCTTTGAATACGGTAATCATCCGCGTTTGAAAGTCTGCCGTAACCGGTTTCACTGACGGTCAACACCAATCCGCCCTCACGAACAACGCTCATACCGACAACCTCGTCACCTTCTCTGAGCGTCAGCGCCTTAACGCCGCGCGCCTGTCTGCCCATCTGGCGAACATCGGTTTCATTAAAGCGAATTGCCGTACCGAGACGCGTGGCAACAATTACATTGGCATTGCCGTCTGTCATACGCACCCATGCCAACTCGTCGCCCTCATTGAGCTCAAGCGCAATCAGACCGCCCTTGCGCGCAGTATGATAGGCATTGAGCGCAATACGCTTGATAATACCCTTGCGCGTAACCATAACGAGATACTTTTCCTCGTCGAATTCCGGCACGCGAATCATGGAAGTAACCTTTTCTTCGGGAGAAATAGGCAAAAGATTGGCGATATTGATTCCCTTTGACTGGCGGCTTCCCTCCGGTACCTCATAGCATTTCAAACGGTACACTCTGCCCTTATCCGTAAAGAACAGTACGTAGTCGTGGGAATTGATAATAAACATTTCCGTGGCAACGTCCTCCTCGCGGCGAGACATACCGGACACACCTCTGCCGCCTCTGCGCTGGATCTTATAGGTATCCGCCGCCAGACGCTTAACATAACCGAAGCGTGTGAGTGTAAGGACGCATTCCTCCTGCGGAATCAAATCCTCGATATCGACCTCTCCGCTGATAGCACAAATCTCTGTGCGGCGCGGATCGGCATACTTATTGCGGATCGCGGTCAGCTCTTCCTTTACAATTTCGAGCTGACGGGTCTCACTGGCGAGGATTGCGAGAAAATCGGCAATTTTCGCCTTTAACCCCTCGATCTCCTCTTCTATTTTATGGCGTTCCATATTGGTGAGCTGTCCGAGACGCATTTGCACGATTGCCTGCGCCTGCACCTCATCAAAACCAAAACGTTCCATCAGCGCAGCGCGCGCGGAAGGCTGATCCTTGCTTGCACGGATAATACGGATCACTTCGTCGATAAAGTCAATCGCGATTTTCAGACCCTCGAGAATATGCATTCTGTCCTGCGCTTTTTTTAGATCAAATTCCGTTCTGCGGCGTACCACTTCCTCCTGAAACTCGATATAGCATTTGAGCATATCCTTGAGTGTCAGGATTTTTGGCTGACCGTCGACGATTGCGAGCATAATCGCACCAAAAGTGACCTGCAGCTGCGTGTAGGAAAAGAGTTGATTGAGAACGATCTGCGGCGACGCATCACGTTTTACGTCGATTTCGATATGCATGCCGATGCGGTCGGAATGATCCTCGATGTTTGAAATACCCTCGATGCGCTTTTCCTTGACCAAATTGGCAATATTCTCAATCAGACGGGATTTGTTAACCTTATACGGCAGCTCTGTAACGATAATCTTAAATCTGCCGTTTTTTGCCTCTACAATTTCCGTGCGGGCACGAACGGTAATTTTGCCCTTACCCGTGGCATAGGCGGCGCGGATGCCGCTTCTACCCATGATGATACCGCCTGTCGGAAAATCAGGACCGGGCATACATTCCATCAGCCCGGCAAGCTCGATGTTGGGATCTTCAATATAGGCGCAGGCGGCATCTATCGTCTCGCCCAGATTATGCGGCGGAATCTCCGTCGCCATACCGACAGCAATACCGCTGGAGCCGTTAACCAGCAGATTGGGAAAACGGCTGGGCAATACGGTCGGCTCCTTGAGTCGGTCATCATAGTTGGGTACAAAATCCACGGTATCCTTTTCGATGTTCGTCAGCATTTCCATGGAAATTTTACTCATGCGCGCCTCGGTATAACGGTAGGCGGCAGGCGGGTCACCGTCGACGGAACCAAAGTTGCCGTGACCGTCTACCAACATATAGCGCATAGAAAAATCCTGTGCAAGCCTAACCATGGCATCATAAACGGAAGCGTCACCGTGAGGGTGATAAGCTCCCAGCACGGAACCGACGGTATCCGCGCATTTATGATAAGGCTTTGAAGGCTCGAGACCGCGTTCAAACATGGTGTAGAGAATACGTCTGTGAACAGGCTTGAGACCGTCGCGCACATCAGGTAGAGCGCGTGCGACAATAACGCTCATGGAATAATCCAAAAAGCTTTGCCGCATCTCGTTTTGAAGGTCAACGTCAATAATTCTGTTTTCATTCATTTGCTGTTCATTACTCATGGAAATACCTCTGTTTTCATTTTGCACGGGCGTATACAGTTACCCTTGTTGCTGCATGTAGATTTCGGACGCATCGGCGCGCCGCTGTTTTATGATAAAATCTTGATATTTTGATATATCTTTTCAAACTGCTCGGGCATACGCTTTTTAGCATTGCAGGGACGAAAGGTTTTTGCATCTACAAAGCCATGTTCCGTGCTGCCGTAGGCAATCTCTGTCTGCGTCTCGTCGGGATTGATACGTTTGACAGTGTATGAAAATTCGATGCGCGCGGCAGTTATTTGCGTACACCAAGTGCGGATAACCAATTTATCCTCATACTGTGCGGGCAAAATATACCGGACGGAAAGATTGCGCACGGGCGTCATAATACCCGACTTTTCCATTTCCGAATAAGTGGTGTCAAACAGACGGATAAAATCCGTTCTGCCGATTTCAAACCAAATCGGAAAATTGGAATGATGAGCAATTCCCATCCTGTCCGTTTCTGCATATCTGACAGTGACATATGTCCGTGCATGCATAAGCTTTCCCTCCTGACGCTATATGTATCATCACCATCCACGCCGCATAATCATGCGCCGTACTGTTCGTTTTCCGGACATTTCTGGTTCTGACGAAAAATCTTACTGCGCAATCCGCACACCTGCATTATGCGGTATTGCCTTAAATATCCAAATTCTGTACGTATTTGGCGTTCTGTTCAATAAATTCCCGGCGCGGCTCCACCTTGTCGCCCATGAGGATCGTAAAGGTTTCGTCCGCTGCCTCTGCATCGCTCAGCTCCACGCGGAGCATCATGCGCGAATCGGGATTCATGGTGGTTTCCCAAAGCTGCTCACTGTCCATCTCACCGAGACCTTTATAGCGCTGAATCTCTGTTTTTCCCTCGATTGTCGACAAAATTTGGTCGCGCTCAAGATCGGAATAGGCATATTTATGATCTTTTCCCTTTGTAATCCGGTAGAGCGGCGGCTGCGCGATATACACATGTCCCGATTCTATCAGGGGTTTCATATACCGGAAGAAAAATGTAAGCAGCAGGGTACGGATATGAGAGCCGTCGACGTCGGCATCCGCCATAATAATGACCTTATCATAACGGAGCTTTTCCAAATCAAACTCATCGCCGATACCCGTGCCGAGCGCGGTGATAACAGGCATCAGCTTATCGTTGCCGTAAACGCGGTCAATACGCGCTTTTTCCACATTAAGCATTTTTCCCCACAGCGGAAGGATTGCCTGAATACGGCGGTCGCGTCCGCCTTTGGCGGAGCCTCCTGCGGAATCTCCCTCGACGATAAAAATTTCCGTTTCGCTGCTGTCGCGTGACTGGCAGTCCGCCAGCTTGCCCGGAAGCTGCGCCGATTCAAGAGCGGATTTTCTGCGCACGCTTTCACGCGCCTTGCGCGCCGCCTCGCGCGCCCTCGCAGAAGCGAGAGCCTTTTCAAAAATAGCTTTGGAAACGGCGGGATTTTCTTCGAGATACACCATCAGCTTGTCGCGAACGAGCTTGTCAACCATAGTGCGCACATCGGTATTTCCGAGCTTTGCTTTGGTTTGTCCTTCAAACTGCGCTTCCTTTAACTTGACGCTGATAATTGCTGTCAAGCCTTCACGCACATCCTCGCCGCTGAGGTTTTTATCATTATCCTTGAGTTTACCGAACTTGCGCGCATAGTCGTTCATCACATAGGTCAGGGCACGCTTGAAGCCCTCCTCATGCGTGCCGCCGTCCGTTGTATGGATATTGTTGGCAAAGGTCAGCAAATTCTCGTTGTAACTTTCGTTATATTGCATGGCGATTTCCACCGCAATGGTATCTTCCTCATTTTTGGAATGAAAATAAATCACATCCGGGTGAATCACTTCCAGAGAGCGTTTTTTGTGAATATAATCCACAAAGCTCTTAATACCGCCCTCATAAAAGAAATTTTTCCGAATGATATCATCCGGATTACGTTCATCGCGCAATTCAATATGAACGCCCGCGTTGAGAAAAGCCTGCTCGCGCAGACGGCGCTCCAACACCTCGTATTCGTAGACCGTCGTCTCCTTAAAAATCTCCGCATCCGCTTTAAAACGCACTTCTGTTCCTTTAACAGAGGATGCACCGATCTTCTCGAGGTCGTTGATAATCACGCCGCGCTCATAACGCTGAAAATACACATCCTCGCCGTCACAGACCTTGACCTCCAGCCATTCGGAGAGTGCGTTCACAACAGACGCACCCACACCGTGCAAACCGCCCGATACCTTATATCCGCCTCCGCCAAATTTTCCTCCCGCGTGAAGAACGGTAAAGACAACCGTAACTGCAGGCAAGCCTGTCTTGCTATTTACACCGACGGGAATACCGCGTCCGTTATCCGTCACGCGAATAACGTCGCCCGGTTCAATGACCACGTCGATCTTGGAGCAGTATCCCGCAAGAGCCTCGTCGATGGAGTTATCCACGATTTCATAAACCAGATGGTGCAGACCGCGCGGACCCGTGGAACCTATGTACATACCCGGTCTTTTTCTGACTGCTTCGAGTCCCTCCAGCACCTGAATTTCATCGGCGCCATATTCCTGTTCCACCTTGGTAATTTCGATATTACCTTCGTTTCTCTCAATCTTTTCTACGTTATCCATGATTACCTCTTATTCGCTCTGAATCTGATAAAAAACGGAACTGTAAAGAACGCCGCAACCGCTATCACGATATTGACGATATACGCGGTAACAATTGTAGTATTCGAATAAAACTGAAATAACACCACATCCGCCGCCGTGCAAACTGCGACAAGGATCAACAGCAAAATCCCTGTCTGCTTGCGCGAAACAACAAAGGTTTTGTTACAATGATAGCATTCTTTTTCTTTATTCATTGCCGCGCGTCTGACTTCTCCGTAATGGTAAACGGTTTTGCAGTACGGGCATACAGGTAGTTTGAACATATTTAATTCCTTTTGTTCTCGGAAATGATATCGACGTCCGGCTTTTGTTGCTTTAGATCATCCGCGTTGTCCGCCGGTATGGCTTCCTCCTGCTCGGGAGGAATGATATAGTGGCGGTTAATGCGGCTTCCCTCAGAATGAAGCTTCTTGAGCGGCGCGTCATCCACAGCATGCTGTTCGCTCACGTTGTTAATTACATGAACAAATGAATCCTCTGTTCCGGCGGACGTAGAAGAAATGTCGCTGCGGTTCGCACTTTCTCTGGTGGACGTGCGGTCGGCCTTGATTTGATTAAAAATATCCGTATTAATACTAAACCGGTTGCCGCTGTCCATACCGCTGAATTCTTTATCCAATTCGGAAACCGCGAGATTATCAGAATAGGCGATGCCTGCTTTTTTTGCCTCCATCGTCTTTTTATATTTTTTGAGCGGCTCAAAATACACAAATCTCGGTGAGATAAGCGTAAAAATGATCAGAGGCAGTGCAATTGCCAAAATACCGAGCGGATTATAGATCAGCTTCATATACACCCAAAGTGCAAAAACAGCAACGGAGATAACCACACAGACCGCAAATGCCGGTATCACCGTTCGTTTAACCACCACTCTGCTTTCTCTTCCGCAGTTTTTACAGACATACTCCGCTTTTCTTCTTCTGCTGAAAGCAACGGAATACGGTACTCTCCGTCCGCAGTACGGACATTTTTTCTTTTTCATAAATGAAACTCCTGTTTTTTTGATGAGATCATACAGATCTTTCTTTCATTAGTTTTTCATTTTCAACTCTCTCCTGCCCAGCGTTTTCACAGAAAGCTGAGAGATATATACCTTCCTCACGCCGTGTTCCTCACACACCACAAACGATTTCGGCAACTCATAGGATACATTCACAATTTCTCCGCGCTTTTGAGCACATGAGAGATAATCCCGCGTCTTTTTTGAAACCGTACAGGCATCCAGATCGCATACGGCTATAATATCTTCGGTTTTGATTACAACATCATTTCCTAAATGCAAATACATATATTTTTTCTTCTGTGTGTTTTCGGACAGACAGTACGGATTCATTTCCACACATCGGTTTCCGTACCTGTTTGCGCGTTATATTCATAACGGAGGCAAGACTGAGAAAAACACTCCCAAACAAGACATGTACCGCGAATGGTGCGGTGTTTCCTCCATTTTTTCCGTTAACAATTCTTTCTAAAAAGCAGAGAGAGCATCTACAACGCCGCCTTCCACATAAAATACCTTCCCTTCGCTGAGCTGTTCCTTGTTGAATTTTTCACAGCAGGTAATAAACACCTGACAGCCGCGCAGTTCATTGAGCAGGTAATCCTGCCTCTCATTGTCCAACTCGGAAAGAACGTCGTCAAAGAGAATGACGGGATTTTCTCCCATACGCTCCCGCAGAACAGAGGCTTCCGCCAGCTTCAGAGAGAGCACCGCGCTGCGCTGCTGTCCCTGCGACGCAAAAAAACGGGCGTTTTTTCCGTTGATCCATATTTCCATATCATCGCGGTGTGCTCCCGAAAGGGTAGAACCGGTGAGAATTTCATTCGGATAGTTTGCGGCGCATTTTTCGAGAAATTTTTCTTTCAGCCTTTCAGGGCTGTCATTCTCTTCTGCGCCGAAGCTGGACACATACCGCAAGCTCAGCGTCTCTTTGCCGTGCGAAATGCCTTGGTGAAACACAGCCGCTTTCTCGGAAATCATGCGGATAAAATCCAACCGCTGCCTAACAATGGCCGCACCGATCGCAGTAAGCTGTTCATCCCATAGATCCAGCGTACCGCGCGCCGTATCGCTGTGCGCAATGTGCTTGAGCAATGCGTTTCGTTGCTTGAGTAAACGATTGTATCGCTGCAGGGTTTGCGCGTTGCGCAGTTTTTCCCGACAGATCGCGCTGTCAATAAAGCTGCGGCGTTCCGCGGGACCCCGTTTGATCAGACTGAGATTTTCGGGTGAAAAGACAACTGCACAGAATTTCTCAATCAGCGACGCCGATGTTTTTTTTTTCACACCGTTGATTTTTATCTGTCTCTTCGACGACTCAATCGTCATACTCGCCGTCTGCCGCCTGTTCTGCCCGATAAACACGCATTCCAAACGTGCAAAGCTTTTGTCAAACGCGATTAACTCCCGGTAACTCTGCGTACGAAAGGAATGTCCACCGCAAAACAGCCACATTGCCTCGATCATATTCGTTTTTCCCTGCGCGTTATTGCCGTATATGATATTAACACCCTCGCAGGGAAACAGTGTTGTTTCCGCTAAATTACGGTAATTTTGAAAAGAAATACTTTCGATTCTCATGAAGTTACGGTTACCGTGACACCGTCATACGCAGCGGTATCTCCCGCGCGGAGCTTTTTTCCGCGCATCATACAAACCTCGCCGTTCACCTTGACTTCACCGTTTTGGATCACGAGCTTTGCCATACCGCCTGTCGCCGCCAGTCCGGAAAGCTTAAGCAGATCTTGCAGACGGATATATTCCGTGTCAATTTTAATGGATTCAGCCTTCATTTGCCAACCTCATCGGTACCACAATACAAACAAAGTTGTCTCCCTTCACGGGTTTGATCACAATCGGCGAAACCGATCCGTTGAGTTCCAACTTGACCTCGTCCGTATCAACATTTTTGAGTGCGTCCAGCATGTAGCGGTTGTTAAAACCGATTTCAACTTTTTCTCCCATGATCGGTACATGAATGTTATCGCTCGCGGATCCCACCGCCGAAGCACAGGAAAACTTGATCTCGTCCCCAAAAAACTTACATCGCACGGGACTTTGCATTCTTTCGTTATTCATCAGCGACATTCTTTCAACGGAATTCATCAGACGCTTCACGTTAATTACCACCTCCGTTTTGGCAACGTCGGGGATGGTGGTCTTGTAGTCGATAAAAATTCCCTCGATCAAGCGTGAAATGACACGGTAATTTTTTACACGAAAAGTGATATGGCGCTGACCGATAATCATGTCAACAGGCTCTTCTTCATCTCCGAGCAGCTTAAGGATTTCGAGCTGCGTCTTTCCGGGAACAATAAACGAGGTCTCGCTGTCGCTTTGTACGTTTTCGCGGCGCACCGCCATACGGTAACCGTCAATCGCAACTATCGTCAGGACGGAATTTTCTATTTCAAAGAGGGAACCCGTATAAATGGGTTTGGCTGTATTTTCACTGACCGCGTAAACAGTCTGACGTATCATCTCCCGCAGGGTTTTGGATGCGAGCGTGATACCGTCGGTTTGCTCAAAGGTTGGCAAATCAGGATATTCAACAGAAGATATACCGGTAATTTTGTAGTCTGCCGCGCCGCAGTTGATATAAATAACCAATCTGTCGTCGGTTTCGATGGTAAGGATCTCCTCGGGAAGATTCCTCACGATATCAAAAAACAACCGGGCGCTGATAACAATTTCGCCTTCCTCCTGCACGGTTGCTTCGATGTCGGTTGTAATACCGATTTCCAAATTGTAACCGGAAATATTGAGTTTGTCTCCGTGTGCCTTGACCAGCACCCCCTCCAGAGCAGGAATAGTAGATTTTGCAGATACCGCTCTCGATACGTTCGAAATGGCTGTTTGCAGATCCGAACGCAGACAGGATATTTTCATGGGTAGAATCCTCTCCAATCTATTTATTTAAATTATTTTCGTAGTCGTAGTAGGTAGTGTGAATTTATAGGAAAACCCGTTATTTTCCAGTGAAGATGCGGATTTTTATTCCACTGTGGATTGCGTGTGGAGTGTTTGTCTCTGTTGATGCTTTTTCATGTTTGCATGCACATTATTTTCACATGCAGATATTTGACAGAGTATGTATGTGAATGTGTGTGAATATATAGAATATGTCATGTTTTGGCAGCAACTGATTTCCACATTTTTTTACAAATGTGCGTGGATACGGAACCTGACCGACCGGCTGTATTTTTGGAAAACAGCTATACCTTTATAAATATATATCCTTTTGTACACAAGGTCACATCAGCGGTTTTTGATGTTTTTGATCATATCATCGACAAGTTCTTTGGTTTTCTGGTCTTTTTCCAGCTGTTCGCTAACCTTGGTGATAGAATAAAGAACGGTCGTGTAGTGTCTGCCGCCGAAAAGATTGCCGATTTCCTTGACCGTAAGATTGGTCAATTCGCGTGTGATATAAATGGCAATGTGACGGGCGTTGCTGACATTTGCTTTTTTGCTCTTTTGCTTGGTGATATCCTCGGGCGTCATGCCGTAGGTGCGCGCTACTTCATCTATGATTCGTTCTACGGTTACCTCGGGAGGGACGTCGTTGTTGAGAACGTCTGCGATGACCTCCTGTACGGAGCTGAGAGTAGGCTTTTCGTTGTTCAGGTAAGATTTTGCCTTGAGCTTTTTGACAGTGCCCTCCAGCTGTCGAATATTGGATTTAAGCTTATTGGCTATATACTCGCAGATCTCGTTAGAGAGGTCGAGATCCAGCATTTCCGCTTTTCTTTTTATAATGGCAATTCTGGTTTCCACATCGGGAGGCTGGATATCTGCAATCAAATCCTGTTCAAAACGTGAGCGCAGTCTGTCATCAAGGGTGCGGATTTCTTTCGGCGGTCGGTCAGAGGTTAACACGATCTGTTTGTGCGCTTCGTGAAGTGTATTAAAGGTATGGAAAAATTCCTCCTGTGTGCTTTCTTTACCGCCGATAAACTGAATATCGTCTACAAGAAGGACGTCGGCTTGGCGATACTTTTTGCGGAATTCTGCCATTTTTGCAAGGCGAAGAGATTCGATCAACTCATTGGTAAAGTCGTCTCCCTTGATGTAGCAAATCACCTTGTCGGGATCATTCTTTTTTATTTCATTTCCGATCGCGTAAAGAAGATGTGTTTTGCCCAGTCCCGAGTTTCCGTGCAGAAACAGAGGATTATAGGCTTTGGACGGATTTGTTGCGACGGCGAGACACGCGGCGTGCGCAAATTTATTGGACGGACCGACGATAAAGTTGTCAAACGTATATTCATAGTCTGTGTTGGTTTGCTCTTCAATGACCTGCTTGACAGGTGTTGTCACATGCGCTTCTTCAGGCGTTTTCAGGTCGATTTCAAATTTGTTATCAAAAATTGCCTCGAACGCTTCGTTCAAAAGAGGAATATAGCAGCGTTTGATGGTTTGCCGGTGAAAATCGTTGGGCACAATCAGATAAGCTGTGTTGTTGTCAAAATCCAACTTGAGCGGTTTTATACGGCTGATCCATGTATTGTAAGCAACATCCGTGATTTTATTTTGACAGTAGGAGCAGATCAGTTCCCATGCGTCGTTAAATGAATCCATATACCTTTTTCCTTTCCGGTAGGAGAGACGATTCGCCTGTGAAATGATGTCCTGCACAGGCTTTTTCGGCAGTAAAATCATCAGAAAAATTCTCTGTCCTACTCTTTTCGCAAATTAACCCACATTAAATTTTATTCTATTTCATTATACATCTTATCTTCCAAAATTGCAAGTATTTTAAAATTGCAGATTAAGGGGCGTTGGCGTGGGAGGCTGTGATTTAAAAATGGGAATAGTGTGGGTAAGAAGATCCTATCCCGTCTAAACGTGCAACTACCCATGTCAGTACCCCTAGTCCGCGATTTAAAATACTTGACGAAATGAAAAAAATGAGATATAATGCTATATTGTAAGGCTATAATTTGAAGGGAGGGTTTCAGTTATGCTGAGAACATACCAGCCTAAGAAGCTTCACAGAAAGAAAGAGCATGGCTTCAGAAAGAGAATGTCCACATCCAACGGCAGAAAAGTTTTAGCAAGAAGAAGAGCTAAAGGCAGAAAAAGGTTGTCTTACTAAAGGAAAGACCACTTTTCCATGTGGTCTTTCTTTCATATTGTTTTGTTGCGGATGGTTGGAGGCTGAAAATGTCAAGATATTTGACGATTAAAGAAAACAGGACGTTTTCCCGGCTGTATAAAAAGGGAAAATCCTTTGTGAGTCCCGTGCTTGTGACGTATGTGATGAAGAATAGGGACAGGCGTCAGCCGCCGCGATATGGAATTACCACAGGAAAAAAAGTAGGCAATGCTGTCAGGCGTTCAAGGGCAAGAAGAGTAATCAGAGCGTCGTACGACCATCTGTATCCGGAGCTGAAGAGTGGGTACGAGATGATATTTGTAGCGCGGTCAAAAACACCCGCTACCAAGACGCAGGATGTTGAGAGGGCAATGAGATACCACTTGAAGCAGGCAGGCATATTAATTGACCTGTGATCCGACATGAAAAGAATATTGATTGCGTTGATAAAATTCTATAAGTCCGCAATTTCCCCGTATACCCGTGCCCACTGCAAGTATTACCCAACCTGTTCGCAGTACGGACTTGAGGCAATTGAACGCTTCGGAGCGCTCAAGGGCGGCGCTCTGACCCTGTGGCGTATTATACGCTGCAATCCTTTTTCAAAGGGAGGATATGATCCTGTTCCTGAAAAATGAAATTAAGCGAGGTTAAATATGCAAATTTTCGGTTTTCTCGGTTACTTCCTCGGCTATATACTTTGGATCGCGTTTTCTCTGTTTAAAAACTTCGGACTCGCGATCATTGTATTTACTGTACTCGTCAAGCTGGTTATTCTGCCGTTCTCCATTAAACAGCAGAAATCTATGGCGGGACAGGCGCGACTTGCCAAGAAGCAAAAAGAACTGAGAGAAAAATACGCCAACAACCGCCAACTCCTTCAGGAAGAAATGAACAAGCTGTATGAAAAAGAAGGCGTGAAGCCGATGGGCGGATGTTTGACCACAATTGTTCCGATGCTTGTTCTCTTCGGCGTGTTTTACGCCGTCGCTTATCCGCTTACCAATACACTGCATCTTAACAGCGACGCCGTGAATACGGCTGTTTCTTACATGTCAAAGATTCCGGGATATGTTGTCAATACAAATCCTACCTATCATCAGATTGCGCTGCTTGATTTGTTTAAGTACGATCATTTTATCAATGCGTCGCCGACGATTCAGTCGCTGTTTTCGCCCGACGATATCTCGATGATCCATACTTTTTCGGATGGATTCGGTCTGTTTGGTTTTGATTTGCTCAGTATTCCGGCAGACCATGGTTTTTGGTCGTGGTATTTGCTGTTCCCTGCACTTTGTCTGGTGGCTAACATCGGTTCCCAGTTTATTATGACAAAGGTTAACAGCAACGCTATGGGACAGCAGCAGGGCTGTATGAAGTTCGCTTTATATCTTCTCCCGTTGTTTTCGGCTTACATTACGTATTCTGTGCCCAGTGCGCTCGGTTTTTATTGGTTTATTTCCGCTGTTATCAGTTTGATTCAGTCGATCGTGCTTTCCAAGCTGTTCAGTCCCGTTAAGTTGATTGCCAACAGTGAGGCAAGACATGCTGCGCTGATGTTTGAAAATGAGGCGAAGGTTCCTTATGTGTATGCGCCGAGAGAAACAGTTGAGGCAGGTAAGCCAAATGCGGCAAAAAAGAAAAAGAAATAATCAAACCAGAGGTTAAAAAATGATAAAAGAAGCAATTTGCGAGGGTCTTGACGTACAGGAAGCTCTTCTTAAAGCAAAAGCAGAGCTAGGACTGGACGATACCGCCGAATATGAGTTTGAGATTATTCAGACAGAAGAAAAGAAGAAATTCGGTCTTTTCGGCGGTAAACCTGCCAAAGTTAGAGTTTATATTGAAGAAGTGGCTGTAGAGGAAGTTTCTGCCGAGAAATCATCCGATACAGAAAAGAAGCTGTTCGATGATAAGGCTGAGGTTTTCCTCAGAAATATGTTGGATAAAATGAATCTCACGGGAGTCGTAATTGAAAAGACAACCGGTGATAATGCCGTTGAGTTTAATCTTTCGGGTGAGGACGTCGGTTTTGTGATCGGCAGAAGAGGAGAGACGCTCGATGCGCTCCAATATCTGACCAGTTTGGTTGCCAATCACGGAGAGGATCCTTATATCAAGGTGACGGTCAACACGGGGAACTATCGTGAAAAAAGAGAAAAGACGCTGGAAAGCCTTGGCAGAAAACTGGCGTTTAAGGCGATTAAGACGGGTAAGAAAACCAGTCTTGAACCGATGAATCCGTATGAGAGACGGATTATTCATACATCTGTTCAAAAAGTTAACGGAGCCATTTCATGGAGTGAGGGCGAAAACGCTTCGCGTCATGTTGTGATCGGTCCCGACCCGAAGTCAAAAAATAACCGCAGGGGTGGTTATCAGAATAACCGCAGAGGCGGCAAGCGTCCTTATAATGGTGGCGGCCGAAAGCCGAATACCACCCAAACAGCGCCTGTTGATCCCGACAGAGTACCGCTCAATGAAGGCGGCGAAACAGGTCTTTACGGCAGAATTAATTGATAAAATAGTGTGAAAGGAGCGGCTGTGTCCGCTCCTTTGTTTTTTGTATCGGATATTTTTATACTTATTTCTAACAAAACACATTCCATCTGTTGCCTTAATCATGGGCGGCACTTTAATTAGGAAAATGATGATGAAACAAAATACAACTATAGCAGCCATCAGCACGGCGCAGGGAGAGGGCGGAATCGGCGTAATTCGCATTTCCGGCGGCGGGGCAACGGCGGTTGCCGACAAAGTTTTTCAAAATATTAACGGTAGAAGGCTTTCTGATATGAGAGGTTATACTGCCGCGTTTGGCAATATCGTTTCGAGGGGAGAAACCTTGGACGAGGCGGTCGCGCTGGTTTTTCGTGCGCCGCACAGTTATACGGGCGAGGATGTGGTAGAATTGTCCTGTCACGGCGGTATGTATATTACCAAACTGGTGTTGCGTGCTGTTCTGGAAGCCGGTGCTGTTCCTGCGGAAGCCGGAGAGTTTACCAAACGTGCGTTTCTCAACGGAAAGCTTGATCTTACCGAAGCCGAAGCTGTCATGGATATCATCTCCGCCAAAAGCAGAAGCGCTGCGCGTACGGCTGTTTCCATCAAGGAGGGAGCATTGCGTAAGATCATCACGGAGGTCAAGGATGAACTTCTTTCCCTGACAGCGCATCTTTCTGCATGGGCGGATTATCCCGAGGAGGACATTGCCGAGGTAAGCGAGGGGGATATTCGTTCGGTTTGCGAGCATGCAGAAAAGACATTGCAGCACTTGTTGGAAACCTATGATATGGGTCAGGCAGTCAAGCAGGGTATTGATACCGTGATTGCAGGCAGACCGAATGTAGGTAAAAGCACACTGATGAATTTGCTTTCGGGTTACGAGAAGAGCATTGTAACAGATATTCCGGGTACCACGCGGGATGTGGTGGAGGATACTGTTTTGGTGGGAGATGTGATTCTTCGCTTGAGTGATACTGCGGGCTTGCGCGATACCGATGACGCCGTGGAAAAAATCGGTGTGGAGCGTGCGCGAAAAAAGCTCGGTCAGTGCGGGTTGCTTCTGGCTGTTTTTGATAACAGCCGAGAGCTTGACGGAGAAGATTTGGATTTGATGGATTTGTCTTCGGAGGTTCCCACCATCGCGATTATTAATAAGTCAGACTTGGAAAATCAATTAGATATAAACAAAATAAAAAACAAAATAAGCAATATAGTATTTATTTCTGCCGCTAAAGGCGAAGGCAGGGAGGATGTGATTCGCGCTGTAGAAAAAATTGCCGGTACGGATTGTCTTAATCCCAGTGAAGGAATCTTATCGAATGAGCGGCAGAGAAGCAATGTTGCTAACGCATTGCATTCCGTAACAGAGGCCAGGACGGCTTTGGAATTTGGAATGACCTTTGACGCGATTACCGTTTCGCTGGAAGATGCGATTTCGGAATTGCTGGAGATGACGGGTGAAAAAACAAGCGAAGAAGTGATAGATCGTGTTTTTCATCATTTCTGCGTTGGAAAATAAATGGAAACAGGAAGAATCATGATGACAACATATCAAGCAGGAAAATATGACGTCGCCGTAATTGGTGCGGGTCACGCAGGAATTGAGGCAGCGCTTGCCTCTGCGCGCCTCGGATGTCATACGGCGATTTTCACGATCAATATGGATGCCGTGGGCAACTGTCCCTGCAATCCTTCGATCGGCGGTACAGCAAAAGGACATTTGGTTCGTGAGCTGGATGCGCTCGGTGGAGAGATGGGAAAGACAGCCGACGCATGTTTTTTGCAGTCGCGCATGCTAAATAGGGGAAAGGGCCCTGCCGTGCATTCTCTGCGAGCGCAGATTGATCGCCGAAAATATGCCGATACCATGAAACACAAGCTTGAGTTACAGGAAAATCTCGAGCTAAGACAGGCGGAAATCATTGATATCAAACAGACAAACGACGGATACGAATTGACCACGCAGATGTGGGCGGTGTATATTTGTAAAACTGTTGTGATTGCGACGGGTACTTATCTCGGCGGAAAAATTTATGTTGGAGAAGTCAGCTACGAAAGCGGTCCGGACGGCACATTCCCCGCGACGCGTCTCGGTGAAAGTCTGAAAAAACTTGGTTTGCCGTTGCGGCGTTTTAAAACCGGTACTCCGGCACGCGTGCTGCGCCGTTCGATTGATTTTTCTGCACTGGAGGTACAAAAAGGAGATGTTCCGCCCGAACCGTTTTCCTATGAGACGAAAAGTCTGGGAGATAACAGGGTAGATTGTCATATTACTTATACCAACGATGCGACAAAGCGAATTATACTGGATAATATTCATCGTTCTCCGCTGTATGCCGGTAGAATTGAGGGAGTTGGTCCGCGATATTGTCCAAGCTTTGAGGATAAGATCATGCGTTTTCGCGATAAGCCGCGTCATCAGCTCTTTATCGAGCCGTGCGGAGAGAGCACGGAGGAGATGTATTTGCAGGGAATGAGTAGTTCCCTGCCGGAAGAAGTACAGCTGAAATTTTATCGTACGATCAAGGGTTTGGAAAATTGTGTGATGATGCGTCCTGCCTATGCGATTGAATATGATTGTGTGGATCCCATTGCCATGCACCCAACACTTGAATTTAAGGATTTTCCGAATTTGTTCGGAGCGGGGCAGTTTAACGGCAGCTCCGGTTATGAGGAAGCGGCGGCGCAGGGATTTGTCGCGGGTGTGAATGCTGCACATAAGGTATTCAATCGGAACCCGTTCGTTCTGACGCGCGAACAATCCTATATCGGTACGCTGGTGGATGATTTGGTGACAAAGGGTGCGAATGAGCCGTACCGTATGATGACCTCGCGCAGTGAATATCGACTGGTGCTTCGTCAGGACAATGCCGACGAGCGTTTGACGCCGACAGGACATGCGCTGGGTTTGATTTCGGAGGAACGTTATCAAACATTTCTGCAAAAGCAGGAAGAAAAAAAGCGTGAGATCAAACGCTTGAAGGAAACCGTTATTTCTCCGACGGATGAAGTGAACCAAATTCTTGTTTCACGTGAAACATCACCGATTACAACGGGCGTTCGTCTGATAGAACTCATGAAGCGTCCACAGCTTGATTACGATACCCTTGTTCCTGTAGATACACAGCGTCCTGTGCTGGAACGGAATGTGATGGAGCAGGTGCAGATCGAAATTAAGTATGAGGGTTATATTCAAAAGCAAATGCGTCAAGTAGAACAAATGCGCCGTCTTGAGGACAAGCGTCTGCCAAAAAATTTGGATTACCGCGATATTACAGGTTTACGTCTGGAGGCGCAGGAAAAGCTTAACAAAATCCGACCGATCAGCATCGGTCAGGCGTCCCGTATTTCGGGCGTATCACCGGCAGATGTCAGCGTGTTGCTGATTTGGCTGGCGGTTAATAAGGAGCAGCCATGAGAACAATTTTACAAGAAGCGGTCAAGACATTTCGTATACAACTCCGTGATTATCAAATCAATCAACTGGAACGATATTATACGCTTCTATGTGAGTGGAACGAAAAAATGAATCTGACAGCCATCACCGATTTGAAGGGAGTGGCGGTCAAGCATTTTGCAGATAGTCTGAGTTTGTTTCGTTACTATGACGTGCCGCAAAACGCGCGCGTTATAGATGTGGGAACCGGCGCGGGATTTCCCGGAATGGTTTTAAAAATCGCCCGTCCCGACATACAACTGACATTGCTCGACAGTTTGCAGAAACGACTGAATTTTTTGAATTTTGTTTGTACAGAGCTGGGGGTGGAAGCAGATCTCATTCATGCAAGAGCAGAGGAGGGCAGCCATAATCCGGCACTCCGTGAAACCTTTGATCTCGCGGTTTCACGCGCGGTCGCACAGTTGAACGTGCTCAGTGAATATTGTCTGCCGTATGTCCGACTCGGGGGCAGTTTTGTTGCTTTCAAGGGAAGTGCAGAGGTAGAAATTGCTGCTGCAAAAAACGCGGTCGGAATTCTCGGCGGAAAAATTATTCATACCTTTTCCTTTTCACTTCCACTCAACGGCGCCGGACGTACGCTGATAGAAATCGAAAAGACGCGCCCAACTCCCGAAAAATACCCGCGTACGAACGGAAAGATAAAATCGAAGCCACTTTGACAGTCTCCGACAAAACAAATAAAAAAAATCGCTGAAAATATGACATAAACCGCACACCCGTTATGGTATGATAATAGCACAGGGACAAGCCCTGATACAGACAAAGGTCTGTAGATGCTGACTGAGGGTGATGCGGTTGAATTTTTTGGTAAAGAGTGAAAACACAATATCAGAAATATCCATCATCAAAATCCGTCCGAACAGAGCGCAGCCGCGCAAGATGTTTAATGAGGACGAATTGTCCGCTCTATCTCGCTCCATTGCGGAGAACGGTATCTTGCAGCCGCTGACCGTCCGAAAAATCAGCGCGGCAGAATACGAATTGATTGCGGGAGAACGCCGGTTGCGTGCCGCAGTCATTGCAGGTCTGCGTAAGGTACCGTGCATAGTGGTGAGGTGTTCCGAAAAGGAATCTGCCATATATGCGCTCCTTGAAAATCTCCAACGGGCCGACCTCGGCATATTTGAGGAGGCCCGGGGGATTGCAAGATTAATTCGCCGCTATGGACTGACGCAGGAACAAGCTGCACTGCGTCTCGGTAAAAGTCAGTCTACCGTTGCCAACAAGCTGCGCCTGCTCCGCCTCACAGAGGAGGAACAGGAATGGATTGTGAAAGCAGGACTCAGCGAGCGGCATGCGCGCGCGCTGCTGCGTATGGATGATGAGTCAACCCGGCGGGAAGCCCTTTCGCGCGTGGTGACGGATAGTCTTAATGTGAAACAGACGGAACACCTTGTCGGCATTTTGCTTCAATCCACCCCAAAGCCTGAAAAGTCGAAGGGGAACAGTAAAGCGGTGATAAAAGACGTAAGAATTTTTCTTAACACGATCAACAAGGCGATAGATACCATGCGTCTTTCGGGAATTGACGCACAGTCAAACAAAACAGATACCAACGATTTTATCGAATACACAATACGAATCCCGAAGTCAAAAATTTATTCGCCGGACAAATTTGTTTCATAACACGCAGGCACCTTTTTAATGTACATACAATCCCCCAAATACCCATAAAACCCTTTTCTCTGATGACACTGTCAGTACCTGCGTGTTTGATTTTACTTTCCACTTGGGTGCGCAAGCACCCGTTCCACTCATACCCATTTCCTTATCTAACCCCTTGCGAGCAGGCGTGCCGATTTCGGTACGCCTGTTTGCATTTGTGCTTTTTTGGTGGATCATGGGCAAATTGACAGCTACGATGACTGACTGGATACCATACTATGCAATACGGAATATATTTGCCGACAATTTATTAAAAAACATGTTTCACGTGAAACAGTTTAAAAAAATCAAAAAATACACTTCAAAAATAAATGGATTTGTGATATAATGATAATCGTAATATAAAAATAATGAGTAAGGAAGTGTACAGACCTTTTGGCAAAGATAATTGCAATTTCGAACCAGAAGGGCGGCGTAGGCAAAACGACAACAGCGGTCAATCTCGCAGCATGTCTCGGCGCTCTCGGAAAAAAAGTTTTGCTTGTTGACGCCGATCCGCAGGGTAACGCAACCAGCGGTGTAGCGATAGACAAAAGCAAGGTGAAGTTTTCCGCCTACGATCTTCTCGTAGAGGGAGCAAAGGCGGAGCAATGCGTGTTGACCACACCGTATCAAAATCTGCACCTTCTTCCGTCCTCCATCAATCTGGCAGCGGCGGAACTGGAAATCGTGGAAAAGCCGCACCGCGAATCGCTGCTTAAAAATGCAATTCTTCCAATCAAGCAGTATTATGACTACATCATTATTGACTGTCCGCCTTCGCTTGGTCTGATTACGGCGAATGCACTGACTGCCGCAGACACGTTTATTGTTCCGATTCAATGCGAATACTACGCGTTAGAGGGTTTATCGCAGCTGATGAGTACGGTGCGTCGTATCAAACGTCAGTATAACTATTCCATTGAGTTGGAGGGTGTGCTGTTGACGATGTACGACGGCAGGCTGAATTTGACGCAGCAGGTGGTGGAAGAAGTCAAAAAATTCTTTCCGGGCAAGGTGTTTGGTACGGTCATTTCGCGCGGCGTGCGTCTCTCGGAGGCTCCCAGTTTCGGTATGCCCGTAATCTACTATGACAAGAGTTGTAAGGGTAGTTATGCCTACACAGAGCTTGCCAAAGAAATCATGGCAAAGGAGAGACGCTGATGGCAAAAAAATTAGGCGGTTTAGGCAAGGGCTTAAACGCAATCTTCATTGAAAATGACAGCGAAAAAGGTGACGGTGCTGTCACACTTAAAATTTCGGAAATTGAACCGAACCGCTCACAGCCGCGCCGGAGCTTTGACGAACAAACTCTCGGCGAACTTGCCGAAAGCATTGCGGCGCACGGTTTGCTGCAGCCGCTGCTTGTTCGTCCGCTGCCCTTGGGAGGTTATGAGATTGTTGCGGGTGAACGCCGCTACCGTGCGTGCCGCATGGCAGGGCTGACAGAAGTTCCCGTCGTAATTCGAGAACTCACAGAATCAGAAACAATGGAGCTGGCGCTGATCGAGAATCTTCAGCGAGAGGATTTGACCCCGCTCGAGGAAGCGGAGGGTTACAATGTTTTGATGAGGGAGCACGGCTTTACACAGGAGGAAATTGCCCAGTCGATGGGTAAGTCCCGTCCCGCCATTGCCAATGCACTGCGTCTGTTGAAGTTGCCCGACAGTATTCGTGAGCTGCTTCGCGAAGAGACTATTACCGCAGGACACGCACGCGCGTTGCTGACGCTCGATAATGAGGAACAAATGCAGGCAGTGGCGGAGGAAATCGTCAAAAAGGATTTATCTGTCCGACAAACTGAGGTGTTGTGCAAAAAACCAATCAAGGTAGCGACGCCCCAAAAATCCGTGAGGGAACCGTCATTCTACAAAATGGTTGAGCTTGCGCTCAACGAAAGTCTCGGAAGAAAGATCACCGTCAGCAAAAATAAGAAAAAAGAAGGCGGCGTGCTGCAAATTGAGTTTTATTCCGACGAGGAGTTACAGGAATTATCAAATTTATTAAGCAAGGAGAACCACGATGATTGATATTAAATTTTTAAGAGAAAACCCGGATGCAGTGAAGGAAAACATAAAAAAGAAATTTCAGGACGAAAAACTGGGATTGGTGGATGAGGTCATCGCTCTCGACGCCGAGAGCCGTGCCGTTAAGCAGCAGGCGGATGATTTGCGCGCCAACCGCAATAAGATTTCCAAGCAAATCGGCATGCTGATGGGGCAGGGCAAAAAGGAAGAAGCTATGGCGATCAAGGAAGAGGTAACCAAGCAGGCGCAGCAGTTAGCAGAGCTGGAGGAAAAAGAAGCGGAGCTGAGCGCAAAGGTGACCGAAATTATGATGCGCATTCCGCAGATCATTGATCCTTCTGTGCCTATTGGTAAGGACGACAGCGAAAATGTAGAGGTTGAGCGTTTTGGCGAGCCCTTTGTGCCTGACTTTGAAGTGCCGTACCACACGGATATCATGGAGACACTCAACGGCATTGATCTTGATTCCGCACGCAAGGTGGCAGGAAACGGTTTTTATTATCTGATGGGCGACATTGCGCGTCTGCACAGCGCCGTGATTTCCTATGCGCGCGATTTTATGATTGACCGCGGCTTCACCTACTGCATACCTCCTTTTATGATTCGTTCCAATGTTGTAACGGGTGTCATGAGTTTTGCAGAAATGGATTCCATGATGTATAAAATCGAGGGAGAGGATCTGTATCTCATCGGTACTTCCGAGCATTCCATGATCGGCAAATTTATTGATACAATCCATTCCGAGGATACACTGCCGCAGACGCTCACCAGTTATTCGCCCTGCTTCCGTAAAGAAAAGGGTGCTCACGGTATGGAGGAACGCGGCGTGTACCGCATTCATCAGTTCGAAAAGCAGGAGATGATCGTCGTCTGTAAGCCGGAGGAAAGCAAAATGTGGTTTGAAAAGCTCTGGCAGAATACAGTCGATCTGTTTCGTTCCATGGATATCCCGGTGCGCACGCTCGAGTGCTGTTCGGGCGACTTGGCGGATTTGAAGGTGCGGTCTCTTGACGTCGAGGCGTGGTCGCCGCGTCAGAAGAAATACTTTGAGGTCGGTTCCTGCTCCAATCTGGGTGACGCGCAGGCACGCCGTCTAAAAATCCGTGTTAGCGGCAAGAACGGAAAATACTTTGCGCATACGCTCAATAATACTGTTGTAGCACCTCCGAGAATGCTGATTGCCTTCCTCGAAAACAATCTCAATGCCGACGGTTCTATCCGAATTCCGGAAGCGCTCAGACCTTACATGGGCGGTAAAGATGTGATTGGCAGATAAGGAGGAAACCACATGAATTGTCCCAATTGCGGTGCGCCGGGCAATGGTTCCAAATTTTGCTCCGGCTGTGGTTCGGAGTTGAAATCTGACAAAAATGCAGACTACGGAGACAGTTATCATAATATGGGCCGGCATCAGCAGCCGGATCCGGCGCCTCCCGTCTATCGACAGCCGGTGCAGGCAAGCTATGATGATTATGCAATACGGTTGGGATATCACCCCGACGAGCATGTGTCGACCTGGGGCTGGATCGGCAGGCAGATTTTGCTGGCGATTCCGATACTCAATATCATTCT
Organism: Ruminococcus sp.; assembly: GCA_017433905.1. Lineage (GTDB taxonomy): Bacteria > Bacillota > Clostridia > Oscillospirales > Acutalibacteraceae > Ruminococcoides. The sequence continues at coordinate 24,131 of JAFRGI010000025.1, read as the reverse complement.
CCTGCTTGTCTGGTGCTTCGGCGGCAGCAAAAAACGCTCGCTGGTCACATGGGCAAGAGCGCAGATTTTGGTTTTTATTTTGGCAATCATCATTTTTGCGGTTATCTTTATTTTGGGGCGGATCAATAACTGGAATATCAGCGAATGGTTCCAACATACATTTCATTACTAATTTCCGATAAAACGCAGAAAAAAGATATTTGCGGAGATTTTTTACAGAGCAAATCGGAGGATGCCGCCGGCTCGGGACGACAACGAAGCTGTGCGGAGTGATACAAAATAGATGTTAGCGTGTTTTGTTAGAAATGAGTATCTATACATAACGGCAAAAGAACAAAAACCACCCGGTCAGTCAACGGGTGGTTTTGTTCTTTCTTCGTTATTTTCTTTTTCAAAGTTAGAAAACTTGGTAATGTAAATCGGACGGTCCTTGGATTCCATATATATTCTGCCGATATATTCGCCGAGCACGCCGATGGACATTTCCGTCAGACCGCCGAGAAACAGCACGGCGCAGAGAGTGGTGACATAACCGGGTGTTTGAATACCGAAAAACAGGGTTTGGATCAGTGTGATGATGATATATACAAGGGATAGAAAAAAGATGACCGCTCCCATCACGGCGGTAAAACGCAGGGGCGTGACGGAGAAACAGGTGATACCGTCAATGGCATACTTAAAGAGCGAGGAAAATTTCCACGAGGACTTTCCCATTTCGCGGTCGACGGTTTTGAAGGTAATCCATTTGGTGTTGAAGCCGACCCATGAGAAAATACCCTTGGAAAAACGCTGAACTTCCCCGAGTTCAAGGATGGAATTGACCATTTGGCGCGTCATCATGCGAAAATCCATGGCGCCGTAGGGGTTTTTTACATCTGTCATCCAGTTGGAAAGACGGAAAAACAGCTTGGAAAACATGCCGCGAAAAAAGCTTTCGCCCTCGCGCTCGTCACGCTTGGTAGCGCAGCAGTCATAACCTTCCTCCATTGCCGCGATCATCTGCGGAAAGACGGCGGGGGGGTGCTGCAGATCTGCGTCCATGACGACAATATAGTCTGCATCGCAGTGCCGGAGTCCGGCATACATCGCTGCCTCTTTGCCAAAATTGCGCGAGAACGACAGGTACTTCACATTCGAAAACCGTGCGGCAAGCTGTTTCATAACAAGATACGTTTTGTCTTTGCTGCCGTCGTTGACAAGAATGTAGCGAAAAGCGTAGTCGGGAAGGGTTTGTATAACTTTGTTGGTTTCGAGCAGAAAATGCTCCAGCCCCTCCTCCTCGTTGTAGCAGGGAACAACCAAATCAATCGTTTTCATATGACAATAGATCCTTTCGGAAAAGCGTTTTCAAATTCTTGAAATCATTATATCAAAGAATGCGGAAAAAGTCCAACAAATTTAAAATAATCTGAAAAAAATATTTACCTTGAAGAAAAAACGTGTTACAATAATATGGTTAGCAAAATAAAGGCAGTACAGCGTCTTTTTTGATGCACACCTTTTTTGCCCAACTATTCTGTCAGAGCAATTCGCATGCCCGCATGATGCGGATTTGCCTGAAATGGAGGTTTATGCAATTATGCCCGTTTCAAAAACAAAAACGGCGTCTCTTGCAATGGGAAAACGCTTCCGGGAGTTTGCTTTGCACAACCGGTTTATATGGCTCTCGTTTTTGGTTCCTTTTGTACTGATGGTAACCGCGTTCGCTCTGATGAGCGTTTCTCCGTTCGGAGACAAGCAAATTCTTGTGACGGATCTGTGGCACCAGTATTTTCCTTTTCTCGCCGATTTCCAGTATAAGCTTCAGCACGGCGAGTCCATTTTCTGGACATGGTCTGTGGGAGGAGGCGTCAACTATTTCTCGCTGATGTCCTACTACCTCGCCAGCCCTGTCAACTTTTTGTCGGTCTTTATACCTTCCGATTGGCTGCGTGAGTTTCTCATGTTCTCCGTTGCGCTCAAGGTTGGTCTCGGCGGGGCGTTTACCGCGTATTTTCTAAAGAGCATTTACAAGCGCAACGATATGACGCTGCTCATGTTTGCCTGCTGTTTTTCGTTCTGCGCCTTCTTTATGGGGTACTACTGGAATACCATTTGGATGGATACGGTTTGCATTACGCCGTTGGTGGCGCTCGGAGCGGTCAAGCTTCTCACAGAGAACCGTTTTCGCTTGTTCACCGTCAGCCTCGCGCTGTCGCTGATCATGAACTATTATATCGGTCTGTTTGTCTGCTTCTTTGTGCTGATGATTTTTATTGGCTATTCCATTGTTTACTGGAGCGGCGTCAAAAATCTATTTATCAATTTGATCAAGACCGGTGTGTTTTCTGTGCTTGCGATTGGATTGACGATATTCTTTCTTCTGCCTGCATTTTTGGCGCTGCAGAATACACATGCGTCGGGAAGTACCTTTCCGGCTACCTTTGCTATCAATATCGGCGGCAGTAATGATTTACTCGGCGTGTTGCGCGCTCTCAAAAGTGTTACAGGAAGCTTTGCTAACTTCACCTGTGCGGCGAACAAGGCGGTCGACGCACTGCCGAACATCTCCTGCTCGGCGTTTGCGCTGTTTTTCGGCTTGCTTTCGCTGACAAGCCCTAAAATCCGTCTCAGAGAAAAGATCGTCAGCGTGGCGATGATCCTGTTTATGTTCCTGAGCTGCATTATTCGTCAGCTGGATTATATTTGGCACGGCTTCCACTTTACCAATATGATTCCTTACCGGTTCAGTTTCCTGATCAGCTTTGTTTTGATCGTGATGGCGTTCCGTGCGTTTTCAACCATAGATTCCATCAGCGTCGTCGGTGCGCTGATTGCCTCGGCATTGAGTATTACGGTGATTTTGTTCATGGTGGGAGACAGCAGCACGGACAAAATGTTTGCCGATCATCCCGATTGGCTGACGCCCAATCTGATCGCGATGGCGGCGCTGATTGTGTTTATCGCCGTAGTTGTGATTCTCTATACGAAGCGGATGATTTCGAAAAATATAATGGTGATGGCCCTGTTGATTGTCACCGTCGCACAGAGCGGCGTGACCGCCTATCTCGGCGTCAACCGCACGACCGTCACCACAACGCTGGAATATCCGCGCGGCGGAGAGAATACCGAGAATGTGATCGAATATATGAAAAACTGCGAAGCGGACACGCCTGAGCTCTGGCGCGCGGAAATGGATACAACTCAAACGCTCAACGACGGTGCGCTTAACCACTATCACGGACTGTCCATGTTCAACTCGATGGCGAACGAGAACATGACGCGTTTTTTTGAGAACTTCGGTATGATGGGCTGGAAGAGCGGCAACCGCTACACATATGCGGAAAGCTCGCCGGTCACGAATCTTTTTATGAATCTCAAATATATCATTGGCCGCAACGGAAACGTGAAAAATACCTATGACCTCCGGGAGGTCAACGCTTCGGGCAATATTAAGCTGTTTGAGAATACCCACTACCTGCCGATGGGCTTTATGACGAACATCGAGCTGGAAAATTGGAAAGAGAACGACAATGAGGATCAGTTTAATCCATTTGACCAGCAGAATGAATTTTTCAAGGAAGCAACGGGCATTCGCGCAGATGTGTATTCGCAGCTGGAGGTAGTGTCGCAGGGACACACCGAAGCGGATAAATTCACAATTAACAAGCAGGAATACGGTTTGTACAATTTCAGCTGTATGGATACCACGATAACGCCGCATGTTAAATGGAACTATGAGGCGCCGCAGGATGGTTTGTACCTGATGTACGCCGATATTAAGGACGGAGACGATGTGACCGTCATGCAAAACGACGTTGCGCAGTCGGTCAAATACGGTATGGCGCGTTCCTATATTGCGAGCATCGGATTTTTTAACAAGGGCGACAAAATTTCTGTCTATGCCGATCTCAAGCAAGGCTCTGCGGGCACGGCGCGGGTGTATGTCAATATGCTCAATACGGACGTCTTTGAGAAGGGTTATGCACAGCTCAGCAAGAATGTGATGGAAACGACTTCGCTGACATCCAGTTCCATGACGGGCACCATCAACGTGGATGAGAGAGGGCTGTTCTATACCTCCATCCCGTATGAAAAAGGATGGACTGCAACCGTTGACGGACAAAAGGTCGACATCACGCCCGTAGGCAATTCGCTTCTCGCTTTCCCGCTCGAAGAGGGAAATCACACCATCTCCCTGACATATTACCCCAACGGTTTCTGGGCGGGATTTGCTGTTTCGGTGGTGTGTGTGCTTCTTCTGGCGTGCGCCTGCGTTCTGAAATATAAATTCAAGAAAAAAATCATACCTGATCCTGTGTATGTGTCACAGCTGGATGATGAGGAATAATTCGGAGGAGAGTCCCGTGCGGACTCTCCTTTTATGTGTTTCGGCAGCGGGTAAAAATATGTATGAAAACGAAAATTTTATATTGCCAAGTCTGACAATTTTTGATATAATAATTAAATGTAAAATAAGAATAGAACGGAGGATTTGTATGCTGAATATCAACTTTAACGACAAATTCGGCAAGGAAGGCTTGACCTTTGACGATGTGCTCCTGATTCCGGGCGAATCAAACGTTGAGCCGAAGAATGTGGATGTTTCTACCAATCTCACCAAGACCATTCGACTCAATACACCGCTGATGACGGCAGCGATGGATACTGTCACAGAAACGTCCATGGCAATTGCCGTAGCACGTGAGGGCGGCGTGGGTATAATCCATAAGAATATGGATATTGAGAAGCAGGCGGATATGGTTGACCGTGTTAAACGTTCGGAAAACGGTGTTATCGTTAATCCGTTCTACCTTTTACCGGAAAACACCGTCAAGGACGCAGATGAATTGATGGGTAAGTATAAGATATCGGGCGTACCCATTTGCCGCAACGGTAAGCTGATTGGTATTATAACCAACCGAGACATGCGTTTTATGACCGCAGCGGATTTTGAGCAGCCGATTTCTGCCGTGATGACGCAGGAAAATCTGATTACGGCTCCTGTCGGCACCACGCTGCAGCAGGCGCAGAACATCCTGCGTGAACACAAAATCGAAAAGCTCCCGATTGTCGGCGAGGACGGCAGCCTGCAGGGTTTGATCACGATTAAGGATATCGAAAAAAGCGTGCAGTATCCAAATTCCACGCGCGATGATAAGGGCAGACTGATCTGCGGCGCGGCGATTGGTGCGACCGTGGATGTGCTCGACAGAGTAGCCGCTCTGATTGAGGCAGGCGTTGATGTGGTTGTTCTCGATTCTGCGCACGGGCATAATTCCAACGTTATCAACTCCGTCGCAAAGGTTAAGAAGGCGTATCCCGATCTGCCCCTCATTGCCGGCAATATTGCCACGGCAGAGGCGGCAAAGGCGCTGATTGACGCGGGTGCGGACGCCATCAAAGTCGGTATCGGTCCCGGTTCCATCTGTACCACCAGAATTGTTGCCGGTATCGGTGTGCCGCAGATCACGGCGATCTATGACGCGGCATGCGAAGCCTCCAAGACGGGCATTCCCGTTATCGCCGACGGCGGTATCAAATACAGCGGAGACATTGTCAAGGCGCTCGCTGCCGGCGGCAGCGTTGTTATGGTCGGCTCAATGGTGGCAGGTTGTGAGGAAAGCCCCGGAGACAACGAGATCTATCAAGGCAGACAGTTCAAGGTTTATCGCGGCATGGGCAGTCTGGGCGCTATGGGCAAGGGCAGCGCCGACCGCTACTTCCAGGCGAGCAACCGTAAATTTGTTCCCGAGGGCGTCGAAGGACGTGTTCCCTACAAGGGGCTGCTTTCCGACACCGTATATCAGCTGATGGGCGGCTTGAAGGCAGGCATGGGTTACACGGGCTGTGCCAACATTTCCGAGCTGCATGAGAAGGCTCGATTTGTGCGTATCTCCGGCGCGGGACTCAGAGAGAGTCATCCTCATGATATTCAGATCACCAAGGAAGCGCCCAATTATTCTTATAATTTCTAAGATAAATTCGCAGATACATTCAATTTGGTAACTTTTCAAGGGCTGCACAAACAGCCCTTTTTATTAAAGGGAACCTATAAATCATCCCTGCGCGCATAAGCAGGGAATGATTATAGACTCCCTGAAAACAAAAGATCAGCAGAGGGAGATAAAATGAAGAGGTTCATTTCTATCATATTATGTGCAGCTGTAATGCTCGGCGTATGCTGCGCGGCAGGTGTAGGTGCAGAGGAGATCACCAATATGGTGCCGAGGGTGTATGTCACCACGGATAACGGAAACGGAAATACCATTGAAAAAGAGGATGGTTATGTCGAAGCGACGGTCAAAATCGAGGATACCGACGGTACGGTTTTAGAGGACGCCGCCGATTTCAAGGTGCGTGGCAACAGCACCGCGCTGGCAGAGAAAAAGCCGTTCACGTTCAAATTTAACAATAAGAAGAATGTGCTCGGCATGGGCAAGGCGAAAAAATGGGTCTTGTTCGCCAATTGCGGTGATCCGACCCTGATGCGCAACTACATCGCTTTTGAAATTGCGCGTGAGCTGGGAATTGCTTATACCTCGGAGCAGCGGTATGTCGAATTGTGGGTTGACGGCGTATTTAAGGGATGCTATACGTTGATAGAACCGGTACAGGCAGGAAAAGAGCGTGTCAATATCGACACGGAGGGCAACAACGGTAAGAAGGACTTTTTGCTGGAATATGAGACAGTTCGCGTAGAGGAGGATGTGACGTATGTTACATCCAACGGTTATCGTTTCATCGTGAGCGAACCGAAGAATCCCACAGAGGAACAGTTGGCATATATTCAAAATGTGCTCGATCCCATAACAAGCGCATTCATCAGCAAGGACTACAGCCGGATGGAAGCGGCGGTGGATATAGATTCCTTTGCAAAGATGTATCTGCTCAATGATTTTGTCAAAAATGTGGATGTTAATTTTAGTTCTGTCTTTTTCTATTATAAAGACGGTCAGTTTTATGCAGGACCGCCGTGGGATTACGACCTCGCGTCCGGCAATCCGGATCCTTCCACGCACTCGTCGTATAAGATGGCATCGGATCCGGAAGGCTTATATGCGGCGTATACAGGTTTTTTCTACTATTTGATGATGAAAACGGAGTTTCGGAATGTGGTAGAAAAGCTCTACACGGATCATTACGCCTTTTTTCGGAATATCTATGCACAGGGCGGCATGATAGATACCATGCTGGCACAGTACGGAGATGTGTATGCCCGCAATTTCGGTGAAGCAGGATGGAAGGAGGACTACCGCTATATTCCGCAGCAGCGGCAGCCGCTTCCGACATTTGCAGAAAATGTGGTTTTTCTGCGGGACTGGTACCAAAAACGCAATGCCAGCTTCGCGAATGACCTCTCCGTTTACGGAGTGAGCGTGGTGAAGCAAAAGCAGTCGACAGAGGATCCGCACGCGCTGGACATCACGGTTGATCTGAAAAAGGATTATGATTTCACCGGATTATACGTGGAATACGGTGCGGACGAGCCGATGTATTTCAGACGTACGATCGGTCTGGACAAAGCGAAGGTGAATTATGACGTTTCCAATATGCAGCGCGTAACGTTTCACTGCGAGTTGCCGGTGTGGGTAACATCGGGTAAGGTATTCGCGCGAATTGTGATGCCCGACAGAACGCCCGACCTTGAGCCGCGCCATATGGACATTGCGCCTTTCGGGAGCGGCGACGAGCTGATAATGGGGGATGTGAATGGCGACGGGGCGGTCAACATCGACGACGCGACGGAAATCCAGAAAATTTGCGCTGCACTGATCACGCCGGATAAGCGGCAAACGCTTGTGGGTGATGTCGACGGCAACGGAGCGCTCGACATTACCGAGGCGACGCAGATCCAAAAATATCTTGCGGAAACCGGAGAAGAAGGCTATACTGCCAACATCGGCAAGAGCTTCCGTGCAGTTTTATAATATTCACATTTTTTTGGCTAAAGCCTTGAAGTTTTTGTTGCGTTATATGCAGTTTTATGGTATGATAAAACCATCCAATATGATAGTAAGGAGTGTTTTATATGTATAGACTTGGTATTGACCTTGGAGGTACAAACATTGTAGCCGGCTTGGTGGACGATACCTACAGGATTGTCGCGAAAGCTTCCTGCAAAACAAATGTACCCCGACCCGAAAGTGCGATTTGCGACAGTATGGCAGAGGCTGCACTGGAAGCATGTGAAAAGGGAGGGGTTACCATCGAAGAGGTAGAGTCCATCGGTATAGGTGTTCCCGGTGCGGTAAATCCCCAGACCGGCGTGATTGAGTATTCCGCCAACCTGCACTTCCATAACTGGGAGGTAGTCAAGATGATGCAGGAGCGCCTCAACAAGAAGGTGAAAATTGAAAACGACGCAAATGCGGCGGCTCTCGGCGAATTCCTCGCGGGATCGGCGAAGGGCGCAAAGAATGCGGTTGCCATCACTCTCGGTACCGGAGTCGGCGGTGGTATCATCATCAACGGCAAGATCTACAGCGGCTCCAACTTTGCGGGTGCAGAGCTGGGTCACATGGTCATCGTCAAGGACGGCAAGGAGTGCAGCTGCGGGCGAAAGGGTTGCTGGGAGGCGTATTCCTCTGCGACGGGCTTGATCAACCTTACCAAGGAGAAGATCCTCTCCGAGAAGATGGACTACAGCTATATGCTCAAGCTCGCTGACGGCGATATTAACAAAGTTAGCGGCAAGACTGCCTTTGACGCGGCGGCGGCAGGGGATAACGAAGCACAGGAGGTGCTCAATACCTACTTTGGTTATCTTGCGACAGGTTTGGTTAATATCATCAACATCTTCCAGCCCGATGTGCTCTGTATCGGAGGCGGTATCTCCAATCAGGGAGAAAACCTTCTTCGTCCGCTCAGAAAAATCATTGAGGAGGAGCGTTACACCAAGCACAATGATAAGCAGACCGTGCTTTGTACCTGCACGCTCGGCAACGACGCGGGTATCATCGGTGCAGCTTTTGTGGACTGAGTGTTTTGGGAATAGGCTAAAAGGGTCGGCTCTGGTCAGACCCTTTTTAGAGGTTGGCTTTGCTGCCAACCTCTTTTGTTTTTTCGGATCTTCCCGGAATATAGCGGCGAAGAAAGCTGTGATAAAAGTAATGAGATGGGTGCGGGTCTGATGAACTATTTCCGTGAAAATAAATGGTATTTACAAAAAATTATTAAAAACGCGAACTAAAATACTTTACATTGCTTGTGAAAAGTGATAAGATATAGTATAAGAAAACGTGTGTTTTCTACACGTTGCGGCTTTTATTTCCCTGAAGCCGTTAAATAAAAAGGAGGACAAAATTCCTATGGCAAGAAAAATGAAAACCATGGACGGCAACAGCGCCGTTGCTCACGTATCGTATGCGTTTACCGACGTTGCGGCTATCTATCCCATCACACCTTCTTCCGTTATGGCTGACCTGACCGATAAATTTTCGGCGGCAGGACAAAAAAACCTGTTCGGAAGAGAAGTTCAGGTTACGGAAATGCAGTCCGAGGGCGGCGCAGCAGGCGCGGTTCACGGCTCTCTTGCGGCAGGTGCTCTGACGACCACCTATACCGCTTCTCAGGGCTTGCTCCTGATGATTCCCAATATGTATAAAATGGCGGGCGAGTTGCTTCCCGGCGTTATCCACGTTTCTGCCCGTGCGCTGACCAGCCACGCGCTTTCTATCTTCGGTGACCATTCCGATATTTATGCCTGCCGCCAGACAGGTTATGCGATGCTCTGTTCCAACAATCCCCAGGAATGTATGGATCTCGGTGCCGTTGCTCACCTCACTGCAATCAAGGGCAGAGTTCCTTTCCTGCACTTCTTCGACGGTTTCCGTACTTCTCACGAGATCCAGAAGATCGAGGAGTGGGATTATGCGGATCTTGCCGACATGCTTGACTGGGACGCTGTAGAGGAATTCCGCAGACGTTCTCTTAACCCCGAACATCCCGTGACCCGCGGTACCGCGCAGAACGATGATATCTTCTTCCAGGCTCGCGAGGCTTGTAACAGCTACTACGACGCGGTTCCCGAGGTCGTGATCGAGTATATGAACAAGGTTAACGAGAAAATCGGTACCGATTACAAGCCGTTCAACTACTACGGCGCGGCTGACGCCGAGCATGTAATCGTTGCAATGGGTTCTGTCTGCGACTGTGCAGAGGAGGTTGTTGATTATCTCAACGCTGCAGGCGAGAAGGTCGGTTTGCTGAAAGTCAGATTGTATCGTCCCTTCGTTGGTTCCTATATGACCGCTGAGTTGCCCAAGACGGTTAAAACCATTTCTGTTCTCGACAGAACCAAGGAGCCCGGTTCCATCGGCGAGCCCCTTTACCTCGATGTTCTTGCCGCTCTGAATGATTCCGAGTTCGCAGGCGTAAAGGTATTTGCCGGCCGTTACGGTCTCGGTTCCAAGGACACCACCCCCGGCGACATTATCGCCGTATATAGAAATGCCGAGTCTGAGGCTCCCAAAAAACGCTTCACTATCGGTATTGTCGACGACGTTACCAACCTTTCTCTCCCCGTTGCGGAGAATCCCGACACCACTCCCGAAGGCACGCACAGCTGTAAGTTCTGGGGTCTCGGTGCAGATGGTACCGTTGGTGCGAACAAGAACTCCATCAAGATTATTGGCGACCATACCGATATGTACGCGCAGGGCTATTTCGCCTACGATTCCAAGAAATCCGGCGGTCTGACCGTATCGCATCTGCGTTTCGGTAATCAGCCGATCAAATCTACCTATTATATTTCCAAGGCTGACTTCGTTGCCTGCCACAATCCTTCTTATGTGGACAAGTACGAGATCGTCGAAGATCTTAAGGAAGGCGGTTCCTTCCTGCTCAACTGCGCGTGGGATATTGACGAGCTCACCAAGCGCCTCCCCGGCAAGATGAAGAGAATCCTTGCCGAGAGAAAGATCAACTTCTATACTATCGACGCCATCAAGATCGGTAAGGAAATTGGTTTGGGCGGTCGTGTGAATACGGTTCTGCAGTCCGCATTCTTTAAGATTGCCGATATCATTCCCGCTGAGGAAGCCAAGCAGTTCATGAAGGACGCTGCGAAGAAGTCCTACATGAAGAAGGGTCAGGCGATCGTAGACATGAACTACGCTGCTATTGACCGCGGTATGGAGGACGTTAAGAAGGTTGAGATTCCTGCCGAGTGGCTCCATGCAGCCGACGATGCTGTTGTGGATCAGGCAGAGGGTCAGGGCGCTCTTGTGGAGTATGTCAACGGCATCCTCAAGCCTGTCAACGCGTACAAGGGTAACAAGCTGCCGGTTTCCGCGTTTGTTGATCATATCGACGGCACATGCCCCAATGGTTCCGCTGCCTTTGAGAAGAGAGGTATCGCAGTGGATGTTCCCGAGTGGCAGACCGACAATTGTATTCAGTGCTGCCGCTGTGCAATCGTATGTCCGCACGCAGTTATCCGTCCTGTTCCCATGACAGACGCCGAGGTTGCGTCTGCACCCGAGGGAACGGTCGGCATCCCGATGATCGGTCTGAAAGAGCTCAAATTCGTGATGACCGTTTCCACACTCGATTGTACCGGCTGCGGCGCGTGCGCACAGGTTTGCCCGGGCAAGAAGGGCGAGAAGGCTCTTGTGATGAAGCCCATCGACTCGCAGAGAAGCAAGCAGGCTCTCTTTGATTACGGTCTGACCATCGACGAGAAGCCCGAGGTTAGCGAGAAGTTTAAGTTTACAACCGTCAAGGGCAGTCAGTTCAAGCAGCCCCTGCTCGAATTCTCCGGTGCATGCGCAGGCTGCGGTGAAACACCCTATGCGAAGCTGGTTACCCAGCTCTTCGGTGACAGAATGTTCATTGCAAATGCGACAGGCTGTTCTTCCATCTGGGGAGCTTCTGCACCGGCTACTCCTTATACCACCAATAAGAAGGGTTACGGTCCCGCGTGGATGAACTCCCTCTTTGAAGATAACGCTGAGTTCGGTCTAGGTATGGCGCTCGGTCAGAAAGCAATCCGCAACAGACTCTGCAGCTATGTGGCCGAGATCAAGGACACTACGGACAATGCCGCACTGCAAGCAGCTTGCGGGGCGTATCTCGATACCATTACAGATTCCACCTCCTCTCGTCCTGCGACCGATGCATTGATCGCAGAGCTCGAAAAAGCAGTTGATGACGCAAAGGTCGGCGAGCTCGTCAAAAAGACCCTTGTTGACAGGGATGAGCTTGCTAAGAAGTCCATGTGGATCTTCGGCGGCGACGGTTGGGCATATGATATCGGCTTCGGCGGTCTTGACCACGTTATCGCTTCCGGCGAGAATGTCAACATCCTCGTGTTCGATACAGAGGTTTATTCCAACACAGGCGGTCAGTCCTCCAAGGCGACCCCGATCGGCTCTGTGGCTCAGTTTGCCGCTGCCGGTAAGGCTGTCAAGAAGAAGGATCTTGCTGCAATTGCCATGAGCTACGGCTATGTTTATACGGCTCAGGTTGCTATGGGCGCAGACAACAACCAGGTTCTCAAGGCTCTGGTTGAGGCGGAAAGCTACGACGGTCCGTCTCTGATCATCTGCTATGCTCCTTGTATCAACCACGGTATCAAGGGCGGCATGGGTATTGCACAGCTCGAGGAAAAGAAGGCTGTCGAGGCAGGCTACTGGAACCTCTTCCGGTACGATCCCAGACTTGCTGCCGAGGGCAGGAATCCCTTCCAGCTCGACAGCAAGGCTCCTACGGCGTCCTACCGCGACTTTATTATGGGCGAGGTTCGTTACAATGCGCTCACCCGTGCATTCCCCGAGAGAGCAGAGAAGCTCTTTGCAGAGGCAGAGAAGGTTGCCGAGCAGAAGTATGCGCACCTCTCCAGAATTGCTTCCTTCGAGGACGCGACCTGATTGCGTGATAATGGATTAACGAGGGGGCTGTCGTATAAAAGCCCCCTCCCCCCAAAAAACGGGCAGCCCGAAAGGCGGTTGTGCTCATAAAGCTGATTGGAAATCACAAGAAAAATAGCGGAGGGGGAGCCAAAAACAATCCAGACCCCGTACAGATAAAAAACTGTGCGGTGTTGCTTTAAGCGTTAGTACCATTTATCATCCCAAGCGGCTGTTTTGCACGACAGTCGCTTTTGTGCATTCCGCGGTTGATTAAACAAGCCCTAATGTAAAAAACGATTTGCCGATATATTATTTCAACATCAAAATGAAATTGGTGCAGAAGCTTTCAGAGCAGCTCAAGCTGATGGGCAAACGCATCAAGGTCAGATATTTTTAGGTGAACGCGAATGAATAAGCTAAGAAAATTTGATACCAAGGTACAGCATCTGAAATACAAGGTGTTGCGCGAGGTCGCGCGTCAGGCATGGAATGATACGTTGTTGGAGAACGTGCTGGATATTCCGAAAATAATCGTTCCCGGCAAAACGCCGTCCATGCGCTGCTGTGTGTATAAAGAGAGGGCGATTCTTGCGGAGCGGGTCAAGATAGCCATGGGCGGCAATTCTGACCGTCAAAATGTAATAGAGGTCATTGATATTGCATGCGACGAATGTCCGGCAGCCGGCTATGAGGTCACGGATTCCTGTCGCGGCTGTCTGGCTCACCGCTGCGAGGATGTTTGCAGACGCGGCGCCATTTCCTTTGACTACAATCATGTGGCTCATATTGATAAAAGCAAATGCGTAGAATGCGGTCAGTGTGCCAAGGTGTGTCCGTTTTCCGCTATTGCCAACCGCAAACGCCCCTGTCAAAATGCCTGCAAGATTAAGGCTATCAGCATTAATGATAACGGGGCGGCGCAGATCGATGATTCAAAGTGTATTGCATGCGGCGCATGTGTTTATCAGTGTCCGTTCGGCGCCATTACCGACAAATCTTTTATTCTGCATGTGATAAAATTGCTCAAAAAATGCGCGCAGGAAAAAAACAATAGGCTTTATGCTGTTGTGGCGCCGTCTATTTCCAGTCAGTTTACTTATGCAAAACTCGGTCAGGTGGTTACCGGACTGAAGGAGCTGGGGTTCCATGCTGTCGTAGAAGCTGCTCTCGGCGCGGATATGGTGGCGCAGGCGGAATCAAAGGAGCTTGCGGAAACGGGATTTTTGACCAGTTCCTGCTGTCCGGCCTTTGTGGAATACATCAACAAGTCGTTTCCGCAGCTTAAACCGCATGTTTCTTACAATCTTTCGCCGATGGCGACCATAGCCAAGTATATCAAAGAGACAACGCCAAATGCAAAAATTGTTTTTATTGGACCGTGTACGGCAAAAAAGATGGAGGTTCAGCTCGATGCCGTAAAGCCCTATGTTGATTCGATTCTGACGTTTGAGGAGTTACAGGCGCTTTTTGACAGCCGTGATATGGACCTTACTACACTGGAGGAAGGTGTGCTCGACAACGCTTCGTATTTCGGCAGAATATTCGCCCGGTGCGGCGGACTTGCCGACGCGGTTGCCGAGGGATTGAAGGAGCAGGGGCTCGATGATTTTGAACTGAATGCGATTTCCTGCGACGGTATTGAGGAATGTAAAAAAGCGCTGACAATGAAAAGCAAAAATCTTTTGAAAGCAAACTTTATCGAAGGTATGGCTTGTGTCGGCGGTTGTATCGGCGGCGCCGGCTGTCTGACGCACGGCGCAAAGGATAAAATGCAGGTGGATAAATACGGACAAGAAGCGATGGAAAAAACCATCCTCGACGCAATATCCATTCTGAAATAAGCCGGCGCTTTTGTTCTTTCATAATTGATTCCATAAAAATAAGACGTAAGGGATTTTGTCTCTTACGTCTTATTTATGTATAGCTTGAGCGGCAGCTTGTGTTTTTGCAAAGATAACAATTGACGGAAAATGACCTCATACTAATTCGCTTGCGTCGATATGTTCGTACGTAGAACCGTTGTAGGTCAGCGTGTTGCCGTCGGTGCTGTAGGAGGCTTCTTCGGTTGTTTCGTCTGGATTGAAATAATGAAGATGAACTTTTCCGTTTTCGGCGGAATAGTTATAGAACGTAAAGCTTAAGCCTTGAATGGTTTCATACATAATACCGCGGTTGTCAAAGTACAGATAAGTGCCGTTTTCGTTCTTCCAGGCGCCAACCAGCTCGCTGTCAATCTCCGGGTCGGCTTCGGGAGTCGGTATGCAGGAGAAGGACGCATATTTTTCGAGTGTGGTGTTTTTTTTGGTGCCGGTATCGGTCAGCGTCACCGTGTTTTTATCGTCGGAGAACGCATAGGTGTATTTGCCGTTGATGCCGAACATCATCTGGCTTGCCATTTGCTTGATATCGGGATTAATCTCGTATTTGCTGATATATCCCATTGATCCTGTGATCAGATAAGAAGAGGTGTTTCCGTCAAAAACATAGGTGAAGCTGCTGTAGGTATCGCCGGCATCGCGTTCGGTGATGTGCCACGCGCCGGCAAAATCGTTGCCGTTATCATGGATAGCGTGCAGGCTTTTGAGATCAAATTCCGTATCGGGGACTGTTGTGTCGGAGAAAGCGGAGGTCGTTTCGTCCCGTGCCGTCTCGGTGACGGCGACAGTGGATTCCATTTCGGAAGAAGTATTGTTTTCTCCGCATGCGGCAAGCGGTATAACTGTCAGCGCAGCCAGAGAGAGAGATGCAAACAATCGTAATATTTTCATATGAATAACCTCGTTATTTTGATATACATATTGTAAACCGTTGTGACAGAATTGTCAAATCGGGAAGCGCGGAAGCTTACTGCTTTTGAAAAAAGATTTTGTGTATGTTGCTTTTTTCCATCATAACGCAGAGCGGCAGTCCGAGAAGAAAGAGTACGGCGAGTTCTCCGAGGGCGACGAAGGCGCCGGCAAAGAAAAAACCGCCGAGCGAAAATCCAGCGTCCGTAAAGAAAAAAGCGATTTCAAAGCCGATGATCAGACCGTTAAAGAGAGCAGGCATCAGCGCAGCCAAAACAGGCAGATGAAAGAAACGGATGTTCCGCAGGAGATGCATCGCAGTTGCGGCGAACAAGCTGGCATGAGAACCGAAAATGATATCGAGCGGACCGAAAAGGGAGATAGAGGAGAGATTGGCGATGATACACCCGATAGTCAGACCGGGGATAGCGGCAGGTGTAAAAACAGCCAGAATGGTCAGCGCTTCACTGATACGGAATTGGATTGCCGCAGAGGCGGATCCCGGAAAAATGATGTTTTGAAGAATAGTCAGTACGGCGTAAAGCGCAGCGATGATCGCTGCCTGCGCAGTAAAGTGGAGCGACTTTGTTTTCATAAAGATTCCTCCGTCAGAATATTCAGAAAAGTTGTCTACAATTTCATAATATATCATAAAAAGTTGGGAAATGCAATTGACGAAATAGCAAAAATAGGATAAAATTACAATGTATATCTATAAATGAAAAGGTGATTGTGTGAGTCCAAGGATCAGAAAGATAATGGTTATTGTCGTTTTGGTCGTTTTTGTTTTGTCTATGACATTGTTAGCGCTGAGCGTGAGCGGCGTGCCGCTGTCAAATGCAGGGTATCTGTTCCGCGGCGTTCCGCAGTTGCCGCAGCGTGATCTCGGAGAGAAAAAGCTGACGGCGAATCGCGCGCGTACCGTTATGACTTACGGTTACGACAGTCTGGATGCTGATTTGCAGAACGTCTACGATATCATAGACGAAGAAATAGCAAGAAGCGATCCGCAGCAGTTTTATGTTGGCTGCAGCCATGAGGATTTTCGGCGTGTCCACCGCGCGTATCTTACGGATCATCCGGAAGTGTTCTGGCTGCCTGCGGACAGCGCGGGATATCATTACTGGGATTACGGCAGCGCCATGAATGTGGAGTTTATGTTTGCATTTGCGGGAGATACGTTGCAGGAGATGAAGAAGCAGCTCTCCGATCGAGTGGAAAAAATCATATCGGACGCGCCGGAACAGGCGTCCGACTATGAAATAGAGCTGTATTTTAACGATTATTTGACAAAGACGCTGACATATGACCACGAAAAAAAAGCTTCCATGCGCGCAAACGCGTACGGCGCGCTGATGAACGGCAAGGTGGTGTGCGCAGGGTATTCCGCTGCTTTTCAGCTGCTTTGCAACCGCGCCGGTATTTCGTGTGAATCTGTTTTCGGTTACATAACCAAAACGGACGGAGAAGAAAACAATACGGAAGAGAATACGCTTCATCAGTGGAACTGTGTCAAGCTGGATGGAGAATGGTACTATACGGATGTGACGTGGAATGATTTCAACGATATTAATTCCGCTCACGCGTATTTTAATATCACCTCTGCGGAAATCGAGAAAACTCGTACGATAAATCCGCTGTATACAGACGATCCCTCGTGGAGAGACGGCTGCGGCAATGTTATCGCGCCGGTGTGCAGTGCGACAGCGTATAATTATTACAACAAAACCGGAACAGTCATTACCGATCTCGACGACGACAATGACATCCTTGCCGTATTGATCGCGGCGTCAAAAAAAGGGGATCGGACGGTAGATTTTCGCATCGGCGACAACATGGATTATGACCGGACCGTGCAGGCTGTTGCCAATCATTACGGCTGCCTGTGGATAGAAGGCGTGAACTTTTATAACGGAGGCAAACCTGCGTTGAATCCGGCTACGAAAATGTATTTGTACCAAAAGACACATTGTCTTGTTTTGAAATTGGATTATCAGTGATGAGTATGAAAAAAATGTTTTTTGCCGTATCGGTGGTTGTTTGTATGGCTTTTTTGACAGCGTGTCATCCCTTCAGGTTTATCAACTCTTTTTTGGTGGAAGAATCGACGAATGATCCCGTTGTGGAAAGCGCGGCGGAACAGCGGCGCGAGGATCTCTCCGGTTACGGCTACCGGGCGCTGAAAAGCGACGAGGAACGTCGCATTTATTCTATTCTCGACGTCTGTCTGGAGGATGGAAACGCGCCGCATTTTGCCGTTGACAACGACGGCACGACGGATTATGTGAGCGATGTTTTGGAGATGTATAAATCCGACCATCCCGAGGTGTTTTGGATCGACGACAGCTACGGATATGAATACATTACCTATGCCACCTATACGGAGATCAATTTACTTCTTTCTGTCAAAGGCGACGAACTGGCAGACGCCAGAGAAACCTTTGAGCGTACGGTTGACGAAATCATCGGCGCGATGCCCGAGGGACTTTCCGACTACGAAAAAGAGCTGTATATCAACGACACGCTGATTAGCCGGTGTGAATATGATACGACGGCAGCAGAAAAAGAAAAGCCGGTCGGCAACGCGCAGAACGCTTACGGGGCGCTCGTGGAGGGAAAAGCTGTTTGCGAGGGATATGCCCGCGCGTTTCAGCTGTTGTGCAGTTGTGCGCAGATCGATTGTGTGCCGATAAACGGAACCTGCGAGGGCAGCGATTCCGCAATGGACGGAAATCATATCTGGGATGCCGTTTGTCTGGACAATGAATGGTATTATGTGGATCCCACATGGAACGACTTTAAGCCGGAGGACGCCGATTACGTTCTTACCGATATCGAAAAGCATCTCTACTTTAATGTGACGACGGAGCAGATCAAGAAGGATCATACCATCAATCCCGTCTACGGCGGAGAGGGAGAAGCGGATTTTTATAACGCCTTCATTCCTGACTGCACTGCCGAAACCTACAACTATTTTCACTACAGCATTCCGCTGCTCAGCGATCTCGATGACTGCGAAGATCTGCAGTCATCGCTTGTGTATGCTGCTGCAGCCGGAAAGGGATCCTTTGCGTTTCGAATCAGCGGTTCTCTTGATTATGACGATACTGTGACCAAAATCATCGACAGCTATGCCGCGAATTGGTTTGCGGGCTGCAATGCCGTTAACGACGGTAGCCATCAGCTCAGCGACGCCTGTATGGTTTATGCTTATGAGCAGATGAACGTTGCTGCGTTCAGTCTGGATTACCGGTAAGCAGAGCGGAAGCCGCGCGGAAATACAAAGAATGCACAAATATTTTTGAAAGGATATGGTAGGATGAAATATGACGTCCGTCAGTTGGGGTTGATTTCCAATGAAGAAATCGCTGCAGGTATTTTTGATATGAAACTCGCGTACGGAGAAAACAAAATCCCCGTTGTCTGCGGACAGTTTGCGCATGTTTATGTGCCGGGAAAAAGTCTGCGCCGCCCGATTTCCGTCTGCGACGCGCGTAACGGCGTGCTGCGGTTGGTTTATCAGGTAAAAGGAGAGGGAACGCGCATCATGTCACAGATGAAGCCCGGAGCGTCTGTCGATGTGCTCGCGCCGCTCGGGAACGGCTTCCGCATCCAAAGCGGCAGGCGCTACGCGCTGATTGGCGGCGGAATCGGTGTTCCGCCTATGCTGTATACCGCTGCAAAATGCGAAGATCCGTTGGTGATTACGGGCTTTCGCGATGCTTCTCTGGTCATTTTGCAGGACGATTTTCGTCGGGCGGGCGCGGAGCCGCTGCTCTGCACAGACAACGGCAGTGTGGGCAAAAAGGGATTTGTGACCGGGCTGCTGCGTGAAAAAATGGAGCAGGTAGATGAAATATGCGCCTGCGGTCCGCTTCCGATGCTCCGGGCAATCGCCGAGCTGTGCAAGGAGTTCGGAAAGCCCTGTCAGGTTTCACTCGAGGAGCGTATGGCGTGCGGCGTCGGCGCATGCTTGGTGTGTGCGGTCAGGGTGCAAAAAAACGGTGAGGAGCTTATGCAGCATGTCTGCAAAAACGGTCCTGTATTCAACGCAGAGGAGGTAGTGTGGAATGGCTGATTTATCTGTTCAGGTTGCCGGCGTTTCGTTCGCCAATCCGCTGATCGCTGCTTCGGGAACCTTTGGCTTCGGCAGGGAGTACAGTGAGTTTTATCCGCTGTCCCGGTTGGGCGGCATTTCCTGCAAGGGCATAACCCTCATGCGGCGCGACGGCAATCCGCCGCCGCGTATCGCGGAGACGCCTTCGGGTATTCTCAATGCAGTCGGACTGCAAAATCCGGGTGTAGACGCATTTATCCGGGACGATTTGCCTTGGCTCAAAGAGCAGGGCACGGTGGTTATTGCCAATATCGCAGGTAATACCGTGGAGGAATATTGCCGGATGGCGGAAAAGCTCAGCGAAACGGATGTGGATATGATGGAAATGAATATTTCCTGTCCCAACGTCAAGAGCGGTGGCGTACAGTTTGGCACGAGCTGCGAATCCGTCGCCCATATTACGCGCGCCGTGCGTGCGCACTGTCGCAAACCGTTGGTGGTCAAGCTCAGCCCCAACGTGACCGACATCGCCTCTATTGCGCAGGCGGCGGAAGCAGAGGGAGCGGATGCGCTTTCTATGATCAATACGCTCACGGGCATGAAAATTGATATCTATACCCGCCGACCGATTATCCGCAACAATACAGGAGGTCTCAGCGGCGCGGCGGTTTTTCCTGTCGCAGTGAGAATGGTCTGGCAGGTCAGCAATGCAGTCAAAATTCCGATTATCGGCATGGGCGGCATCACAACATGGGAGGATGCGATCGAAATGCTTCTCGCAGGCGCGACGGCGCTGCAAATCGGTACCGTGCTCTTTTCCGACCCGTATGCACCGATAAAAATTTCCGAAGGAGTGAATCGATTCCTCGACGAAAATAACATACAAAGCGTCACGGAGCTGACAGGTGCGGTCAAACCGTGGTAACATAGCTTTTTTCAACATCAAAGCAAGGAGAAAAACGGCAAATGGACTATCAATATGATGTTGTTAATTATGATAAGAATATTCCTGCAACAATCATGTATCTCAATCTTTCATCCGAAACCCGCAAAACAGAGCTGCAGTGGCACCGTGAACCCGAATTGGTCTATGTGATAGAGGGCAGAAGCGAGTGCAGCTGCAACGGAGAGTTTCAAATCGTTGAGGAGGGTGACTTTATTCTGTTTAACAGCGAGGACGTTCACCTTGTTCGTCCGGTTGTCGGCACGGAATGCAGGCTTCTCTGTATCAATTTTTCTTTCGAATATATTCGCATGTTTTGCAAAAGCATCGACAGCGTCTTTTTTGATATCGGTGAAAACCGCGGCGTATACGAACAAATTTCCGCTCTGCTTCAACAAATTTCCGAAGTGGATCAAAACAGCGATTATGCGTCGCTGCTGCAGATTTCTTATATTAATAAGGTATATTACCTGCTGCTGCGGTACTGTATGTGCTTTCGGAGGGCATCGGATTCGGCAGCGCTGTCAAAGCGTGATTTCTCCTACGCTAAGACGGCAATAGCCTATATTAACGACAATTATCGGCGTGAAATCACACTCGGGGAAATCTCCTCTGTTGTTAATCTTTCCCCGTCATATTTTTCTAAGTATTTTAAAAATGTAACGCAGGTCAGTTTTTCGGAGTATCTGGCAAATCTCAGGCTTGAAAGTGCAATCAACGATATGCTGACCGGCAATGCGACGGTTTCTGCAGCGGCAATGGAAAACGGTTTTGCTAATGTCAAATCGTTTATTACACAGTGTAAAAAGGTGTATAACTGCACGCCTGCACAGTACAAAAAAATACTGATTTCGGGCAGAAAGAACGGTGCGGCACCGTAAGTCGGTTTTTCGAGTTCGTTTTCGCCCTCATCCCTTCCGGGATGAATACCGTTTCCCGAATCGCCTGCTTTCGCCCCGCTGTTTTATAGAAAGCTTTTTAGTAAATAATGGATTAAAAAGGAGAGGAGAAAGCGCCCGCCGGAGTCCCAAAACTGTCCTCTGGTGCGTGACTTTGAGATTCTTGCAAATTGAACAATTTTTTGCAGGAAACAGTTTGCGAAGAAAGAATAAAAAAATTCCTTTGTGAAAAAATATCTGATTTCGTTGTAAATAATATACAAAAATAAAACACTCTTTTGAGTTGACGTATACAAAGAGGCGCGTTATAATGCGTCACATTGCAAGGTGAAACGGCTTTGTTTACTTGCAAAAAGGAAATGTTTGCGTCCAAAAAGGAGTGTTTTAATTTGGCTCATAACAGTTTCAGACGAAAATATTTAACGAAAGCCGGCGTGCTGGTGCTTACATCGGTCATGTTGTGCGTTTCGGCGTTTGCCGTTGCTGAGGCAGCTGCGGAACCCGATGAAAGTATCGCGTTGCCCGGCGCCGAAATAACCGAAAATAAGATTTATGATTATCTCAGCAATGACGGAGAATTCCACGTGCTGTCCGCTTACGAGGTGACCGTCAACGACGGAGACGATACCTGTAAGCTGCTGGCTCAAAGCGGCGATACGGTGTCCCGCCTGCTCCGTGAGGCGCATATTTCTCTCGGTAAAAATCAGATCTCCGTGCCCGGCGCAGACGCCGAGATCACAGGCGACACGGAGATCCGTGTCTATGATGCAAAGCAGGTTTCCGTGAATGCCGACGGCGAAACCAAAAAAATGATGCTCCCCGAGGTAACGGTGGAGGAAGCCCTGACGCTCGCAGGTGTCGAGCTCGGCAGAGAGGATATTCTCAGCGTTAAACGTACGGATTCCGTAAAGGAAACAGACGCAGTGACGATTAAGCGCGTTACCTATAGGGAGGAAACCGTTTCCGAATCGGTTCCGTATGAAAAAGTGAAAGAAAATTCCGACGAAGTGGAGCTTGGAAAAACCAAAATAAAAACCGAGGGATCCGTGGGAGAGAAAGCGATTCTCAAACGTGTAAAGTATATCGACGGCAAGCGCGACAGCAGCGAAACGGTCACGGAAAAGATCGTTAAAAAGCCAGTTGACGAGGTAACCCTTGTCGGAACAAAGGGGGCCTCCGAAGCCGGCGGAGCAGGGACATTTACCGACGAAAACGGAGTGAAGGTACCTTACCGGTATAAGTTGACGGGATCGGGTACAGCGTACACTGCTCCTGCAGGTGCGCTGACAGCAACGGGCAACGCTGTGCAGGAGGGCTGCGTCGCTATCAATCCCTCGCTGATCCCATACGGCTCCAAGGTCTATGTCGAAGCAACGGACGGCAGCCGCGTCTATGGTTATGCAACGGCGACGGATACGGGCGGAGCACTGATGGATGGTTCCGCAGTCGTTGACGTCTTTTACTTTTCGTATGACGCCTGCTGCAACTGGGGAAGACGCGACGTAAATGTGTACGTTCTGTCATAAATTCGAGGGTTTTCAGAAAATGATTGATTTCTCGGACGTTTTCATGTATAATAGGTGATGTTATAAATTGCATCACCTATTTTTTGAAAAGGAAGGATATCGAATGAAAAAAATAATTGCTGCATTCGTGGCAGCTATGATGATTTCCGTATTTGCTACGGGATGCTTCGGAATGGGACAGAAAACGCCGGTTGCTACGGGCGACGAAGCCAAAAGCCAGAACGCTGCCGATTATGAAAATAATTTTACGGGACTTTGCAATTATCTTGCTTCTTTTGGATACATCAATCCCATGGAGGACAACGTGGACATCACCTATGCGACGATGGACAGCGACTTGATAGGCGCAGCTCAGGGCAGAAAGTTTAACGAGCAGACAAAAAAATCTGCCACGATCGAAATTTACGAATACGTTCCCGAGAAAATGAACGCGACTTCAGATGAGGTGATCAAATCCGTTAAGGAGAATGGTTCGTTTGCTATTCTGGATTTGCCCAAAGTCAACGCGATTCTTTCGAATAACGAGAAATATTTGATGATTTACACGGATAGAAATATTCAGGAGGACAATACTGAAAGCGAACCATATGCGCTTCGCGAAGAAATCGTTACCAAATTCAAAGGGTTTTATGAGTGACAGAATAAAGGCTGGTAGATGAAAAACCGGTCTTTTTTTATTCGGCAGCGAAGAAATATGCGGTGCGTACAGGCCCTATTAATGTGTTAAAGCGTTGAATTAGAATACCAGATATTGTGGCTGAAATAGAAAATAAGTCAAAAAAACACAAACGAAAAAGAAAAACACATTTTCCCGAAAAATTTTTTAAAAAAGCCTTGACTTTTGTGGATTAAAGGCGTATAATAGCAATGTTCGATTGAACAAAACACCTCGCGCAAGTGTGAAGAATCACCAAAACGAAGTTAGTTTTGTTGTGGAAACCGAACAACAGGACCTTGAAAATTGAACAACGAAGCAAAGAAGAACCCGTAATGAACTTTGAGGGAAACTCAAAGAGAAATTACAGCGTACAGAAGAAGTACGCACAGTAGATTCACGAATACGTTAGCGTATCTGAATCGAGATTAA
>JAFRGI010000024.1 GCA_017433905.1 Ruminococcus sp. | reverse complement strand
GCGGTGCTTGCGATACTGATAACAGCTCCGCTTGGAGCAATCGGGATAGATAGAACACATAAAAAGTTGATAGGTGGTGAAAATTAATGAAGGAGCTTGTATTTGGCGAACTTATAGTATTGAAAGGACAGCACTGCCTGCGAATACCGGTTGAAATGGGAATAAATACACTGTGCGTCGAAGTTATTGAAGGAAAAATAAGGATAAATCACGGAGCATACACTCCTGATGGAGGAACATGGCTGTCTGCTCCGACAGGAAGAAAAGCACACTATGATTTTTCTTCGGGTGACAACGATAGAATAGATATTGATATACAGGAGTCATTCGGGAGACAAGATATGCTTTCAGTCGTAAATGTAAGTCTGTTTCATAAGGCACTACTTCGTATCATACATTAGTTTTTGGTAACTCCCATAGTCTGAAAAACTTAAATTGACTATCCAGGATAAGCCTAACAGTAAAATGCAAAAATATGTTTCCGAGTAGAAAACTGTGGTTTTTATCTTAGTCACTGACTGACCAAGATAGTGACTAAGATAGATTCTTTCGGGGGTTCAAGTCCCTGACATAAACTCGCCGAAAAAAATCTTTTTTATACGGATAGGACAAGCGAAGATAATCCAAATCTGCCTCCTGTTGGAGACGGGTTTGGATGTTTTTTGTTTTCGCAGTCATGTGCATCACCCACATCCGCTATACGTCTATTTTGCATTTTGTACATGTATTTGTGTCTTTTACTAAAAAATAATCAAAAAAAAAAAAAAAAAGCGATTATTATTCACAAGTTTTAAAAATTAACTGTTTTTTTGTTAAAAATGGTTGAAATTAATCATATAACTTGATATAATAAACAAGATCTTGAGATAGTTGTTGAAAACTTAAGTAAATTATTTAGAGGTTTAGGGGATTGAAACATGAAATTTTCAAAAATGAGACAGCGGTTGGGTTACGGATTCGCCGATATGGCCAGCAACTTAATTTGGGTAATGTTAGTGCTGTATCTGAATTCCTACTATACGCAGGGACTGTCAATGGATGTATTGGCATTTCACCTAATTACTCTGGGCTCTAAGGTGATTGATGCATTCACCGACATCTTAATGGGAATCGTGGTCGATAAAACGAATATGAAAAGCGGCAAGGCACGTCCTTATCTTATGATTGGCGCCATACCGCTCGGACTCGCTGCTGTCCTTACATTCCTCTTGCCGACAATCGTAAAAAACGAATCGATATTAATGCTTACATTTGCGTTCCTGACATATAACCTTATCAGTACAGCTTATACCATCGTGAACACACCGCTTTCCGCATTGCTTCCCAGCCTGTCGTCTGACCCCAAGGAACGCAACATTCTGGTAACCTACCGCATGGTCATGGCAGCCATCGGCAGCGCTTGTGTACAGATTTTCGCTCCGTTGCTTTTGAAACAATTCGACAGCGATCACAATACCTATTCATATTTCTGGGTTATGTTGATTTTCGCGATTCCGGCTGTCATCCTGCTCTTCGTTTCTTTTGCCAACACCAGAGAGATTGTCAAACCGGCAAATCAAGAAAAGATGCATGTCAAAGACGGCTTCAGGGCAATCAACGGACAGTATATATTGCTTGTCGTTACCATGTTCATCTTTTTGATTGGATTTGCCATCAAACAGGCAGGCGTAGTGTATTACTACCAGTGGTATGTCGGTGATATCGGCGACATGCCATACAACGCCCTTCAATCGATACAGGGAATCGTTACCTCAATCTTTATGCCTGTCGGACAGTTGACCATTCCTTTCTTCTGCAGTATAATAGGCAAGAAAAATTCCTGCATTGTGATGAATATTGCCGCTTTAGTCGCCAATGTCCTGTTCTTATTCAGCGGCACGAACGTGCCACTGATTCTCATCAGCACGGCAATTTTGTGGTTCGCTCTCGGCTATCTCATGGGCATGAGATTCTCGCTGCTTGCCGACGTCATTGAATATACCGAGTTAAAAACCGGTATTCGTGCAGCAGGCTTCCTGTCCTGCTTTGACAGCTTCCTGGCGAAACTGACCTTTGCATTCAACGGTATGATCATGGTGGGTTTGATGAATGCAGGCGGATATAATCCTGCTTTGTCTGTGCAGTCCGATACGACAAAATTCTTTATTCAGATCGGCTTTACCGTCGTACCGATCATCTGCATCATCATCACGATTATTCTGTTCATGATCTTTAAGTTCGACAAAGAGCTTCCAGAACTGAAAAAGCAACACGAAGCCAAGCAAGCAGCCACAGCATAATAAACAAGATCTTATTGTTCTAATAGATTTTCAACAATAAAACGATATCCGAATCCTTCTCCCCTCGGAGACGGGTTCGGATATTTTACAATTCATTTTTTGAATTCCGTCATCATATGATATACCATTCCGGTTGCCATACACACCCCCGTCTGCGGTACTCCCTTTTCGATTAAAAGGAGAAAACTATGAAACAACAGCAAAACTCCCGGCAAATTGCCACGCGCGTTTCTCTGATCGGAATGATCGGCAACATCCTGCTGACATTGTTTAAGCTCGCAGCGGGCATTGTTTCTCACTCCGGCGCCATGATTAGTGATGCCGTCCACTCTGCCTCCGATGTTTTCAGCGGGGTGATTGTAATTGCAGGCGTCCGTCTGTCCGCACGTGAATCCGATTCCGACCATCCCTACGGTCATGAGCGGTTCGAGTGCGTCGCAATGCTCTTTCTTGCTGCAGCGTTGTTTCTGGCTAGCGGCACCATCGGCGGTGACGCGATCAAAAGTATCTCCACCGGTGCCTATCACGACCTGACCTTCCAAAGCCCTCTCGCTCTGATCGCTGCGGTTACCTCTATCGTCATCAAAGAAGCCATGTTCCACTACACAAGATTCTATGCTAAACGCATTGATTCTCCCTCGCTGGCTGCAGAAGCATGGCACCACCGCAGCGACGCGTTTTCATCCGTGGGCTCCTTCATTGGTATCGGCGGAACTTTATTCGGCGTGCCGATTCTCGAGCCGGTTGCCAGTCTGGTTATTTGCCTGTTTATCTTCAAAATCGCATACAATGTGTTTCATGACGCGATCAGACGCATGGTCGATCGCTCATGTGACGATATCACCGAAACACGTATCCGCATTTGCGCTGCCTCAGTAGACGGCGTAGAGCATCTCGACAAGCTGCGCACACGCGTTTTCGGCAACAAAATCTATGTGGATATCGAAATTATCGTTGACGGCGGATTAAACGTTTTCGCCGCGCACCAAATCACCGAACAGGTGCGTATCAACATAAAAAATAACTTTCCGCAGGTCAAGCACGTTATGGTGCAAATCAACCCGAAAAAAAACGAAAAATAGGTTTGGGGCTGGTTTTCCATTATTTTCCAATGAAACACAACCGCCGCGCTGTCATGCAACAAACAGCGCGGCGGTTATTTTACTGTATTTTTGCCAGTGCCTTGTTCAACGGAACGGCAATCAGTGCGGCAATAACGCATTTTGCCAGATCAAAAATAATAAACACCGAGGTAAGCGTGGCAACTGCGCTGAGCAAATCTGCTCCTGTATATACCATATACAATGCGATGCCGGGGATATACATGCACGGAATTCCCACAAGGACAGCTATCATGAGATATCTCACCATCACATACTTGCTGTTTAGGCTGCCTTTAAGCAGACTGATCAAAAAAGCAGCCAATACAAACCCAATGATAAACCCTCCTGTCGGCGACAATACCGTGGCAATACCGCTTTTGCCGCCCGAAAAAACGGGTAATCCAATGACCCCGAGCAGAATGTAGATCATCAGCGCAATCAATGCATGAAGCGGCTTGAGGATGAGTGCGACCAGCACCACCGACATCACCTGCAGTGTAAACGGCACACCGATCGGCAGCGGAATCGCAATCAGCGCAGAAACACAGAGCAACGCCGTACAGAGCGCGATCTGCACCATCGCGAGAGTTGTTATTTTTGTTTTAGCTTCCATTACGTCAACCTCTATTTTGTTTTGTGTTGACAATATTATACCTCATTATTCCGCTACTGTCAACGCTTTTATTCCCCTTTGATCGACACATATTTTCACGCTTCATCTTGTGCTTACATGGAAAATATGGTATACTAATGGAGTATACTAAATGCAAAGGGTGATTGGATGGCTGAGTTGAAAGTCAGAACACGATACGCACCGAGTCCCACGGGCTTTATGCACGTCGGCAATCTGCGAACGGCGCTATATGAATACCTTGTCGCCAAATCGCAGGGCGGCAAATTTGTTCTTCGTATTGAGGATACAGACCGCGAAAGACTCGTCGAGGGTGCGGTGGATTTTATCTACAACACACTGAAGCTTGCAGGTTTACAGCACGACGAAGGACCCGACGTTGGCGGCGAATTTGGACCCTATGTTCAGTCCGAACGCAAGGACATGTACCTTCCCTACGCCGAACAACTGCTGACAGAAGGCAAAGCATACCGCTGCTTTTGCACGAAGGAGCGGCTGGAAGGTATTCAAAACGAGAATGTCGGCGGCGGCTATGACCGTCACTGCCGCGATCTGCCGCAGGAGGAAATTGACCGACTCCTTGCGCAGGGCGTTCCCTATGTAATCCGTCAAAAAATGCCGGTAGACGGCAGTACAACCTTTACCGACTCAGTATTCGGCGAGATCACCGTCGAAAACTGCGAATTGCAGGATCAAATTCTGATTAAGACAGACGGCTATCCGACCTATAATTTCGCCAACGTGATCGACGATCACACAATGGGTATCACCCACGTCGTACGCGGCAGCGAATACCTCAGTTCTACACCGAAATATAACCTTCTTTATGAGGCTTTCGGTTGGCAGATTCCTACCTATATTCATCTGCCGCTGATTATGGGCAAGGACGCAGACGGCAACATCTCAAAGCTCTCCAAACGTCACGGCGCTACGGGCTTTTATGATCTGATTAACGACGGCTATCTGCCGCAGGCAATTATCAACTACATTGCTCTCCTCGGCTGGTGCCCCAAGGATAACCGGGAAATTTTCACGCTTGCCGAACTGGAGCAGGTATTTGCTATCGGAGGCATCAGCAAATCTCCGTCTGTCTTTGACTACGATAAACTGAGCTGGTTCAACAGCGAATATATTAAAGCGATGGGAGAAGCGGAATTTACAACCGTTGCCATGCCCTTCTACAAGCAGGTATTCGGCGAAAAAGATATGCCATTTGAAAAATTTGCGGCGATCCTGCAAAAACGTGTCACGCAACTGACGCAAATCCCGGACATGCTGGACTTTTTTGCGGAACTTCCCGCCTATGAAAAAGACTTGTTTGTCAATAAAAAGAGCAAAACCAATCTCGAAAACGCACCGATCATACTTCAAGACGCATGCGAGCGTTTGCGTGCTTTACCGGAATGGACAGCCAACGCCGTTCACGATTGCCTCATCAACATGGCAAAAGAAAAAGAGCTGAAAAACGGTACCGTCATGTGGCCTGTACGCATTGCCGCCGCAGGCAAAACCGTCACACCCGGCGGCGCGATTGAGATTCTCGACATCCTCGGCAAAGAGGAAAGCATGCGCAGACTGAAAATCGGTTTGGCAAAATTTGAATAAATTACGGAGGCAGCACAACTATGTCAGAAAACACACCCAATGAAGTTATGACCGGTAACTTTATTCATGATTTTATTGATGAAGAGCTTGCCGAGGGCGGCAGATGCGAGGGAATGCAGGTACACACGCGTTTTCCTCCCGAGCCGAACGGCTATCTGCACATCGGTCACGCCAAGGCTATATGCATCAACTTCGGCACTGCCGAAAAATACAATGGAATCTGTAATCTGCGCATGGATGACACAAATCCCACCAAAGAGGACGTGGAATACGTAGACGCCATCAAGGAAGACATTCACTGGCTGGGATTCGACTGGGAGAACCGCTTTTTCTTTGCCTCGGATTACTTTGAGCAAATGTATGGGTTCGCTGTCGAGCTGATTGAAAAAGGACTCGCTTATGTCTGTGAACTGACTCCCGACCAAATGCGTGCCTACCGCGGTGACACCACAACGCCTGCGCAAAGTCCTTTCCGCAACAGACCGATTGCCGAAAGCCTCGATCTTTTTGCGCGCATGAGAGCCGGAGAATTTCCCGACGGCAGTATGACCCTCCGCGCAAAAATCGATCTCGCCTCCGGTAACTTCAATATGCGCGACCCCGTTATCTATCGTATCAATCGCCTGCACCACCACAGAACAGGCGATTCATGGTGTATCTATCCGATGTATGATTTTGCTCATCCGATTGAGGATGCCATGGAGGGCATCACGCACTCACTCTGTTCACTGGAATTTGAGGATCACCGTCCGCTCTACGACTGGGTGATTCATCATATCTCTGCACCCGGCAAGCCGCGCCAGATTGAATTTGCGCGTTTGGGTATCAACAATACTGTCATGTCCAAGCGCAAACTCCGCGAATTGGTAGAAAATCATCATGTAACCGGATGGGATGATCCGCGCATGCCCACCCTCTGCGGTCTACGCCGGAGAGGCTACACTCCGCGTGCGATTCGCTCCTTTATTGATCAAATCGGCGTCTCTAAGGTTAACTCCATCGTAGAATACAGCTTCCTCGAGCACTGCCTGCGCGACGACCTCAACGAGAATGCAGCGCGCGTAATGTGCGTATTGCATCCTGTCAAACTGATCGTCACCAACTATCCCGACGGTCAAAGTGAACAGTTTGAGGTAGAAAATAATCCCAATCATCCCGAGGACGGCACACGGACAGTTACCTTTTCCCGTGAATGCTGGATTGAAGCAGAGGATTTCATGGAGGAACCGATCAAAAAATATCAGCGTCTCTATCCCGGCAATGAGGTTCGTCTGAAATCGGCTTATATTGTCAAGTGTACCGGTTGTAAAAAAGATGAAAACGGAGTGGTCACAGAGGTATATGCCGAATATGATCCCGAAACGCGCGGCGGCAATACGCCCGACGGCAGAAAAGTACGCGGTACAATTCACTGGGTTGACGCAGATAATTACGTCGATGCAGAGGTACGCCTGTATGACAATCTCTTCACCGTATCCGATCCTGACGCTCAGGAAGGCAGCTTCCTCGACTACCTCAATCCAAAATCCCTTGATGTACTGACAAATTGCAAAGCGGAGAAAACCCTCGCGCATGCTTCTGCGCCGCAAAGCTTCCAGTTCATGCGACTCGGTTACTTTTGCGTAGACAACAAAGACAGTTCACCGAATCATTTGGTTTTTAATCGCAGCGTCAGCCTGAAGGACGGATTTAAAAAAAAATAGGCGACCGATAAACAACGACATATCCATCATTATTCTCTTTGATCAGCATGAAAACTGTACTTATTACCGGCGGCGCAGGCGGAATTGGAAATGCGCTCTGCACCTCCTTTGCCGAAGCCGGCTACCGCGTCGCCGTCCATTTTCACACACAAAAAAAGCAGGCTGAACAGCTTGCCGAACAGCTGCATAAACGCTTCAACGTACAAACGCTTGCCATTTATGCAGATATCGCCGCCCCCCATAGCGTTCGGCACCTTTTTGACATCATAGACGACACGTTTGGCGGCACAGACATCCTCGTAAACAATGCGGGCATCGCACAACAAAAGCTTTTTACGGATATCACAGACGCAGATTGGCGCACCATGCTCGATACCAATCTCAGCGGCACATTTTACTGCTGCAGGGAGGCACTGTGCCGTACGATGTTGCCGCTTCACAACGGTGCGATCCTCAATATCAGTTCCATGTGGGGGCAAGTCGGAGCATCCTGCGAGGTACACTACAGCGCTGCAAAAGCAGGCATAATTGGTATGACAAAAGCGCTTGCCAAGGAAGTTGGTCTCAGCGGCGTCCGCGTCAACTGTATTGCACCCGGCATCGTAATGACGGACATGATGGCATCCTTTGATCAGGAAACGATTCTGGAACTGAAAAACGATACACCGCTCAACCTCCTCGGTACGCCACAGGATATAGCCAATGCAGCCGTATTTCTCTGCTCTGACCGCGCAAAATTTATCACCGGACAGGTTCTGGGGGTCAACGGCGGATTTATCATTTAATCACCTTATTAGAAATCCCGGCAATGCTCGGGATTTCTTTCTGCTTCAACAGGGAAATACCTGCAAAGCAAAAAAGGACAGGAGCACAAAACTCCTGTCCCGATACACAAACTGAATTGAATTTATTTAATTTCGATCTCAGCGCCTGCAGCTTCGAGCTTCTCCTTAATAGAATCAGCCTCTTCCTTAGAAGCCTGCTCCTTAAGGGTCTTGGGAGCACCGTCAACGAGAGCCTTCGCCTCTTTCAGACCGAGACCAGTAACAGCGCGAACCTCCTTGATAACAGCAATCTTGTTGCCGCCGGGATTCTTCAGGATTACGTCAAACTCAGTCTGCTCTGCAGCAGCAGCAGCGCCACCCTCTGCAGGACCGGCAACAGCTACAGCAGCAGCTGCACTTACACCAAACTCATCCTCAACAGCATGTACCAGCTCAGAAAGCTCGAGAACTGTGAGGCCCTTTAATTCTTCAATAATAGCAGTGATTTTCTCTGATGCCATTGTAAATTACCTCCAATATGATATCGTTAATTTAAGAAATATAAGCGCGGACTCCATTATTCCGCTGCAGGAGCTTCCTCAGCGGGAGCCTCCTCTGCTGTTTTCTTGTCGAGACAGGCATCAAAGCCACCCTCGTCCACAACAGCCTGCATCACGCGCGCGAACGCAGCGATGGGCGCCTGGAATGCGCCGAGCACATTTGCAAGAAGAACCTCTCTGGTGGGCAGCTTAGAGATAGCGATAATGGTATCCATATCTACAACTGCACCGTCAAGATAACCTGACTTCACCTTGAAGTTATCGTGTTCCTTCGCGTATCCGCAAAGAATTCTTGCTGCGGCAGCATACTCGCTGTCGCTAGTTGCAAGAGCAGTCGTACCCTCGAGCACGGGCTTAAGATCATCCAGACCTACCTCCTCGCAGGCACGGGAAAGAAGCGTATTCTTAACAACCGTATACTGAACGTTGTTCTCACGCAACTCCTTTCTGAGCTTGGTGTCATCCTCGGTATTGATACCCTTATAGCTGACAACAACGCCTGTAACGGAGTTCTTCAATCTCTCGGTGAGCTCTGCAACAATTGCTTTCTTTTGCTCTAAAACACTCTGACTGGGCAAAAAGTTTCACCTCCGTAAAATGATTTATCGCGGTTCAAAAAAACGCCGTCCGAAATATTCCTCGGACGGCAGCAAAATACAATAATCCTATTGCATTTTCCTCGGCAGGCGGATTTCTCCTTTACGCTTACGCACCTGCTGTCTTTAGAACAGCATTTTTAAGACGAGCAGATAGGCTGGGACGAAAGATTACGTCAGGTGTCCAACAATAAGGTTTTATCCAATATCGACTTTCCACTTTTCAGACAACGTTTACTATATCTCTCATCCTGACCGTTAGCTCATATTAAACTATTTTGTGATACGGCAACATTTACCGTATCGCATGAGCCCTGTATGACGCTCCATTATGCGCCGAATTTAGCGGGATTGATTTTAACGCTGGGCCCCATGGTAGAAGCAACAGCGATAGAACGCACATACTGACCCTTTGCTGCGGTAGGCTTCGCCTTGAGGATAGCCTCCATAAGGGTACCGAGGTTCTCACCGAGCTTCTCAGCGCCAAAGCTGATCTTACCGATCGGGCAGTGAATAATATTTGTCTTGTCCAGACGGTACTCAATCTTACCTGCCTTGGCTTCCTTGATCGCTTTCGCGATATCGGGAGTTACCGTACCTGCCTTGGGGTTAGGCATCAAGCCGCGCGGACCGAGAACCCTACCGAGACGGCCAACCAGACCCATGCAATCGGGAGTTGTAATCAGCACGTCAAAATCCATCCAGTTTTCCTGTTGGATCTTTTGTGTCATATCCTCTGCACCAACATAGTCTGCGCCCGCTTCTTTTGCAAGCTCCTCGTTAGGTCCCTTGCAGATTGCGAGTACGCGAACCTTTTTACCGGTACCGTTGGGGAGCACAACCGCGCCGCGAACCTGCTGGTCAGCGTGACGACCATCTACGCCAAGCTTTACGTGAAGCTCAACGGTTTCATCAAACTTGGCAACCGCAGTCTTAACGACTGTAGAAAGCGCCTCGTCTGTATCATACAATTTGTTTCTGTCAACCAGCTTCGCAGCGTCGACATATTTCTTACCGTGTTTCATTAGTTTTCCTCCATATTTAGGTGGTCTAGCGGAAAATTTTTCCTCCCACCCGGATTAAATTGAAATCAATCAACGACAGTGATACCCATGCTTCTTGCCGTACCGGCGATCATGCTGACCGCTGCGTCAAGGGAGCCTGCGTTGAGGTCGGGCATCTTCTGCTCGGCAATCTTTGTCAGCTGCTCTTTGGTAATCTTGGCAACCTTTGTCTTGTTGGGTACGCCCGATCCGCTGTCAATACCGCAAGCCTTCTTCAGAAGAACCGCAGCAGGCGGAGTTTTAGTGATAAATGTGAACGAACGGTCGGCATATACCGTGATGACAACGGGAATAATCAAACCGATGTCGTTCTTTGTACGCTCATTAAAATCCTTTGTGAACGCAACAATGTTAACGCCGTGCTGACCGAGTGCCGGACCAACAGGCGGAGCCGGAGTAGCTTTTCCGGCAGGAATCTGCAGCTTAATTAAGCCTACTACCTTTTGAGCCATTGTTTTTGCACCTCCAAAATTCGTGGTAAATTGCGGAACGCCACTGTGTAGGGTTTCCTCCCACAGGGAACAGGTGTTCCCAATAAACAGCCCCTATGAAAAAGCGGGCAATTTATCATCAATCTTCAATTCGCTCTGCCTGAACCAGCTCAAGTTCGACAGGCGTTTCACGTCCAAACATCGAAACAATGACGCGGACGTAGTTTTCGTCGGTGTTCAGCTCGTCCACAACACCAACACAGTCCTCAAGCGGACCGTCGATAATTCTTACGGAATCGCCGACAGCGTAAGAAACCTTCACGCTGCGCTGTTCTACACCCATACGGTATACCTCCGCTTCCGTAAGCGGTACGGGCTTGGATCCCGGTCCAACAAAACCCGTGCAGCCGCGAATATTGCGTACCACATACCAAGTTTCATCCGTATAGACCATCTTGACAAAAACATAGCCCGGATAGATTTTGTGCTCAACCTCTTTGACAGTTTCTTCACCCTTGCGATTAATCACCTTTTCGGTCACAATCTCCGTGGGAACCTTTACATCGAGAATCATATCCTGAAGCTGTCGGTTTTCCGCGGTCGTCATTAAATCGCCCGCAACCTTGTTTTCGTAGCCCGAGTAGGTATGCACAACATACCATTTTGCTTCATAATCAGGCATTATACTACTTCCTTTCGAAATTTAGCGATAATACTTTCTTATGCAGCCGAACCTGTGCCCATCACTAATCCGAGCAATGCGTACAGACCCGTGTCCAGTCCGAAGATGAACAGACCCATCACAATAATCACGGCAATAACAATACCGAAATTCTTTGTGGTTTGAGAAACAGTCGGCCATGTAATCTTCTTCAACTCACCCTTACAAGCAACAAGGTACTTCCAAATTTTCTGAAAGACATTCGGCTTTTTCTTTTTGACGTTCGTTTTGGGCGACTTTTTGGAGTCGCTCCGTTTCACGTCGGCTTTTTTTTCATCAGCCATACTGTACCTCCGTTATTTCGTTTCCTTGTGAGGAGTGTGTTTCTTGCAGAAGCGACAGTACTTATTCATGGTAAGTCTGTCGGGACTGTTCTTCTTGTTTTTCATTGTGTTGTAGTTTCGCTGTTTGCACTCAGTGCAGGCCAATGTGATTTTCACTCTCATAACGGCACCTCCCGGTTATTTCGGAATATTTTTAGCCTCCCTCAGCGGGGCACAAAAAGAAAACCCCTTTTAGAGGTAAGATTATTCTACCACAAGTCCGTGACAAAGTCAAGACTTTTATTTCAATGAATTTTTTATTTCGCGTGCCGGACGTTTTGGGAACAGTTATCCTCCGCGTTCGCGAGACGAGAATAGGTTCATCTGACTCTCACCATTCTCATTTCTTTTCTTAAACGTACGACAGCAAGTTGCGTAATGTATTTCTGTAAATCAATACTCTGTTTTACAAACTCTCCAAATTCTAAATGTTGGCTCTTCTCCCCACATAGGTAAGAAAAAAACACAAATCTGTCCGCCGTTTTCCATCAAGCGCACGGTGTGCCTTGTCCGACGTTTAATTGGCGCTGTTGAGGAGATTTCTCGCCTTGGAAACCGTTTTGTTTTGCGGTTTTTCGGGCTTCACTTCCTTACCTTTGTATTTACGGGCGGCAAGCGCCGCCATCTGCGTATCCTCATTTAATACGTCGCAAAGCTTGGTAAACTCGCTGTCCTCAAGCGAGTTGAGCAACACGACCGTGATGATCGCGCGCGTATCCGCGTCGCCGTTGGCGTACTGCGTATCAAAAACGCTCGCAAACTTCTCCAGCTCCCTACCCTTGGCTGACTGAACAAA
This sequence comes from Ruminococcus sp., assembly GCA_017433905.1. Classification (GTDB taxonomy): domain Bacteria; phylum Bacillota; class Clostridia; order Oscillospirales; family Acutalibacteraceae; genus Ruminococcoides. The sequence continues at coordinate 25,203 of JAFRGI010000024.1, read as the reverse complement.
CGCCGCAATTTTGGGTGCGAGGTGTTCCCTGGCAAACGTTGCGCCGCGGAAAGGATAGTAGCAATCCTCCTCCTCACGAATTTCATCCTTCAACTCGGGAAAATATGTCACAAAACGCTTGGCAAGAAACTTCGGATCAGCGTTTCCGTCGTCGTTCTTTTTCTTTTTTTGCTTCATCTGCTTGGCGCGTTTTATGGCTATGGTACCCGAAACACCCTCTATAAAGTCATTGGCAATACTCTCGGCATCCTTCTGCGATGAAGTTTCCTCGTCGTACAGCCATGTAGCGAGGACTTTCCACTGATTATCAGGTCCCTCGTCTGTCATGGGGCAGGAGCGAAGCACCATTTGCTGTCTTTCGAGAATATACACTACGGAATACGCCATGTTTTCACCGGTAAACAACGCAACGAGCTCATTCTCATTTTCGGTGGTTACCTTCTGTCTGGCATAGCCGCTCCTGGTCAGCTCTTCCTCCACCTTACCTGCTATTAAATCAAAAGCCTGTTTATACTGCATGAATCATCTTTCCTTTCGGATTGTTATACATTATTATAAAGGCAACACCGCGCAAATTCACGGTGCACGCCTTGCCGGAATATTATTTCGTCATATTGCTCAAAAACCAGCACCTATACGTCAGTATGCGCACTGATTATTTATTCAATCTGACGAAAAATCTTACTACGTAATCCGCACACCTGAATTATGCGGTATTGCCTAAAAGTTATTTATCCCCGGAGAAATAACGTCCGACGACGCAAAAAATGAGAATGCGCCGGTGCCCGTCAATCGGTATCAAGCTTGAGCACCGCCATAAACGCTTCCTGCGGAACCTCCACCGTACCGAGCTGGCGCATGCGCTTCTTGCCCTCCTTCTGCTTCTCGAGGAGCTTCTTTTTACGTGTGATATCGCCGCCGTAACACTTGGCCAGAACGTCCTTGCGCATCGCCTTTACTGTTTCACGAGCGATGATTTTTCCGCCGATGCACGCCTGAATCGGCACCTCAAAAAGCTGGCGCGGGATTTTCTCCTTCAGCTTTTCCGCCATTTTTCTTGCTCTGCCGTACGCCTTATCCTTGTGGATGATAAACGAAAGGGCGTCCACCACCTCACCGTTGAGCATGATATCAAGCTTCACCAGCTCGCTGGGCACGTAATCCTTCAGCTCATAATCAAATGACGCGTAGCCGCGTGTGCGTGATTTGAGCGTATCGAAAAAATCGTAAATAATTTCTGCGAGCGGCAGAACATAATGCAAATCAACCCTGTCCGCATCGATATACTGCATATCGACAAAGGTACCGCGTCTGTCCTGGCAGAGCTCCATAATATTGCCGACATAATCCTTCGGCGCGTATATATGCGCGTCCGTCACGGGTTCTTCGGCAGAGGCGATCAGGGATGGATCGGGATAATTGGTCGGGTTATCAATCAGTTCGACGGTACCGTCCGTGCGCGTGATACGATAGATAACGCTGGGCGCCGTGGTAATCAGATCCAACAGGTATTCACGCTCCAACCGTTCCTGAATGATCTCCATATGGAGCAGTCCGAGGAAACCACAGCGAAAACCGAAGCCGAGCGCAACAGAGGTCTCCGGTTCAAAGGAAAGCGCCGCATCGTTGAGCTGCAGCTTTTCGAGCGCATCCTTGAGATCACCGTATTTTGCACCGTCTACGGGATAAATACCGCAAAACACCATCGGCTGTGCTTCGCGGTAACCGGGAAGCGGTTCGTCTGCGGGATTGGAAACGAGGGTGACGGTATCACCGACCTTCGCATCTGCAAGAGTTTTAATCGAACCGGAAATGTAACCAACCTCTCCCGCATAGAGTCCGTCGGTTTTCTCCATCCTGGTCGCGTGCATCAAGCCGCACTCCACCACGTTAAAAACAGAGCCTGTCGCCATCAGCTTAAATTCATCGCCCGGGTGAATTTGTCCTTCCTTGAGGCGAACATAGATGATAACGCCTTTATAACTGTCGTAGTAGCTGTCAAAAATCAGCGCGCGCAGCGGCGCATTCACGTCGCCCTGCGGCGCGGGAATATCGGAAACGACCTTCTCAAGCACCGCGTGGATATTGACATTCGCTTTAGCGGAAATCTTGGGTGCATCCTCGGCCGGAATGCCGATGACGTCCTCGATCTCGCCGATGACCCGGTCGGGCTCGGCGCTGGGAAGATCAATCTTATTGACAACCGGAACAATCTCCAACCCGCTGTCCACAGCAAGATAGGTATTGGCCAGGGTCTGCGCCTCAATTCCCTGCGACGCGTCAACCACAAGGATTGCACCTTCACAAGCAGCGAGAGAACGGGAAACCTCATAGTTAAAGTCAACATGACCCGGCGTATCAATCAGATTGAACAGATAATCCTCTCCGTCGTCAGCCGTATAAACCACGCTGACAGCGCGCGCCTTAATGGTAATGCCGCGCTCACGCTCCAGTTCCATATCGTCGAGAAGCTGTGCCTCCATATCGCGCGCAGAAACGGCGTTGGTATGCTCGAGAATACGATCTGCGAGTGTGCTTTTGCCGTGATCAATGTGCGCGATAATACTGAAATTTCGTATTTTATCCTGGGGAAATGACATGATACTCACCCTTTTACACATATATAGAATATTGTATCACAAATCCCGTCGCAAAACAAGCACTTTTTTCCGAAAATAAAAAACACGAACTTTTGTACTCTTCGCCGCGCTCTCCCTTCGACTTGACGCTTCAACTTGATGATAAAATAAACGATTGACTTTAAAGTGAATTTGCGGTATGATAAAAAACAACAATGTCACCATTGCCGCAAAGCCGCAGCAATGGTATTTCACACCCGAAAACCAATAAAATCTTGCATATACGTGTACGCGCAAGTGCCTGTTCCATCTCCCTGTGCATATTTATTTTTACACAGATGGTGTTTTTTCAGCAAAAACACGCGGAAGTCACTGTCGCATGTCCAATATTTTTGACTCCGCTACAATACGCAAAGGCGCAAAGGATATATATTATCGAAACAAGCTCCGGGAAAGGAGAATGCATATGATTTCTACTGTGATTGACCAAAATCTCGGGTTGGAATACCCGATTTTTCAGGGAGGTATGGCATGGGTTGCCGACGCTTCGCTGGCAGCGGGCGTATCTAATGCAGGCGGTCTGGGTCTTATTGCTGCAATGAACTCCAACGGTGAGCAGCTGCGCGCGGAAATTCGCAAATGCAGAGAGTTGACCAAAAAACCTTTCGGCGTGAACATCATGCTGATGAGCCCCTTTGCCGGCGAGGTCGCAGACGTCGTCGTGGAGGAAGGTGTGAAGGTTATCACCACCGGCGCAGGCAATCCCGGCAAATATATGGAAAAGTGGACTGCCGCAGACATCAAGGTAATCCCGGTTGTTCCCAGTGTCGCACTGGCACGTAAGATGGAAAAAATGGGAGCCTTCGCCCTGATTGCCGAAGGCGGAGAAAGCGGCGGACACGTCGGCGAGTTGACCACCATGGCATTGGTTCCGCAGGTGGTCGACGCGGTCAGCATTCCGGTCATTGCAGCAGGCGGCATTGCCGACGGCAGACAGATCGCCGCGGCATTTATGCTCGGTGCAGTCGGCGTTCAGGTAGGCACGCGTTTTCTGGTCGCCGAGGAATGTACCATTTCGCAGGCGTATAAGGATAAAGTGCTCAAGGCAAAGGATATCGACTCCGTGGTAACGGGAAAGCGGCTCGGACACCCCGTCCGCTCCATCCGCAACACCTTCACCAGAGAATACACAAAAGCAGAATATAACGCATCCGAAATCTCCGACGAGGAGCTTGAAAAGATGGGTGCCGGCGTATTGCGTCTCGCCGCACGCGAGGGCGACGTCAAAAACGGCTGCGTGCTTGCGGGACAGGTCGCCGGCATGATAAAAAAAGAACAACCCGCACGCGACATGATCGTCGAAATGTTCAGCGAGGCGGAAAAGGTTCTCAAAGGAGCGGCAAAATGGGTAAAATAGCGTTGGTTTTTTCGGGTCAGGGCGCTCAGTACACCGGCATGGGAAAAGCGCTGTATGACGCGTCGTCCGCAGCGCGGTCGATCTATAGCATGGCAGACCGTATCCGTCCCGGCACCTCGGCACAGTGCTTTTCGGGCACTGCCGAAGAACTGAAAGAAACCATAAACACACAACCCTGTGTGTTTATAACCGATTTGGCAGCTGCATACGCCCTTCGGGAAAAAGGCATCGTGCCCGACTGTACGGCAGGCTTCTCTCTCGGAGAAATCGCAGCGCTTGCTTTTTCGGGCATGCTCTCCGACGAGGACGCGTTCCGGCTCGTCTGTAAACGCGGCGAACTGATGGATCAAGCAGCAAAAGCAAATCCCGGCGCAATGGTCGCCGTGTTGAAAATAACACCCGCGCAGGTGGAGAAAATCTGCGCGCAGTTTGAAAAAACATATCCTGTCAACTATAACTCCCCTGCCCAAACAGTCGTCGCAACAACCACAGAGAACTGCAACGCATTCTGCGACGCGGTCAAGGCAGCAGGCGGCAAAGGCAAAAAGCTTGCCGTAAGCGGCGCGTTCCACTCGCCGTTTATGACGGAAGCAGCGGCAGGGTTGACTACATATATGGAAAATGTCCGTTTTTCCGATCCGCGGTTTCCGGTTTATTCCGACTGCACAGCACACCCCTATGAGGGCGATTACAGGCAACTTGTTCGGGCACAGGTGGAAAAACCCGTCCGTTGGCAGCAAATTGTTGAAAATATGATCGCCGACGGCGTCGATACCTTCATAGAAGCCGGCGTAGGCAAAACACTCACGGGCTTAATCGGCAGAATCAACGCAGACGTCCGGACGTACAAGGTCGAAACGCCGGAGGATATTCCAAAGATTCTTTCTTAAGAGGTTTATGCGGACGGACAGAACCATCCGTCCTTACCATATAAAAACGAGGTGCAGCACAATGGATTTTGATAATAAAACCGCCGTCGTTACGGGCGGTTCACGCGGCATCGGACTCGCGATCGCCAAAAAACTCGCCGCTGCCGGCGCCAATATCGCGATTCTTTATGTCGGCGAGGAAAACGAGGGCTTAACAGCAAAAAACGAATTGGAGCAGTACGGCACCAAAGTGGAACAGTATCTCTGCAATGTTGCCGATTTTGCCGCCTCCAAAGAGGTTGTCGACAAGGTGATATCCGATTTCGGCGGCATTGACATGCTGATTAACAACGCGGGCATTACCCGCGACAAGCTGGTACTCAACATGGATGAGTCAGACTTTGACACCGTGATTGCGGTCAACCTCAAGGGCGCTTTCAATATGATAAAGCACACTTACAAACACTTCATGAAGAAGCGCAGCGGCAGAATTGTCAGCACTTCCTCCATTGTCGGTTTGATCGGCAACGCGGGACAGGCGAATTATTCCGCGTCCAAAGCAGGCATCATCGGTCTGACCAAATCCGTTGCGCGCGAACTGGCCGGCAGAGGCATAACGGTCAACGCCGTTGCTCCCGGTTACATCGGCACCGATATGACCAACGCACTTTCCGATAAGATCAAAGATAGCATGCAGGCACAGATTCCCGCCAAACGTATCGGCACACCGGAGGATGTTGCCAATGTCGTCGCATTCCTCTGCTCGGACGAAGCGGCATATGTAACGGGCGAGGTCATCCGCGTCGACGGCGGTCTCGCGATTTAAGGAGGACGGCATGACAAGACGAGTAGTAGTAACAGGCTTAGGCGCCGTCTGTCCCGTCGGCAACGATGTGCCCACCATGTGGAAAAACATGCTCGACGGCGTGTGCGGTATTGAAGAAATCACAAACTTCGACACAAGTGATTTAAAAGTTCATATCGCGGGTACGGTCAAGAACTTTGACCCGCTGCAGTATTTTGAAAAACGAGAAATCAAAAAACTCGACCCCTATTGTCAGTACGCCATCGCGGCAGCCCAGCAGGCCGTAGACGACAGCGGTATTCTCGGTCACATCGACGAGAACCGTTTCGGCGTTTACATCGGCGCAGGCATCGGCGGACTGAACACCTTCGTCAACAACACCGTCGGACTTGAAAACGGCGGTCCGCGCAAGGTTTCTCCCTTTTTCATTCCTATGATGATCGGCAACATTGCTACGGGCAACGTTGCTATCCGATTCCACGCCAAGGGTGTGTCGCTCTCTGTCATGAGCGCCTGCGCAACCGGTACAAATTCCATCGGCGAAGCCTTTCACGCCGTCAAGGACGGCTATGCCGACGCCATCATCGCAGGCGGCGCGGAAGCTGTGGTTGCCAGACTGACCATCGCCGGCTTCCAAAACATGAAAGCGCTTTCCACCAATCCCGACCCCAAAACAGCTTCCCGTCCGTTCGATAAGAATCGAGACGGTTTTGTCATGGGCGAAGGCGCAGGTATGCTGATCCTGGAAGAATACGAGCACGCCAAGGCGCGCGGCGCAAAAATTTACGCAGAGTTCGCAGGCTACGGCAATACCTGTGACGCACATCATATCACCGCGCCCGACCCGGAAGGCGCCGGTTTGGCACGCGCGATAAAAATTGCCTTTGACGAGGCAGCAGTTGAGGACAGTGCGGCAGTTTATATCAATGCGCACGGCACATCTACTCACCTCAACGACCTCACGGAAACCATAGCGATCAAAAACGCTCTCGGCGTACGCGCCTACGACGCCAGCATTAGTTCCACCAAGTCCATGACGGGTCACATGCTCGGCGCAACCGGTGCGGTCGAGGCGATTGCAGCCATAAAAGCGATTGAGGAAGGTATGATTCCTCCAACGATCAACCTTGACGAGACGGATGATGAGCTGGATCTCAACTACACGCCCCATGTTGCTGTAAAACGCAACATAACTGTCGCCGCCTCCACGAACCTCGGTTTCGGCGGTCACGACGCGTGCGTAGTATTTCGAAAAATTTGACTTTAAAAAGCAAAGGAATGATTTTCATGTTTCATATAGACGAAATCAAGGAGTTAGTGTCGATGCTTGAGGATTCCTCACTCGCCGTCCTGGAGGTACAGGAGGGCGACAGCAGGGTGCTCCTGAAAAAATCTGCTGCAAATGCGTCTTCCATAGCTGTTCCTGCCGCGCCTGTTCAGACGATTTCCGTACAAACAGCTCCCGCAACCGCTGCCAAGCAGGAAACCGGTAAAACCATCAACGCGCCGATCGTCGGCGTGTTCTATTCCGCACCTTCCCCGACTGCCGATCCTTATGTCAGCGTGGGCAAGCGCGTCAAAAAGGGCGACGTCGTATGCATTATTGAGGCAATGAAGTGCATGAACGAAATTCAGGCAGAGGAGGACGGCGAGATCACAGCTGTTCTCGCAACCAACAACGAGCTGGTCGAATACGGTCAGCCGCTGTTCCGCATACAATAAGGAGCGCGACATGAATCAGGAAGAAATCAAAAACATTTTGCCCCACCGCGATCATATGCTTCTCGTTGAGAAAAGCGAAATAATGAACGAGACGACCGCAAGGGGCGCCTACACGGTAAAAGGCAACGAATTCTTTTTGCAGGGTCATTTCCCCGGCAATCCTGTTGTTCCGGGCGTGATTCTCTGCGAAATGATGGGTCAGGCAAGCTGTTGTCTGCTTGCAGATAAAGCGCATGACTGCACGCCGTATTTTACGAAAATGAACAACGTCAAGTTCAAAAATCCCGTCAAACCCGGCGACACACTTGAAAGCGTCTGCACCCTCACCAAAATCCGGGCGCCCTTTTACTTTATTAGCGCCAAGGGATACGTAGACGGCAAGCTCTGCGTCAGCGCAGAGTTGAGCTTTGCCCTGATTCCCAACGAGGAAGCATAGCAGCACTCCCCATGTGATTACGCAAGCAATGAGGTTATCTACATGTTTTCTAAGATATTAATTGCCAACCGCGGCGAAATTGCCGTGCGGATTATCCGTGCCTGCCGCGAAATGGGCATTTCCACCGTTGCCATTTACTCTGAGGCGGATCGCGACGCCATGCATGTTCAGCTCGCCGATGAAAGCTACTGTGTCGGCGACAGCCGTGTTGCCGACAGCTATCTCAATATACCTGCAATTCTGACGGTCGCAGTTGAGAGCGGCGCACAGGCAATTCATCCCGGCTACGGCCTGCTCAGCGAAAACGCAAAGTTCGTCTCTCTTTGCGAGCAGTGCAATATCAGTTTTATCGGTCCCACCTCCTCCATGATCGCCATGCTCGGCGATAAGGACATCGCGCGCAAAACCATGCGCGCAGCCGGCGTACCTGTTACACCCGGCTGCGACGTCGTCCAAGATATCAACACAGCCAAAAAGGAAGCGGAGCGAATCGGGTTTCCGTTGCTGGTTAAGGCGCGCTCGGGCGGCGGCGGAAAAGGTATCCGACGTGTTGACAGCGCGGAGCAGTTCGAGGATGCGTTTCTTTCGGCGTCCGCCGAGGCAAGGGCTGCATTCGGCGACGGCGCGTGTTATCTGGAAAAATTTATTTTCCCCGTTAAGCACATAGAAATGCAGTTGCTCGCCGACCAATACGGCAACACGATTTGTCTGGGAGAAAGAGAATGCTCCGTCCAGCGCAACAACCAAAAGATGATTGAGGAAAGTCCCAGTCCTGCACTGGATGAAAAAACGCGCAAACAAATGATGAATGCCGCCGTTAAAGCGGCAAAAGCAGTCAACTATGTCAACGCAGGCACCGTGGAATTCCTTCTGGATCAAAATAATGATTTCTATTTTATGGAAGTCAATACCCGTCTGCAGGTCGAACACGGTGTGACGGAGATGGTCACGGGTCTCGATATCGTTCAGTGGCAAATCCGCATTGCCGCGGGCGCCAAGCTGACACGGACACAGGACAGTATTTTTATACACGGCAACGTCATGGAGTGCCGCATTAACGCGGAAAATCCTGACATGGGTTTTCGTCCCAGCTGCGGCAAAATCACGCGCATGCATTCCCCCGGAGGCTCGTTTGTACGATTCGACACAGCTCTCTATCAGGACTGCGTCGTGCCGCCGTATTACGATTCGATGATCGGCAAGCTAATCGTGCAGGCGCGAAGCCGCGCGGAAGCCATTCGCAAAATGAAGATGGCGCTCTCCGAGCTGACAATCGAGGGCATCGACATCAACCGCAATTTCCTTGCGGAAATCCTTTGCGACGAGGAATTTGTCACGGGCACATACACCACGGATTTTATGCAGGGCTTTGAAAAACGTCGGATGAAAAAATAAGCGGAGTGTAATAAATGGATCTTTTTGCTTTTGTAAAACCGAAAAACGAATTGGAAACAACGGCGGACAAACAGCATAACGTGCCGTTTGTACCCGAGGAAATGTGGGTAAAATGCCCGAAATGCAACACACTGCTGCTCACAACAGACATGGAAGAAAATCTCCACGTCTGCACGCACTGCCATCATCATTTCCGCATGAGCGCCAAACAACGGATCGATCTGCTCACCGACAAAAGCAGCTTTCGCGAACAGGACAAAGATCTGACCTCCAAAAATATCCTCTCCTTCCCGGGTTATAACGAAAAACTGGAAAAAGCCTGCAAAAAAGCAAACGAATCTGTACGCTGCGGCACAGGCACCATCAACGGCGTCCTCACCGAGCTTTGCGTGATGGACGCAGATTTCATGATGGGCAGCATGGGAACGGTAACCGGTGAAAAAATCACCCGCGCCTTTGAATATGCCACAGAAAACAGGCTGCCGGTGGTCATATGCACCGTTTCGGGCGGCGCGCGCATGCAGGAGGGCATCCTGTCACTGATGCAGATGGCAAAAACATCCGGAGCAGTCAAGCGTCACAGCGACGCCGGACTGCTCTATATCACGGTACTGACCGACCCCACGACAGGGGGCGTCACCGCTTCTTTCGCGATGGAGGGTGATATCATCCTCGCGGAACCAAACGCACTGGTTGCCTTTGCGGGTCCGCGCGTCATCGAACAAACCATGCGTCAAAAACTGCCAAAAGACTTTCAAACTGCGGAATTTGTCCTGCAAAAAGGGTTTATAGACGCAGTTGTACCGCGTGCATCCTTGAAACCGACCATTGCCAGACTACTGAAAATGCACGGCTACGGGGAGGATTAAATATGGCTAATTCAAATACCAACCCTGTCAATACCAATACTGCCTATGAAAAGGTATTGGCGGCGAGGGATTCCAACAAGCTCACAGCAGTGGATTACATCAAATATATGTTTGGCGACAGCTTCATCGAACTGCACGGCGACAGGCGTTTTTCTGACGACAAGGCAATCGTTGCAGGACTCGCCATGCTCTATGAAACCCCTGTCACCATTATCGGTATTGAAAAAGGCAGGAACACCAAGGAACGCATGGAGCGTAACTTTGGTCAAGCACATCCCGAAGGTTACCGCAAAGCGTTGCGTCTGATGAAGCAGGCGGAAAAATTCCGTCGTCCCGTGCTCTGCCTGGTGGACACCAGCGGTGCATTTCCGGGTATCGGCGCGGAAGAACGCGGTCAGGGGCAGGCGATTGCCGAAAACCTGATGGAAATGATGACGCTCAAAACACCCGTTCTTACCATTCTGATCGGAGAAGGCGGCAGCGGCGGCGCGCTTGCTCTCGCAGTTGCCGACGAGGTGTGGATGCTCGAAAACGCGGTCTATTCTGTCATTTCCCCCGAGGGCTGCGCTTCGATTCTCTGGAAAGACAGTGCCAAAGCACCGCAGGCAGCGGCGGCACTCAAAATGACGGCACAGGATCTGTTCGGCTTCGGCATGATCGAACGTATCATCCGACAGCCCAAAGCGGACGATCAGTCAATGTTTGAAAGTCTCAAGCTGCTTATTATGCGCACCTTTGAAAAAAACCTAGCCCTGACAGACGAGGAACTGACCGAACAGCGTTACGCTCGCTTCCGCAAAATCGGAACAATTGACAGTGAACTCATCCCATAATTTTTGTCTTTATCCGAATCTGAACATAATCAAACAGCAGGCACATAACCGTCTTTGCTTCGGTTATGTGCCTGCTGTTTGGAACGTTTCGTCATGGAGTAAACAAGCCCCGTTATTAGACAACCGGAATCGAAAACGGCAACAAAACATATATGTATGCCAACGCAAAACCGCCAAGCACTGAAAAAAGACTTTGCAGCGGTCGTCTCCAGAGCATACCGATCGCTACCGCCAAAAAAATCAGCGGCAAAAAACCATACTGCCAATGAAAGCCAAACTCCCGAAAGGTCGAAGTGAAGTGAAAAACATATAGAAAGAAAAAGGAGATGATCAATGCCGCTGCAAAGCCTGCCGATGCACCAACGCCGCGTCCATACCAACAGACGACAGCTATCAGCGGCGAAACTGCCGTAAAGATCAACCAAAAACGAAAGTCATCCCACGCAAGCTGCGTGTGCGTAATCAAACTGAGATACACCAGACGTCCGATCCACTTGCCACTGAAAAATGCACCTACATTTACAGCGGCGCGCAACGGCGTTCGGGCAAAAAGCGCAATGGGCAGAGCCATAAATACCCACGGAAGCAAGCTTACGGAAAAACTTCTGATGTCAATGGATGTCAGCCACTGCGGAAGAGACTCGGCAGATGCACATTCCAGAAAAACAGCGAGCATACTCATAGCGCAGCCGAACAACATCATCAAAAAGGTAACCGCCAGTTTGGGGGGCAATGATTTGCGTATCTGACGCTTGCGGAGCTTGTCGAGTCCCGTCATGTTTACATGCTCTCCGGACAATGGATGTTAAACATGGTCAGCACATTTTTGATAACCACCCTCACACAGGCACAAAGCGCAAGGCGCGCCTGCATCAAGCTCTCGTCATCACCCTTAACGCGGCAAGCGTTATAGAACTTGTGGAACAATGTTGCAAGACGTGTCACGTAGCGTGTAACCTTGGTTGGATCATAATCTCTGGCGGCAGAGATTATCTCGTTGCCATAGAGCGCGAGATGGTTAATCAGCTCCTTTTCTTCCGACGCGGTCAGCAATGCCAGCTCCGCGTCGGAGCATACGCGCGGCGTCACGCCTTCTGCGGCAAGCGCCTTGAAAATACTGCAAATACGCGCATGTGCGTACTGTACGTAATATACCGGGTTTTGGTTATCCTGCTTGACGGCAACGTCCAGATCAAAATCCATCTGTGTGTTCGCCTCACGCGTATTAAAGAGGAACCGCGCACTGTCAACAGGCACCTCCTCAAGCAAATCGCGGAGCTGGATCGCCTTACCCGTGCGCTTACTCATTTTAGCCGGTTTTCCGTCGCGCAGCAGCTTGACAAGCTGCATCAGCACAACGTGAAGCTTGCTGCCATCACAACCGACAGCATCCATTGCGCCCTTCATGCGCATCACATGCCCGTGGTGGTCAGCGCCCCAAACGTCAATCAGCGTTTCAAAACCGCGGTCGAATTTATTCTTGTGATAAGCAATGTCTGCTGCAAAATAGGTGGGATTGCCGTTCTGACGAATGAGCACATCGTCCTTGAGTTCCAAATTGTCAATATATTGCTGGCTTTTGCCCTCGCGGAGCAGCTGCTCCGTAAGAACCTGCTTATTTTTGTACCACACAGCGCCGTCTTGTTCGTAGGTCAGTCCTTTCTCGGTCAGCATATCGACAATCGCTTTGACCGCGCCGCTTTTGTGCAGCTCACTCTCGAAAAACCACTTGTCATAGGTGATTTTATACGATGCCATGTCCTCCTGCATTTTGTTGATATTCTTCGGCAGAGCATAGGCAACCAGCGCCTTTTTGCGCTCCTCCGGCGTAACATGAAGCAGAATGTCGCCGTAAGCGTCGTTATACTCATGGGCAAGATCAATGATATCGCCTCCCTGATAACCGTCCTCGGGAAACACAACGGCGTCACCTTTGTAGATTTGAAGATACCGCGCCTGAAGCGATTCTGCAAATTTTTCAATCTGATTACCCGCATCGTTGACATAAAACTCGCGGTATGCACTATATCCAGCTTTATCCAGCACGGCGGCGAGACAATCCCCCAGCGCGCCGCCGCGCGCATTACCCATGTGCATGGGACCTGTGGGATTGGCGGAAACAAACTCCACCATCACACGTTCGCCTTTGCCGTAATCAGACGCACCGTAGCCCGCGGGATCAGACAAGATCTCCCGAACGGTAGCGGCATAAAACTGTGCGCCGAGAAAAAAATTGATAAATCCCGGTCCGGCGGTCTCGAAACGATCAAAAAAAGTGCCTTCCAGATCGAGATGCGCGGTAATCGCCTGCGCGATTTTGAACGGCGGCATACGGAATGCCTTTGCGCCTGCCATTGCCGCATTGGTGGCAAAATCGCCGTGAGCGGTGTCCGCCGGAACCTCTATGATAAATTCAGGCAATGCCGCCTCGGGCAGCGCCCCGTTTTCAATTGCTTTTGTCATCGCCGCGTTTACAGCGTTTCTGAGCTGATGAACAGACTGTGCGTATGTATCCATTTTCATAACCTCTTATTCTTCCTTTGCTTGCGCTTCTTTTTTTTCTACTGTAATATGGAAGCAGTTTTCACTGACCAAATCGGCGTTAAAATCCAGCGTATAGCTAACCTCTAACATACCGCCTCTTTCCCCGAGAGTACTGTTGAGCATCTTGGTAAACACACCGATGGTGAGCGTACCTGCTACCGTCTCATAAATACATTGGTGTCGTTTTCCCTTTTGCAGCAACAAACGCGAACGCTGAGGACCTGTACGGCTGATCGTCACCATATCTTCGTCAACGCGAATTACGTTATTGTAAACCTTCATCGGATTTTCCTCGTCATACTCGCGGTAACCAATGTAAAAATGATCGTGCTTGCGCATGAATTTCCCTTCGGTCAGCACCTCGATTTTATTGTTTTCACCATCAACCGTCTGCTCGCCGATGATGGTGATTCTGTAGGGATTCAATTCCTTATCTTCCATATGTACCTCAATATGCTTCGATGTCGATTTGTGTGACGGCATGCTCCATGTTCCTGCCAAGGAACAGCTTGGCGACGGAAGAAAAGCTGTCCGGCGTATCACTGATATAAAATGCAGGATCGGGCTGTTCGTCGCGCGTACTAAGCAGCTTTTGCTCACCGAGTACCTTGGCGGCGTAAACCGCCGTTTCCAACCCCGAATCAATCAAGCGCACGCCCGGTCCCATATAGTCCGAAATGACTTCTTTCAACAGCGGAAAGTGCGTACAGCCAAGAATGAGCGTATCAATCCCTTCATCCTTGAGCGGCCAGAGATACCGTGCAACCGTAGCCATGGCAATAACGTCGCAGCGATCAATGAAGCCGTTTTCCACCAACGGAACAAAGAGCGGACACGCTTCTTCAAACACCCTAATTTGAGGATTGAGCTTGTTGAGACGGAGCCGATAGCTGTGACTGCTGACAGTGGCAGATGTACCAATCACGCCGACGCGTCCGTTACGCGTTACGCGTGCAGCTGTAAAAGCAGTAGGATTAACCACGCCCGTATAAGGAACCTTAAGGGAGTCACGCAACAAATCCCCTGCCACAGAACTAACCGTGCCACAGGCTGCAACAATCATCTTGACATTGTGACGCAGAAGGAAATTGGTATCCTGAACAGCATATTTTTTGATTGTATCGCAACTACGCGTACCATAGGGAACGCGTCCCGTATCGCCAAAATAGATAATCTTTTCGTGCGGTAATACACGAAGGAACTCCCTGACCGCACTCAGACCGCCGAGACCCGAATCAAAAACACCGATTGCGTTTTCTGCCGACATACACATCCCTCTTTTATACGATAATTTAACTTATATCATATCACAAATCAGCGCTATTGTAAAGTTTTGGGAAGCAAAACAAAGAATATCAGCATATCGCCCGAAGAAAAACCACAGCATTCCGGTTGAACAACCGCTAAACGGCGTTCCGCAAAATGGGATGGTAAGGCACCTGATGATGTTATCCCGCGAAAATGTACAGTATCCTCCACCAATAACCCATAGTACGCGTAGAAAAATACGCGTAGAAGAATTAACTGCAGTAATCTTCCAGGGTACGCCGCAGCGCCGCTTCTCCCTCAATCAGAATACCCTGCTCCAGCTTCTGCTTGTCCGCCTTCGGGAGCATATAGGTAAAGGTGTCCGTGGTCATAAACGGCTTCTTCTCCCCCAGTCGGTAAACAACCAGGCGTCCGCCCTCGCTCCCCATCAGAAAGCGCTTTTCCTGCCCGGATACAGTCGCACTGTGCGTCGTCATCGGCAGGTTTCCTGCAGCGCGCTGCTCTGCAAACGATGCAATCAATACACAACTGATCAAAATGGCTCCCGTGACTGAAAATAAAATAATTTTTTTCATAGTACTATCCATCCTTTTTGCTTATCTTCTCCCTTTCATCGTGCAATATTCATCTTTTTTTGTAATAGATCGCATGGAAACGAAATTTTTTTCGAAAATTTTGATTTACATATTTATTTTTCCCCGAAAAAGTGCTATAATAATTTTTACTAATGTTTACAATCACAAATAATTTGATTGTGTCAGATAAAAAAGTGTCGGCGAGAACTATATCCCGTCTTTGAAAAAAAGCGGTGGTTTCATCCCGTCTGCTCCACATAAACTAAATCTATATAAACACCACAAAGAAGGAGTTCATATGCGTAACAAACGTGAAACGGACATCAGCAGCTACATGGGCAAACCCAACGAGCAGCCTGAGGTTACCTACAAACGAAGCGAAAGCAGCGCAAAACGATTCTTTAAGGGACTGGGCAAAATTTTGCTAACGATTTTTTCTGTATTCGCAGTGGCGGGTATTGTCACGGCGATTTCGTTCGGCATCTACATTTTCGCGCTCGCTTCCGAACCGACGGGCATTGACCTCAAAGCAAAATCCATGAACCAAACCAGTATTATTTATATAAAGGACAGCGAAACCGGCGAGTTTACGGAAACACGTAAGCTCTACAGCACAGAAAACCGCATTTGGGTCGATAACCCAAATATTCCCGATTACATGAAAGAAGCGCAGGTTGCCATTGAGGACAAACGCTTTTTTGAACACAACGGCGTGGACTTGCAGCGCACGCTCTCGGCTGTTGCCACACTCGCTATGGGCAACGATTCCTACGGCGGTTCCACCATCACCCAGCAGCTGATCAAAAACATTACGGACGACAACGAGGTCAGTATCAACCGTAAGCTGCGCGAAATCTGCAAAGCACTCAAACTCGAACAGGAATACACTAAAGATCAGATTTTGGAAGCCTATCTCAACGTCGTCAACTTCGGCAACAATTGTCAGGGGGTCGAGGCGGCAGCTCAGCTCTATTTTGACAAGAGCATCAAGGATTGTTCTCTCGCAGAATGCGCTGCAATCGCGGGTATCACGCAGAATCCCTCGCGCTGGAACCCGCTGATGTATCCCGAAAACAATAAGGAACGCCGCGAATTGATTCTCCATGAAATGCTCGATCAGGAAATCATTACACAAGAGGAATACGACGACGCTATGAAAGAAAGCGCTAATATGACTTTTGTCGGATTCAAAAGCGCCTCTGACAACGAGGATGACGATGACAGTGATGTGCAAAACTGGTATTATGACCAGCTTTTCTACGATTTGTGCGCCGATCTGGCTGTCTACTACAACATCAGCACAGACGCTGCCAGCGACAAAATCTATACCGAGGGTCTGAAAATCTATTGCGCCATGGACGAAAAAATGCAGAACTTCATTGAAAAAGCGGCCATGGAAATCGACAAGAGCTCTGATTTGAACATTGAACTGGGATCCGTTTTGATGGACTTCGACGGACGCGTTATCGCCACCGTCGGCAGTTCCAACCGTAAAACCACCGATCTTGCATGGGACAGAGCAGCCCGCTCTGCACTACAGCCCGGTTCCTCGATTAAACCGCTGTTCGTCTATCCTATCGCGATCGAAAACAAACAACTCTATTTCTCCTCTACCGTACGTGATGAACCGCTCCCGAAATATCAGTACGACGAAGCTTCCGGCAAATATATTTCGGGTCCGAAAAACGCCTACGGCTCCTACCTTGGCAATATTCTTTTGCCCGATGCAATCGAACGTTCCTCGAACGCCGTTGCCGTACAGGTTATGGAATTGATCGGCGGTCCTTCTGTCGCCTACGAGCAAGCGGTAACCAAAATGAACTTCACCCATCTCAATGAAGCGGATCGTGTCAACACCGGTGCCCTCTCTCTGGGTGGTCTCACGGGCGGCGCCACCGTCCGCGAAATGGCTGCTGCCTATACCTACATGGGCAACGGAGGTCTTTACTACAAGCCTTACACCTACTACTATATCACAGATTCCGAGGACAACATCATTATTGATCACCGCGACGCTGTACCCAAACAGGCGTATTCCGCCGAAACGGCAGGTATTATGAACCGCCTGCTCCACTACAACGTTGAAAACAGCGCTAATACCTATGCGTCTTACGCGCGTGTATCGGGTTGGGATATCGTCGGAAAAACCGGTACGACAGATAGTGACCGCGACTGTTGGTTCTGCGGCTTGTCACCTTACGGCGTTATGGCAACATGGACAGGCTATGACAGTCCGCAAACCATTAACGATAAAACACGTTCCGCAAAATTCTTTTCCACCGTCATGGGTGAGTATCTCAAGGACAAAAAACAAAAGGAATATAATATTTCCAAAAATCTCATCGCCGCGACCTACAACCCGTCTACAGGTCTGGTCATTTCCACAGATAACGTTTCCGGTAAATATATCGGTTACTATACTGAAGATAATATGCCCGCATTCGGCTCTGCATGGTATGACGATTCCGCTTACGATTGGAACTCTTATAATAACAATAATAACTATTACGGCTACGGCTATGGCAGCGATACAAACTCTTATGCAGGCGGTGAAAGCAGCTATTCGCCCTCGGGAGGCGGCGGTCAATCCTCCGGTGGCGGTCAATCCTCCGGTGACAGTCAATCCTCCGACGGTGAACAAAGCTCTGCCGTTGATCCCCAGTCATCCGTCTTGCCGCCCGAATCACAGGGCAGTGGCGAAAGCAGTACACCGGAAGCCGTGGTAGATTAACAACATTTGGTTCAATCCAGTAACAATAAAAGGATGGTAAGAATATGGTATCAGTAGCAATCTTGGGACACGGCGTAGTCGGTTCAGGCGTCGCCGAAATCCTGTTGACACACAAACAAAAGCTCTTTTCCCGAATCGGCGAAGAAATCTATATCAAAAAAGTACTCGATCTGCGCGAATTTCCCGACAGTCCTATCGCCAACAGATTTACCAAGGACTTTGAAGAAATTATTAATGATCTCGAAATCCGCGTCATCGTCGAGGTGATGGGCGGACTGCACCCCTCCTATGAATTCGTTAAACGCAGTCTCAAAGCCGGTAAAAGCGTTGTCACCTCCAACAAAGAGCTTGTTGCGGCGTACGGCGCCGAGCTGCTCGCCATCGCCAAGGAAACAAATGCTAACTTCCTCTTTGAAGCCTCCGTCGGCGGCGGCATTCCGATCATCCGCCCAATGAACCAATGTCTCGTTGCCAATATTGTCGATGAGATCGCAGGCATTCTGAACGGTACCACCAATTTCATCCTCACCAAAATGATCGAGGACGGCATGCAGTTTGAGGATGCACTGAAGCTTGCGCAGGAGCTCGGCTTTGCCGAAAGAAATCCCGCAGCAGATATCGAAGGACACGACGCCTGCCGCAAGATTTGTATTCTCGCTTCTCTTGCTTTTGGCAAGCATGTCTACCCTGAATCTGTACATACAGAGGGCATCACGCACATCACGCTCGAGGATGTCAAATATGCCGAAAAATTCGGCTGTGTCATCAAGCTGATCGGCAGAGTGAAAAAACTTTCGAACGGAAAAATTGATATCATCACGGCTCCGATGCTTGTTCCCGCCAAAAGTCAGCTTGCTAATATTGACAGTGAGTTTAACGGCATTATGGTTCGCGGCGACTGCACAGGTGACGTTGTTTTCTATGGTAAGGGCGCCGGCAAGCTCCCCACAGCAAGCGCGGTGGTTGCTGATATCGTCGACTGCTGTCAGCACTTCAAGGAGAGAAGATTCCTGTTTTGGACAGACGGCAACAGCAGCAACATCATCCATGTCAACGAATCCATCTTTGCGATGTATGTCCGCGTCAAGGGTGCTGACTCAATCGCCAAAGCAGAAAAGATCTTTGGCTCCGTGCAATCCATTTCTTCAAATGGCGGTAACAGAGTTGCCTTTACCACCGAGGAACTTCCTTACGGCGAGTTTACGAAAAAACTTCAACAACTTGCGGCAGACGGTGTAGAAATTTGCTCCACCATCCGCATCGGTAATTTATAAGCATACCGGGTCACAGCACGCTTCGACCGTTAACAAAGTCAAACACATAGACAAGTATGCACACATACTTTCCGGATACGCTCAAGCCGTTTTCCGGATTTAAAAAGGGAGTATATTAAATGAGTTTAATTGTTCAGAAATTCGGCGGCACTTCTGTTGCCAATGCCGAACGTGTAATGAACGTGGCTAAAATTGTCACAGATACCTATGCTGCGGGCAACGACGTCATTGTTGTAGTATCTGCACAGGGTGACTTTACGGACGTTCTCGTAGAAAAACAGCAGGAGATTAACCCCCAGGCATCCAAACGTGAGCAGGATATGCTTCTTGCGGCAGGTGAACAGATTTCTATTGCTCTTCTTGCGATGGCAATAGAAAAGCTTGGCTATCACGCCACCTCGCTCTTAGGCTGGCAAGCCGGATTCGACACCTCCTCCGCTCATACTGCAGCACGTATCAAGCGCGTAAATCCGGCGCGTATTCAGGATGCGATTGACCGCCGCAACATCGTTATTGTTGCCGGCTTCCAGGGTGTTAACAGACGCGGTGACATCACTACCCTCGGCAGAGGCGGCTCGGACACCAGTGCAGTTGCCATCGCAGCAGCAATGCACGCGGATCTTTGCCAGATCTACACGGACGTAGAAGGCGTGTTCACCGCCGACCCACGTAAAGTTGAAAACACGAAAAAGCTTGCTGAAATTTCTTATGACGAAATGCTAGAGCTTGCCACACTCGGCGCGCAGGTGCTCCATAACCGTTCAGTTGAAATGGCGAAAAAATACAATATCGAGCTAGAGGTGCTCTCTTCACTGACCAAAGCGCCCGGCACAATCGTAAAGGAGAAAACGAAAATGGAAAAAATGTTAATCAGCGGTGTTGCGAAGGATACAGAAGTTGCCAGAATCTCAGTTATGGGCGTACCCAACATCCCGGGAATTGCGTTCAAACTGTTTTCACGTCTTGCCAAAAAGGGTATAAACGTAGATATCATCTTACAATCCCAGGGTCATGACGGTAAAAAAGATATTTCATTTACGGTTGCCAGATCGCACGGTAAAACAGCTGTGGAGGTTCTGAAGGACTATGTGCTTTCTCAGGGCGCAAGCGAAATTCTTCTTGACGATCATGTTGCAAAGATCTCGATTGTCGGTGCAGGAATGGAAAGTCATTCAGGCGTTGCTTCGACCATGTTTGAAGCGCTCTTTGACGCACAGATTAATATTCAGATGATCTCCACATCTGAGATAAAGATTTCTGTTCTCATCAACGAGGATGACGCGGATCAGGCAGTACGCGCAATCCATCGCAAATTCTTTGATTGATTTAAGGCAACACCGCACCATCCCAAAATTTTCGGCAAGGCGTCAAGCCTTACTTCCATTTATTGGTGCACTCTGACGAAAAATCTCACTGCGCAATACCGCACAACTGAATGATGCGGTATTGCTTTAACAATTAAGAGAGAATTCGGCAAAATCACTCCCGAAAAAGTACCCTGGATTGACGAGCAGGGCGAGTATCACCTCGTCTATGAATGTTACTCTCCGCTTAAAGCACGCTACTAAGTTCAACACCACAAGTTTCAGCGCGCAGAAGGTTACCTACGTCTTCTCCGATGCTCACACCTACGGTCAGCCTTCTTGGACATGGGCAAATGACTACAGCTCGGCAACGGCTAATTTCATTTGCACGGACGGCAGATGCAAGCATAACGAAATCGTTGAAGCGACCGTGACAAGCGGCTTTGAGGAGAACGAATTCTCGGAAATCATAAAAATAACAGTATAAAAACGCACACCCTTAGCATTACGCTCAGCAGTTTTAACTATGCTTTCTCATATATTCCGCTGTTTTGTGAAGCGTATCCCAGCGGTAAATCTGCTCCAAATGTCCTTCAAAATCAAGACCGTATCTGCACTGCATTTTATCGAACTGTTCTTTCAGTTCTGACTCCCCTGTGCGGCTTGTATCCTGTAAATAATCATCAAAGCTGAGTTGCTTTTCATACTCTGTCGAAAGGTTATAGATTCCCGCGCCGATTAAGCGAATCGGACGTTTCTCCACCAGCTCAAAAAGCTGTACCGCTTCCTTATAAATTTCGATTGCGGAATCGCACGATACTACCAACTTAGAGCGTGTAATTCTTTTCATATCCGAAAAGGTGATTTTTAGGGTTACACCTTTTCCGTATAAGCCGTAACGCTTTGCGCGGTTTTCCACGCATAGCGAGAGCAAAAAGAGTATATCTTTTAACAAGACTTCGTTTGTAACGTCCTCCTGAAAAGTCAATTCCCGGCTGATTGATTTTGCGTTCTGTGGTAAATACGGCTCAACCTTTCGATTATCAATACCGAACGCGAGCTGCGTTAGCCAATGCCCCTGCTTACCGAGCAGACGAATAACTTCATCCTGCTTTTCCTGAACATCACGGACGGTGTGGAGTCCTGCAGCGTAGAGCTTTTCGGCGGTTTTCACTCCAACTGTGTAGAGAGAGCGCACATCGCGGTCAATCATCAGATCTACAAAAGCCTTTTTGTCGGGTATCTCAAAATAGCCGTTTGGCTTTTTCTCCTCGCTTGCGGTTTTCGCCGCCGTCTTTGAATACGCAACGCCGACAGAGCAGGAAAGTCCGAGCTCGTCAAGCGTTCTGCGCTTAATGATACGCGCAATCTCACGTGCTCCGTCAAAGTTCTCGGCTTGCTTGGTAACGTCAAGGTAAGCTTCATCTAAAGCTACATACTCTGAAGCTTCGGAGTATGTGTTCCATATCTCGTGAAGTTGTTCGGACACCGCTTTGTACTTATCAAAGTTCGGATGCATATAAATTCCGTTTGGACATCGCCGATAAGCTTCTTTGATGTTCATCGCAGAGTGGATACCGTATTTTCTCGCTTCATAGCTGCAGGTTGCGACCACACCGCGCTCATTCGGCATAGAGCCGATAATCAGCGGCTTGCCGCGTAGAGAGGGATTATCTCGCATTTCAACAGAGGCGTAGAATGCATCCATATCAACGTGAATAATGATTTGCTTCAAGCTATCGCCTCCTGATGCGGTTATTATGCGGGAAAGGGCGGCTCGTAATAACCGCCCTTTCCTTATTATGAAATGGTATAGTAGATATCGAAATTATGCCTTATTAAACTTTTCCTTTGGCTGCTTGCAGCGCGGACAGCGCCAATCGTCGGGCAAATCCTCGAAAGCGACTCCGCCATGCTCGGCAGGATCGTAGACATATCCGCAAATAGAGCAGACATAGATTCCCGTGGATTCCTGTGCAGTGAAGTCATATTCTTCAAAGATCGTTTCCACAGGGTTATCCAAATCCATTACGCGGTTGGCTTCGAGATTCTCATAACCCTGCGGCGTATGGGTGCCGCAGTACACGGTCGGATGATTGCGGATGAACTCACGCACACAGTCGAGTGTTTCACGCGCCGCCGCAATGTCCTCGAATACGACAGAGAGTTTATTCTCATACAGCGCCTCGTCTACATAGGTAATGTCGCCGTGGAGCATATAGAACAAACCGTCATTTTCGGCAACAATAATGCTGTTACCATTGGTGTGACCCTGTGCCTTGATGAAATACACGCCGTCGGTGATCTTCTGACTCTCGGGGAAATTATAGTACGCGCCATCGGTAAACTTGACAGGGATTATATTGTCAATGCCCTGCAATTCAGCCGCGCTCAATTCATCTTGATTTACATAAATCTTGGCGTTGGGGAAAGATTTTAACTCGCCGGAATGATCGGCGTGCTTATGTGTGAGCAGAATCTTCGTTATCTGTTCAGGCTTGTAACCGAGATCAGCGAGGGCATCCATATACGAGCAAATGTCCTTGCCGGTATATGCCAAGCTGTTCTCGTCGGGCGCTTCTTCGGGAGTTCCCGCAGGTAAGCCTGTATCAACAAGAATAACCTCGTCGCCTGTATCAATCAAATAGTTCTGCAAGCTGCCGCGGTAGCGGATGTTCTTATCATATCTTTCTACGCCTTCCTTGCCGCCGAATGCGAAGGGCTGGGTATAAAATCCGTCTTTTCTGAATTTTACTGCTTTAACAATCATAGCAAAGCCTCCTTTGATACTATTATGACATACTGATCAATGCCTTGTCCAGTAGTTTTTTTAGAATAGTCAATTCCTCGCTTGAAAGCTGAATGCACCCGTCCATCATTTGCGGTATAGATACCGCTTTTTCCTTTAACGCTTCGCCTTGTTCGGTAAGTGAGATCATCAACTTGTTCTCGTTAAACTCGGGATGAATGCGGTTGATATAACCCTGCTTTTCAAGACGCTTCAACAGCGGCGCAAGCGTACCGGAGTCAAGGCGTACTTTTTTGCCGAGCTCGCCTTCTGTCATGCCGCCGTGCTCCCACAGTACCATCATCACGATGTACTGCGTATAGGTCAGGTTCAGTGCTTCAAGCGGCTTTCTGTACTGCCTTACGACCTCTTTAGCGCAGGCGTACAAAGGAAAACAGAGCTGATTGTCGAGTTTGATGTTATCATAATTATTGATAATAATCACCTCATTATTTCAAAATAAGGCTGTCGAAATCGGCAGCCTTAATCTTATCAGTTACCTAGCATTTCGATAATGTAATTCTCCATACCGATCTGCTCGATCAGGCAGAGATGACCTTTTACCCAGTTGTAGTGCTCCTGCTCGTCGATGATGAATTCTTCAATCATATGTCTTGTAACGTAGTCGTCGTCAAACATAGCAAGGGACTTTGACATCATCGGCAGAGCCTCGGCAGCGTCCTTGCAGTCATACTCGAGCATTTCCTTGATGTCGGTGATAACAGGATAAGACTCGATCTCAACAGCAGGGGTCTCTCCCAGCTCGATCAGGCGCGCGTTGACCTTTTTCGCTTCCTCCCACTCTTCGTCGGATTCAGCCATGATCTTGTCGCCAAGCTTATTCAGTCCGCGAGCTTTCAGAAGCTGCGCGTGGATAGAATGCTGCTGTGAGTTGCCGAACCAGCCCTTTGCAAATACCTTTAACAGTTCAATTTTTGTCATAATTAAAACCTCCGTTTTTAAATTCAATATTGTGCGCTGTATTATTGTGCGCAACCTTAATTATCATTGTACCTAAAATTGGAGGATTTTCAATTTATAATATTTGCTTATTTTCTCATTATGAGAAAAATCAGTTAAATTCTCTCATTTTTAATAAAGATATTGTTTAAGCGGTTTGGGCAGAGAGTTTTCAAAAACCTCAGCAAGTTCCTCCGGAGTAGCTTTATATCTTCCGAAAATCCAATCGCAGGTCAGCGCTACCGTTCCCTGACAGTACAGGCGAATATACATATCTGTCTTTTCGTCGAGTGTGCTGATCCTGTTCGCTTGCATAATCTGATTTTTCAGCGCGTTGTAATTGATCTCCGTCATATTGCGAGTGAACGAATCATGTCCGGTTGTATGTTTCAATAGATTTTCCAGATATTCTTTGTTTTTCTGAAACGAGTTCGCACCGTCAATCAGAGTTTGTTTCCAAGGATAACCTTCCTTGCCGATTTGAGCCATAATTCCAGCCACGCCCTGTGTATGCTCCCACACAATCAGGTCGTATTTATCCTTAAAATGACGATAGAAAGTTGCCGAGGAATAGCCGCAGTTTTCAGTAATATCCTTTACTGTAATCTTATCAATATTTTTATTCTCTGCCAATTCCCGAAAGGACTCGGCGAGGATTTCTTTTGCTGTTTTTCGTTTCATTTTATTCTTTCTGGTAACCTCTAAAAATTCACGTTTTCTTCTCTACGATTGCGCTTAATTCTCATTTGGAACAATATCAGTTCAATGGCAGGTACCCCTCAGCGTTATCGTTCGATATTATTTGGTTTTTGCTCATTTTGGGCGCAGTTATC
>JAFRGI010000023.1 GCA_017433905.1 Ruminococcus sp. | reverse complement strand
TTGAGTTCAAGGATTTTCATTTCTATCTGTTGTATGTGCTGATATTTCCTTGCCATAACAAAACCTCCTATGCTAGCTTCTTTCATTCTACCATAGGAGGTGCGTTTTTTCTATTGTCCGCTTTTACTGGTCCTGTTCATTCAGCGGAGGCGTTTTTGCTATATTCTGCACTATTATTCTTAAGATGAAAATACAGAGCGTTTGCAGGGCGAAAAAGCAGCAAAAAATGAAAAAACTCCTTTTTTACAGTTGACAAAGGGGGAAAGCTTTTGTATAATATAAAACAGCGTTTTAATATGTGTTGCTGCGGTTTGGGGTGATCTCATGCTTTTTGAACTGAAATCCGTTTTTCTCAACGACGGTGAAACAAAGAAATGTTCCTATGGGCTTGAACTCGCCGACCTCGAAATTGACGGGATTTTTCCATTCGTCTCTCCCGTCACCGTGACTGCCGAGGCGAGCAACCGCGCGAGTCTTGTCACCCTGACGCTCCGCTGTCAATACAGCTTCATCCGTCCCTGTGATCGCTGCGGTACCCCGGTGCAGGACGTGGAGGAAAAATGCTTTACGCACCCGCTGGTGCAGGAGTTGGTGGACGAGCGTAACGACGACTATATTGAAACACCCGATTTCATCCTCGAGCTTGACGAGATTGTCATTTCGGATCTCATTCTGAACTATTCGCAGAAATTTCTCTGTCGGGAGGACTGCAAGGGATTGTGCCCGAAATGCGGAAAAAATCTCAATGACGGAATGTGCGACTGCAACAGAACGCAGACGGATGCGAGGCTTGAAATTCTCAGACAGTTTATGGAAAATGAATAAAGATATAAGGAGGTCTTTGGAATGGCAGTACCTGCAAGAAAAACATCACACGCAAGAAAAAGCTCAAGACGCTCGACTGTGTGGAAGCTCAATGCTCCCACTCTTACTACTTGCCCGAACTGCGGCGAGTTAATGGTTGCTCACAGAGCTTGCGGCAATTGCGGTATGTACAACGGCAGACAGGTTATCGTTAAAAAGGACGCATAATCCTTGATGAAAAACGACGGGCGACAGGAGCATATCTTCTGTTCGCCCTTTTGTCTTATAGAGGAGTTGGTCACATATGAAAAAGCCTGTCATTGCCATCGTAGGCAGACCGAATGTCGGAAAATCAACGCTGTTTAATAAGTTGATCGGGCAGCGCCTGTCGATTGTCGACGATACGCCGGGCGTGACCCGCGACCGTATTTACGGAGAGGTGGAGTGGTGCGGCAAAGGTGCGATGCTGATTGATACCGGGGGTATCGAGCCAAAGACGAATGACGTGATATTGGAACAAATGCGCCGTCAGGCAGAGCTGGCGATTGATACAGCCAACGCGATCATTCTCGTTACCGACTGCAAAAGCGGTATGGTGGCGACGGATATGGATGTGGCGCAGATGCTTCAAAAATCCGGAAAGCCGATTGTTCTTTGCGTCAATAAATGTGATACTGTCGGCGAGCCCGACATGGCATTTTATGAGTTCTATAATCTCGGTTTGGGGGATCCTGTGCAGGTTTCTGCCGTGCACGGCCACGGTACGGGAGATCTGCTGGACGCTGTTTATGCTCACCTTACCTTTGACGGGGAGGAGGAAAACGAGGTAGATGCGGTGAATGTTGCGGTGATCGGTAAACCGAATGCAGGCAAATCTTCGCTGATCAATAAAATCACCGCTTCCGAGCGGTGTATCGTTTCCGATATCGCGGGTACAACGCGCGATTCGATTGATACGCTCATCGAAAACCAATACGGCAGATTCAATTTTACAGATACGGCAGGTTTGCGCCGACAGAGCCGTATATATGATGATATTGAAAAATACAGCATTCTGCGTGCAAAAATGGCGATTGAACGTAGTGACGTTTGTGTTATTATGATAGACGCTACAGAGGGAATTACCGAACAAGATACCAAGGTGGCAGGTCTTGCGCACGAGGCAGGCAAGGCGTGTATTTTGGCTGTGAACAAATGGGATGCAGTTGAAAAGAACGAAAAAACCATGTCGGAATTCCGCAAGAAGCTCGATGCGGATTTTGCCTATATGTCTTACGCGCCGCAGGTATTTATTTCTGCAAAGACCGGACAGCGTCTGGACAGGTTGTTTGAAATGATTGTTGCGGTAAATGAAAACGCCGGTCTACGGATACGCACGGGCATGCTCAACGAGCTGTTGGCACAGGCGACCACACGTGTGCAGCCGCCGTCCGACAAGGGAAAACGTCTGAAAATTTACTATATGACGCAGGTGGGCGTCAAGCCGCCGACTTTTGTTTTTTTCTGCAACAATGCAGAGTTGTTCCATTTTTCCTATCAGCGTTACCTGGAGAACCGCATTCGCGAAGCTTTTGGGCTTAAGGGTACGCCGATTCGCATGATTATTCGTGAAAGGGGAGACAAATGATGGATCCTGTTATCCAAGTTATCACATCTACCTTCGGCATATACTGGTGGGTATGGCTGCTTACAGCTGTGACGGCTTATTTGATCGGCAGCGTCAATCCGGCCGTGATTGTGACGAAAATCTTCACAAGCGGAAAACAGGATATCCGTAATATGGGCAGCGGCAACGCGGGATTTACCAATGTACTGCGATCCGTAGGCAAGGTGCCTGCGATTATTACCATTGTGTGCGATGCGCTGAAATGTGTGATCGCGGTGTTGTTTGGCGGTATGTTATTCGGACTGGTTGCGGGCAACAGCGAGGTGCAGCTGCAGGTGATCAACGTCGGCAAGTATCTTGCGGGTATTTTTTGCATTATCGGTCATTCCTTCCCACTCTTTTTTCATTTTAAGGGCGGCAAGGGCGTCGTTTCGTCGGCAGCGCTGATGCTGACGGAGGATTGGCGCGTGTTTTTGATGGTGTTGGGTACCTTTTTGATTCTTTTTTTGTTGACCAAGATCATTTCACTCGGCAGTATTATAGGCGCGGTTATGTATGGCCCTTATACATTTGTTGCGACATTCCTGCTAGACAGAATTATCTACGGCAATCAGTTGCCCAGCGTGGCTTATGTTGTGATTTCGACTTCAGCGGCGGTGATTATCGGAGCGTTTGTCGTGATTAAGCATAAAGGTAATATTCGCAGGCTTATCAGAGGAGAAGAAAAGAAAATTAAAGCAAAAGAATAGTCGGCGCCGGGATGGATCTGAGGATTTTGCCTCGGCTTTTTTGCTTGATTTTTTTGTGGAAAAGGAGTAAAATAGTATACAACAGCGTTTTGTTTAAATCACGATAGGAGAGAATAGTGATGAATGATTGTGTTTTTTGTAAAATAGTTGACGGATCCGTTCCGTCGAGAAAAGTATATGAGGATGAGAAAATTCTCTCCTTTTATGATTTGGAGCCGCAGGCGCCTGTCCATGTGTTAATTGTGCCGAAGGAGCATATCTGTTGTGCCGATGAGATTACAGAGGACAATTCCGGTGTGATTGCCCACATTTTCACCAAGATTCCCGTTATCGCTAAATCCCTTGGTTTAGAGAATGGATATCGTATTGTCAACAATTGCGGTGATGATGGTTGTCAAAGTGTTAAACATCTACACTTTCATATTCTCGGAGGAAAAAAGCTCAACGGCAGAATGGCATAAGGAGTAAGAAAATGGATAAGTTTAAGATGACGATTGCAGGCGTGGAACGCGAACTAAACATGTTTCGCGTCAATGACAAGGTGGATATTGCAGCATTTATTATGTTTGGTGACGTAGAGGTGACGGAGCGTGCGGCGGCTGAACTGCTCAAAAAATGTCCGGAGCACGACGTGGTGGTTTCCGCTGAGGCAAAGGGTATACCGCTTTGCTATGAAATGGCGCGTCAAGGTTGCCGTGAGTATGTGATTGCGCGCAAGAGCATCAAGGTATATATGCGTAATTGCACCCATGTGACGGTTAATTCCATTACGACTGAAAATGTGCAGACGCTTTATCTCGGCGAGGATGACGTGAATTATCTGAGAAATAAGCGTGTGCTGATTGCGGACGACGTGATCTCCACGGGCGAAAGTCTTGCTGCACT
This sequence comes from Ruminococcus sp., assembly GCA_017433905.1. Lineage (GTDB taxonomy): Bacteria > Bacillota > Clostridia > Oscillospirales > Acutalibacteraceae > Ruminococcoides. The sequence goes on along the minus strand of JAFRGI010000023.1, from coordinate 3,277 downwards.
GGAAAAGTTGATGGAAGCCTGCGGAGCAAATGTGGTTGGAAAAGCATGTGTGCTTGCGGAGGGTGATGCAAAAAACAGGGATGATATTATCTATCTGGAGCATTTGCCGCTGTTTTTTAAAGATGAATGAACCCAAAGGGTTTGGTGCGTTCCAAGCCCTTGTATTTTTATTGTATCATACTCATTTCTAACAAAACACATTCACATCTATGGTGTATCATTCCGCATAGCATCGTTGTCGTCCTTGCCGGGCGCCGACCCAGCGGCGTCCTTTGCCTCGCTCTGCGAAATTCTCCGCGAATAACATTTTTAAGCGTTTTATCAGAAGTGAGTATAAGAAATTGCTTATTCCTGCCGTTGAGGGTGTTTTTTTGTTTTCGGAATCGTATTCATCGGCGGAAAAGAGAGCGCCTGCCGGCGTTTTTGAGGTACGGGAGCGGTTATGCCGAAAATAACGGAAAATAACATCAAACAGCATATAAAAACACGTGCATTTTCGCCGGTTTATCTGATATACGGAGCGGAGCAGCTGTATGTGCGTCGGTATACGGATAGGCTTGTGCACGCCGTTGCGGGAAAGGAACCGTCGGAGTTTAATTTTCATCGTTTTGCCGGTGAATTCACTCTCACGGAGTTTGCTGCGTCCATGTATGTGACACCTTTTATGAGTGAGTATAATCTGGTTTTGGTTAGCGATCCCTTTTTGGATATGATGGCAAAGGATGAGTTGGATACGTTTTTGGAAATATGCAAGAATCCGGTTGAAGGTACCGTGTTGGTTATTTCCTTTCCGTCCAACACCCCAAAGGAGAAAACCCTTTCTGCTGTTGTTAAGGCGGTTGAAAAAACAGGATCGGTCATGGCATTTCAAAAGACCAATGTCATGACGGTAGAGAAATTTGTCGCGAAATGGGCGAATGAAAACGACAAGCTGATTTCCCGTGCAGCGGCAAACCGGCTTGTATCTCTTTGCGGAGACGATCTCACACGCCTGAAAAATGAAGTAGACAAGGTGTGTGCTTACGCAGCAGGTGAAGAAGTCAGCGTGGAGGATATCAACAAGATGGCGACCGTCAATCTGGAAAGCCGCGTGTTTGATCTTTCCAACGCCGTGCTGGAAGGAAACGGAGAAAAGGCGTTTCAGGTTCTGAATTTGTTATTTGATCAGAAGGAGGAGCCAATCGCCATGCTGTATATTCTCTCTAACGCTTATATTGACGCCTACCGTGTACGGGTGGCTGCGGAGTCCGGTGTGATGAATTCGCAGCTTGCCGGGGATTTCGGCTACGGAAAACGTACATTTGTTTTGGACAAGGTTAAGCGTTCCACAGCACGCGTCAGTACGGAGGCGCTGCGCAGGAGTTTGGGACTGTTGGTAGAAGCGGATATAAAGTTCAAGTCTGTCCGCGTTAACTACCGCCTGTATCTGGAACAATTGATTGCCCAACTTCTGCTGACCGCAAAGGAGGCTGGACGATGACGCTGAAAGAGGCAGTGATTGTCGAGGGACGCTACGACAAAATTAAACTGCGCGGTATCATTGATTCCCCTATTATCGAAACAAACGGGTTTCGCGTATTCAGTGATCGGGAAAAGTTGAACCTGATCCGCAGGATTGCCGCCGTGCGGGGGATTTTGATTTTTACAGACAGCGATGGTGCCGGCCTTGTTATCCGCCGTTTTTTGCAGGGAGCTGTGCCCAAGGAGCAGGTCAAACATGGCTATATTCCTCAATTGACAGGCAAGGAAAAAAGAAAGGCGCAGGCAAGCAAGGAAGGATTTCTCGGAGTGGAAGGTGTGCGCGATGAGGTGATCATCGATGCTATCCGCAGAAGCGGTGCAACGATTCTCGGAGAGGAAAAGATTTGTGACAGAGAGATTACCAAAGCGGATTTTTATGCTCTCGGTTTGACGGGAATAGAAAATGCCGCGAAGCTGCGACAGGCGTTGCTGCGGGAATTACACCTGCCGGACTATCTTTCTGCCAGTGCCATGCTTGCCGCATTGAATTGCTTATATTCTTTTGAGGAACTAAAAGAAATGGTCAAAAAGTTAGGGGCTGTCGCACTAAGCCCTGACAAAAAGTAAAAGACCGGGTAGCCCGAAAAGGGTTGCCCGGTCAGTGCTTTCATTGTATAATTTAATGTAAACTGAACAATTCTAAACCTCTGATAAAGGCTGACAAAGCAAGCGAAATATGGTATAATAATGCAAGGAAAAGAGCGGAAAAGTCGCAAAAGGCTTGCATTTGGAGATGTGTGGGATATATAAATTCGACAATGTACAGATAAGTCTTGAGGATTTTGGTCAGCCTGTTGACATGAATCTGAAAAACAGTAACCGCTGGGTGAAGCGCGCGCAAAGGATTCCGTGGATAGAAATCGAGAAGAAATACGCAAAGCTGTTCTCAAATAAGAAAGGAAATGTTGCGAAATCTCTGCGGCTTGGTCTTGGCGCGAGAATCATTCAAGCGGATTACGGTTACTCCGACGCAGAGATGTCTCTCCAGATTCAGGAGAACCCGTATCTGCAATACTTCTGCGGCTACAAAGCCTTTGATGACAGCAAGCCGCCGTTTGCTCCGTCGATGATGGTGTATTTCCGCAAGTGTCTGACTTCGGAGATCATCGGAGGAATCAAAGAAATGATTATTGCGGCAGAGCAGGATAAAGCGGAGAAAGTTGCCGAAGAAGCTGAAGATTCGGATGATGATAAAAACAGCGGCACAATGATAGTGGACGCTACCTACGCGCCATCGCAGATTACATATCCTCTTTGAAAACAAAAATACAAAGATAAGGAGTGAAACGGAAAAATAATTGAAGCGTGATGCCTTATGGCATCTCAGAATAATATGATTAAACAGGAAAATTCCGTCAACAATACTAGTGAAACCAAGCCGAAGGGAGCAAAATGCACGGATAATAGGATCAACAGTAACGCAATCGGCGACCGTTTGTGGCTGGAGCATTTTGCAAACAAGCTGCACAATACTGTGTTCAACGATGAGGAGTATCACAAGCTTCTTCGTTTGATTGACAGAGAAATGAGCCGCCGCTATCATGATGGGAAATCCTGACAGAACTGGAAACAGCCTCCTAATGCACGGGAGGCTGTTTCAAATTATAATAAAATATATATAGGCTTTCCTGAAAAAACCAACTTTCCCGATTCAAGCAGTATTACCATACCGGATCACGCACCAAACAACCGGCAAAAAACCGATGTTCCGCAATAGGCACAAAATATCCTCCCTCAGCTTGCGGAAAGCATTCAT
>JAFRGI010000022.1 GCA_017433905.1 Ruminococcus sp. | reverse complement strand
CCATTCACGATAGGGTTAATGAAGCCCCTTCGCCTGTCTCCGCACCTTTTGGTTCAAGCGTTTCAGCCCGTTTCGTTTGTCGTAGCGTGACGACCCTTACGATGATTCACTTGTGTTCTCCATAGCATTCTTATCCTTGCAGTTCATCCGCCGTGGGCTGGCAGATTATCCACGTTGTCATGTGAGCTTCCCACCCTCGCGTTACCGCTTGCGCAGGTCATATTAGGATTACCCCGAATGGATAGGGTAGCATTTCTGCAATTAACTGTACGATTTTCACGTCACACTCATTCTCCGCCCCCACAGCATCTGATCTTCTGCTTTGAGCTGTTCGGTTACGCCTTCTTTTTCGGAGAGTTGTTTTACTAATCGGAAGAAAATATCCTCTGCTTGCTTGTCAATGTCTGCAAGATAGGCAGTGAGCTTACAACTTGTTAGAAGATTGGTATATCTGATAGGGTGATATTGCTTAACGAAGCGCAAATGACGCTTGCTCCATACTCCGATTTCGACCTTCGGCTGTTCGGGTAATTTCAAATCGGGGAGAAGATACTTGCCCTGCTGTGTATATGTAATGGTTGTTGCCATATTCAGACCTCCTACAATATAAATTAAGGTGATAGGCACGGTACGAGAGTAAAAACTACGCCGTATATACGATTTTTGGCTACGATACCAACGGAGAAAAGGATATTCTTGGCTTGTGGCTTAACGAAAGCGAGAGCAAGCATACATGGATGCAGATATTTGATGAGTTGAAAACACGCGGTGTAGAAGATGTATTGTTCATCAGTATGGACGGCGTTTCGGGGCTTGAGGAAGGCGCTAAAGCGATTTTCAAAGACGGCGTTGTTCAAAGATGTATGGTACAGTTGATCCGTAATTCCATCAAATATGTGCCGAGCAAGGATTACAAGAAATTCACACAGTCGTTAAAGAAGGTCTATGGCGCTCCCGGCCTGAACGCCTGTAAAAAGGCGTTTGAACAGTTCTGTCAGGAGTGGTCTCAGTATCCCGGAGCCGTCGATGTCTGGAAATGCAATTTCAGCCACGTTGAGCAGCTTTTCGATTATGGCAGTTCTGTTCGCAGAGTGATGTATACTACAAACGCTGTTGAGAGCATCAACTCCAGTTTCCGAAAGGTTACCAAAAAGGACGCTTTCCCGAGCGAAAATGCGCTGCTTAAAGTGCTCTATCTCAGAATCACCGAGCTCTACAAAAATTCGGCACGAATATAATGCTGTGTTTTGCAGTTTCCGTGAGTATCCTTTTTAAATTGCGAATATAATTTTTTGGCGATTTGAAGTCAATAGGGCGTTTTTGTTACACTTTTGTACGTTTGGAGATGTATAATAAATATTCAGAAGGTATTATTGCGTCGGATTGCCCCACAGTGCATTCGTACACAATGAGCCTGGTTGTAAGGTTATCAGTTTTTGTAATATAAAATCGTTACTGGGGTCAAATGATGCTGTCTGTCACGGTATATATGCAGAAACTATTTGAAAAAGCAGTTTTTTATTGATTTAATTGTTGTATTTTTCCAATAAGGAAATCAAAACCATCTTTCCGTGATACAATATAATTATCTGATTTTGAAGGAGGTTTCGGAAATGAGCTTTACACGATTGCAGTCAGCGGAAGATTTATGCTATTACCTTACCGAAATCAGCGATGATATAATAATCAGCATATTGATAGACAACTTCAAAGTACGACCGTCTGCATGACCGGATTTGGCAAGAAGATGTGTATAAAAATATGCAATCATAAGGAGGATAAATAAATGAGCTTACTGACTTCACATTCTCTCAATCCCTTTGAAACCGGTATGTATCTGGAACAGAAGTTTCATCCGGAATCGAAAATGTATAACCTCATTTACTATTATGAGGTTAGCGGTGTTTCGGCGGAGCGGATCAGGGAAGCGGTCACGGAGATTTTTCGCAGTCATGAAGCCTTTCGGTCGGTATATCGTGAAAAAGACGGGGCGCTGTTGAGAGTGATGACGGACGAGCTTCCGCTGGTTACGATCGAGACGATTGACGATATCCATGCTGCCCGCGGGCTTGCGGAAGCGTTGGACAAGCCTTATGATCTCTCCGGCGGTCTTCCCGTCAGCGCGGTGATTTACACGGACGGAAAAGACAGTGTGCTTGTTCTTTTGTGTCATCACATTATGTTTGACGGCGGCAGTGACGTTTTGTTTGGCAGAGAGCTTTTCGCGAGGATCTCCGGTAAAGAGCCTGTCGGCGATCACTTTGATTTGAGCGGAGATTCACAAAAGGATAAAGAGCCGGAATATCAAAAGGGCTTTGAAAAATACAAGAAGTTGTTTACGGACGGTGTGCCTGTGACGGAGCTGCCCCTGAAATCGGCACGTCCGAAAGTGCACCCGGAATCCGATACCAACCGTTTCTTTGTCATCAACGACAACCTTCTGCGGAGCTTAAAGCAAGCGGCGCGCGCGCGATCGGTAAGCGTGTTTGTGATGCTGCTGTCAGCATATTCCATGACGGCGGCAAAATACACCGCGTCAGAGGATATCGTTATCGGCGTGCCCGCCAACACAAGAGACGGCAATACTGCCAACACCATCGGCATGTTTGTCAACACAGCTCCTTTGCGGCTGCAACCTGTCCGCACAAAGAAAGCGGACAGCTATATCAGCGAAGTACAAAAGGCTGTTACCGATTACATCAAAGAAAATCACTGCCCGTTTGACCGTTTGGTTGCGGCGTTTGCCGGGGGCAGAGATACCTCGCGCAGTCTGCTTTTCGATTTGGGTATTAACTATATTCATGTGCAACCCACTCTCAATGAAAATGGTATCACACTCCGTCATTCCTATCGTTTGCAGTCCTCCGGAAAGGACATCAATCTGGTGATGCATGTCAAGGAGCAGAACATTGACTGTTACCTGCAATATGCGAGCGAATTATTTGACGAAACCGTTATCGACGACTTTATCGAACAGTTCCTCCACACAGCAGAAAACCTCTGCGCAGATCGGTCCGAAACTGTTCGTCAGGCGCTGGCGCTGCCCGCCCTGCAGCAAAAAAAATTAAAGGCATATTCAGTTTCCTCCGCTGCGGAAGTGCCCGTCACACTGCTGCACAGGTTGTTTGAGCAGAACGCGGAAGAAAACGCGGACAAAACCGCTTTGATTGCCCGGGATAAAACGTTCACCTACCGTGAACTGAACGAAAGCGCTAATACCGTTGCGCATAACCTGATGGACAGGGGCGTTACGACAGGCGACAGTGTTGTGCTGCTGCTGCCGCGTGAAAGCGTTTTTTTCAGCTGTCTGTTTGGTGTGAACAAGGCGGGCGCCGCGTTCATTCCCTGCGATCCGCAGTATCCTTCCGATCGAATCCATTCCATTATGGAGGACAGTGGTGCGGCGTATATCATTACAACAGAGGACAAACTGTCCGACTATCCCGCGGACAAGGCGATCAACGTTTCCGAACTTTTCAGCGACAGCCAAACGGAGAACCCCGACGTTGAAATGAGTGCGGATGCGCTTGCCTATATGATCTATACCTCCGGCTCCACCGGCAAGCCAAAGGGTGTGATGCTTGCCCACAAGAGTATTTGTAACTATTTGACGCCGCACCCTGCCAACATACATATTCATTATTTGAAAAGGCATATCCATACGTATCTTTCCGTTACGACCGTTTCCTTTGACATGTCCTTCAAAGAGCACACGGCGGCGCTGTGCAACGGCAAGACGCTGATCTTTGCCGCCGAGGATGAGATGAACGATCCGCGCGCATTGGCAAAGCTGATGAAAGAATACAACGTCGATTGTATGAACGCTACTCCTTCCCGTTTACAGCAATATATGGAGTATGAGCCGTTCAGAGACGCGATTGCCAAATGCAAATTAGTGATGTCGGGTGGTGAGGGCTATCCGATTTCCCTGCGCGACGCAATCCGGGCTTGTTCCAAGGATATTAAAATCATCAACACCTACGGTCCCACCGAGATCACGGTTTCCTGTAACGCCGCCGATCTCACCGACGCGCCTTATGTTACCGTTGGCAGACCGCTGCTCAATTACTGCGAATACATTGTAGATGTATTCGGCGATGTCGCGCCCTGCGGCGTGGTAGGAGAGCTGTTCGTCGGCGGTGCGGGTGTTGCCAGGGGTTATCGCAATTTGCCCGAAAAAACAGCCGAGGCGTTTGTGGAATACTGCGGACAGAGAATGTACCGCACGGGCGATTACGCAAAATTTGACAAAGACGGCAACGTTTGTATTCTCGGCAGACTGGATAATCAGGTCAAGCTGCGCGGTCTGCGCATTGAGCTGAGCGAGATCGAGGAGCTGATGGAAGCGCAGCCGCATATCAAAAAGGCAGCGGTCGTAATCCGTCCGCTGGGAGGTCAGGACAACCTATGCGCTTACTTCACCGCTGATACGGCAATTGATATCGACGCGCTGCGCGGTGAGCTGAAAAAGCGCCTTACACACTACATGGTTCCTGCGGCGTTCCTGCAAATGGATGCGCTGCCCGTTACTGCCAACGGCAAGACCGATACCCAAAGCTTGCCTGAGCTCACTGCGGAAGCGCGGCAGAAGACTGCGCCGCAAAATGAAACACAGCTGCGGATTTTTCATATTGCGGAGGAGGTTCTCGAAAACAGTGATTTCGGTATGGAAACCGAATTGTTTGCGGCGGGACTGACCTCGCTGAACAGCGTCGGTTTCTGTATCAGGCTCAGCGACGCATTCGGCGTAAACGTGCAGATCCGTGATTTGCGTGACAACGATACGATTGAAAAATTAGAGCGTTTCATTCAAGAGCTGACGCAGGAAGGCACCGAGGAATTTGAGCTCCTCGATGAATATGCGCTCACCCAGACGCAGGAGGGTATTTTCTTCGAGACGACCTCTCATCCTGACAGCACGATCTACAACATTCCGACGCTCCTGCGGCTGGACGGTTCGATCGATCCCGACAGGCTCCGTGCGGCGATCAAGACGGCGGTCAATGCGCACCCGTATCTGATGACGAGAATGTTCATCAATCAGAGGGGAGAGATCAGGCAAAGGAGAGCCACTGACCGATTGGAAGCAAATGAGATAGATGTGCTTCGCTGCAGCTCGATCGACGAGATCAAAGACAGTCTGGTCAAGCCATTTGACATTGAAAACGAAAAACTGTACCGTTTCACCATCATAGAAACAGACGACGAAAATTATCTGTTCTTCGATATCCATCACATCGTCTTTGACGGTGAATCGAAAAAAATTCTGCTCAGGGATATTTCCGCCGCCTACAACGGCACAGCGCCGGCTCCCGAGACCTACAGCGGCTATGAAGCGGCGCTTTTGGAAGAAAGGCTGCGTTCGAGCGTCCATTATAATGTTTCAAAAGAATATTACACGAAGTTGTTAGACGGCGTGGAAAGCGACTGCCTGCCTATCGGCGATGTGCTTTGCGATCGTCAGGAAAAAGACAGCGGCATGCTGAATATAAGCGGCAAAAAAGCGATCGCTTCCGTTATCCGCGGCTACTGCGCCGAAAACAACGTCAGCGAAAATGCCTTTTGCACCGCTGTATTTGGATGGCTGCTGGGTAAATATTGCGGCAGAGAGGAAGACGCTGTTTTTGCAACCGTTAATAACGGCAGAAACGACCCGCGTTTTCGCAACAGTGTGTCTATGTTCGTACATACGTATCCCGTGCTTTGCAGACCGGGAAACGGCTCTGTATTTGAGTACATCAAGGGGATCGGCAAACAGCTGGCGGACAGTTTGCAATATGATGTTTATTCTTTCGCGGAGATCAGACATCATCTCGATATAACCGCCGACGTGTTGTTTGTCTATCAAAACACGGTTTCGGACGGAAATACTTTTGATTTCTGCAGCGCAGAGGCAGAAAATATCCCGCTCTTTTTTGAAGAGGAAAAAGCCAAGATCGAGTTGCTGATTTATCCCGACGGCGACATCCTGCGTTATCACATCTCCTACGATGCAAACGTTTATACCGAGAGCTTCATCAAGGATATGCTGGACACATACGAGCGTGCGCTGACGGAGTTTGCGAACAGAGAAAATATCGGCGAGGTACAGCTTGTCGATGAAGAAACAGAGGCAAGGCTGGAAGCCCTAAACCACTTTGAACACGATTACGAGATAACGGATATCGTTACGCTGTTCCGACGTCAGGTGGAAAAAACGCCCGGCAATATTGCGGTGGTCTATCTCGATCACGTCTATACCTATAGAGAGGTCGACCGCATAACAGAGAACATCGCGGCGTTTCTCAGAAGCAGGGGAATAGGAAAAAATCAGGCGGTTTCCGTTATGATTCCGCGCTGCGAATATATGCCCATCGCCGCTCTCGGTATCCTCAAGGCGGGTGCGGGCTATCAGCCGCTTGACCCGAGTTATCCCTCGGAACGGCTGGAATTTATGATCCAGGACGCAGAGGCGCAGTATTTGATTGCTGACAGAAGTCTGATGGATAAGCTGCCGCATTACGACGGTCCTGTGCTCTATACCGACGAAATACCGGATCTGCCCGACGCAGAAAGAATTCCTGAAAATCCGGATCCGAGCGATCTGTTCATCATGCTCTACACCTCGGGTTCCACGGGTGTTCCCAAGGGCGTTATGCTGGAGCATCATAATCTCTGCTGCTTCTGCGAGTGGTATGTCACCACTTATCAGATGGATGAGAACAGCCGTTCCTCCGCTTACGCCAGCTACGGCTTTGACAGTCACATGCTGGATATGTACCCTGTATTGCTTGTCGGCGGTCAACTGCATATCATCGACGAGAGTATTCGACTTGACCTGATCGCCATAAAAGACTATTTCTGCGAAAACGGCATTACGCACACCTTTATGACCACGCAGGTCGGTAGACAGTACGTCGATTTGTTCCCCGATGTTTCCTATCCGCAGCACCTTTCGGCGGGGGGCGAAAAGTTGGTGCCCGTGGAGCCGCCGCGCGGTTTTAGGTTCTATAACGGCTACGGTCCTACCGAGTGTACGATCTTCACGCATATGTATCCCGTTGAAAAACTGTTCGGGCGCGTTCCGATCGGCTATCCGTTGTTCAACATGAAGCAATATGTTGTTGATAAGAACCTCCACCGCCTGCCCTTCGGTATACCGGGAGAGTTGGTCGTCGCGGGACATCAGGTCGGCAGAGGTTATTTGAACCGTCCCGAAAAGAACGCCGAGGTGTTTATCCGTAATCCCTTCTCCGATGAACCCGGCTATGAACACGCCTATCGCACGGGAGATATCGTGCGTTTGCTGAGCGACGGTACGGCTGATTTTATCGGCAGAAACGACGGTCAGGTGAAGATACGCGGCTTCCGAGTTGAATTAAGTGAAATTGAAGGAATTATCCGCAAATTCCCCGGTATCAAAGATACCACCGTGCAGGCGTTCGACGAATCGGGCGGCGGCAAATTCATCGCAGCTTATGTTGTTGCGGATGAGCCTGTGGATGTGGACGCGCTGGGTGAATTCATCAAGCGCGATAAGCCCGCATACATGGTGCCTGCCGTGACGATGCAGATCGACCGTATTCCGCTGAACCAAAACCAGAAGGTCAATCGTCGCGCCCTGCCCAAGCCCGAAAAGAAAGCGGCTGACACAGTGCCTCCGCAGAACGAAACACAGAAGAAGATATTTGACTGCATCGCAGAGGTAATCGGCTCTGCCGCCTTCGGAATTACCGACGATATCTTTGATGCGGGGCTCACCTCCATCGGCGCGATTAAGCTTAACGTGATGCTGTCGTCTGCATTTCATGTTCCCGTTACGATTAAAGACCTGCGCAGTCACAATACGGTGCAGGCGCTGGAAGGTTTCTTTGGACAGAGCGGTGAAGCGGAATCGTTTGAACTGCTTTCCGACTATCCCATCACACAGACACAGAACGGTATTTTCGTAGAGTGTGTTGCGCGTCCCGATTCTACCGTTTACAATATCCCGTTTTTGTTCAAGCTGTCGGACACTGTCGATACACAGAAGCTCAGAGACGCCGCCGAGGCGATGATCAACGCTCACCCCTACCTCAAAACAGAGCTGTTCCTCAATGACAGCGGCGACATCCGCGCAAAAAGGAACGACAGCGCCGCTCCGGTTGTTGAGCTGATCGACGCTGATGCGCTGCCCGAAAACATGGTGCAGCCCTTTGCGCTGATGAGCAGCCCCTTATATCGTGTAAAAATATACAGAACAAGAGAAGGGAACTATCTCTATCTCGAGATCCATCATATCATTTGCGACGGTACCAGCGAAGCCGTCCTGATAGAGGATATCAACGCTGCTTACGGAGGAGCTGCCCTGGAAACCGAAAGCTACACCGGGTTTGAAGCGGCGCTTGCGGAGGAAAAGGCTCGTCAGAGCGAGAGCTACGCCAAGGCAAAGGCATATTACGACGCGATTTTCAGCGGCGTGGATTCCGATTTCCTTCCCTCTAAGGATGTGGACGGAGCCGTTGAGTCCTCCAATCAGTTCAAGATGCCGTCAGCGGTTGATGTTTCGCCTATCCGGGAATGGTGCAAACAAAACGGCGTGACGCTGAACGCTTTCTTCAATTCGGTATTTGCTTTTGTGCTGGCGAAATATAATTATAAAACCGAAGCGGTTTATACGACCATCTATAACGGCAGAAACGATTCCCGTTTGGCACGCGCCGTTACCATGCTGGTAAAGACCTTTCCCGTTTATTGTGCTCTCGACGGCGACAAAAAGATCGCCGAGCTTATCAGAGCCACGGGCGAACAGTTGATCGGCAGCATGGAAAACGATATATATTCCTTCGCGGAGATCACACGCGCCTATGACATTTCCGCGGACGTCATGTTTGCCTATCAGGGAGAAGGACTTGCATTTACCGAGATCGGCAACGCACCCGCGAAAATGATACCCTTGTCGTTGAGCGATGCGAAGGCTCCGCTTAATATCAATGTCGGTATTAAAAACGACAAGCTGTTATTTGTCTGCGATTACCGCTCCGACTGTTATTCAGAGGAATTTATGCGCGGTTTTGTCGCCTGCATGGAAAAAACCGCTCAGCAGTTTATCAGCAAACAGTTGCTCAAAGAGGTTTCTGTGATGACCAAGAGCGCAGCCGGGCTGATTGACAGCTTTAATGCTACCGAGGTTGATATTCCGCACACCACCTGTAACAAGCTGTTTGAAGCGCAGGTTGTCGCGCATCCCGATAAAACAGCCGTCATTGCCGACAACGAGAAGCTGACCTATGCGCAGCTCAACGAAAACGCCAACCGCGTGGCGCACAGTCTGATTGACGGCGGCGTGATCCTCGATGAAATGGTCGGCGTGATGATGCCGAGAACGGTATATGCTTATGTTGTCCGCGAAGGCATTCTCAAAGCGGGCGCCGCGTTTATGCCGCTTGCGCCCGATTATCCCGACGACCGTGTATCTTATATCCTCGCAAACTCCGGCGCAAAGCGCATCGTGACAACGGCAGCGCTTGCCGAAGAAAGAAAAGCGCTGTTTGAGAGTGTGGGTGTGACGGTTTGCGTCATGGAGGATATGCTGAAAAGCAGCCGGATCTCCAATCCCGAAACAGGCGTCCGACCCGACAATCTCTGCTATTGCATCTACACCTCCGGCTCTACCGGAAAACCGAAGGGCGTGATGATCGAGCATCATTCCCTCGTGAACTTTGTCCATCATCATCCGATCAATGTCCAGTCCTGTGAATTTGTCGATAACATGACTGTATCACTGGCGTTGGCGGCGCTTACCTTCGACGTTTCGGTACTGGAGGAAAGTTTGGGTTTGTATCACGGCGGCACCGTAGCTATGGCGACAGAGGATGAGATCAACAATCCCGTTCTCCTTGCCGAAATGATGAAAAAGCACGGTGTGGATGTTATGAAGTGCACACCCTCCTATATGAATAATATGCTTGATGTACCGCAGGTCGCAAAGGTGCTTTGCCAAATGAAAGCGATCGATATTGGCGCCGAAGCGTTTCCCGCTCCTCTCTACGACAAAATGCGCCGTGCCGGTATCAAAGCCAAAATCTACAACGGCTACGGTCCCACAGAGGCGACGATCACTACCTCTATTGATTATCTAACCTCCAACCGCATCACCATCGGCAAGCCGCTTTGCAATACCAAGGTGGTTATGTTGGATAAATACGACAATGAACTGCCTGCCAATGTTCCCGGCGAGCTGACGATCCTCGGCGAATGTGTAGGCAGAGGCTACGTTGCCAACGAAAAGATGAACAAGGAAAAATTCATCACTTTCAACGGACTGCCTGCTTACCGCAGCGGTGACCTCGCGCGCTGGGGCAAGGACGGAAAAATCTACTTCATGGGCAGAATGGACAATCAGGTGAAGCTGAGGGGACTGAGGATCGAGCTTGATGAAATCGAAAATGTGATGAACGCTTATCCGGCTGTCACACGCAGCGTGGTGATTGTGAAGGACAGCGAGCAGACCGGTCAGTATCTTTGTGCGTACTTTGCGGCAGGCGTCAAGGTTAACACGGACGATCTTGCCGCTCACATGGGCAAGAGCCTCGCTAAATATATGATCCCCTCTGTATTTGTCCAGCTTGACGCGATCCCGCTCACCGCCAACGGCAAGGTAGACAAAAAGGCACTGCCCGAGCCCGTCGTTGTTGCGGAAGAACGCGAATACACAGCGCCGGTGACCGAGCTGCAAAAGAAACTCTGCGCCATGTTTGCGTACGCTTTGGGTACCGACAAGGTTGGCATTAACGATAACTTCTTTGAGATAGGCGGCACCTCGCTGACGGCATCCAAAATCGCTATGAAAGCGATGATGGAAAACCTGCCAATCGCCTTCAAGGATGTTTTTGACTATCCCACTGTCGGGACGATGGAGCAGTTCATCAACACCAAAAATCTCACCAATCCTGAAGCAAAGGAAAAAATGAAGCTGACAGAGGACAGCGCGCTGTCGTATAACATTCCCGTGTTCATCACAGATGAAACATCCGGAAACACCGTAGATACCGGCAATATCCTGTTGACGGGCGCGACCGGTTTTCTTGGTATCCATGTTTTGAAATGTCTGATTGATACGACAGACAAGAAAATCTATTGTCTGCTTCGCGCCAACAGCGATACGGTAGAAAACAGGATGATGAATATGTTGATGTATTACTTTGACGATCCGATGAAAGAGCTCTTTGGCGACCGCATCGAGGTCATCAAGGGAGACATTACCGACCCCAAACTGATTCTGACGCTCGGATCTTACGACTTCGGTACCGTCATCAACTGCGCTGCCTGCGTCAAGCATTTTGCACAGGACGACACCCTTGACCGTATCAACTGGCATGGAGTGGAAAATCTCATTGATCTGTGCCTGAACGCTAAACGCCGCCTGGTGCAGGTATCCACGGTCAGCGTCGCCGGCACGGGAACGGTTGAGCAGTTTGGCGTAGATAAAAAGATTTATGAAAATGAGCTTTACTTTGGTCAGAACCTTGAAAACAAATATGCCAACACCAAATTCAAAGCCGAGCAAGTATTGCTGAAAGCAATTGAGGATGACGGACTTGACGGAATGATTGTGCGCGTCGGCAATTTGATGAGCCGTTACAGCGACGGTGAGTTCCAGATCAATTTCCTGACCAATAATTTTATGCGCAGCATGAGGGCTTACGCAAAGCTCGGTGCGGTACCCGTTTCGGCACTCGACAGAGAAGTGGAGTTTTCTCCTATCGACTGTACCGCAAGGGCGGTAGTCACTCTGTCGTCTACGGAGAGCAAATTCACCGTATTCCACGCCACCAACGGACATCATGTTCAGATGGGTGACGTCGTTGAGGCGATGAACCGCATTGGCATTCCGATCCAAACCGTGAGCAGCAAGGAGTTTCAACAGATTTTTAACGACGCTTTGTCTGATGAAAAGATGAATGAGATTCTCTCTCCCCTGATTTCCTACAAGGGTGCGAAAGGTGAAGCCGTGCAGTTCTGGATCGGACACGACAACAACTTTACGACAAAGATGCTCTATCATCTGGGCTTTAAGTGGCCTATCATCAACGAGGACTATCTTGCCAACGCTTTTAACGCTCTTGAGGGATTCGGATTTTTTACGGGGGATACGGAATGATAAGAAACGACTATTTAATAAAGCGGAAATTCAACAGCTATCTGGTGCCCGGTGTACTCATGGCGATTGCCATGCAGCTGGGCAATATCGTGGATAGCATCCTCGTCAGTATGTTTATTGATATTGACGGATTGACCGCCATATCGCTCAGTATGCCCGTTCTGTGTTTTATGCAGATGTTTGGTTTCGCGATAGGAGTGGGCGGCGCGATCACGATTTCCGTTAAGTTGGGTAAACGTCAGTTGGACGACGCTTCGGGTATTTTTTCGGTATGTGTGATCACTGTAGCCGCCGTTTCGCTGGTATTTACCGCTCTGTCCTTTGTTATCACGCATCCGCTGACCCTGTTTCTGGCGTCAACGTCGACACTGCAGGCACTTTTGGAACCATATCTCTTCATCTTTATCTGCTGTATTCCGACGCTCAATATGTGTCTGGTATTCTCCAATATAATGACGGTTGATAACAACCCCAAGTTGGGCTCTGCCGCTTTTATAGTGGCAAATGCCGTCAATCTGACGCTGGACTATATTTTTCTGAAATACACCGATATGGGTATGACAGGCGCCGCCCTTTCGTCCGTTATCGGTTTTGCGTCCGGCATTCTGCTTGTGATACCGTACACCTTTTCCAAGAAAAGAATGCTTCGTTTCAGCCTTCGTGAGGGGCTGAAACAGATACGCATGATTGGTACGATCATCAAAAACGGTCAGTCGCAGGCGATGTATTTCATCATGCTGATCCTGAAATATTACATCCTCAACGCCTTTATTCAAAACACACTTGGCGCCGATAATATGGCGATTTATGCCGTATGCATCAACTCGGTTTATATCGTCCGCCTTTGCGTCGAGGGGATTATCGGTGTTGTGCAGACCATCGGCGGCGTTCTCTACGGCGAAAAGGATTATTACGGTATCCGGCGTCTTGTCAAAAGAACGCTCCTGTTCTGCAGTGTAACGGTCGTTGTTCTGATGGTGGTGTTCCTGACCTATCCTCAGTTCATCCTGACCATCTTTTCCTTCAACAAGCCCGATTTGTTTGACGAAGCGCTGCTCTGCGTGCGTTTGTTCAGCTTTAGCTTCGGCTTCTATGCAGCAAACCGCATTGTACAGGTGTATTATCAGACGACGCTGCACGCAAAGATTTCCACCATGAATACTGTTCTTGACGGATTTGTCCTGCTGGTACCGCTTTCCATGCTGCTGATCGGAACCGTGGGTGTGCTTGGCGTAAGCATAGCGACCATCATGACAGAGGGGCTTTCCTTCCTGGCGGTATGGATTTACCGAGTCATACAGCAAAAGCGCGGCAGGCTGCCGCAGAAGGGTTTTCTGATGATTCCCGAAAAGGACGGAGAAAACCTAATGGATATCACCGTCATGAGTACGGATGAACAGGCGGTCGAGATCTCAAAGAAGCTGATTGAATGCTGCGGTCAAAACGGCATTGTCTCGGAAAAAGCTAATGTTATTGGTGTTGCCGCCGAGGAGCTTACCGCCAATATCGTTCGTTACGGATACAAGGGAAACAAGCCAAGTTGCATTGATATCAATCTCTCCAAGGTGGATAACAAGCTGATTCTCCGCCTTCGCGACGACGGTGTTTCGTTCAATCCCACCGAGTACAATACAACGGAAAACGAGGAAGGTTTCCTGCTGGGCGGTATCGCGCTGATAAAGTCCATTGCGGATAATATGACGTATACGCGTGTTTTGAACATGAATAACACAGTCATAGAAATAGCAGTTTAATAATTTTTTTGGGACGGATGCTTTGGGTGTGAATGACTTTCAAGAAAGTACAGGAACAAAACGGCTTTCGATTTTGATGTGCCCCGAAAGTTAGACCAAGAACTAAGGCAACAATGATATTAAGAAACGGTCTTAAAGATTACAGCCGATATCCGAAACGCATGTACAGTCTATATCCGGAGAGTTTTCAGTCTCGCCGTAAGAAGCTCCGGAAGAGTATTGGCGTTATGATGTCCCCTTTTTTTCAAAATAGTTACAGTCACTTTGCAGTCACTTTGCTGTTGTATGATTTTCTTGTAAAATAAAGTTATGGAGGTTCTTATGGAAATCTTACGTACAGAAAATCTTTGCAAGACATATGGATCGGGCGAGAATACCGTTCACGCGGTGGACAACGTTAACCTGAGTGTGGAAAAAGGAGAATTTGTCGCGATCGTTGGTGCAAGCGGCAGCGGAAAAAGTACCCTCATGCATTTGCTCGGTGGTGTTGACCGTCCGACAAGCGGACATATATTTGTGGACGGTCAGGATATCGGCAAGCTAAACGCAGATAAGATGGCGATTTTTCGCCGCCGTCAAATCGGTATCGTGTACCAGTTTTACAATTTGATCCCGATTCTTACCGCAGAGGAAAACGTGATGCTTCCGTGGGATTTGGACAGCAGAGCGCCGGATATGAACCGCCTCAACGAGATTATGCATTCCTTGGGTATTGCTGACAAACGCCGTAATCTCCCCAACGAGCTTTCGGGAGGTCAGCAGCAGCGCGTCAGCATTGCGCGTGCGCTGATCAACAATCCCTCGCTTTTGCTCTGCGATGAGCCGACGGGTAATTTGGACAGCAAGGCGACGGATGAAATAATGCGTATCTTAAAGCTCGCCAATCAAAATTATCACCAGACTATCATCATGATTACCCACAATCTTGAAATCGCCAAGGATACAGACCGTGTGATCCGTATTCAGGACGGCAGAATCAAGGAGGTGTGAGTATCATGAGCACGATGCGAAAACTGACTATGCTCAACCTCAATCGCAACCGAACCCGTACGGCTGTCACGATTGTCGGCATTATGCTGTCCGCTGCGCTGGTAACCGTGGTGACGGGCATTGTCACCAGCGGCAGACAGAGTTTGGTCGAAACAGAGGTCAATATCTGCGGTGACTGGTCGGTCGCTGTGAAAGGTGATTTTGACGCGAACACTGCGGAATCTTTGGCACAGAACCGCGACGTAGAGCATGTATATGAAAAGACGCCTGTCGGTACGGCAAAGTTTCTTTTTAAGTCTGAGTACAAGGCATATGTCAACTTGAGTGGTTTGAGTGAAAATACCTATGAAAACTGTTACCGCTGTGAGCTGGAGGAGGGACATTATCCGCAATCATCGGATGAAATCCTGCTGACGCCCCAGTTTGTTAGTTTTGCGCCGCAAACTTATCATGTGGGAGATACGATCACGCTTGACGTTGGAGGCAGATGGGAGAAAGGCACGGTAACAAAACAAAGTATTCCCGCATTCGAAAGTGAGGGATGGGAGGAACATAGCCGTGAAACCAATCCTTTATATGATCCGGACAAAGAGGACTTTATCCCCGAATTTACCAAAACCTACACGGTTGCGGGCATATTAAAAACTGCCAAAGGATATCTGGAATCTGATTCCAGTTCGACCGAGATCAGGCTGTTTACGGGACGTACCTACGATAAATCAGAACGTTCCGCAGCGTATGAACATGCGTCGAGCATGATGCTTAGGTTGTATGACAGCAAAGAAAGGGATTATATACAGACGTTAAGCGACCTGACGGGGATGACAACGGAGCAGACAAGAGAATGGTTGTCTCCCCATTACAACCCGGCGGACGGAGTGAATGCGTCGGAGAGAAGCATACCCGAAAACCGTTTTGGTATCACAGATATTCAATACAACGACAGTGTCCTGCGAATGCGCATATTTAATGTCAGTGAAAGAACCATGAGCATTCTTATCGGCATTGCCGCAATAGTTACCGCTATCATCGTCTTGTCGAGTATCTTTATCATCCGCAACAGCTTTGCGATTTCCATTACCGAGAAAACACGTCTCTACGGTATGCTCAGCTCCGTCGGCGCCACGCCGCGGCAGGTGCTTCGCAATGTTATGTTCGAGGGCTTTCTTTTGGGTGTCATCGGTATTTCTCTTGGAGTCGTTTTGGGCATCGGCGTGACTACGCTACTGATAACGATTAGTAATTCCTTGCTGAGCGAAGGACTTAACGGTATCCGTATTGTGTTCTCCGTTTCGTGGATCGGTATTGCCGTCGCGGTGGTTGTGTCTGCGCTTACCATCTTTTTCTCGATGTTCTTTACGGCTGTCGGCGCGTCCAGAATTGCTCCCATCGATGCGATTCGCGGCAAGAGAGATATTCGGTCGGATCTTGAAAAATCCTATCACAAAACACCGAAGTGGATTGATAAGCTGTTCGGTATCGGCGGTAGTATTGCTTACAAAAACCTTAAGCGCAGCCGCAAAAAATACCGTGCGACCGTGGTGTCCATTGTAGCGAGCGTGGCGATGTTCCTGGCTGTCAGCACACTGGTTACCGCTACCTTTTCGTATATGGCATTGTATTTGCAGCAGGTGAATTATAATGTGGAAATTGTACCTATCTCTTATGAGTTTTCTTATCGGGATGCAGATGACTGGTATGATTCCTTCAAGCGTATGGATACGGTCGAGAGCGTGGTAAGTACGCGCAGCGTGGTCTACGGTGTACACATGAGAATAGATAAGAGCAATCTAACGGAGGAAGTGCAGAATCCTGATGTGCATTCGTTTTTTTACGGCATTCAGGAAGATCAAAATGAAAAATCAAAGATGATTGTTCGATTGCCGCGTTTGGTGGCACTGGATGACGACAGCTATCGGGAGGTTTGCTCGGTGTGCGGCGTCGATTATGCGTATGCCAAGGATAAAGGATTGATTAATAATGAAAACACTGAAATCACCGATAATAAGCTGCGGGCAAACGGTGAGATTTTGAAAAAAGTTAAAGATGCCGATTTAGAGTTGTTTTTTGGTGAAGAAAATGATCTGTCTCCGGCGGCAAATAGTAAAAAAGTGACGCTGAACTTGGCGGGTGAGCTGGTACATCAGGAAGCGATACATAAACGTGTCCATATGAAAGGATTGGACAGCGGAGCGGTTATCGTCACTCTTGACTGGATGAAAGAACATGTGCCTCAAGACGCATTTGTCAAAAGTGCATTTTATATCCAATCTTCCAATCCCGATAAAACCGAGCAGGAACTTAGCGAAATGATTGGAGGCGCCGCGTATATATCAAATTATGATCGAACGGAAAGAACGGTAAATGCCTTTACGCTGGTTGTTCAGATCTTTGTATACGGCTTTATCCTCGTTATTACGCTGATCGGTATTACCAATATCTTTAATACCATTTCGACCAACATGCGCCTGCGCGCGAGTGAGTTTGCATCGCTTCGTTCCATCGGTATGACGCGCCGCGAGTTTAACCGTATGATTCGTTTGGAGAGCGTGTTCTACTCCGCAAAATCTCTGTTGATCGGTATTCCGATCGGTTTGCTCGCCGGTTGGGGCATCCAGATGGTTTACAGTATGACAGAAGAGATCCCGTATCAGTTTCCGTGGCTCGCGGTCTTGATTTCCATTGTTGCCGTTGGATTGGTTGTGTGGATAATCATGCGCTACTCTATCGTCAAAGTGAGTAAACAAAACATTATTGAAACCATACGAAACGAAAACATATAAAACCATATATCTGTATGCCACTGACGCGCCGCCTTAACAAAGGCGTCGCGTCAGTGGCATGGATGGAGGGGCTTAACGGATGAAAATATTGTTGATCGAGGACAACAAAGCCATCGCAAAGGGACTGGCTTTTTCACTGCAGAACGCCGGTTTTAAAGTGGACATTTGCGCAGACTGTGAGCAGGCGTACGCCAATATCGTCAATGATTACGCTGTGTTGATTATTGATGTCAATCTTCCCGACGGCAACGGATTTGATCTGTATCGCGAAATAAGCCGTCTCCATTCCGCACCGGTCATTTTTCTGACCGCGCTTGACGATGAGGACAGCATTGTCAAGGGTTTTGATCTCGGTGCGGAGGATTATATCCCCAAGCCCTTTTCCACCCGTGAACTGTTGGCACGTGTTAAGCGGTTGACACGGAAAAACGAAAATACGGTTACTGTGGGGGAGCTTACCCTTGATCTTGATAAGCAGGTTGTTTTTAAAAACGGCGAAAAAATCGAGCTGACCGCGCTTGAATACCGGGTTTGTTCGTTGTTGATACAGAACCGCGGCGCGGTGGTGAGTCGTGAGATGATACTCGAAAAAATTTGGGATATCGCGGGAAATTATGTGAACGACAATACGTTATCCGTGTATATCCGACGCGTACGAAAGAAGCTCGGTACCGACCAGATTAAGACGGTCAGGGGCGCCGGATACAGAATGGAGGACGTATGAAAACGGAGAAACGGTTTGTGATTGTATTTGCGGCGATCTTCGTCGTATGGTGCGTGTTGTGTGTTTTATGCTCTGTTTTCTTGTTTGGTCAAATGCGAGAGCACAATCAGCAGGCGATGGTGCAGCTGATTGCCAATCTGCGAACAGAAAAACCCGAAATGACGGATACAGATATTCTGAAAGCTCTTGACGGAAAGTCGAATACCCTTGATACGGATGATACGGAGAGTATGATGAAATCTTTCGGATTATCCGAGGACGAATGGACGGTAAAAATCAATCAGGCAGACAGCCAACATATCATGACGCTTTCCGTCGGTTGCTGTCTGCTTTGCGGCGTTTCCGGTCTTGCGGTATTCTTGTTTTATATGCAGTATCGGAAAAAAAGGCAAAACGAACTGGCGAATTATTTGGCGCAAATCAACAACGGAAGGTATCGTATGGCGTTGGATAGTAACACCGAGAGTGTGGATTCGAGACTGCAAAACGAAATATATAAAACGATAGTCACGCTGCGGGAGGCAGCGCAGCGTGCATCTCAGGGCAAGGAGGAGTTAAAAACCGCGCTGTCAGACATTTCACATCAACTCAAAACGCCGCTGACCTCCGTGATTATTATGACGGAAAATTTGCTCGACAACCCCGATTTGCCGCCGGAGCTGCGGCAGGAATTCCTGTGTGATATTCACCGTTCCTCCAAGCATATCAGCTTTCTGGTACAGTCTTTGCTGACGCTCTCAAAGCTTGATGCGGATTCGATTGTTATGAAAAAACAGAATGTGCCGCTATCGCGGGTTTTTGCCGACGTTTCCCAAAATGTTGAAGTCATCGCCGAGCTGAAAGGCGTTTCTGTCACGGCGAAAGACAACGATATTACGCTTGCGTGCGATAAAAAATGGCTTTGCGAAGCGCTCACCAACATCACGAAAAACTGCATAGAGCATACGTCTGAGAACGGCGAGGTGCGGCTTTGCGCAGAAACCAACAAGTTTTATACTAAAATCACGGTGTCCGATAACGGTCAGGGAATCGACATAGAGGATTTGCCGCATATTTTCGATCGTTTTTATCGGGGTAAGAACGCCGACGAGAACAGCGTTGGTATCGGACTTGCACTTGCCAAGACAATTATTCAAAAATCCGGAGGTATCGTTCGGGTTGATTCCGAGGTAGGCAAGGGAAGCGTTTTTACGATCAAGTTTTATAATCAGAACGTGTAATGCGCTTTACCGGTTCTCCAAATAACCGGCTGACAGTTCCGCCGTGCTTTGTACTCATCTTGTTTGGTATTTGACAGGAAGAGTTATTTGGTGCTCGTTCCGGCAATTTGCTTCACGATTTGTCATCTGATTTAAGGGATATTGCATTATATAATTTGAATGAAATGTTTGTGGAGAAAACAAAATGAAAAAGATGGCAAAGAGGCTGCCGCAATCGAAAGATTTAGCGGCAGCCTCTTTGTATCAAAAAAATCAGATGCGGAAGCATTTTTGCACCGCTTTGTATTCGCCGAGAACAAGCAGTGTCGCATCAGAGGACATGATGGTGTCCGAGGTAATCATAAAATTGAAGGAACCGTCTTTTTTGATTGCGATGATATTGAGATTGTACTTTCGGCGGATATCGAGTTGAACAACGCTTTTTCCGAACCACTGTTCCGGGACGGATACTTCATAAATGGAGTTTTTCGGATCCAGCTCGATGTAATCGAGAAGATGGTTGGAGCTGTAGCGGATGGCTGCCCATTTTGCAACCTGCTTTTCGGGATAGACGACCTTGTCTGCACCATTGCGCAGCAGGAACTTTTCCTGACCGTCGCGTTCCGCGCGGGATACAACAAAGCCGGCACCGAGTTCCTTGAGCAGACAGGTGGTTTCCAATGAGCTTTGAAAATCGTTGCTGATGGTTACGAAGCAGATATCGTATTTGGTAACGTCAAGCGAGCGTAAAAAATCTTCGTTGGTGCTGTTGCCGATCTGTGCATTGGTAACAATGTCCATCGCTTCATTGACGCGTTCTTCGTTATAGTCAATGCCCATGACCTCATGTCCAAGATCATTCAGTTGAGCGGCGATTTTTTTCCCAAAGCGTCCGAGTCCGATAACGAGTACAGATTTCATGATAGTTCGTTCTCCTTTTATCCAATAGGTAGTTTTTCCGGCGGAAGCTTAGACAGCTTTTTGTCTACACCGGACAGCGCTGCGTAGATGACGGTCAATCCGCCGACGCGTCCCAAAAACATGAGCGTGATCAAAATTAGTTGCGAAAGCAAGCCGAGGTGGGGGGTGATGCCGAGCGTCAGACCGACTGTACCGACTGCCGACGCAGTCTCGAACAGGCAGACGTTCAGCGGAAGATGTTCCTTCATGCTGATAACGACCGCACCGAGAAAGCAGAGCATGACATACATGAGCATGACAGTCGAGGCAAGCTTGACGGCGCCGGCTTCGATACGTCTGCCGAACATCTCGGGATCTTCCTTGCGGCGGAAACAGGCGATAGCGTTAGCGAACAGCACGGCAATGGTGGTGGTCTTCATGCCGCCTGCCGTTGATCCGGGCGATCCGCCGATCAGCATTAATACAATGAATATTGCTTGCCCGACGCTCGTAAGGGTTGTCAGATCCGTTGTATTAAAGCCTGCAGTACGCGTGGTAACGGATTGAAACAGCGAGCCGTTGATACGTTCGTCCATCGGAAGATGGGAGCAGTCAAAGAAAAAGAAATAAACGGCGGGAACCAGAATCAGCAATGCGGAAGTGATAAAGATTATCTTCGATTGCACCCGATACCGTTTGAAGCGAAACTTGTGGGTATAGACATCCTGCCATGTCAAAAAGCCGATACCGCCGGAAATAATGAGCATCATCAAGGTTGCGTTGATAACGGGGTTGGCGACATAAGCGGTCATAGACGGGAATGGATTATCCGGAGTGCCCATCAAATCGAAACCTGCATTACAAAAAGCGGAGATTGCGTGAAAAAAAGCCATCCAAATACCCTTGAGTCCATGATCATGGATGAATACGGGCATCATTATCAACGCGCCGGTCATTTCGATGATGACGGTCGACTTGATAACAAAACCTGTCAGTTTCTCAATTCCGCCGATTTTAGGAGCGGATATGGCGTCCTGCATGGTACTGCGCTGTTTCAGCGAGATCTTTTTGCCGGACAGCAGTGCGAGCGAGATGATCATAGTGATGACTCCCAGTCCGCCGATTTGGATGAGTGTCAGAATGACCGCCTGACCGAATACCGACCAGTAGGTCGCGGTGTCCTGCACAATCAGTCCGGTAACGCAGACCGCCGAGGTGGCGGTGAACAAGGTTTGGTTGAACGGTGTTACCGTACCGCTTTTGGCGGAGATGGGCAGCATGAGAAGCAGCGCGCCCAGCAAAATGACGCCGATAAAGCCAAGTATAATGATGCGGAACGACGTCAGTTGTTTTCGTTTTAGTAACGGTTTTATCATTTGCCATCCTCTCCTTTTTGATATTCAAAATGGATTTGTTCATTATTATAACATAGAAATTGGACCTTGTCACGTTCTAAATCATCACTAAGTCAATTTTTGCGGATTAATTTGGACTTGCTTTTGATGTTGATTTTTGATAGAATGAGTATATCGTTTGAGATTTCCATGCGTAACAGCGGTAGTATAGTATATTTCAAAAGGGAAAGGTGATTGTATGAAAAAAGTAAAATTCTTGCTGTGCTTTGCTGCGCTTGCAGCGGTTGCCATAGGATGCTCCGCTTGCGGTGAAGAATCCGGTGATTCGGAAGAAATGACGGTTTCGGCTTCGACGCAGGCAACGTCCGACTCCACAGCAGCTACGGACGCAACGAAAGAAACAACAAAAGCGTCAGACAAAAAAGATGAATCGGATTCCGAGAGCCGGAGCAGCAGCGCACAGCGCGAGGATAAAGACGGTGATAGCGGCAGCAAGACTTTCAAAGTGGATAGCGCGGATGCTGATGACGATGATGACGATGCTCCTGCACAGTCGTCCGAAAAAAGTGATTCGTCCTTTTCCGAGAATTCCCACAGCTCACAGAGTAGCTCGGACAAGCAATCTTCCTCACAATCCTCCCAAAAAGAATCCGTCGACAAAAAAATGGAGCTGGATGAATACGAGCTTCCCATTGTTTTCGACTAATGGTGGTTCGACAGTTTTATTTGAGGAAAATGACAAAACGGATAGACGGAGGAAATGCGCAATATGAAACAAAAAAAGCAGCGCTTTTTGCCGTTTAGACAGGCTGTCCCCGGGTTGATGCTTTGTCAGTTGGTTGCCTTGGGTGTTACGCAGCTTTGGCTGATTGTCTTTTCAAAATTATCAACGCTTCTGCTTTGGAGCACGGGCAAAGTTGCTGTTACCAGCGGCGATTATCTGTTTTTGTTCACCAGCTGGCAGGGGATATTCATTTTACTGTTGACGATTCTGACGTTGTTGGTTTTCATAGCGTTTGATATTCACATGCCGATTGTTTTTTGCGGGCGGTTTCTCAAGGGGGAAAAGACCGGTGTGTTTTACTGCTGCCGGGACAGTATTTTTGCTCTCCGACGTTTTTTGTCACTGCCGGGATTGGCAGTGATACTGTACATTGCATTCTTTTCGCCGCTCATACACTTTGGCTTCAGTATTTCTCTGACAAAAAGCTTTTATATTCCGAAATTTATCTCCTCTGTTATATACGGCAATCCTCTGTATCTCTTAGGCTCCGGCTTGCTGATTGCGGCGTTGGTTGCGGTTGGCGTGCTGTGTACCTTTATATTTCACGGTGTATTGCTCGATGATATGAAACTGGGAAAAGCTGCGCGGTACTCGGCACGGTTGGTCAAAAAAATTGGAGAAATCTATTCTTTGAATTTCTGATTTTTTTCTTGTTGTTGGCGGTTATCTTTATCGGTGTACTGTTATTGGTGGTCATAGCATGGGTAGTTTCGGATTCGGGAAAAAGTATCGCGCAGTTTTTAGGTGTATGCCTGATGATCGGTGCCATTTTTATCATGATGACGGCCATGCTGTTTCTGATGCAGTTTTATGTGTGTAATCTGACGGTTATGTATTTGCGTTATCAAAGCGAAGGCGAGTGGGATTATCGTAAACGAAAAAACCGTAAGTCTCCGCTGGTGATTGCCTATGTATGTGTGTGCGTAGCGTGTGCCGGCATGTTCTCGATACTGGTATATGCTTTTGATGACGAGATCTTCCCGGTCGAGGTGACGACCGGCGTTATTGCACACCGCGCCGGAGGTTTTGAGGCGGCGGAAAATACCGTTGCAGGTGTGAACAAAGCGTATGAGTTGGGAGCCGAAGGCTCAGAGACGGATATTCAGCGCACGGCGGACGGCTACTATGTGATTAACCATGATGAGAGCATCGCGCACAGCGGGGGTTCCCCAAAAGCCTTCCGAGATGATGTTAGATGAGATCAGAACGCTGCGGGTTAACGGCGAACCTGTGCCGACTCTGGAAGAAATGCTAGAGGCCAGCCGAGGCAAGGTGACGTTGCTGGTAGAGCTGAAAGGCGAAACAGCCGACCGTCAGATGGCGGATGACGCTGTGCGTATCATTCGGGAACGCCACATGACTGATGAAACAATTATTATTTCGCTGAAATACAACCTGATCGAATATGTTGCGACGATGTATCCCGAAATCAAAACGGGGTATCTCGCATTTGCTTCCTTCGGAAATACCGCTATGCTCAACTGCGATTATCTCATGTTGGAGGAAGAAGTTGCTACGGACGAGACGATCACGAACATTCACCATGTGGGGAAGAAGGTCTTTGTTTGGACGGTGAATGATAAAGACGATATCCGTCGTTTCATGCGCAGTGAAGCGGACGGCATTATCACCGACTATGTGGCAGAAGCCGAGCAAATCAAGCAGGAGCTGGAGAGCATGACTTCTCTTGAGCGTATGATGGAAGGTATTTCCAATCTGATATTCTGATATTTTGTATTTTGCAAATCCGTTAACAGCTGCATAAAGCGATTTATATGAAAACAGAACAAGCATATGTGTGACCCAAACGGACAGACATATGCTTGTTATATATTATGGGAAAAAGATTATTCCCGGCATGGGTGGTGTTCTCCGTTCGCGGGAACGTTTGGATATTTATAAGAAGGCACAGCCTTTTGTGCTTCCGTGACCGTGACCGTGTATCCGGAGACCTTGAAATGAATGTCATAGTCGCCGTAGGCAAATCCGTAACAGCGGTTCTCGTCGGTTTGATAACCCGGTCGCGGATCATAGGAAAGTGCTTCCCGCAGTGCGGCGAGTTGGTTTTCATCAAATAACGACGCCACTTGTTCGGGAATGACCACGTTGCAGCGTTTTTGATGCGCGGGATCGTATGTACCTGCGGTGGCGTGCGGAACACTGTCGGCATAGGGCAGATAGGGTTTGATATCCAGAATGGCCGTGCCGCTCATCAAATCCGCTCCCGCAACGGTCAAAACAGGTCCGCGATCGGTAGTTTGTTCCAGCGAAATCAGCTTGACACGCGTTAAACCGATCGGATTCGGGCGATTTGGTGAGCGTGTGGCGAACACGCCCATCCGTTTGTTGCCGCCGAGCTTGGGGGGACGGACGGTCGGAGACCATGCGCGCTTTCCCATCGGGTTAAAAATCCAGATCAGCCATAGGTAGTCAAACGCGTCGATACCGCGAAATGCGTCGATATTACGATAAGGCTTTTCCATGACAATCTCTGAAATCAGATGCTCGGACATCCCGCTCTGGCGCGGCAGTCCGAATTTGGTTGGAAAATCATTGTAAATGTGTGCAATCGGCGTCATATCCATATGATTACTCTCCGTCGTTAAATCTTATGTTTAGTATACCATTTAGAGCGTTTGTCGTCAATTGTATTAAAAAGTGAAAATCATTATTTCAAAAAATACAGTTTTTTTTCAAGCTGATTTCATTTGTTTTTCACTTTGAGGTTTTATGATATAGACACGATAAAAAAGCACAGCGAAAGCTGCTCAGATACAGGAGGAATTATGATGAAAGATTATTATGATGATTATGAACAAAATAAAATGAATGAAAGACCCATTCCCGAGAATGACAGACAGGAGTTTTTCGAAGCGCAGCAGAGCGCAGATGCACAGGACGTGTATACCGCGCAGCAAAGTACGGATGTGCAGGAATATGAGGATATCACCGGCAGTTCGGAGCAAGCGGCACAATCGGTTTCCGAAGGCTCATATGAGTGGAATGCCTCCGACGGCGAATACCGACATTCCTATATAAACGGTAACAACAGTACGGCTTCCCATAATCCAAACAATTATGAAGATGCCTATAGTACCCGTCAAGACTATGGCTATCAGTCGCAGCAGACAACCAATCCGTACGATCGCGGTTATCAAAACCCCTACTCCGGATATACGGCGTCGCAATATCAGACGCAGCAAAATACCGTTGCCGGACAACCCGAAAAAAAACAAAAGAAGGAACGGAAGCCTTTGTCGCGCGGTTTCATCGCAGCAATGCTTTCACTGACTGTTGTCGCTTCGGCAGCGCTCGGTTTTGGAGGCGGTTTTCTCGCCAAAAACCTGAACAGCACGACCTCCGGCAATCTGACTATCAATCAGGCTAACCCCGGTTCCGTGACCAATACTTCGTCCGTTTCTTCCAACACAACGTCGAGTATCGTCAAAAAGACCGCAGACAGCGTGGTAGAAATTGCCACGGAAGGCTTGGTAAACGGCAGCTTTGCCCGTCAGTACGTCACCAAGGGAGCAGGCTCGGGCGTGATTATTTCCGCAGACGGCTATATTGTTACCAACCATCACGTTATTGACGGTGCAAATACCATTACGGTAACGCTCAGAGACGGCACGACTCAATATGACGCGACCCTCATCGGCAGCGATGCGGATAACGATATTGCTTTGCTCAAGGTAGATGCAGAGGGTTTAACTCCCGCTACCTTTGGCGACAGCTCATCCCTAGCAGTAGGCGACTATGTTGTAGCGATTGGCAATCCTCTCGGTACGCTGGGTGGCACGGTCACAGACGGAATCATTTCAGCTCTTGCCCGTGAAGTGACGATCGAGGATAAGAACATGACCCTGCTCCAGACCAATGCGCAAATCAGCCCCGGAAACTCGGGCGGAGGTCTCTTTAACGCCAACGGAGAATTGGTTGGTATTGTTAACGCAAAGGACAGCGGAACAGAGGTGGAAGGTATTGCTTTTGCTATTCCTGTTAATAATGTGATCGACGTGATCAAGGATTTGCAGAACTACGGTTATGTGACAGGCAAGATTGATCTCGGCATGGAATTTGTCGATATCAATTCCAACGATACCGCGTTCTATTACGGTGTCAACGATCTCGGCTGTTACGTTCTCTCTGTCGGCAGCGGTTCCAACGCAGAATCCGCAGGTTTCAAGCGCGGTGATTTGATTGTTGCTGTCAATGATACGAATGTATCTTCCTCCGCTGATATCAGCAAGGCGCTCGAGGACAATAAGGTGGGCGATACCGTAAAGATGACAGTTAAGCGCAACGGAAAGACAAGCGATTTATCGCTGACTCTTGCCGAGTATAAGCCTTCTGCAAAGCTTAATGAAAAGGCGGCGCAATCCGACAATAACTCCCGTCAGCGTCAGTCAGGTGACGATTTGTGGAAGCAGATTTTCGGTTGGTAATGCTACGTTTTTCCTCCCAAGGTTTATGCCTTGTTCCAATATAATATATTCTTTATAAACAACACCGCACCGCTGAGTGATCAGTGGTGCGGCTTGTTGTTTAAACGTATATCGGTGTTGCCTTAAGCGTTTTATCGAAAATTACTTGTTTTCCGATGTGAACTGCAGTTGTTTATAAATCATGTTGGCACACATGTACACGTTGCCGCCGCCCATAGTGAGGATCAAGTCCCCCTCCTGTGCATGCCGGCAGACGTAATCCGTGATTTCTTCAAAGGTGTCGAGGCAGACAGAGCCGGGAACCTTTGCACCCAAATCGCGGGAATACACGTGATAGGTATTAGTTTCTCTGACAGGCAAGATCTCGGAAATGATCGCCGTATCGGGGATTTTCAACGCTTCGGCAAAATCGTCCATGAGAATGGCGGTGCGCGAGAAGGTATGCGGCTGGAAAACTGCCCATACTTTGCGGAAGCCCATGTTCATCGCGGCGTTAAGGGTTGCTGTCAGCTCCGTGGGATGGTGTGCAAAGTCATCCGCCACAGTGATGCCGTCGGGTGTTCCGAGAATTTCAAACCGACGGTGAACGCCGCCGAATTTGTGCAGGTTTTCGGAAATCTCGTGTGCGGTCGCGCCAAGATAGTGCGCGGCGGCCGCTGCCGCAAGGGAGTTGTAGACGTTATGTTTTCCCGGTACAATCAACTTAACATCGGTGAGCTTTTCTCCTTTGTACAGCAAATCGTACTGTTCGTGCACGCCCTTGTCGGCGCTGAGGTTTACGGCACGGTAATCGCAGTTTTCTCCGAAACCGAAGGTGATCTTATCCAGCTCGACATCCTTCACAGCGTCGAGCGTATTTTCGTCATCACCGTTCAGTATCAGCAGACCCGTGGTCAGCTTTGCAAATTCTCGAAAAGATTTTTTTATATTGTCCAAATTCTTGAAGTAGTCAAGGTGGTCAGCGTCGATGTTTAGGATAATCGAAATGAACGGATTCAGTTCCAGGAAAGTATCTACATATTCGCACGCTTCGCAAACGATGATATCGCTCTGTCCGACATAGCTGTTACCGCCGATGAAAGGCAGCTTGCCGCCGATGATCGCCGAGGGATCAAAGCCGCTGCCGATCAGTACCTGAGAAAGCATGGCGGTGGTGGTTGTTTTGCCGTGCGTACCTGCAACGGCAATACTTCTTTTGTAGCGCCTTGTTACCACGCCGAGCATAACGCTGCGCTCGATGCAGGGGATTCCCTGTTCCGAGGCAGCTTTTCTTTCGGGGTTGTTTTCTTTGACAGCGGCAGAATAAACTACCAGTTCAGCGCCCCGGATGTTTTCCGCGGCGTGCCCCATATACACGGGGATTCCGTAGCTTTTCATGCGGTTGAGCGTTTCGCCCTCGTTCATATCGGAGCCCGACAGCTGAAAGCCCTCGCTTCTGAGGA
Organism: Ruminococcus sp.; assembly: GCA_017433905.1. GTDB lineage: Bacteria > Bacillota > Clostridia > Oscillospirales > Acutalibacteraceae > Ruminococcoides. The sequence goes on along the minus strand of JAFRGI010000022.1, from coordinate 11,575 downwards.
TTTCTGCGAGCGGACACATGCCGCTGCCGCCGATGCCGATGAAATGTATGCGTTTAATATGATTCAAAAGCTCGTCATAATTCATTCCTGACACTCCCATCAAAATACTCTGCTCCTATTATAAGGCGAAACGAACAAAAAATAAAGTCCTTCGTGCAAATTTCATCAAATCGGTTGCCAAATCCGTTGCACAATGTTAGAATATAGTATACTATTGATAAAGGAAAACACTCTATGTTGAAAAAGAATGATTTGATACAGCTGAAAATCACCTCTGCAACAGCTGAAGGAAGCGGTGTGGGGCACAGTGAGGAAGGTGTGGCGGTATTTGTGCCGCTTTCGGCGGTAGGAGACGAGCTGACCGTTCGTATTTTGAAGGTCAAAAAAACCTACGCGTTTGGTAAAATAGAGGTCGTTTTGCTTCCTTCTCCGGCGCGTATCGAACCGGATTGTCCCCATTTTTCCCGATGCGGCGGCTGTGTGTGGAGGCATATAACCTATGTGGAGGAGTGTCGGCTCAAAGAGCAAAAGGTGCGCGATGCCATAGAGCGTATCGGTGGCATCCGGACGGAGATTAAACCGATGATATCTTGCGACCAAACGGATCGCTACCGCAACAAGGCGCAGTTCCCCGTCGGAAAAAGTCGTAGCGGCGAGGTGCAGATCGGCTTTTTTGCCTTTCACAGTCACCGCATTATCGACTGTGCGGACTGTGTGCTGCAGCCGCAGCAGTTTGCGGAGGTGATACGTGTTACACGGGCATTTATAGAGCGGTACGATGTGTCGGTTTATGACGAAGCAACAGGAAGGGGCAAGCTGAGACATCTCTACATCCGTCGTGCCGAGGTGACCGACGAACTGATGATATGCTATGTGGTCAACGGGAACGGACTCAAGCACGAGGATGTACTGATCGGACAGCTTCGGAAAGTGCTGCCTAATATGAAAACTGTCATTTTTAATTCTAATAGAGAAAAAACAAATGTGATACTGGGCAAAAAAAACCGTGTTGCTTACGGAGATGGCGTTATCGAGGATGAGCTTTGCGGCAAACGGTTTCGCATTTCGCCGTTTTCATTTTGGCAGGTCAACCGTGTGCAGGCGGAAAAGCTCTATTCGAAGGCGCGCGAATACGCTGCGCTCAGCGGCAGGGAGCAGCTGCTGGATCTCTATTGCGGCACGGGAACAATTGGTCTGACGATGGCTGACAGTTGCGCTTCGCTTATCGGTGTGGAAATCATCCCCGACGCGGTGCGCGATGCCGAGCAGAACGCCGCGCGCAACGGCGTCACAAATGCCCGTTTTATCTGTGCAGACGCGCCTGCGGCAGCCGAACAGCTGTGCAGGGAAGGCATTGTACCGGATGTAGTGATCCTCGATCCGCCACGAAAGGGCTGCGGCGAGGCGTTGGTCGGAACGGTTTCCAAAATGCATCCCTCCCGGGTGGTTTATGTTTCCTGCGATCCTGCCACCCTTGCGCGTGACTTAAAATTCTTTGCCGCGCAGGGCTATGTTACGCGTGAGGTCACGCCGTGCGACATGTTTAGCCGCACAGCGCATGTGGAGAGCGTGGCATTGCTGGAAAAAAGGTGAATAAATCTGCAATGTATGATATGTGATCCTGCGCGTTTTGCGACGAATTTTTCTTGACCTGTTTTGTGCAAAAAGGTATAATATAGATGAGTTCCTGTTTGGCAGACCGGCGTACACAGCTGATCGTACAGTTTTTGTTGGTGACTATAAGCCGGGAGACGGAGCAGGCACTAAAACGGAAAGAAGTGGAAACAATGAAATATCATAAGCTCATCGAAAATGCGGTGAAGCCGAACGGCTTTTGGGGTAAATTGATGATCCGTTCGATGAATAAAGGACACAGTGCTCTGACAGATTGGGCGCTGACACATTTCCCGATCCAAAGCGGCAACGTTGTGCTTGATGTAGGTTGCGGCGGCGGAAAAACCGTAAACAAGTTGTGTGACATGGTAGGCTGCGGAAAGGTTTACGGGATAGATTATTCCGAACTTTGCGTTCGCCGGGCGGAAAAACTGAATCAAAAAAATATTCTTTGCAACAAGGCGATTATTCGCCGGGCGTCTGTATCTGCGCTGCCCTTTGAGAATGAAAAATTTGACGCTGTGACAGCGGTGGAAACGTATTATTTCTGGCCGGATAAGCTCGGCGATCTCAGAGAAATCGCTCGTACCCTCAAGCGCGGAGGAAGGCTGTTGCTGGTGTTTGAAATGTTGGCAGATCCGGTTGATCCGAAGAAGTGGGAGGAAGTGGAAAACCGTTTGCATATCGAAGCAGTGACGCGCGAGGGTATGGAGGAGATGCTCGAGCGCGCAGGCTATCTGAATATCAGAACATATGTAAGAAGCGGTACCACGTGGATGTGCGCGATCGCTGAAAAGGAGTAAAAATGAAGGCATTAATCACGGGAGCAAGCTCCGGTATCGGTAGGGAGTTTGCGCTTTATCTTGCGGAGCTCGGTTATGATTTGATTATTTGCGCGCGCCGCACGGATGAACTGAACAAGCTGAAGGAGGAAATAGAGAAACGCCCGCAGCCCCCCTCTCCTGCCGGTTCGAATGATGCCGGGAACAGAAACAGACGGCAACAGCAGGGGCAGGTGGTTTCCAGCACCGTCAAAAACATCCGTGTCCGTGTCATCACTATTGATCTTTCGCGTGAACAGGATGCGATAGATCTCTACGAGCAGCTGAAGCTTGACGGCGAGAAGATAGACGTGTTGATTAACAACGCAGGTTTCGGCGTTTACGGTGTGTTTCATGAAGTGCCGCTGGAACGTGAGATCAAGCTGATCCATACCAACATCAGTTCGTTGCACATTCTGACCAAGTTGTATCTCGGCGATATGTTTGAGCGCAATAGTGGTTTGATTCTAAACGTCGGTTCGATGGCGGGTTTTTCGGCAGGTCCGACCTTTTCGAGCTACTACGCTTCCAAGAATTACGTTGTTCGTCTGACCGAGGGTGTTTACGAGGAGTTGCGCCGCGCGGGCAGCAGGGTAAAGATATCTGTGCTTTGTCCGGGTCCCGTGAATACGAGCTTTAACGATGTTGCCAATGTGCGTTTTTCTGTTGGCGGTTTGAATCCGCGCGACGTGGCGCGCTACGCCTTTGATAAGGCTCGCACCGGCAAAATGATTATCATTCCCGGTGCGGGTATGAAGATTGTCAAATTTTTTCAGCATTTTCTCAGTGAAAAAACACTTACCCGCTTATCCTACAACGTGCAGTCCAGAAAAGACGGTAACAAGTCATGAAGAAGCTTGTAGAACGGATTAAACGTGCCTATGCACCGGTTAAACCGTTTGTCGGTGAGATTAACCGCCACAATCTCTTTGCAATCGCAGCGCAGTCGGCGTTCTTTTTGATACTTTCCAGCGTGCCGTTAGCGATGTTTGGAGTATCCGTGCTGCAAAGCATGCACTTCCCTGTGGATACGCTGGATCGGTTTTTCAGCATTATTCTTAACGAGGAGGCGTCGCGGTACATGTCCGAATTCATGGGTAATGTTTATGAAAACACGACGGGAATAAGCTTGGTCACCATCTTGGTAACACTTTGGTCGGCGGCAAAGGGTATTCAGGCGATCACAAACGGTCTGAACCGCATACACGGTACGTATGAAAACCGCAACTGGTTGTTTTTGCGCATTCGTTCGATGGGCTATACCGTGGTTTTCTTTGCGATCGTGCTTGTAACAATGGGTGTGGTTGTTCTCGGTTCAACGCTCAGCGGTTTGATAGAAGATTATCTCGAGGTTTTGCCCAACTATATAGCCGTGATATACACGTTCCGTTATTTGATTATTTTTGTTTATCTGGTGGTGTTGTTTGCGTTGATCTATCGCAACATCCCCAATTTGTCCCGCGAAGCCAGAAAAGAAAACGGATTTCTCTATCAGCTACCGGGAGCCGTGCTTTGTTCTGTTTCGTGGTTTGTGCTTTCGCTGGGGATTTCAATTTATGTGGATGATTTCAACGGATTTTCCATCTACGGCGGTTTGACGCGTCTGGCTGTTATTATGGTTTGGCTGTATTTTTGTATCGTTTGTCTGATGCTTGGCGCGGAGCTTAACACGTTTTACCGCATTGAAATACATCGGTTCTACGAAAAGCTAAAGCAGAGGAGGAAACGGCGTAATGAAGCTTCTGATAGCTGATTTAGTGACGGAGTATGAGCCGGTGTCCGATGTGTTCAGATCGTTTCTGACGCCGTTTGCATATGAAGGCGACAGATCGACGGATATCCGATTGTGGTATACGCGTGAGAGTGTGGAAGCTCTGCTTGCGAAACTGGTGAAAGGAACCACCTTCGCACAGGCGGAGAGTCTTGGTGTATCGAGTTTGTTCAACCGTGCGGTTATCCCGTACGCCGCCATGCTGATACATTCCTCGGCATTGGTTTACAAAGGTAAGGCGTATTTATTTTCCGCCGATTCTGGCGTCGGGAAGTCCACGCATACGCGTTTATGGCTGCAGGCGTTCGGCGATTGTGCGCATATTATGAATGACGACGCGCCGGTTGTGCGGCTGTTTGACAACGAAATTCTTGCCTGCGGTACGCCGTTTGACGGAGGGAGCGGTATTGCCCTCAATGAAACATATCCGCTCGGAGCGATTGTGTTTCTGGAGCGCGGAGAGGAGAACAACGTGCGTGTTCCCGATACCAAAGAGGTAATCCGACGGCTGTATTTTCAGACAGCGCATTTTGTCGGTGCGAAAGATGCAGAGGCAATGCTGCACAATTTTGATGTGCTCCTCGGCAGAGCAGAATTCTATGTTTTGTCTTGTAACACGGATGTGTCGGCGGCGCATACCGCTTATCGTGCGATCGTTTGTTAGATGTTTTATGCTCATTTCTCACACCTATTGTTCATCGTTCCGTATAGCTTTATTGGCCGGCTTAGCGGCATTTTCCGCCTCGCTCTGCCGAATTCTCCGAGAATATATTTTAAGCGTTTTGGCATTTATTAAACAAGCGCCGTTATGAGTAAAAATTTGGAATTCACAAAATAAATATTTCCCTCCGTTTGCGGCAGACTAATGTCGGAAACGGAGGTGTTTTTATGAAAAAAATGACGGCTTATTTTCTTGCATTTGTCATCGCGGTTATCGCTTTTTTCGGTCGTCCTGTAACAGTCAGCGCCTTTGCTGCGGACGATTTAAAGGATGATGATTTGATGCATTTGGGCTATTCCATCATCAACGGTTATTCGAAGCTCAGCGCGCGGTCGGGACTGACGAGCTATGATAAAACCGCTGTTTACTGCGGGCTGGATCTGTCCAATCCTTATCTGATCGCGCTGGCAGGCACATTTTATTTGACGCGCGGCGTAAATTTGGAGCGCACGCTCGAGGATAACGATTATGCCCTCGGTCTGGTGCGTGACCTCAACGGATTTCTCAAGGGCTTCGGTGTGAAGAATGATCGTTTCACGTCTCTCAAGGAGGCTTTGAAACAGGAAAAAGTTACTGTCTCAGAAAGTCTCGACAGTATTGGGTTGGTTTTTATCAGCACGGACAGTGCGTTTGCCAACCGTTTGATGAATGATGAACGGGTCGATTTTGTTTTTTCGGGCGGTGCTGTGCCGCCGACGATGAAAGATCTGAACCTTGACGGAAAATCGGATTTGTTGGATGCAGAGATGATTCAGAAATATCTGGCGGGCAAGCTGACATATTCCGATGAGGATGAGAAGGAGTATATCAAGTTTGCAGCGGATATTGACAGTGATAAAGAACTGAATATTTCGGACGCGACGGCGTTATGGCGGATGAATGCGTAGTCCGTTATTCCCGGGCGACACGCACGTCTGCCCGGGAATAACGGGCGTTTGATTTTTCTTGACATTTTGTGTAGGGTAAGGTAGAATAGTTTTATATAAAATAGTTTATTATTGAACTGTTTGGAGCCTATCCGGAGGTGATGGTTTTTGTTTGTAAATTCGGAAATGAATTTCATTGGAGTGGAAATCAAAGGAGTCGATCACCTGATGCAACGTGAAATGCTCAAATCTGCCGCTCAAATGGGAATTGATAAGGTGACGGTTATGCACGGCTGGATTATTGGTTATCTCATGAGCCATGACGAGGAAGACGTGTATCAGAGAGACATAGAGTCATATTTTTCCATTGCACGTTCTACGGTAACGAATATCGTGCAGTGTATGGAAAAAAAAGGTTATGTTAAGCGAGTTTCCATTGATTCGGACGCGCGTTTCAAAAAGCTCTTGCTGACCGATACAGGCAGAAAAGTCGGCGAGGACATCCGGGCGGCTGTTGTTGCAAACGAGGAGCGCTGCGCCGATATACTTTCCGGGGATGAGCGCGGACAGCTGTTGACATTGCTGCGTAAGCTGCGGCTTGGGCTGGAAAATCTTACCTCGGAGGGAGAAACGATATGATAAAAACTTTGGCAGTACATATTAAGGGATTCGTGTTTGCATCCGTGCTAACGCCGCTGTTCATGATTCTCGAAGTTATAATGGAGACAATTATTCCCTGGCTGATGGCAACCATGATCGACGACGGCGTCAACAAGGGTGATTTGGACCATATTCTTATCACGGGGCTGTGGATGCTGCTCTGTGCGATGATCGCTCTTTTTGCCGGTGCGATGGGAGGTGTTTACGGTTCAAAGGCTTCGGCGGGTTTTGCAAAAAATTTGCGGTTGGCAATGTTTGAAAACATTCAGCGGTTTTCTTTTGCGAACACAGACAAATATTCCACGGCGGGCTTGGTTACGCGCATGACCACGGACGTGAACAATGTTCAGAACTCTTACCAGATGTTGCTGCGCATTTGTTTTCGTGCGCCGATCAACCTGATTGCCGCCATGACGTTGACGATGATTCTTAACTTCAAGCTCGCAAGCGTATACCTGATTGCGGTTGTGTTTCTCGGGATTGTAATGGCATTTATCATTACACGCAGCTATTCGTACTTTAAGCGCGTGTTTGAACGATATGACGACCTCAACGCCAGCGTGCAGGAAAATATCAAGGCGATCCGCGTTGTCAAAGCGTTTGTGCGCGAGGATCATGAGGTTAAGAAATTTAACAAGGCGTCGAGAAACCTTTATAAGCTGTTTGTCAAGGCGGAAAATATGATTGTTTCTGCTTCGCCGCTGATGATGGTGACCAGCTACGGCGCCATTATTGCCATCAGTTGGTTAGGTGCAAACATGATCGTCGGCAGCGAGCTGACAACGGGCGAGCTTACGACTATGCTGACCTATTGCATGCAGATCCTCATGAGCCTGATGATGATTGCCTTTATATTTGTGATGCTCGCCATGAGTATTGCAAGTGCGAAGCGTATTTCGGGTGTGCTGCAGGAAGAATCTACGCTGAAAAATCCCGAAAACCCGGATTTTGACATTCCCGACGGCAGCATTGACTTCGAAAATGTTACGTTTGCTTACAGTGAAAAGAGCGAGCGTCCCGTGCTCAGCCATATCAATCTCCATATTCGTTCGGGAGAGGTGATCGGGATTATCGGTGGTACGGGCAGCTCCAAAACAAGTCTGGTCAATCTGGTCGGCAGACTCTACGACGTTAGCAAGGGCTGTGTCAAGGTTGGCGGCAAAGATGTGCGCACCTATGATCTGGAGACGCTCCGCGATGCGGTGGCAGTTGTGTTGCAAAAAAACGTGTTGTTCAGCGGAACAATTTTGGATAACCTCCGTTGGGGCAATGAAAATGCCACGGAGGAAGAATGTATCGCTGCCTGCAGGTTAGCCTGTGCGGACAAATTTATCGAAAGATTCCCCGAGGGTTATCATACGCAAATCACGCAGGGAGGCTCCAATGTTTCGGGTGGTCAGAAGCAGCGAATCTGCATTGCCAGAGCCTTGCTCAAAAAGCCCAAAATTCTGATTTTGGACGATTCCACTTCTGCGGTGGATACGGCGACCGACGCCAAAATCCGCAGTGCATTTTCGGAGAGGATCCCCGATACAACCAAGCTGATTATTTCGCAGCGTGTGTCCAGTGTGGAGAATGCCGACCGCATTGTGGTGATGGATCACGGCGAAATCAGCGCCGTAGGTACGCACGACGACTTGATGGGATGTTGTCCGGTTTATCACGAAATATATGTCGCTCAGACCGAGGGTGGCGGAGATTTCGACAAGAAGGGGGGCAATTGATATGGCTGCGCCTATGGGACATGGCAGAAAAAATACGGTGCCGCAGAAGAGGAGTAAGAACAGCGGCAAAACCTTTAAGCGCCTCCTTGCACTGATTGTGAAAAATTACAAGGTTCATTTGATCAGTGTGTTGGTCTGCATTATTATCAGCGTTCTTTCCGGTGTGCAGGGCACCATCTTTATGCAGACCCTGATAGATGATTATATTGTTCCGATGTTGTCTCAGCCGACGCCTGATTTTACGCCGCTGATCTACGCGCTTGCGCGTGTAGCCGTGTTTTATTTGTTCGGCGCCGCTGCGACCTTTGCCTATTCCAAGATTATGGTTTACGTTACGCAGGGAACGATGCAGGAGCTGCGCTGCAGTATTTTTGAGCACATGGAGAGTTTGCCGGTCAAATACTTTGATACCCATGCGCACGGCGATGTGATGAGCGTTTACACTAACGACGTAGATACCCTGCGCCAGATGATTAGCCAGGGTTTACCGCAGGTTTTGTCCAGCATCATTACGATTGTATCGGTACTCATCAGCATGTTTGTCATCAGCATTCCGCTCACCCTCATTACGCTTTCTATGGTGTTTGTGATGATGATGGTGACCAAGGTAATCGGCAGCAAAAGCGGCAAATTTTTTGTTGCGCAGCAGACCGATCTCGGTGTGGCAAACGGATACATAGAGGAAATGATGCACGGTCAAAAGGTTGTGAAGGTGTTTAACTACGAAAAAAAGGCGGTCGAGGAATTCAGGGAGTTGAACGACAAGCTCTATCACAGCTCCTACAATGCCAATATGTTCGCGAACCTTCTTATGCCGATCAGTAATCAGCTGGGAAATGTCAGTTATGTGTTCTGCGCGCTCGCGGGCGGCGCCCTTGCTGTTGCTGTCAGCGGATTCTTCAGCATTTCACTCGGTGGTCTCGTCAGCTTCTTATCCTTTAACAAGAGCTTCAGTCAGCCGATTACGCAGATTACCCAGCAATTTAACAGTATTATTATGGCGCTCGCGGGGGCGGAGCGTATCTTTGCTCTGCTCGATGAACCGAGTGAGGAGGACAACGGTTATGTTACCCTTGTCAATGCAAAAAAAGCAGACGGGAAGCTGACAGAAACCGAGGAACGCACGGGTATGTGGGCGTGGAAGCATGTGCACCAGGCAACCGGAGAGGTGGAATACAAACCACTCGAGGGCGCATTGGTTATGGATGATGTGGACTTTGGTTATACGGATGATAAACTGGTGTTGCACAACGTGAGTCTTTACGCGAAGCCCGGACAGAAAATCGCTTTTGTTGGTTCTACGGGTGCGGGCAAGACGACGATCACCAACCTGATCAACCGCTTTTATGATATTCAGGACGGTAAAATCCGCTACGACGGTATCAACATCAATAAGATCCGCAAGTCTGATCTGCGCCGTTCTCTGGGCGTCGTTTTGCAGGAAACGAATCTGTTTAGTGATACGATCATGGAGAATATCTGTTACGGTCGTTTGGATGCGACGGACGAAGAAGTGATCGAAGCGGCAAAGCTTGCTAATGCTGATGATTTTATCCGTCAGTTGCCCGACGGTTACAACACAGTTATTAAGGGAGACGACGGAAATCTCAGTCAGGGACAGCGGCAAATGCTTGCTATTGCGCGCGCCGCTATTGCGGATCCGCCTGCGCTGATTTTGGACGAAGCAACCAGCTCCATTGATACGCGCACGGAAAAAATTGTGCAGGACAGCATGGATAAGCTGATGAAGGGACGCACAACCTTTGTGATCGCTCATCGTCTTTCCACAGTAAAAAATGCCGATTGTATCATCGTATTGGAGCAGGGCAGGATCATCGAGCGTGGCACACATGAGCAATTGCTGGAGCAAAAAGGAAAATACTATCACTTGTATACGGGTGAAGAATGATAATAGACGGACGGCATTTTGCCGTCCGCTTTTGCTTGCTTCTTGCCGCTAAATATCGTATAATGAAAAAGAGGTGGATGTATGAAACGTAAAAAAATGTTATCACTGATTTTGACGGCGTTGCTGTCGCTGGTTACGCTGTGCTCGTGTCATTTCGAGAAAGTTGTGTTTGAAACCGGGGCGGATTTTACGCCCGAAATGTATGTGCATTTTCTTGACGTCGGGCAGGGAGACGCGATTTTTATTGAATTGCCCAACGAAACAACCATGCTGATTGACAGTGGTGAAAACTACCACGGTGCGGCGATCGTCGAGTACATGAAGGACTGCGGTTACGATATGATTGATTATCTTGTTGCCACACATCCGCACGCCGATCATATAGGATCTATGGCGTATATTGTCCGCAATTTTCCAGTCGGATCGATTTATATGCCGCCGGTTACTGCCAATACCTCCATGTACGAAAAACTGCTGGAGACTATTGAAAAGAAGAATCATAAGGTACACAGCGCCAAGGCCGGCGTAACGGTTATCAAGGACGAGGACTGCGATTTTGAGGCACAGGTGATTGCACCGCTTGAAATCGACAAGAAAAATCTTAACAACAGCTCCGCGATGATACGGCTTGATTACCGGGAGTCAACCTTTCTCTTTACGGGAGACGCGGAAAAGGAAGAACTGAAAACCGTTAAATCGGACGTGAGCGCTGATGTGCTCAAGGTGGGGCATCATGGCAGCCGCAATGCCAATCCCAAAGATTTCCTGGAAAAAGTTGATCCGCAGATCGCCGTTATTTCCTGCGGTGCGGACAACGAATACGGTCATCCGCACAAGGAAACGCTGGAATGGCTCGATCAAATCGGTTGTGATGTATACCGCACAGATCAGGATCAAACCGTGACCGTTTATACGGACGGAGAACAAATCGGGGTAGAAACCGGTGGTGAAGTGATAGAAAGGGCGAAATGATGAAAAAATTTACGGTAGACCAGATTGAGGGAGACATAGCTGTTTTGGAGTGTGAAAACGGAAGTTTTGTCCATATGGAGCTTGCGTCGCTCCCCAAGCATATCCATGAGGGGGATATCATTCGTTTCGATGCAGACAGCTGTTTTCTCAGCGCAGAGGAGACAGACCGTCGCCGTCAGAAAATACAGAAGCTTATGGACAAGCTGTTTATAGATGAATAAAAGAATAACACTCCCTATTGAACTGCCCTAAATTGTGCGGACAGTACAAAAAAGCGCCCCTAGGGTAGAGTATTAAGTTTTAAGCAGCATACTGGCACCGATATTCCATCGGTGTCAGTTTTGTTTTGAGTTGAATGCGTTGGTTATTGTAGAAGTAGATAGGCTTTCCTGAAAAAACCAACTTTCCCGATTCAAGCAGTATTACCATACCGGATCACGCACCAAACAACCGGCAAAAAACCGATGTTCCGCAATAGGCACAAAATATCCTCCCTCAGCTTGCGGAAAGCATTCAT
>JAFRGI010000021.1 GCA_017433905.1 Ruminococcus sp. | reverse complement strand
GTATACACCGTCCTGACCCTTTGTCATGGTATAGGATTCGGGATCGGGACTCCAACCGACAGTAACAAAGTTAGAAGAACCTGCCAGTACAAAGATATCCTCTGCAACCGGCTCAGTGGTCTCGGTGGGCTCGGTGGGCTCGGTAGGCTCAGTAAGCTCGGTGGGCTCAGTGGGAACGGTAGGCTCAGTAGGCTCGGTCGGCTCAGTGGGCTCGGTAGGCTCAGTGGGCTCAGTAAGCTCGGTAGGCTCAGTGGGCTCAGTAAGCTCGGTAGGCTCGGTAGGCTCAGTGGGCTCAGTGGGCTCAGTAAGCTCGGTGGGCTCGGTAGGCTCAGTGGGCTCAGTAAGCTCGGTGGGCTCAGTAAGCTCGGTGGGCTCGGTGGGCTCGGTGGGAACGGTAGGCTCAGTAGGCTCGGTGGGCTCGGTGGGAACGGTAGGCTCAGTAGGCTCGGTGGGATCTGTCGGATCGGTGGGCTCACTGTGCGCGATTATCCACTGAACGAGGGTTGCATCCATGATGTCGATGACGTGATCATCATTGACATCCGCTGCCTCTAAGTCGTATGTACCGTCATTAAAACGCTCTACAACCTTTTCAAAGCCGGCAATGTACATTTGGATCAAACTGACGTCGGTGATATTGACCACGCCATTTCGGTCTACGTCACCTTTCAGTGTGTTTTCGCCCTCAGCCGCAAACGCGCTGACGGATGACAGACATGTAAAACAAGACAGCGCCATCACAATAGCAAGCGTCAGACTGATGAGTTTCTTTGTTTTTCTCATTTTCGTGTACTCCTCCTTAAATCAATATTAAAATGAACAGATTAATTATAACAAAAGAAAACGATTTTTGCAACAACTTTTATGAGTTTTTTCTCATTCGTTCTCATTAGCTAAAAATATAACAGGAGCAAAAACAAACTTGCACCTGTCATTTATTTGATTTTTGGCAATTCTGCTGCCGCTCAAATAATTTGAACAGCTTCAAAATACCACTTGTTTCCTCGAATTTTGCCAGCCCCAGAAACCTGCCCGTCCCGTCGCACACACGGAAACATGTTCCGTCGTCAACCGACTGTCCGCACAGCTTCGTCCGCGCAATGTCCAGCGCACCGCCGTTACAAAAACGTTTTGTCTGCGCTTCCGACACACAAACGGCAGGATATGTTAGAAACAGGCTTTCCACAGGACGGATCACCTGTGTTGTTTGTCCGTTCCCGGCAAGCGTACCGAGCTGATCAAGCGTCAGACTGTCATCCAACGTAAAACTGCAGGCGGCGGTGCGCCGCAGTGCGTTCATTGCTGCACAGGCACCCAGTTCTCTGCCGAGGTCGTCGATCAGTACACGAACATAAGTTCCCCTGGAGCATACAATATCCAAAACACCGCTCTGCGAAACCGGATCAAAACAGACCAAATCCAAACGATCAATATGTACCGGACGCGCCGCGCGCTCCACCTCTATTCCCTTACGCGCAAGCTCATAAAGCCGCCGTCCGTCCTTTTTGACCGCCGAAACCATCGGCGGCACCTGCATAATATCGCCTCGAAAGCGCTCCAGCGCACGCGCAATATCCTCTTCGGAAACATGTGTCAGCTCCTGCCGCAGCGTTTTTCCCCAAATGTCGAGGGTGTCGGTCTGCAAGCCGAGCTGAAATCCCGCCGTATAGGATTTGTCGTGATCGGGCAGAATGTCCTGCGCCTTCGTCGCCGTGCCGAGCAACACCGGCAACACGCCTGTCGCATTGGGATCAAGCGTGCCCGTATGACCCGTTTTGCGCTGACCCGTCAGTCTGCGCACCACGGCAATCACATCAAAGGAAGTAAAGCCTGCCGGCTTGTCGATCACCAACACACCGTTCATAGGCACTCCTCCGCCGCCGTTTGCAGGAGGTGCACCACCTCGTCCAAACTGCCCCGTATCTGACAACCCGCTGCCGCCGCATGCCCGCCGCCGCCGAAGCGCGCGCAGAATTGGGCGGCGTTTACCAGTCGCTCGTTTGCGCGGACAGAAACCTTAAAAACATTCGGATCCTTTTCCCGAAGGATAATACCGATCTCAACTCCCTCGATCTGACGCGGCAAAGAGGCAATTCCCTCCAGCTCGTCGTCACCGACGCCGAGACGGCGCTGCGTATCGAGCGTCGCCGCTGCCACGGCGCACCTGCCGTCCGCACAATAGGAAAGCGTGCTGTAGATTTCCTGCTCGAGCTGAAGCTTTTGGGGAGATTTGGTGTCAAACAGCGCTTTGTTGATCGCAGGCGCATCCACACCGCAATCGAGCAAATCCGCCGCCGTCCGCAGGGTGCGCGGCGAGGTATTGCTGTACTTAAAGCAACCCGTGTCTGTGGCAATGCCCGTATACAAACAGGTCGCGATCGGCTTTGTCACCTGCACGCCCATCTCCGCGAACAGAAGAAACAACAGCTCGCAATTGGAAGAGGCGCAGGAATCGACGCATTTGAGCGGCGCATCGACTCGGTTGATCTCGTGGTGGTCGATGCAAAGGGCAATCCTGCCGCCGTACGTCTCTTTATTCGCGCCGAGAAGCTTCTCGTCTGCGACATCGACACTGACAACGGTTTCCGTTTCAAAAGACTGCTCTTCCGCACCTGCCGCCAGAAAAACAAAATTACGCGGCAAGGCGGTCGTGATCACCCGCGCTTTTTTTCCGAACTGACGGAGCGCCGCGCAGAGGGCGTAGCCGCTGCCGAGCGTATCCCCGTCGGGATAGGCGTGTGTGAGAATATCGTAATGATCATGTGCCAGCAAAAAATCTGCCGCCTGCCGTAAGGTTTCACGCATCGCTGTCGTCCCCGCTTTCGGAAACATCGAGCGAACGGAGAATACGGCTGATATTGGCGCTGTATGCAATGCTGTCCGTGGCGTTAAAAATCAACTCGGGCACATGGCGGAGCTTGAGGCGGCGCCCCAGCTCGCGGCGGATAAAGCCCGACGCAGATTTCAGACCCTTGACCGCCTCCCCGGCGCGGTCAAGGCCTTCGATAGCACTGACCTGAACCGTGCAGTAAGACAGGTCGTTTGTCACCTCGACGCGCACGATGGAAAGGAACGCGCCGCTGACGCGCGGATCCTTGAGCTCGCGAAAAATCGCGGTCAGCTCGCGTTTGATATCTTCGGTTGTTCGTTCAATTTTATGACTTGGCATAGCTTCCTCATATGGCAGCGGTCGGCCGTCTGTCTTACGGCGCTCCGCTTACCGCATTAATCTCTGTATTCCTCTATGGTGTAAACCTCAAACATATCGTTTTCCTTGAGGTCGTTGAATTTTTCAAGACCGATACCGCACTCATATCCCTCGTTGACCTCCTTGACTGCATCCTTGAAGCGTTGGAGAGAGCCGATTGCGTCGTCGGCAATCACAATACCGTCGCGAATGACGCGCACCTTTGCGCCGCGCTGAATCTTTCCGCTCTTGACATAGGAACCGGCGATTGTACCGATAGACTTGATCTTGATGACGTTGCGACACTCAGCCATACCGAGAACAACCTCTCTGGTCTTGGGCGCGAGCATACCCTTCATCGCCGCTTCAATCTCATTGATGCAGTCGTAAATCACGCTGTAGAGACGCATATCCACACCCGAACGTTCTGCATTTGCTGCAGCTACTGCGTCCGGACGGACATTGAAACCGACGATGATGGCGCCGGAGGCGTCCGCAAGCATGACATCACTCTCGTTGATCGCACCGACCGCACCGTGAATAACATTGACGCGCACTTCCTCGTTGCTGAGCTTTTCGAGCGACTGACGCACCGCCTCGACGGAACCCTGAACGTCCGCCTTCACAATGATTTGCAGCTCCTTCACCTCGCCGATCTTGAGCTGATCAAAGAGATTGTCGAGAGTAACCTTGGTGCGGGCATTGAAGATCTCTTCCTTCTTTTCGCTCTTTCTCTGCTCCACAAGGGTTCTGGCGAGACGCTCGTCGGAAACCGCGTCAAAGGTGTCGCCGCCGACAGGCACTTCGTCCAGACCCGTAATTTCAACGGGAACAGACGGTCCTGCCTCCTGCACACGCTCGCCCTTGTCATTTGTCATGACGCGAACACGACCGACGCTGGTACCGGCAATGATGGTATCGCCCTTATGAAGCGTACCGTTTTGCACAAGGACGGTCGCAACGGGACCTCTGCCCTTGTCCAAGCGCGCCTCGATTACCGTACCCTTGGCGGCGCGGTCGGGATTGGCACGCAGTTCTTTCATTTCGGCGACGAGAGCTACCATCTCGAGCAACTCATCCAGACCCATCCTGGTCTTGGCGGACACCGGGATACAGGGCGTGTCGCCGCCCCATTCCTCGGGGATCAGCTCATATTCCGTGAGCTGCTGCTTCACCTGCTCGGGATTCGCGCCGTCCTTATCCATTTTGTTGATAGCCACGATAACAGATACACCCGCCGCCTTGGCATGGTTAATCGCCTCAATGGTCTGGGGCATGATACCGTCGTCCGCCGCAACAACGAGAATCGCGATATCCGTGACCTGTGCGCCGCGCGCACGCATGGTCGTGAACGCCTCGTGACCGGGGGTATCGAGGAAGGTAATGGGCTTGCCGTCCACCTGAACTCGGTACGCACCGATGTGCTGGGTAATACCGCCCGCCTCGCCGGCGGTGACGTTCGCATTGCGGATAGCGTCGAGAATGGAAGTTTTACCGTGGTCAACGTGGCCCATAACCACAACGACGGGCGCCCTGCCGACGAGATTAGCCTCGTCGTCCTCGCTGTCGTCAATCAGCTTCTCCTCAATCGTCACCACAATCTCGCGCTCCACCTTGGCGTGAAACTCCATCGCAATCAGCGACGCCGTATCAAAATCAACCGTGTCGGTAGCCGTCACCATAGTGCCCATTAGGAACGCCTTTTTGACAACCTCGGCGACAGTGGCTTTCAGGCGGAGAGCCAGCTCGTTAACCGTGATTTCATCGGGAATCTCCACCGTGATCGGCTTCTGCTTGCGCTCCATGGCAATACGCTTCAAACGCTCCGCCTCGGTTTCGCGCTTGCCCTGACGTCTGCCGCGCTGCTTCTGGGGTCTGTTGGTAAACTTCTGTTTCTTGGTGGTGTGATCACGGTCTGTACGGCGCGACTTAGATGTATCGCTCGCGAGATCGTCGTACTTTGAGTTATAGCGCTCTACGTCGACGTTACTCTGACGCGTATCGATCACTTTGCGTTTGCGTTGCTTGGTCTCGACCGGCTTTTCCTCCTGCTTTTCGGCAGGCTTTTCGGATTTTTTATCCGGCGCAGCGGCCTGAGCGCCGGTCTGCGCAGCAGACTTTTCTTCTTTCTTTCCCTGTGCGGGTGTGTCGAACTTGGCGTTGCGCGCGGCAAAATAGCTGTCAAAATTTTCCACGGCTTTTTCGCGCGTGACGACGTCGATGATCACATCGATTTCTTCCTCGCTGACCGACATCATGGTCTTTTTCGTCACGCCGCAGTATTGTTGCAGTATTTCCGTAATCTTTTTATTTTGTACACCCAAATCATTCGCAATATCTTTCACCTTATATTTTATCATCTAAATCTCCTCCCTGTTCGTTCATAATCAATTCGCGCAGCTTGTCGGCAAAGCCTTTATCCTCCACGGACAGCACGCCGCTGACCCTGCCGAGCGCGAAACTGAGAGCCTCCTTGCTCCTGCGGACACAGAGCGCGTCCACACCGCGGGTTTCAGCCGCACGGAACACTTTTTTGAGGCTGTTGCGGGACACATCTTCCGCATATAGCACCAATCGGGATTTGCCGCTGCCGATCGAATCTATCGTTGTTTCTGCACCGATGACCAGCTTTTTGGCACGCCGGCAAATGCCGAGAAATGAAAGTAATGTATCGTTCATAGTATTCTGCTGCAAGCCGGAAACGTTCGCGAACAGTCTGCGTCAGTCCTCCCGCAAAACGCTTTCCAGCTCCTCCGTCATTTTATCGTAAACCTCGTCGGGAATCCGACAGCTCAGCGAACGTTCCAAGCGTCTTGCTCTGCGCGCGTTTTCAAAGCATGCCGCATTGCGGCAGACATACGCGCCGCGCCCCGCTTTTTTACCTGTGAGATCGAGCAACACACCGCCCGCTTCTGTCAGACTGCCGTCTTCCGCGCGTTTGTCGGGAGACTTGACAACGCGAATCAACTCGCGCTTAGGCTTCATCTCACCGCAGCCCGTGCATTTTCTCAGCGGTATCTTTTTCATGCTTCTTCATCTTCTCCGACAATCTCAACCGCTTCGGGCAGTTCCGTCTCGGGAACGGTCTTTTCTTCTTCCTCTTCTTCCTCTCCGTAGAAGCCGCTCTGCGGACGGATATCGATTTTCCAACCGGTCAGCTTAGCAGCAAGGCGGGCGTTCTGACCCTTGTTGCCAATGGCGAGGGACAGCTGACCATCGGGGACAGTCGCCTTGCAGCATTTTTTCTCCTCGTCGGTAATCTCTACCTTTGTAACCGTAGCGGGAGACAGCGCTGCGGAGATATACTTCTCCGGATCCTCGCTGTATTCGATAATATCAATTTTCTCGCCGCCCAGTTCCTCTACAATACGGTTGACACGCGCGCCCTTTTGTCCGATACAGGCGCCGATGGCGTCGATGTCGGGATTGGCGCTGATAACCGCCATCTTGGTACGCGAGCCGGCCTCACGGGAAACGGATTTGATCTCGACAATACCATCAAACACCTCGGGTACCTCCTGCTCAAAGAGCCTTCTGACAAAACCCGGGTGACTTCTGGAAATGATCGCGTGAGGGCCCTTTTCGTTATCCTTAACATCCGCGATATACACCTTCACATGGTCGCCCTCGCGAACGGTATCGCAGCCGACCTGCTCGCTCTTGGGCAGCATTGCCTCGCTTTTGCCGATTTTGATGGTAGCGATACCGGTTTTGGGGTCGACTCTCTCGACGGTCGCAGTGACAATTTCTCCGAGCTTGCTCTGGAACTCCAACAGACTCTGTCCCTTCTCACCGGCACGGATTCCCTGACGAATCACATTGCGCGCAGCGGAAATGGCGATTCTGCCGAGCTTTTTGGGATCGAGCGGCACCTCGATCTCGTCTCCGATTTCATACTTCTTTCTTTTGTTAATCTGTGCGGCTTCCTCCAGGCTGACCTCGTAGCTCGGATCAAACACCTCGTCCACCACTGTCTTTTTGAGCTTTACGTCGAAAGTATTCTTTTCCGGATCTGCATTAAAAATCACATCCTCGTTGCCGTCGTAAAAATTTTTGCAGGCAATCGTAATCGCTTTTTCGATCTGCATGAGCATATAATCCATCGGAATATCTTTTTCTTTTTCAAACATTCTCAGCGCTTCGAATAAATCCTTGTTCGCCATTTTTTCCTACCAATCCTTTCTCGGTCATATCTATATATCAAAATCGTCGAGTTTAACCCACGCCGCCTCTTTTTTGTGAAAGGTCAGCTCATTTTCTCCCGCGTGGTCGATCAGGGTAATCTCGCCGTTGTCATATGCCTTCAGCTTACCGTCGAGCTCTCTGCCGACGCCCTCCAGCGGACGCAGGAGCTTTACCATGATATCTGCACCGACAAACTGCAAAAAATGCTCGTCGCGCACCAACTCGCGCTCAATGCCCGGAGAACACACCTCCAGACAATAAGCGTTCTCGATCGGATCCAGTTCGTCAAGCGGATCATTAATCGCACGGGAAACTGCTTCGCAGTCGTTGATGTCCACACCGCCGTCCTTGTCGATAAAAACGCGCAGGTACCACGCGGCTCCCTCCTTGACGTAACGCACATCCCAGAGCCGCAGCCCCAGAGAATCCACGATCGGCTCGCACAGCTCCCAAACCTTGGCAACGGTCACACCGCCCTTGCTTTTTGCCATCAAACCCCTCCTCGGTACAAACACAAAGGAGCGGGTCTGTTTCCCACTCCTTTATTTCCATCATATTAAAGTATATATATTATAACACTGTTCCCATGAAATTTCAACCCCAAAACAGGGGTTTTACCTCCATTTCAGATTTTTTTCAGAAAAGTTTAAAAAACATTTGCATTTCCCGAAAATATATGTTATAATACAAAACTGTTGAGAGCAGAATATGCTGATATAGCTCAGTCGGTAGAGCGCATCCTTGGTAAGGATGAGGTCACCGGTTCAAATCCGGTTATCAGCTCCACAGAAACAGTGTAGTCATACGACTGCACTGTTTTTTTGTTGGATAGCAGCGAAACCGACTGTTTCCGGAGGAAAAGCGTGCACAGAAGCACCCTCATGCACCCTCATACACAGCGCCGGCCTACCGTATGGCAACCGGCGGGCACAAAAAACCGCGGCGCCGAATAAACGAAGCCGCGGTTCGGGATGATTATTTTACATCCTTTTTCTTAAAGGTGATACTCGTCAGCATAACAAACACTGTAATGAATATTACAGAAACGACGATCGCATTGACAACCAGAGTATTGGAAGTAACGCTGACGCTGTTTATCAGCGAGTCGGGCAAATAATTGCCGAGATCGAAATTCTCTGTCTTGAAGATATTGGCCACTGCCGTATTAATACCCAAATAGAGCAGCGACAATGAACCGGTGGAAAACACAACTGCCAAAATAATCGCGATGATCTTATTTCGGATACCTACTGCAAAAAACATTAAGATCGAGCAGATTGCCAACGAAAGCAGCCACTTGATCACAAACGTGAGCACGCCCCCGGCTACTGCGTCGTCTACATTCAAATTCCCCGCAACCGCATTGCCGAGAACGCAGGACAACACGCATACTGCAAAAAGGATGAGGTTATGGATACTAAGGACAACAAATTTTGACAAAATAAGGCTGCCTCTACTATGGACCTGACCCGCAATATTCTTGATATATCCTCCGGAAAAATCAAGATAAAGGTAAGAAACTGCCGAAATATATATCAGAATAAGCGGCAATCCCAAGGAAAAAGGATTTGTGATAACCTCGGAAAGCTTTACGGCGGGAATATCCATGCCAGGCATCATCAGCCTTGAAGCAATGGGAGCCAGCATCGCGATTAACATGTTAAACCCAAATACGACAGCTGACAAAACCAAAAACAGCTTTGCGGTTCTGAGCTTATACCACTCCATTTTAATCAGATTCATCATGATTTTTTTCCTCCAGTCAAGCTGAGATAATAGTCCTCCAGCGAGGTATTGGTCGTGTATATTTCATGCACGTCGATGCCCCCGTTGACAAGCGCCCGGGTAATATCTGCATTTTTATCCAGACAATCTTCAATGCGAATATAGTTGCCGCGCAGTTCTGCACCGTGAATTCCCATGGAAGCAATCAACTCCGCCGCCTTGGCATTGTCGCCTGTGCGGACGGTTAAATATTTGCCGCAGCGCTCCGCCAGCTCCTGACTGGTAAACTCATCAATCAGCTCTCCGTTGTTGATAATACCATAAGAATCCGCAAGCTTTCCCAGCTCGTCAAGGATGTGGCTGGAAATCATAATGGTGATCTTTTTGTCGTCACGGAGTCTTTCCAGCGTTTCTCTGACCTCTGCAATACCCTGCGGATCGAGACCGTTAATCGGTTCATCGAGCACAATCAGCTTGGGATCGCCCGTCAACGCGAGCGCAATGCCCAAACGCTGGCGCATTCCCAGAGAGAACGCTCCCGCCTTTTTTTTGCCGACGTCCGAAAGACCGACAATGTTCAGCAGATTTTCTATATATTCCCGGGAATAGCAGTTCATGGCGATACACTTGATCTTCAAATTGTCAAACGCCGAGCGGTTGGCATAAATGCCCGGGCTTTCGATCAGCACGCCGATACCGTGGCTGTCGCTGCTGTGGAATTGATAACTGCCGCCGGTCGGATACGACAAGCCGCTGATACACCTCATAATGGTGGTTTTTCCGGCGCCGTTTCTGCCGATCAAGCCGTAAATCTCACCCTCGCGGATGTGAATGTTGATGTTGCCTGCAGCAACCTTATCACCATATTTTTTGGTGAGATTATCTGTGGTCAAAATATATTTCATCATCATCTCTCCTTTACATATTCCGAATAGCTCCCCGCACGTTTACCGAAGCACCTCCGATAGTATATCACAATGACTTTGACAACTTCTTTACAGACGTCTTACAGGATTTCACTTTCATATCACTTCCGTCCGGCGCACACCCACGGCATCACACCAACTCCTGCAGATCGGGAAATACGCTCAGCGTGCGTTTCAGGATACCGTTCATATAAGCAATCGCCGTTCCGTAATTGGTAAACGACACGCCGCTGTCCTCGGCAAATTTGCGGCGAAAGGTCATCTCTCGTTCGTTGAGCATGCAGCCGCCGCAGTGGATGATCAGCCGGTACGCGGACAAATCCTCCGGAAAGTCCTTGCCCGAGGTCGTTTCTATGCGGATATCCCTGCCCGTGTGCGCCTTCAGCCAGCGCGGAAGCTTGACCGTACCAATATCATCGCATTGTCTGTGATGGGTACATCCCTCGGATATCAGGACGGTATCGCCGTCTCGTAACTGCTCTATTGCCGCCGCGCCCCTGACGGCGGTTTCCAAAAAACCTTTGTACCGCGCCATCAAAATCGAAAACGACGTGAGCGGAACCTCCGCGGGTACCAGCTCCTTGACCTTGGCGAATACCTGACTGTCCGTCACCACCAGCGCGGGCGGTACACAAAGCCCCTGCAGCGTTTGCGCAAGCTCGCTGTCACGGACTGTCACCGCCGCCGCACCGGCGTCGAGCAGGTCGCGGATCGTCTGCTGCTGCGGCAAAATCAAACGTCCCTTAGGCGCAGCCTTGTCGACCGGCACCACCAGCACTGCCAGCTCACCTGCGCCGACCAGATCCGCGCATAACCTGCGGTTGTTCTCCGTTTTGGTCAGCCGTGCCATGCGCTCCTTGAGTTCGCGGATGTTCATTTTATCCTGCGCGCTGACAGCAAGCCCGTCAGCGTACGATTGGATTCCCGTTAAATCACATTTGTTGTATACGACAAGATAGGGAATTTCTTTTTTCTTAAAGATCTCGATCAGTTCCTCGTCGGCAGCCGTCTTGCCAACCGTTCCGTCCACCACAAGGACGGCAATATCCGTGCGGTTGAGCACCTGTCCGGTGCGTTTGACACGCTGCTCGCCAAGGCTGCCCTCGTCGTCAAATCCGGGCGTGTCAATGATCATCACCGGACCGAGCGGCAACAACTCCATCGCCTTGGTCACCGGGTCTGTGGTGGTACCCTTCACCTCTGACACCACGGAAATCTGCTGATCGGTAACGGCGTTGACCACGCTCGATTTACCCGCGTTGCGCCGCCCGAAAAATCCGATATGCACCCTCTCTCCCGAGGGCGTACTGTTCAGACTCATATTGCCTCCTTAAAAGCGGAAATCCCGCTTATTGTTGTTTTTGATGTCCTCAATGTGTTCCTCGGCGATTTTTCTGACCTTCTCCTTGGGGATGTTTTGCAGTTCTTTTTCAATAATTTTTTCGCCGACGGCGCGCGTTTTGGGGGAGGCATAGTCGACGAGGTACTCCTCGAGCGTCATCAGCGCGTTGGGATGACAGCAATTCTGAATCTGTCCGCTCTTGCAAAGCGCCATAAAGCGGTCGCCCGTTCTGCCCTCGCGATAGCAGGCGGTGCAGAAGGACGGAATATAGCCCAGCTCCATCAGCCAGCAAACCACCTCGTCGAGGGTGCGCTGATCGGACACATCGAACTGCGCGGAATTTTCTTCCTCCGGCTCCACATAGCCTCCGACACTTGTTTTGGATCCGCCGCTGATCTGCGAGATACCGAGGCGCAGCGCTTTTTCGCGCACACTCTTATTTTCGCGCGTAGAGATAATCATGCCCGTATACGGAACGGCAATACGGATAATCGCGATGATCTTGCAAAAGGTTTCGTCGTCGATGCCGCCGTCAAAATCATCCGGGTCGATATCATCTGCAGGCTTGACGCGCGGCACGCTGATGGTGTGGGGCCCCACACCGTGAACCGCCTCCAAATGCTCCGCGTGCATGAGAATACCTGCCAGCTCATAGCGGTACAGCTCCAAGCCAAAGAGCACGCCCAGTCCTACATCGTCAATACCGCCCTCCATCGCCCGGTCCATCGCCTCCGTATGGTACCGGTAGTTGTGCTTCGGACCCGTGGGATGCAGCGCCTCATAACTCTCTTTGTTGTAGGTTTCCTGAAACAAAATGTAGGTTCCGATACCCGCGTCGCGGAGCTTTCGGTAGTTTTCGACCGTTGTGGCGGCAATGTTGACATTCACCCGGCGAATCGCCCCATTCTTGTGCTTGATCGAATAAATCGTGTCGATACACTCCAGAATATACTCGATCGGATTATGGACGGGATCCTCGCCCGCCTCGATTGCGAGCCGCTTGTGACCCATGTCCTGCAGAGCGATCACCTCCGCCCTGACCTCCTCCTGCGTAAGCTTTTTGCGGCAGATGTGCTTGTTTTTGTAGTGATACGGGCAGTACACGCAACCGTTGACACAGTAATTGGAGAGATACAGCGGCGCAAACATAACAATACGATCGCCGTAAAAATCCTTTTTGATCTGCTCGGCGAGGACATAGATTTCCCGGAGCTTTTCGGGATTTTCGCAAGCGAGCAAAACGCTCGCTTCACGGTGATCAATACCCTTGCGCAGCTTTGCCTTGGCAATAATGGCGTCGATCAACTCTAAATTGTCCTTATTTTCGTCTGCGTAACGCAGGGTATCGCAGATCTCCGCGTCATTGATAAACTCATCGGCGTTGAGTGATTGGGGATTATATACAGTCATAATCAAAACTCCTTTTTCGTCATGTTTCTTGTGTGTTGCGATGTCTGTCAACCTTCTGTGTAATCGCCTCTGTCCGTAACGATCTCATATCCGATTGCGCGCATGCGCAGACGCAGACACTGCAGGCATTCCGCCGCTTCTTCGCCCGTGCAGATTTTGTTGTCATACAGCGCGTAATCCTTTCGGTGCTGCACGGGCGAAAGGTTGGGCATCACAACATTCGCTCCGTGAAGAATGCCCAGCTCCCGGCCGCGCGGATCAATCGTGCCCAGCGCTGTGGTGGCAGGCAGAAGAATACGAGGGTGCATCAGCCGGACTACGGACAGCAGCGTGAGTGTGAGCTGCAAACCGCCCGGCGGCGCGTCGCAGAACACCGTATCCCTGTGCGGCACAAACGGTCCGATTCCGCACATCTGCGGCTGCAGATCTTTGATAAACAAAAGATCGTCCGCAAGGTTTTCGGGCGTCTGGTACGGCGAGCCAACCATAAAGCCTGCTCCCGTCTGGTAACCGATTTCCCTGAGGCGACGCAGTGTGCATATGCGATTGTCAAAGGACATCTCCCCGGGATGCAGCTTTTCGTAATGCTGTTTGTCTGCCGTTTCGTGACGCAGCAAATATCTGTCCGCACCGGCGTCACGGAGCTTTTGCAGGCTCTCAAAGCTCCTCTCCCCGAGAGAAAGGGTAACGGCACAGTCCGGATACCGGCTTTTGACGGTACAGATCAACCGGCACAGCATTTCGTCGGTAAAACGGTTATCCTCTCCGCCCTGCAGCACAAAGGTGCGAAAGCCGAGAGCATAACCGCTGTCGCAGCAGGAAAGAATCTCTTCTTCGCTCAGACGATAGCGGACAGCGTTCCTGTTGGAACGGCGGATACCGCAGTAGAAGCAGTCGTTTTTGCAGTAGCTTGATATTTCTATCAAGCCGCGAATATAGATATGGCTGCCGAAATGCTGACGAGCAGTCTCCTGCGCAGTTCGCCGCAGAAGCTCGCATTCATCATCCGTGATATGCTGCAGCAAAAAAATCAGCTCGCCGCGTTCGGCAGTTTGGGTTTCTGTTAGTTTGGTAATAATTTCTGTTACGTTCATAGGCTCACTTCTTGGAGCAGGCTGTTTTGACGGTCGCGCCGCTCAGCCGCCCCAGCCTGCCCGATACTTGATTAATGATATCCATTTCCGCGTCCACAACGACACTGATGATACTGATGTTTTTTTGACGGTACGGTATACCCATCCTGCCGATGATAAACTCGGAATAGGCATGTAGGATGTCGTTGATCTCGGCAACGCAGCCGGGATTTTCGACAACAATACTAATGCTGGCGACACGTGTGTTTTCGGGCATAAAATTCCTCCTGTTCCCTTCAAAAGTCATACTAACGGATAAACCGCTTTAAAAAATATATTTGCAGAGAATTTTGCACAACGAGACGGAAAACGCCGCAGCTGCTCCGCAAACCCGTTTCTGCAACGGCGGAGCAGCGTTTTTTCACACAAAAAAACTACGGCGGTGAGAACACCGCCGTTTGCATGACATAAAAGCCGATAAATGATCGGCCAAAAAAACGTAAGCTGCGGAGTCAATTTCATTTCCTCGTTAGGTTCGTATAGGATATTGGTTGATATTTCACAGTCCGTGCGTCAGCAGCTTCGAAACTAAAACGATCCCGAGCTGCCGTGGGAGGAAGAGCCTCCGCCCTTGCTGCCGCCCGAGGACGAGCCGGAGCTGATTGTAGTGGAAGTCGTATGCTTGTGCAAGAAAACATCCTGACTATCGACAAGCTTCATGCTGCTGTTTTCCCGGAGGTCGTAGGTGCCCGACTTACCGTTGAACTTGTATCTGCCGACGTTTACGCCTGCAAAGATACCGCCTGCGGCAAGTCCGATCAAGCCCATCAGCCATCCCCAGCGCGTCAGAACATAGAGAAGCTTATTCTCGCGTTTCAGCCTATCATCCTCGCTTTCGGTACCCTCGACATGGTTCTCGTAGGTACCGTTTAAGGGAACGCCTTCCTGATAAAACTCCAGCGTTTTGTCTGCGAAGGTATATGCCGCGTTGAGCATGTCATTGCCGCTGAGAAAAGGCTTGAGCGCGTTTTTCATCTCGGACATGCGCGCATCTGTAAAGTATTGCTCCGCCGCACCGTGGGTAATGATAATCCGGTTGCCGGACGCATTGTCTATCACAAACATCACGCTGTCGCTTTGAAAAAAGCTGCGGTTGTTGTCGTAGTAGTTGTTATAGTAAGTGTCCATTCGAGACGAACTGACATTGTTTTCGGTGGTGACGACCGCCACCTGCCAGCCGGTTTGTTTGCCGACGGAATCAAGCTTTTCTTTGATATTGTCATAATCCGCTCCCGGATAAAGATCGGCTTCATCACGGAGCAGATAGCTTTTGCTGTAGTCAAAGCCCGCGGCAAAAACCGTCAGGGTCGCGCCGAGCGCCAGCAGCAGTGCGAGCGCCGCCGAGGTAAATTTCGGTAAACTTTTTGTTTTCATCATAGGAAGAACATACCTCCTAACACGGCAACCACAAAGACGAGCAGCGCTACGATCGCGCTCCACAGAGCGAGCTTGCCGCCCGAGACGGGCAGCTTACCGTAAGTTTTGCCGGTCTGTCCGTTGATCGCAAAGGGAAGGATCTGACCTTTGTATTGATAGGTCGTGATCCAAACGGGAAGCAGCGTGTAACGCCATTGCTGACCGAGGGTATTGTCGCTGTAATTTTCCATCGAAACAGCCTGGTAGCCCGCCATGGTATCTTCCAGAAGCCGACGGGCGTACTGATCCATCCGCTCTCCGATCAAATCCGCAATGTCTTCTTTTCCGACTTCGCGTTTTTCCGCCTTAAAGCCCGAAAGATAACTCATCGAGAAAGGCACTGCCTTGGAAACATCGAATGGATGGACGCACTGGAGCATTTCATGACGTTTTTTGTCATGATAATGATCGAGGTATTTCATCGCCTCCTGTGCATTTGCCTCGCGGTTGGTCTGCGGCTCCTTCTGCTGTGCGCCCTGCTTGTCGCGCAGGGCTTCCTCAAATACGTTTCGGATGTCAATATCGCCCGTACGGAACAGGCGGTAGGTGCTGGTTTCCGTGTAGCGGCGGTTACCCGAGGTCCAGTGACGCACTTTTTTGCCGGTAGCGACCTCGCTCGCCTGCATCTGTTCGTCCACATACCAGTACGGGAAATAGACTCCCTGCATTTTTTCGAACTGCGTCTTATTCGCAAAACCCACGGGCAAAAACTTCTTTTTGCCGCACATCTTCATGAACTCTTCGACCGCCATGTCTTTTGTTAAGGCAAAGGGAATGACGCTGTCGGGCTTGAATTCACCTGACAAACGCGAGCCGAGAACAACCGGATTGCCGCAGAAATAGCATTCGGTCGCCGCTGTGCTTTCAGCTGTGATAATTTCCGCACCGCAGGAGGGACAGGAATAGGAGACCATGCAGTCTTCGTCAAACTCCTCTCCCTTTTGTTTTGCCTGATCACGCTGTTCCTCTGAGCTTTTCACCTCGCGCTCATTGATAGATTCGGTCTGCTCCGCCTGCGCGTAAAGCGATTGGATATGCTCGGCCGTGAAGCTCGAGCCGCAGAACTCGCAGTAAAAATTCTGTTTTTCGGGATTAAAACTCAGCGGAGCGCCGCAGCTGGGACATTTATATTCTAATGTAGCCATAGTTTTCTCCGTTGTATCGGTCATCGGCGGTCGGCTGACAAGCGGCTGACCGCCGGAGGTTTCGTATTACTGCTTGCTGCCGCACTCCGGACAGAACTTCGCGCCGGGGGTCAGCTCTGCG
Organism: Ruminococcus sp.; assembly: GCA_017433905.1. Lineage (GTDB taxonomy): Bacteria > Bacillota > Clostridia > Oscillospirales > Acutalibacteraceae > Ruminococcoides. The sequence continues at coordinate 57,638 of JAFRGI010000021.1, read as the reverse complement.
CCGCAGTTGGTACAAAAACGTTTCTTGGGCGCTTCGGGCCGGGGCTTGCCGCACTCCATGCAGAATTTGCCGTTGTTGACCGCGCCGCATGCACATGTCCATCCGTTTGGCTGCGCCGACTGCGGCTGCTGTACAGGCGCTTGTTGGGGTTGTTGAGGCGCCTGCGCATACTGCGGATTTTGCATATAGGTTCCCATAACGCCGCCGCCCATGTTCTGCGCCATATTCATGCCCATAAAACCGATTGCAGCGCCGCCGGGATTGCTGCCCGCCGCACTGATACCCTCACCGACGGATTTTGCCATAAACGCCTGCTGATTCGCGCCGTCCTTGAGATAGCTGACCTGAGACGCCATCTTGCTGCGCTCGTTGATGATCTGCTGGCTTTCGTCGGAGTAGGAGGGGTTCTGCATAGCAACCTTGACGATCTCCATACCGCGCAGCTGCGTCCAATCCTCGTCGAGAACATTCTGCATATATTTGCACATCTCCGGACCCTTGGAAGTGATGTGGCTGATGCGGTTGCCGTCGGCAGAATACTGATTGAACGCCGCGCTGAGCGCCGACACAAACTCATCGTAGAACTGCTCCATGTTTTGACGGTTAAAGGTATAGCTCGTATTGTTGGTAATAACCTCCTTCGGGATAACCTCCATATAGAACTTGAACGGATCGGTAATTCTGACCGAAAAGGTGCCGTGCAGACGCATAAAAAGCTCCGCCTCATAGAACTCGTCAAAATACTGAACCGGATTCTGGGTGCCGAACTGCAAATCTCTGATTTCGGAGAGATTAATAAAGAACACGCGCTGCGAGGTAGAAGAAATGCCTGCATACTTGATACGGCTGAAGCTCTCCTTGATGCTGTCCTTGAGCTGACCGTTAAACATGGAAGGCAGGGAGCTGTTTTCTACCTTGTAATAACCCGGATCGGCCGAATAGTCGACAATCTTGCCGCCGTCTACCAAAATCATCATCTGTTTGTCCAAAACGTGGATAACGGATCCGTTGGAAACGAGATTCTCGCCTCCCTTTTTATTTTGGCTTCTGCCGCGCTGGTCAACCGCCTGACCGGGAACAATCACGTCGTTTTTGCCCATTGGCGCAGCCTCGATGACTTCAAGCCATGTATCGGCAAGCGCACCTGTAACCGCATTGACAGCAGCTCTGATAATACCCATAGAAAAAACTCCTTTTCAATATATTAGAGAAATCTTCTCCCATTATTTATAGTTTAATATAAGTTCTTTTAAATTGCAAGCTATTTTTGGTGGAAAATGCAGCAGGCGTGCTCTGCACGCCTGTATCTTCCGTAAATATTCGCGGCGCAGCTTTTCGGCAAAACGGCTCTGCCGTTCCCCGCAGGATGCGTCAGTAAGGTTTGCTTGTCGTCTTGTTTTCCCGTATATACTCAAAGCTCCATGAACGGACATTGATTTCACGAATACCCGTTCCGCAGTACTCACAAAATTTCTGTCCGAGGTTGGTAACGGGCGCGCCGCAGTTCGGGCAGTTCACACCCAGCGCAGTCGTCATCCCCGAAACGCTCATCTTTTGGGGATCCTGCGCATAAACCAGTCCCACGTCGTAGAGCTTCTGCTGCTTTTTATCTTTGCTGCCGATCACAACCTTGCCGGCAGCGTCGGTCACATAGTCGTACATACCGACGGAAACGCTGAACAATACGGTCACGGTACCGCCCTGCTTGATATAGCGTGCGATCTCCGCTTGATGAATCGTCACCTCGCCGTGCTCGTGGATATAATCCTTCGCTTCCAGCTCATGTATCAGTCCAATCACGGTATGGCGCATGGATTCCGAACAGTCGGGAGAAAGCAATCTGTCGTTTCTGCCCGTAATGGCAGCGAAGTAACTCTTGAGAACGCCCTCGACCCTGCCCTTAAACACGTCGTAGTCAAAATCAGGAAAATCCTTTTGTATCAGCGGCAAATAGATATCCGTCATGCCGTGTACCGAACGCGCCGATTCACTGGCGTTTTCAATATCCCTGACTGCCTTGGCAAGATCCGGGGTGCCGAACGCCTCACGAGAAAACCGCTGCAAACGGTATTTAACGTATAAAAATACCGCGAGGATAATCACCGCCAGCGCTGCGATGACCGCAAGCGGCACAATAACGCCTGCCCAGTTCATTTCGTTACTCCTTTACCGTAATTCCCAACACGTCAAGGCACTCTTGGTCTACGGGTGCGGGACAGGCGGACATCAGCTCGCTCGCATTCTGCACCTTCGGGAAAGCAGTCACATCGCGCAGGCTGTCTGCGCCGCAAAGAAGCATGGTGACGCGATCCAGACCGATTCCCATGCCGCCGTGCGGCGGCGCACCGTATTTGTAGGCTTCTACCAGAAAACCAAACTTCGCTTCGATCTCCTCATCGGTCAGCTTGAGCGCACGGAACATCTTTTGCTGCAGCTCCGGATCTGTGATACGCATGGAACCGCTCGAAAGTTCTACGCCGTTAAGGGTCAGGTCATACGCCTTGGCAATCACCTTAGAGGGATCGGAGTCAAGGTAGCGGATACAATCCTCCTTGGGCATGGTAAACGGATGGTGCATGGCAATCCACTCGCCCGTCTCCTCGTCCTTTTCGAAGAACGGAAAATCGACGATCCAGACAAAGCGAAACTCGTCCGGAATGATATCGAGACGCTTGGCAATTTTCAACCGCAGCGCACCGAGGGTGGAAAGCACCGTACTGTTTTTGTCGGCGACAATCAAAATCACGTCGCCCTTTTCTGCACCGAGATGCTCATAAATCGCATTGAGCTCGTCGTCGGTCATAAATTTTTTGAAGGAAGCGTTCGGCTCGTCTACCCAGCGCACATAGGCAAGTCCCTTTGCACCGATACCGCGCACATATTCCGTCAATTTATCAATTTCTTTTCTCGTATAGGTTGCTGCGGCGTTCTTGGCAACGATGGCGCGCACGGAACCTCCGTTTTCGATCGCTCCCGTAAACACGCCGAAGCCGCAGTCCTTCACCAAATCGGAAATATCGCGAATCTTCATATCAAAACGCACGTCGGGCTTGTCGGAGCCGTAGTTTTCCATCGCCTCATTATAGGTCATGCGCATAAAGGGCACGGACAGCTCCTGACCCAGCACCTCGGAAAAAAGCCGCTGAAAAAAGCCCTCATTGATTTCCAGAATATCCTCCACGTCAACAAACGAAAGCTCCATGTCAATCTGGGTAAACTCCGGCTGGCGGTCGGCGCGCAGGTCTTCGTCACGAAAGCAGCGCGCAAGCTGGATATAGCGGTCAAAGCCCGAAACCATCAGCAGCTGCTTATAAATCTGCGGCGACTGGGGCAGGGCGTAAAATTTTCCGTTGTGGATCCGCGAGGGAACGAGGTAATCGCGCGCGCCCTCGGGCGTAGATTTAATCATCATCGGGGTCTCGATTTCGACAAAACCGTTTTCCGCAAAGTAGTCTCGCGCAACCTTTGCGATTTTGCTGCGCATCATCAGGTTGTGGAGCAGCGGACGGCGGCGCAGATCGAGGTAGCGGTAGCGCAGGCGCAGCTCCTCGTTAGTATCGCTGTCGTCGACAATCTCAAAAGGCGGCGTCTGCGCCTTGGAAAGCACGCGGAGATCGCTGACGACAATCTCGATCTCGCCCGTCGGAATCTCGGGGTTTTTAGCGGAGCGCTCGCACACCACGCCCTTGGCGGCAAGAACAAATTCACTGCGGCATGCAAATGCCTTTGCAAAAACGTCTCTGTCGGTTTGGTCTGTAAAGGCAAGCTGCACAACGCCTGCACGGTCGCGCAAATCTATAAAAATCAGCTGTCCGAGATCGCGGCACCGCTGCGCCCAACCGCAGACCACCACCTCTCTGCCAACGTCGGAAAGACGAAGGTCTCCGCAGTAGTGTGTACGCTTTAAGCCTGTCATATATTCACTCATAATTTCCTCCGTATATCTATTGGTATGTGCCCGCATGCTCTGTGCGGACGGCATCCGCCTGCAAAACGGTCTTTGGGTACCCTCTCAAAGCTCAAACGAACGGGTGTCCGCCATTTGCAGCACCGAAAACTTCTCGGCAAAGCTGTCGTCAAGCGGCAGCTCCGTCTGCTCGCCGCTCTCCATATTTTTGACGCGCGCCTTGTTTTCGGCTATTTCGTTATCGCCAATCACCACAGAATACCGCGCGCCGATTTTGTCGGCATATTTCATCTGTGCACGCAGTCCCCTGCCCACCACATCGGTTTCGGCAGTCAGTCCGCATTCGCGCACGCGCTTGAGCAGTTCAAACGCCTTGGTTTTCGCGCTGTCGCCCATCGTTGCGATGTAGAGGGCGCAAACGTCCGTATCCGGAATCTCAACACCCTGCGCGTCCATCACCATGAGCAGACGTTCCAATCCCATTGCAAAGCCGAGAGACGGCGTGTGCCTGCCGCCCAGCTCCTCCATCAGTCCGTCGTATCTGCCGCCGCCGCAAACCGTTCCCTGCGCACCGATACAGTCTGTGACGAATTCAAAAACGGTTTTGGTGTAATAGTCGAGACCGCGCACGATCGTGGGATTGACCGTGTAAGCAACGCCCGCACACGTAAGATATTTTTTTACCTCGGCAAAGTGGCTTTCACACTCGCCGCAAAGATAATCCGTGATCTTGGGCGCACCCTCGGCAATCGCCTGATCGGATGGGCTTTTACAGTCGAGCAGGCGCATGGGGTTTTTCTCCAGACGCGTCAGGCAGGTACCGCAGAGCCTGTCGCGGTAGGCGCCAAAGTATTCGCGCAGCGCCTGATTATATTTGGCACGGCATTCCGGACAACCGATAGAATTGATCTCCAGCCGGATTTGACCGAGACCCAAACGATCCAGAATAGACTGCGCCGCGCAAATCAACTCCGCATCGGCGAGAGGAGCCTGCGTACCGTACATCTCCAGACCGAACTGATGAAATTCCCTGAGCCTGCCCGCCTGCGGCTTTTCGTAGCGGTAACAGGACACAAAATAGCTTGCCTTGATCGGCAGACCGTCGTTTTCGAGATTATGCTCGAGCACGGCTCTCGCCGCGCCCGCCGTCCCCTCGGGACGCAGAGTGACGCTCTCGCCGCCCTTCGTATCGAAGGTATACATTTCTTTTTGCACCACGTCGGTTGTTTGACCCACACCTCGTGCAAACAGCTCCGTATGTTCAAAAACAGGCGTACGGATTTCCCTGAAGCCGTAAGCACGCGCTTCCTCGCGCATGATATTCTCCACAAACTGCCAGCGGTAACTCTGCTTGGGCAGCACGTCCTCCGTACCCTTGATTTTCTTGGTAATTAAAGCCATCAAAATACCTCCCTATATAGCTCGCAGGGGCGCACAGAAAGTGCGCCCGTACCATACACATAAACATCGGGCAGCATAACGCCGCCCGACGATGAGCCTTCAATTGTCATATGTAAGCATTATTTAAGAATATTTCTCCAGTCAAGATCGCCGCGTTCAAGACCGTGGATCAGCACCTCAGCGGTAGCGATATTGGTAGCGACAGGCACGTTATGCATGTCGCAGAGCCGCAGCATGTTCATATCGTTCGGCTCGTTGGGCTTGGGGCTGAGCGGATCACGGAAAAAGAGAAGCATGTCCACCTCGTTGCAGGCGATACGCGCGGCAATCTGCTGGCTGCCGCCCTGCGATCCGGCAAGGAATTTTTGGATAGTCAAGCCGGTCGCTTCGGAAACCATTTTTCCCGTTGTACCCGTGGCGCACAAATTGTTGCGGCTGAGCACGCCGCAGTAAGCAATGCAAAACTGCACCATTAATTCTTTTTTTTCATCGTGAGCAATAAGTGCAATATTCATATCCAAAATCCTCCAAACATTTCAGAATAGCAATTTATCCAAAATCACAGTATCCCCTTGAGCAAAAGCGGACACGGCATTCCCTGAATGCGCTTAGCAAGCCGTTCAAACGGAGCAAACGCCGCGCCGTTTTCGGTTCCTGCCGCACCCTTTTGCATGACAACGGAAATGTTGATATCAAACGGCACAAGAGAAATCAACTGTGTCTGCGCCGCGTCGATCACGGCGTCGAGATCGGGATAAAACCCGAGTTTGCGAAACACGCGCTTGTCAAAGCGGTTAATCACCAGCCGCACATCGTTCACACCCAGCGCTTCCAAACGCTTGCGCACCTTGACCGCGCCGCGCACGCTGGTGGGTTCGGCATTGGTGACGATCAACGCCCTGTCGGCAGGAGCGGCGGCTGTCACAAATCCGGAACCGATACCCGCAGGCGAGTCGATAATCACGTAGTCAAAGCCGTCCTTTACCGCGTCCACCAACTGGCGAAACACCGACGAACTGAGCTCGTTCTCCGCGTCAAAGGGAGCTGCCATCAAAAAGAGCTGATCGTTGTTTTTACTTTTGTAGACCGCCTCGTTAAAGGCGCAGTTGCCGCACACGGCGTCGGACGCGTCAAAAAGAATGTCCTGCTCCATGTCGAGCATAATGTCCAGCCCGCGCATACCGCAGTCACAGTCAATCAACAGCACCCGTTTTCCCTGCCTGACAAGAGAAACCGACAAACAGATACACACGGTCGACTTGCCCGTACCGCCCTTGCCGGACGCCACAACGATTACATTGTTCATAGTTACAATACCTCTTGTTTATTCTATCATAAAATTCCGAAAAGAGCAATAAAAGCAGGGGATTTTATGCACACAAATTTTCACGGATGATTTTGGGCATAGTATACAATAATTAGTGCTTTATCTGTATTGAATTCGTCATTAGTCTCTCAAGGCTTTCTCACGATTCTTTTTTCTCAAAATAAGCCCGGAGCATATCCTTTGCCGTGCGCATGGCAAAGGTGGTGTTTGCTCCGTGCTCGATAACGACGGCAACGGCGACCTCGGGCGCTTCAAACGGCGCAAAGCAAATGAACGCCGCATGGTCGCTGCCGGCATTTTCGGCTGTGCCTGTTTTGGCAGCAACCTTAACGGGAAAATCCGCAAACTCACCGTAAGCGGTACCCTCTGGACTCTGCGTCACATCCAGCATACCCTTTGTAACCGCATCGAGGTGCTTTTGCTCCACGCCGAGGTCGCACACGGTTTCGGGGAGGGTTTGGGAGAGGGTTTTCTCCCTGCTGTAATCCGTAATTTTTTTCACCAGATGGGTGCGCAGGCGCGTGCCGTTGTTGGCAACGGTCGCGGTATAGGTTGCCAGTTGCATTGGAGTAAAGGCATTGTCGGACTGTCCGATCGCCGCCTGAACGGTATTGCCTGCCGTCCAGGTATCGCTGTCGCGTCCCGCAAGAACGCCGCGGCTTTCGTCAATCTCCAGCCCCGTATATTCTCCCAGACCTGCTTTTGCAGCAAAATCGGACATCCGCTCAATCCCCAGCCGTCTACCCGTTTCAGCAAAGAAAACGTTGCAGGAATGCGCAAGTGCAGTAAAAAGATTTTCTTCGCCGTGGTAGTGCATGCACGCAACGATGTTGGATGGATAGTAATCGTAAAAACGCGCGCAGTAAACAGTGGTTTCGGGCGTGATGACGTCCTCCCGGAGCGCCGCCAGCGCCACGCAGGGCTTGAACACGGAGCCGCAGGCAAAGCTGCCCGAGCAGGCGCGGTTGAACATCGGCGCGCTCTCGTCCTGCGTCAGCTTGATATAGTAATCACCGTATTCGCTGTAACTGTTGAGGTCGTAGGTCGGGCAGCTCGCCGCCGCAAGGACAGAAAAATCCCCGACGTCCAGCATCACCGCAGCGCCGGCCGTGCAGTCCTCTGCGCCTGCCTTTCGCGCCGCCCGAACATTATCCGCCAGCGATTCGGACGCCGTTTTCTGTAAATCGCTGTCAAGGGTCAGCCAAACCGTGTTGCCGCGCCGCGCGTTCGTGGTTTCAAGCGCATTCGAAACATCACCGTCTGCATCTGGAGCGAGGAGTTGTTCGCCTCCCGTGCCGCGCAGTTCACTTTCGCAGGCTGCCTCTATGCCGAATTTTCCGATACTGTCCGTAAAACCGTATCCCTTATCCGCGAGCGCCTCGTATTCCTCGGCAGAAACAGCGCCCAACGCGCCGATAAGGTGCGGAGCAAGCGACGGTTGTTCCGCCGAACGAACGTGGTAGGTTTGGATTTCCACACCGTCAATCCCCTGCGTATGCTCGCTGACCGCGCTCACGCACGCCTCGCTCACATCGGACGCAAAGGTATAGGTATCGCCGTCCGTGTGCTCCATCCCCCACAACACGGAAACCAGCCCGCGCAGCCGGGAATCATCATAATCGCCGTTGATTTTGTATGTTTTTTTCAGCGCCCGGATATCCGCGCCCGCGTCAAGCTCATCCGTACGTTTGTCACCCGTCTGTTCCGTCAGCTCTATCAGCGTAAGAAGCAACCGGTCGCGTTCATTTTCGGAGATCCGCGACGGCTCCAGAACAATCGCATGGTGTGCGGTATTGGTGACCAAGCCTTTGCCGCTGCAGTCAAGGATCTCGCCGCGCACGGCCTCGGCGGTAACAACCACCGCGGCTGCCCGCGCCGCAACAGCGCGGTATTCCGCCCCGTTGAACAGCTGCCAGTCCGCCAGCCGAACAGCGAACGCGGCGAATATCAAAGACAAAATCACCACGCAAATAATGTATGGTTTACGCTTCATGCCGCTCCCTCCTAAAATTGAGAACAGACAGCGGAAAAACACAAAGATATGTCAGCCCTGCACGCAGCCAGAACCGCTGCCACCATATGCCGTCCGTGACCAACCGTACCAGCGCATCGGCGCCGCAAAGGAGAGCCAGCGCCGCCAAAGAGAGCAACCACAGGGAAGGCAGATTGCGCCGAAACGACGTATGCAAACAGGTGGACTGCGCGTAGCAAAGCACTGTTATCCCGACGGCGTAAACACCGACAGAGCCGTCCGCAAGGTCGGTCAGCACACCGCAAACCGCACCGCAGAACGTTGCCCCCGAAACCTGTTCCGACGTCAAAGAGAAAGCCGCCGCTGTCAGCAGCAACGGACGGACGCCCCCCAACGCCGGAAACATCCGCGGCGTATTTTCGAGTACATACAACGCCAGCAGCTCTAACGCGATAAGAACGCCGCGCAAAAAACGTCTATTCATGGGTTCGTCACTCCTTTTGCGGAAAATCCGATAATCACCGCCGCCTCCCTCACGCTTTCCGGATCGGCGGCAGGCTCCACAACGGCATACTGCGCCCCGTCGTACGGGTCGGTTCTCAACTCCCGGACGGTTCCGACAATCAACCGCGCAGGATACACGCCTCCCGTGCCGGCAGTCAGGATCAAATCGCCGACAGCAATGTGATGATCCTCGGCAAGACGGCTCATCACCGCCTCACCGTCCCTGCCGCCGAGAATTCCGCTGTCCTGCGTGCGGCTGTCTGTCACAGCAACCTTCAGACCGGGCGAGAGCAGCGTCTTAACCCGGCACGAAACCCGGTCGACCGTCGCAACGCGTCCCACCAGCCCTTCCGGCGTCACGACCGCGTCGTTCACCTTGACCCCGAGCGCAGAGCCTGCTCCTAGAGCAAATCCGTCAAAATCATCTAAAGCGCTCTGCTGCAGCACAAAAGCAGGCTTGAGCTCCAGGGACGGCTCGAGCTTTTTTAAGTCAAAATACTCCCACAGCGTTTGGTTTTCGTCGCGCAGCGCATCCATATCCGCGACCTGTTCGCGCAAAACGCTGTTTTCTGCGCGCAGCCGTTCGTTTTCCTCCTGCAGCTCCCCGTAAGACGGCGCGGACAGCGCAGCCGCCGCATCTGCCGACAAACGGAAAACACCACCGGTGAGCGCGTTCCATCCGCTCGGCAGCAGCGCGTTTTCGCCCACGGAGAAAACACCCATCAGCACCACCGTGATGAGTGTGAGCAGCAGGATCTTTCTGTTGTTTCGCCGGCTCATTGCTTTTGACGCCTGTGCTGCGAAGGGCGCTTGCCGCCCAGCCGTTTGCCTGCACCGTCCGCTACGCAATCCAGCGGTTTCTGCGCGATATGCACGGTCATACCCGTTTGCTGCGCAACCAACATATCAATGCCGCGCAGCAGCGCGCCGCCGCCCGTGAGCGTAACGCCGTGGTCAATAATATCCGCCGACAGCTCGGGCGGCGTTCGCTCAAGGGTGCTTCTGATCGCCTCAATAATTTGTGCCAGCGGCGGGGACAGCGCTTCGCGCACCTCGCCGGAGCTGAGCGTCACATCCCTTGGCAGCCCATCCGAAAGACTCCTGCCCTTGACAACGATTTCCTCGTTCTCGCTGAGCGGAAAAGCAGAACCGATTTGGAGCTTCACATCCTCGGCAGTGCGCTCGCCGATCAGCAGGTTATAAGCCTGCTTGACGTGGCGGATAATCGCCTCGTCAAGACAATCGCCGCCTACGCGCACAGAACAGGAGGATACAATTCCGCCGAGCGAAATGACCGCGACCTCGCTGGTGCCTCCGCCGATATCTGCCACCATGCTCCCGACGGGCTCGTCCACGGGCAGCCCGGCGCCGATTGCCGCCGCCATCGGCTCCTCAATCAAATGGACAGGCGGCTTCGCACCTGCCTGATACGCCGCGTCCTCAACTGCCTTGCGCTCCACCTCCGTCACGCCCGTCGGCAGACAGATCACCACGCGCGGCTTGGTGAACAAGCCCGTCCGCACCGCCTTGCGCAAAAAGTGCTGCAGCATTTTGGCGGTAATATCAAAATCCGCAATCACCCCGTCCTTGAGCGGACGCACAGCCGCAATGGTGGAGGGTGTTCTTCCGATCATATCGCGCGCCTGTGTACCAACCGCTCTGACACTGCCGTCGCGCGCATCCACAGCCACTACGGACGGTTCACGCAGAATAATACCGCGTCCGCGCATACAAACGAGTGTATTTGCCGTTCCGAGGTCAATACCGACGTCCTTTGCCAATGAAAACATGTACTCACGTCCCTTGCCGTTTTATCAAAGCCCGTTTCACAGAGCTTTCAGCGTTATTATACACGGAAAGCAGCGCGTTATTTGTCGAAACCGCGTTTTGTGTGCATAAGGAAAAGGGAGCTCACAAGGAACTCCCCGAAGCGATAAAACTCTCTTTTCCGTGCAGCTTAACTCCGTCCCGTTGACCCAAAGCCGCCCGCGCCCCTTTCGGTATCGGAGAGCGCGCCGACCTCCCGGATCTCCGGGGTAAAAACAGGCGCAATCACCATCTGCGCAACGCGCTCGCCGGGTTCGATGACATACGGCTTATCCGAAACGTTGCACAGTCCCGCGCAGACCTCGCCTCGATAGTCGCTGTCGATAACGCCGACGCCGTTAGACAGGCAAACACCGTGCTTCACGCCAAGACCGCTTCGCGCATACAAAAATGCCGCGCAGCCGTTGTCGGGCAGCTCCATCGCGATACCCGTGGGCACAACCGCAAGCTGACCGGGCGCCAGCGTAACGGGCGCGTCAAGGCAGGCGTACAGATCCATGCCTGCAGATCCCGGAGTGGCTCTCTGCGGAATTTTGGCGCCTTCTCTGAGTTTTTTGATTTTTAGTTCCATCATAACCATCCTTCATTTTTCGCAGTTTCCTGCACAATTTATAGATTTGTGATATTTATTTTTTCGAAAAGGAAATTACCGGACAGCGAACATCAAAAAACATATTTCGACAGAAGAAAAATACTTTTCTCTGACGAACCATTCGCCGCGTTATTCACACTTTGCACATATCATTCCACACCGCGCCGGTACAATCCACGTGTTAAAGGTTCTTTCAACATCAAAAAGCGGTTAAAATCGGCGGTTGTTTCCACTTTTTCCACATAGTTTTCCACACTGAACCTCCAAATGTGGAAATCTGCGGAAAGCTTGGATATTTCTTCCTCCGCAATATACAGCGGCACGCAATTGAGGATCTCCGTACAAATACCGTCGCATTTCAGCGAAAAGCGGTTGCCTTTTCTATCCTGCAATTTTCTTCGGTTTTTGCAGGATTTGCATGAGATTCCCGCGCTCTTGTTCGGGCAGGCGCGGCAGAGCATCACCGGCAGATAACCGTAGCTGATCACACCGCGCGGAATAGCACCGCCGAGCCGGTTAATCTGCGCAAATGTCAATTCAAAGCTCAGCTCCGTATCGACGAGACCGTATTCCTCCGCCCAAAGTAAATCGTAGGTATTGACAAGGTTCAACCCAAAGCTGCCGTGGAGCACAAAGCCCTCCTTTGCAGCAAGATACAGCGCGCCGATATTGCCGCAAAGCGCGTGCGTCACACCGATGGACTTCACCCGGCGCAGCCGGGCAGCAATGCGGTTCTCGCATCCAAACATACCGCGGGGGATTTCCACCCCGACGGAAAACCCCTCTCTGTTCAGACGATCTATTTCACCGATATCCGCGAAAAGCGGCACAAATACCCGTTCCGCTTCCCGAAAGCCCCCTCCGATCGCGGTGTCCGTCACACGGGCGCGCCACACACTGCCGCTACACCGCCGAGGCACAAAATGAAAAGACGGCGGTACACAGATCTCATAACGGTGAACCACGGCGCGCGCGGCGTCCAGTTCTTCGAGCCCCCGCCGCCGCATTTGATTGAGCGCGGACAGCGACAGGCTGAGGTTTTCACCGAGGTTAATTTGCAGATCCTCCGTGCGGTACGCCGTGCCGCCCGTCCTGCTCAGCTGCGCGCGGCATTTTTCCGGAGAAAGCGCGACCTTACGAGCCGGTTCGGCATACATATCGGAGCGCACGGTCACGGTATGGGCGCCGTCGCTGACCGTGAGTACGGCCGGCGCACCTATATGCGCGGTAAAACACATGGAAACGGGGATGTTCTGCACCTCGTCCTTATAGGAAGCGCGGATCGCGCCGAGAAGCTTTTCATCGGCAGATACCACATCGCCCTTTGTGCGCGTGCCGAACATATCCCTTCCGATATTTCCCGTAAAATAGCCGTCCGTGAAGCCTGTGCGCGAAAATACGCCGCGCAGCATGGCGCCGGTAGCGTCCGTAACAAAACCCAGGTCGCGCTGCTCGCAACAGGCACGCACAGCCGCCGCAACATACTCGGGGCGTTTCATGCGTCCTTCGATTTTTGCAGAGAACACACCGATCTCCCGAAGCTCGTCCAGCCGCGGTATCAGGCTGTTGTCGCGCAGACTGAGGGCGTGTCCGCCCCGTTGATTTTCTGTCGAAAACGGCAGTCGGCAGGTCTGTGCGCATCCGCCGCGGTTGCCGCTGCGCGAACCGATCATCGCGGAAAAATAGCACTGTCCCGACACGCTCATACACAGTGCGCCGTGGACAAACACCTCCAATTCAATCGGAATGTCGGCACAGGCACGGATTTCTTCGCGGCTCATCTCACGCGCGAGCACCACGCGCTTGAAGCCCATTTCATACAGCGCTCTCACACCCGCCGGCGAATGAACGCTCATTTGCGTAGAGGCATGCAGCGGCAACCCGGGCGCTATTTCGCGCGCAAGCCGCGCCACGCCCATATTTTGCACGATCAGCGCATCCGCGTCCGCTTCGGCAGCACAGACAATCGCCTGTGCAAGAGAATCCAACTCGTCGTCAAAGACGATCGTATTGAGGGTCACATAAAGCTTCACGCCGTGGATATGACAATAGGCAACAGCCTTTTTCAAATCATTTTCATCAAAATTATGCGCGGAGGAACGTGCCGAAAAATGCTTTTCTCCGACATAAACCGCGTCGGCGCCCGAACGGACGGCTGCGATCACGCTGTCAAACCCGCCCGCGGGCGCTAAAATCTCAATGCTTTCCATGTTTTTTCTTTTTCTTTCCGGACAGCTGCGAATGCTTTTCGGGCTGCAGGAACTCGTCGTCAAAGAGCGACCCCTGCTCCATCGGCACATAGCCCATCAGCCGCTCGGCATGCTTTTCCTGCACGGTCTTTTCAAAAAGCTTTTCGGCGTCGGTTTTTTTCGGCTCAAATTTTTTCAGCCGCTCATTTTCCTTGTTCAACACGCGCAGCTGTTCCTCCAGCGCGCGGATGCGCTTGCTTAGCCGTGTATTCTCGTTCATCGCGTCGGTCAGCTTTTCCTTGTAATCCGTGCATTTTCTGTTCAGTTCATTTGTATGCCGCACAATCTGATCCGCTTTTTCCACCAAATCCTTGTTGCGTCTGCGTTCTTTTTGGCAATCGTCGCAGTAGTCGAGCGCGACCAAAATAGCACAGTCGCGCACATCAAGATTTTTTGCGGAACACGAAGCCTTGAGCAGGCTTTGGGAAACCTCCTCCGCAATGTCTCTCACATACTCCTCGTCGTCCTCTGTAATGACAACGTAGCTTCTGCCGTCCAGCTGGATACTGACTCTTTTTTTGCTCACGGTACCACGCTCCTCTTTTTTCCACTGTATATTATAGCATGGCGGCGCGGTATTGACAAGTGTTTCGTTTTCGGCGCGTTCCGAAAAGACCGCGTCATGCCGCGCCGTCATCCGACAACAAATCCGCATTGTCCCTGCACCAATGAAAATGTCCGAAATCCTTGACACAAACACTTTATTGCAGTAAAATAAAAGATATTGCAAATTCGAATATGCAAGGGGTTATTAAACATGAAACTAACAGGAGCGGAAATCATTTGCGAATGTCTGTTGGAGCACGGCGTTGACACCGTGTTCGGTTATCCCGGAGGCGCGGCGCTCAATACCTACGACGCACTCTATCACTACAGCGACAGAATTCGCCACATTCTCACGGCACACGAACAGGGTGCATCTCATGCAGCGGACGGCTACGCGCGCGCCACGGGCAAAACCGGCGTGGTTCTGACCACATCGGGTCCCGGTTCCACCAACATCGTCACCGGTCTTGCCACAGCAAATATTGATTCAATCCCTATGGTCGCGATCACTGCCAACGTCAATACAGATCAGCTGGGGCGCGACAGCTTTCAGGAGGTCGACATCGTCAACATCGTCAAGCCTGTCACCAAAGCCAGCTATCTTGTTGAGCACGTGGAGGATCTCGCACCGACCCTCCGCAAAGCATTCGCCCTTGCCAATCACGGCAGAAAAGGACCCGTTCTGGTTGACGTGCCTAAAAACCTTACCGCAGAAACCACCGATTACGAACCGCGGGAGCCCGAAGCTCCCGCGTTAATTCAAATCAAAAATCCCGACAGCATCCGTCGTATTCAAAAGCTGATCGCCAACGCCAAACGTCCGATGATTTACGCAGGCGGCGGTATTCTCAGCGCGGACGCCTGCGAAGAGTTTCGCGTCTTTGCGGAGCTAATCGACGCCCCCGTCTGCTGTTCGCTGATGGCATTAGGCGCAATTCCGGCGTCTCACCGCCTCTGTGTGGGCAACATCGGTATGCACGGCGGCTACGAAACCGGCATGGTCACCGCCGAATGCGACCTGATTATTTCCTGCGGCGCTCGTTTTTCCGACCGCGTGGCAGGCGACAGAAAAAGATTCGGCGAACAAGCCAAAATCGTTCAACTTGAAATTGACGAGCGCGAAATCAATAAAAACGTGCAGGTAAATGAATACGTTCTCGGCGACCTCAAAGAAAGCCTGACAGCTTTGACAATCGGTATGGACCGGCAAGAGCACACGGAATGGCTGGCGCAAATCGAAGTATGGAAGCATCATTTCGACGACACGGAGCTCTACAATGACGAATATCCGCAGCCGCAGGATATCATCGAGACCGTCAACAAGCTCAAGGACGAAAACGACATCATTGCCACGGACGTCGGTCAGCACCAAATGTGGGTTGCGCAGTTCGCCAAGTTGGAAGGACAGCGCACACTGCTCACTTCGGGCGGTATGGGAACCATGGGATACGGCATGGGTGCCGCCATCGGCGCGCAGATCGCCGCTCCCGACAAGCGTGTATTCCTGTTCACAGGCGACGGCAGCTTCCACATGAATCTCAATGAGCTGGTTACACTCAAATCGTACAATCTTCCTGTCATCGTGTTGGTGATGAACAATTCTGTTCTTGGCATGGTGCGTCAGTGGCAAAAGCTGTTCTACGGCAGCCGCTTCTCGCAGACGGATCCCCACCGGGGGACGGATTTTGTGAAACTGGCGGAAGCATTCGGCGTTACCGGAATGCGTGTCACGCTTGATTCCGAAATCGAGCCTACCATCCGCAAGGCTATGGAGCTGCACGCCCCCGTTGTAATCGACTGCCAAATCAGTCCCGACGTCAACGTTCTGCCCATGATCCCCCCGGGAAAAACCATCAATGAAATCATCACGGAAATGTAGGCACATTGTCGCTCTCTGCCCGAAAGCAAAAGAAAGGAGCAGCGAAAATGGCAACCATCGCTAAGCTGCAGCAAATCATTGATAACAGCCACAGCATTGTATTTTTCGGTGGAGCGGGCGTGAGCACCGAAAGCGGCATTCCCGACTTTCGCAGCGTGGACGGACTGTATAACCAAAAATACGACTATCCTCCCGAGGAAATTCTCAGCCACACGTTTTTTGTAAAAAAAACCACAGAGTTTTATCGCTTCTACCGCGACAAAATGCTTTTCTTCGACAAAAAGCCCAATCCGGCGCACGTGAAGCTGGCGGAATTGGAACAAACCGGCAAGCTTTCCGCCGTTGTCACCCAGAACATCGACGGCTTACATCAGGCGGCAGGCAGCAAACGCGTTTATGAGCTGCACGGAAGCATACTACGCAACTACTGCTGCAAATGCCGCAAGTTTTATTCAGCGGAATTCATCAGAAATTCCGAGGATGTGCCGCACTGCACCTGCGGTGGAATCGTCAAGCCCGACGTGGTGCTTTATGAGGAAAGCCTGGACAACAGCGTGGTCTCGGGCGCGCTCCATGCGATCCGAACCGCCGATACGTTGATCATCGCGGGCACCAGCCTGACAGTCTATCCTGCAGCGGGATTTATCCGCTGTTTCTGCGGCGACAAAATCGTGCTGATCAACCGCGATGCCACTCCTTACGATTCGCACGCCGACCTGGTGTTCCACGACAAAGTCGGTGAGGTACTGGGAAAATTAAAAGTAAACGATTGATAACACAGCAGGAAAATTGCGTAGACCTATGCAATTTTCCTGCTTGTTTCTTCCTTGGGGGAACAGGCTTTCTGTCTCCGCATAGAATGAAAACGGAGGGACGCCTCCGAGAAAACAAAAAGGGAGGAAAATATGAATCTGAAAGGAAAAAAGGGCGTGGATATCTCTTCGCTCAACGGAAATGTCAGCATCGAAAAAATCCGGGACGCAGGCTATGACTTTGTGATGATCCGCTGCGGATACGGCTCCGATTTGACGGTTCAGGATGACAACCGGTTCGAGGAAAATGTCCGCAAATGTGAAGCGGCAGGCGTACCCTGGGGTGCGTATCTCTACTCCTACGCAGTCAATACGGACGATGCAAGAAGCGAAGCACGACACGTCATTCGTTTGCTCAAAAACAAAAAACCGACCCTGCCCGTCGCACTCGATATGGAGGACGCGGACAACTACAAGAAAAACCACGGCAATCCAGGCGACACAACGTTAGTGGAAATTTGTAAAACCTTCCTCAGCGAAATCAAAAAAGCGGGCTATTACCCCATGTTGTATTCCTCGCTGAGCTGGCTCAACAACAAGCTTGACGCTCCGAGCCTGCTCGACAACTACGACATCTGGGTAGCGCAGTGGAACTCCACCTGTGACTACAGGGGCAGCTACGGGATGTGGCAATACGGAGGCGAGGTCAACTATCTTGAGTCCAATTCGATTCCCGGAGTGGGAACCATTGACAAGGATAAATGTTACAAGGACTACCCGTCGATCATCAAATCCGGCGGATGGAACAACTGGACACCGTCCGACCCTGTGCTCGACAACAGCGGATTTGAAAAGGGCGACAAAACCTATGGCGTAATGGCACTCAAGGAAATGCTTTTGACGGCAAAAAAGCAGGGGATTATCACACAGGGCGTCGATGAGAACAATGTATTTGGCGACGGCACGGAATTGGCTGTCAACCAGGTTCTCAAAATGAACGGATACGCGCAAAACGGAATCGCAGGTTATGAGTTCATGAAACTGCTCGGCGGTATGATGCGCAAAAAGGTGTAGTACTGTCCCGGCAAGGCGTCAGCCTTTCGGCATCCATCGTCTTGTTTGCCATATCATCCGACTGAACCTTCGTTTCCGATAATCCCGGAACGTTGCAACAGCACAAACAAGCACTGACCGTTATCCTCTTTTCGGGATATCCGGTCAGTGCTTATTTACTTTGCCTGTCATTTCGCACTCATCCAATATCAAGTCGAATTAGATTTTCAAAAAATCATTACATATAACAATACATCTGTATAAGATTTTTTCAAACATAACAAAAATGCTGAAAATCCCTATGACATCTTGATTTTTCAACTGAATGATAGTAAAATAACCACGAGATAATTGCGGAAGCACCTTTTCGTCATCCCTTCGGTGTCTTTCGCGGAAAGGCAGTTTGTAAACATGAAAAAGACAAAAAAAAACAGTAAGTATTTTATTATCACTGATAATGGTACTCGGCGTTTTTGCGGTGACGCCTGTCACTGCTTCAGCGCAAACACACGAAGAATACATTGATTCACTGGAAAGAACGGTCGGAGAATATGTAAAGGCGGATGCGCTGGATGGCGTGACCGTCCGCTTAAGACCGTCTTCTTCTCGCGCGACTGTTACCATCAATAAAGACGGAACGTCCGGTCCAAATGTCGCTCACTTGTTTTACCTCGGTCACTCGTCACGCCTTTATCTTAAAAAAGTTGCAAATGAGGATGACACGTTCCAGATTTACTTCTATCCCAAGGATACCGATAACACTCCGAAAAACTACGGCTGCCATTTGCTGACCGCTGAAGAAAACGCGGAAAACGCCGTTGTACATATCGAAGAAGAGCATAGCGGCGAAGACGCCAAACGCTCGTACTGGAAGTTCATTCCTCAAAGCAACGGCACCTATTATATCTATAACGAAAAGTTCAATAAATATTGGTCGCTTCAGAATCCCAGTGAGTATAATGAGAATAATAACAAAGTTACGATCGGCTCAAAGGCAAGCATGACATGGGAACTGGAGATCGTTTCCACCAAGAGCTACCAGAATAACGTGACACAGGGTGAAGAGAAGGTCACGATCGAGCAGGCAAAGCGTTACGATACCTATTGTGTGAACCGTGACGGCAGACAAATCAATTCTCTGGATTGGATGAGCTATATTCCCGATGACACAAAGCTGGGTGACTTGAATATTCCCGGCTCACACGACGTTGCAGCAATCAATATAAGTGATGAACATAAATGTCAGCAATTGTATATTGATGATTTATTGAAAGCCGGCGTCCGACATTTTGACCTGCGCTTCAAATCCGAGGGCGCTACAGAGGATTCGATCCATTTTGTCCACGCCGAGGAGCCCTGCAAAGACAGATCGGGAAATAACCTGATGCTGTCAACGGTGATGGGCTGGTTCAGAGAATTTCTGAAGAAGCATCCCGACGAGTGCTTTATTTTCCAAATCATGGAGGACAGAGGCGACGGCGACTACAATCTTTACAATTATCTGAAAAATCAGGCGCTGCAGGATAACAGTATCATATGGTCCGGAGTCGGCATGCCCACGATGGGAGATCTGCGCGGTAAGATTTATATTGTCAGCAGATTATCACACAGCCATCTGATGGCATCCGGTCATGAAGTAGAAAAATCAACGGCGCATCTGTATAAAACCAGAACGAACGGTCAAACCGTCAATTGGGCTCTGGACGTCAGCAATTTTTACACGGGATCTGATAACGGATATCCGGCTTACGGCGCTACCATAGACGGCGTTCAGGTATGGATGCAGGACGACTGGCATCATACCAACGGTGAAAAATTTAACATCATTGAGAAGAGCCTAAATCCTCAAAACAATGACAGATGTATTCAAGACATACGCAACACCGCAAGAAATTATTTTGATGAAGATGTTTTGGCATTTATTTACACAAGCTGCTCCACCGGCGATGATACACCGTTTTACTACACTAAGGAAGTACATAAAAATTTGTTAGGATCTACATGGTTCGATCCGAGGCAGCTGTATACGGGAATCCTCTGCAACAACTTTTTAGACGAGCATTTCAGCTATAAAATTTGGAGTTCAAACTTTACCCGTATTCAGGATGATATCCGCGTTCCTGCGTGCTCCAAACATACCATGACGCATCATGCGGCAGTGGCGCCGACCTATTACGCCGACACAAATACCTATGCGAACGGTACTACGGAATATTGGTACTGCTCTGTGTGCAACCGATACTACTCCGACAAGAACGGTGAGAACGAAATCACGCAGGCGCAAACCATAGTGCCTTACTTCAACATCCACGATAACGGCACTCATGTCCGCGTCATGAAATACAACGGTACCGACGCCGAGGTCGCAATTCCGGATACCGTTCCCGATAACTATCCCAACCAGACACTGCGCGGCAAAAAGATCACCTCTGTGAACCAGTCCGCATTCAAGGGCAATACCACGATCACCAAGGTAACGATGGGCAACAATATAAAGCATATCGGCTGGGAGGCGTTCCGTCACTGTTCGAATCTGGAAGAAATCACCATCGGCTCCGGGCTGACACAACTTGATTCCTATATTTTCTATGATTGTTCTGCGTTGCACAAGGTTACCTGCACCACGTCAGCGAGTCCGATCTCCATAACGTTTTATCCCTTTGATGACATCAGCGGTATTACCTTCTACGGATATCACGAGGGCACTTTCCGTCACGCTTTCGAAGATTCCAAATTTAAATTCAGAGGACAGCGCAAATACATCGGTATCGACACGCATACCTACAGCAATCCGACCTGGAACTGGAGTGACGATTACAGCAGCGCGACTGCAACATTCACCTGTCCCCACTGCGATTATGAAGAAATCGTTGACGCGTCCGTAACAAGCCAAATACAGGAAGGCAAAATCGTCTATACCGCGACGGTTGTCGTTGACGACGAGACCTATACCGATAAAAAAGAAATTGACAGAGTATGTTTTGCCGGTCACAGCTTGACCCTTGACGGCGATATCGGCATCAACTTCTTTGTGAATCTGACCGATGAAGATCTCGCAAACAGCGCTAAGGTCGATTTCGTATGGACAGTCAACGGCACAGACAAGATGCACTCCGTCACCCTGACTGCGAATGATATAACCCCACACGGCTACAAGGCTACGGTCAATGTGGATGTTGCCGAGATGACCTATGACGTCACCGCAACGCTGACAGTCGGCGGTGAACAGCTCGATACCAACACCTATTCCGTCAGAAAATACTGCGATGTACTCCTTTCTGACAGTTTCAGAAACAGTTATACAGGCACCGGTACAAAAAGTTATGAGAATCTTGAAAGAATCGTCAAAACCATGCTTGATTACGGCGCAAAAGCGCAGGTAGTGTTCAAGCGCAACACCGATAACCTTGCAAACAAAGACATCCATTATACAATGGAAAAGGTTACTACCGATATGATCACCACTACACCAAGCGATATGAGTGCCGGACTTGATGCATACGGTCTGGAATACGCAGGAACAACGATCGTCTATCTGACCGAGACCTCTATGCGCCACTACTACACGATCAAAGATCAGACAAAGTTTGACGCCGTAAAAGACAGCATCACTTTCAACGGCAAAAAAGTTGATTATAAAACAAAGGACGGAAAAATCTACTTGGAACTGACAGATATTGCGGCAGCCGATCTCGACACGTCCTATACCCTGACGATTGGTCAAAACAGCTATGATTACGCTGTACTCGACTATGTGCGCGCTTGTATCAACTCGGATGATGTTCCGTACAGCACATTCAAACTTGTTTGCGCGACCTATTGGTATAATCAGGCTGCCAACAACTTCTTCGGTTAAGGAGAACGACATATGATTAAAGAAAAATACGATCGCACGAAATTGGAAATATTCCAATTTCGTGCCGAGGATGTCATTTCAACCTCCGGTTCGGACGATGAATACGAAGGCTGGAACCCCGGAGGCGGCTCCGGCAGCGGCGACAGCGAATATGAGGGTTGGAAGCCACATGAAGCGGTCGTGTATGGATGATGAGCGGAATACTCTAACCCGATTGCCCCACCTCAACTTTGTATAATGAACCTGCCTTCTGTATGGTTGTTTAGCATTTAAATTACACAATGAAAGCACTGACCGGGCAACCCTTTTCGGGTTGCCCGGTCTTTTACTTTTGTCAGGGCTTATTAGTGCGACAGCCCCTTAATCATAAAACAATCTCAAAAATCAAACCAACTCAATGACTGCCATTTCAGCGCCATCGCCGCGACGGGGACCGATCTTGATCACCCTTGTGTAGCCGCCGTTACGGTCAGCATACTTGGGAGCTATCTCGCCAAAGAGCTTGGAAACAACATCCTCCTTGGTCACGAAAGCGAGAACGAGACGTCTGTTGTGGAGGGTGTTTTCCTTCGCGGTAGTAATCATTTTTTCCGCCATCGCCTGAACTTCCTTAGCGCGGGTGTTGGTGGTTTCAATTCTGCCGTTTTCGAGAAAGAAAGTAACCATTGCGCGAAGCATTGCAGTTCTTTGCGCGGTAGTTCTTCCCAATTTTCTTGTACCGGGCATGGTATTCACTCCTTTACCGTAGTTTTGAAAGGGTATTTATTCGTCTTCCTTCTGAAGACTGAAACCGAGAGAATTAAGCTTCTGCACGACTTCCTCGAGCGATTTTCTGCCGAGGTTACGTACCTTCATCATATCCTCTTCGGACTTATTAATTAAATCTTCAACTGTATGGATGCCTGCGCGCTTGAGGCAGTTGAAAGAACGAACCGAAAGGTCAAGATCTTCGACCGTCATCTCGAGGATTTTTTCCTTGCCCTTGTCATCCTTCTCGACCATTACTTCTGCGGAGGAAGCCTTGTCGGAGAGGTTTACAAAGAGGTTAAGATGCTCTGTCAGCACCTTTGCGGCAAGAGAAACCGCTTCCTCGGCGTTGATGACGCCGTTTGTCCATACGTCAAGCGTGAGCTTATCGTAGTCCGTAATCTGACCGACACGGGTGTTGTCAACCGTGTAGTTGACCTTTAATACCGGCGTATAAATGGAATCAATCGGAAGCACACCGATCACATTGTTACCCGTAAGCTGCTTGTTACGCTCTCCGGGAACATATCCTCTGCCCTTGTCAATGGTAATTTCCATATTGAGCTTGGCGCCCTCACCCAAAGAAGCAATATGCAAATCGGGATTCAGGATCTCAACTTCACTGTCACTCTTAATACTCGCAGCAGTGACTTCGCAGGGACCCTCAGCGTCAATCACAACAACCTTAGGCGCGACATCAACAAGCTTTGCGACCAGACTTTTCATATTGAGAACGATCTCGGTGACATCTTCTTTAACACCGGGTATAGTTGAAAATTCGTGAAGAACGCCGTCAATTTTGAGCGATGTGACGGCACAGCCTTCAAGTGAGGAAAGCAGCACTCTGCGCAGGCTGTTGCCGAGAGTGTTGCCAAAGCCGCGCTCAAGCGGCTCAACAACGAATTTACCGTACATACCGTCCTCGGTTAATTCCGCTGTTTCAATTCTTGGCTTTTCAATTTCAATCATTCGCGAATCCTCCTTCGTCATGCCGTCAAAGGTATTGGCGGCCGCTTGTGTAATCTGCCTGTGAAACGTAATGCTGAAAAATCAGCCGATAGATTACTTGGAGTACAACTCAACGATGAGGTGCTCTTCAACGGGATAATCAATGTCGTCTCTTTTGGGAAGCGCCACGACCTTGCCGCCGAGGAGATTTTCGTCCTTTTCAAGCCACTTGGGTGTGAGCATTGATGCATTCTCGCCGTCGGCAATCGCTTTAAAGCGAGTGGTAGAACGGCTCTTTTCTCTAACGCCGATCACATCGCCAACCTTAACCATGTAGGAGGGGATGTTAACCTTTTTTCCGTTAACGGTAAAGTGAGCATGGTTCACGAGCTGTCTTGCCTCGCGGCGGGTTGCAGCGAGACCAAGACGGAAGACAACGTTATCAAGTCTGCGCTCAACGATGGAGAGGAGTTCCTCACCGGTCTTGCCTTCAGCCTTTTCAGCCTTCTCATAGTACGCGCGGAACTGCTTCTCAAGAATACCGTAAATAAATTTTACCTTCTGTTTCTCGGTCAGCTGCATGCTGTACTCGCTCTTTTTTCTTCTCATTTTGCCGCCGGGGTTTCTGTTGGAAGTTTTCTTGCTGTAACCCATTACAGCAGGCGATAAACCGAGCGCTCTGCAGCGCTTGGCGATAGGCTGCATATTTTTAGCCATAAATGTATCCTCCTTAAATTATACTATACGCGTCTTCTCTTGGGAGGACGGCATCCGTTGTGGGGAATGGGAGTAACGTCTTTGATCATCGTTACCTCAAGACCTGCGGTCTGAAGCGCACGAATAGCTGCCTCTCTGCCCTGTCCGGGACCCTTTACGTATACCTCAACGTATTTCATGCCGTGCTCCATCGCCGCTTTTGCGGCGGTCTCGGCGGCAGACTGCGCTGCGAAGGGAGTGGACTTCTTAGATCCTCTGAAACCGAGCTCACCGGCGCTTGCCCATGAAACAGCGTTGCCCTGTGTATCGGAAATTGTCACGATTGTGTTATTGAATGTAGACTGGATATGCGCTGCGCCTTTTTCGATGTGCTTACGCTCACGACGACGGCGGATAACCTTTTTACCCTTTGGTGCTGCCATAGTCGTACCTCCTTACTTCTTCTTGTTAGCCATGGTCTTGCGGGGACCCTTGCGGGTACGGGCGTTCGTCTTGGAACGCTGACCCCTAACGGGGAGACCCTTTCTGTGACGAACACCGCGGTAGCAGCCGATATCGATCAGTCTTTTGATATCATAAGCGATGTCACGGCGAAGGTCACCTTCTACACGGCAGTTGTGCTCAATATACTCTCTGAGCTTTGAAACATCTTCTTCTGTCAAATCTCTGACACGAGTGTCAGGATTCACACCTGTTGCAGCAATAATGTCTGTTGCAGTTTTACGTCCGATACCGAAAATATAAGTGAGACCAATCTCAACTCTTTTGTCTCTCGGTAAATCAACACCTGCTATACGAGCCATTCAGTTGCACCTCCATATAATCATAAAGTAAAATTTGAAAATGACGGTCAGCTTTCGGCGAACTCCGATACGGAACGTTTCTGCCTATCACTCTGTGCGGACTGACCGGGTGGTTTGTATTTCGGTTCTGTTCAAACCGAACGACAGGGTTCACTTGGGATTCCCGGAGCCTCATTCGCTCCACCCCCTGCGTTTCAATAGATGATTAACCCTGACGCTGTTTGTGCTTCGGATTCTCGCAGATAACCAGGATCTTACCTTTTCTCTTGATTACCTTGCACTTGTCGCACATTTTCTTTACTGAAGGTCTGACTTTCACTAAGAATCATTCCTTTCTGTGTTAAAGTCTGTGTTGTGATGAATCACGCGATCCTTATTTGGAGCGCCATGTGATTCTGCCTCTGCTCAGGTCATAGGGAGACATCTCCACCGTAACCTTGTCTCCGGGCAAGATGCGGATGAAATTCATCCTCAGCTTGCCTGATATAACAGCTAAAATCATGTGACCGTTTTGTAACTCCACCTTAAACTGAGCGTTGGGGAGCGCTTCTCTGACGATACCTTCTACTTCAATGACATCCTGCTTTGACATTATTTGCCTCCGTTAAATTGACGTAAAATCTGTTTAATCTTCGGATTTGTGTCCGGTGAACCGGTGTGCGCCGCACAGGTCGGCGCGAGGTGTTTGATTTTTTTGCGCTTAGGGTGCTCCACCCTGCGCCTTCTGCCGTCGGCGATGAGTGCATACTCACCGTCCGTTTGCAAAACGACAAAGAATTTATCCTTATCTCTGCCTGCCTTTGCCCGCACGACACTGCCTTGTGAAATGTCCATATGCTGTCACCTCAGTCACACAGAGTCATGATCTTGGGACCATCATGCGTGACGACAATCGTATGCTCAAAATGAGCGCTCAGCTTGCCGTCGACAGTTTTGACCGTCCACTTATCAGGCATCACGCGGACATGACAGGATCCCTCGTTCACCATCGGTTCAATGGCGATTGTCATGCCGGGGAGCAATTTCAGTCCCCGGTGGGGTGTACCGTAGTTAGGTACGCTGGGGTCCTCATGCAAATTCGCACCTACGCCGTGGCCGACATAATCTCGTACCACCGAGTAACTGCGAGCTTCGACATACCTTTGCACCGCACTGCCGATATCGCCGATGCGGTTGCCGACGGTTGCCTGCTTAATTCCCTCATACAGGCTCTCCCGCGTAGCGTCCAGCAGCTTTTGCGCATTGGCGCCGATACTGCCGCAGGCAAACGTATACGCATTGTCGCCGTGCCAGCCTTTATAAAAAGCTCCGACGTCAACGCTGACGATATCGCCTTCACGCAGGACGGTATATTTGTCGGGTATGCCATGGATAACCACGTTGTTTACGGAAATACATGCGCTCGCGGGAAACCCGCCGTAACCGAGAAACGAGGGGGTTGCTCCCTGTTTCTCGATATAGCGACGGATAACAGAATCAATTTCGAGAGTCGTTACGCCTTCGCGTATCGCCTCTCCCGCAGCGCGTAACGCTTCCGCGGAGATACGGCAAGCGTCTTTCATTTGGGAAAGTTCCCGCGCTGTTTTGATTGGAACCATGCTTAAGCCTCAATTGCCTTGAGAACTGCCGCCGTCGTATCTTCGACGGTGTTTTGGCCTTCTACGTTCACAAGCTTACCCTGCTTGCGGTAATAATCCGCAAGGGGCTCGGTCTCTTTGTGATACACAGCGAGACGGGCAAGCACGGTATCGGGGTGGTCGTCCTTACGCTGAACAAGGGCGCCTCCGCAATCGTCGCAAACCCCATCCTTCACGGGCTTTAAGCTCTCGATGTGATAAGGTCTGCCGCAATTTTCGCAGACACGGCGTCCGGACATGCGTCTGGTGATGGTTTCATCAGGAACGTCGATATTAATAACGTACTGAATCTCCACACCCATCGCGTCCAGAGCCTCGGCCTGGGGAATGGTTCTGGGGAAGCCGTCAAGAATGAATCCCTTCTTGCAGTCATCCTCGGCAAGTCTCTCCTTGACAATGCCGATTACGACCTCATCGGGAACCAGCTTACCGTCGTCCATAAAAGACTTTGCTTTCAAACCCATCTCCGTGCCGTTTTTCAGCGCTTCACGAATCATGTTGCCGGTTGAAATAGTGGGAATACCAAAGTGCTCGCAAAGTACAGCGGCTTGTGTGCCTTTACCTGCACCGGGAGCGCCTAACATGATAATGTTCATATTATTATACCTCATTTTCCGTAATTAGTCAAGAAAACCTTTGTAATGACGCATCATCATTTGTGATTCGAGTTGTTTTACCGTATCCAGTGCAACACCGACGATAATGATGATGGATGTACCGCCCATGGAAAGGCCGTGCATACCTGTTAACGCAGAGTATACCAACGGTACCAGTGCGATAACGGAAAGGAACAGCGCACCGATCAAAGTTATTCTGGAAAGAATATTCTTGATATAAGCTGCCGTGGGTGCACCGGGACGGATACCCGGAACGGTTCCGTTGTTCGTTTTCAGGTTATTCGCCATTTCGACAGGATTGTACTGAATGGTGGTATAGAAATAAGCGAACATCAGAATCAAAATAAAGTACAGCGCAATGTACAGCCAGCTGTTGGTGTTGAACGCATCAAAAAACGATTTCCAGAAGCCTTCCTTTACGTTGAGGAAAAGGTTGACCGTACTGGGAATGGAAAGGATAGAACTTGCAAAAATGATGGGAAGTACGCCGCCCAAAGCAACCTTGATCGGAAGGAAGCTGGACTGACCGCCGTACATTTTTCTGCCCACCACGCGCTTGGCATACTGAATGGGGATTCTTCTCTCGGAATCCTGCATAAATGTAATCAGCCAAATAATCGCAAGGAAGATGACAATCCAAACGATAACGAAGATGAAGAACTTCGGATCGCCCGCGCCCGCCGTGCCGTCGCCAAAACCGAGGTTCCAGTACGCACCGAGGGTGCGGATGGTAACGGGAAGTCTCGCAATAATACCCGCAAAAAGGAGCATGGAGATACCGTTGCCAATGCCGTACTTATTGATTTGCTCACCCAGCCACATCATCAGCGCCGTACCCGCAGTAAAGACGAGAACGATAACGATGCCTGCGAAAACCATGGAAAAGCCTTCGTTGTAAACGGTGATGTGTTGGCCGTAGTAATCGCCTTCTTCCGTGCAGATCGTGTTCTTAAGATAGAAGAAATACGCCGTACCTTGAATTAAGCCCAGCGCAACGGTGACGTATCGGGTAATCGTACCGATCTTCTTTCTGCCCGCCTCGCCTTCCTTGGTAAGGCGCTCAAGAGCAGGTATCGCAACGCAGAGAAGCTGGATAATAATGGAACTGTTGATATAGGGGGTAATACCCATTGCAAAAAGCGTAGCGTTGGAAAACGCACCGCCTGAAAGGGTGTTCAAATACGCGATCATATTGGAACTGCCGCTTGTCAGTTCGTTAGCGGGAGCCATAACCGCGCTGAGCACGTTTGTATCGAGAAACGGTACCGGAATAACCGAACCGATTCGAAATACTATAATAATAAGCAAAGTGAAAAGAATCTTTTTACGCAAATCGGGAATCGCCCATGCGTTGCGGATCGTTTGGATCACTTAGATCACCTCCGCCTTTCCGCCGGCAGCTTCGATCGCCGCCTTTGCTGACTCGGAAAAGGCAGAAAGTTTTACAGTAAGTTTCTTTTCGATTTTACCGTTGCCAAGTATCTTAACTGCATCAAAGCCGTTTTTAACAACACCTGCCGCCTTGAGTGCCTCGACGTCTACGGTATCGCCGTCGTTAAACTTTCTGTTAAGAACGCTGAGGTTAATTGCTACCACGTTTTTCGCAAAGATGTTGTTAAATCCTCTCTTGGGAACGCGGCGCTGCAGCGGCATCTGACCGCCCTCAAAACCGGGACGAATGCTGCCGCCGGAACGAGCCTTTTGACCCTTGTGTCCCTTGCCTGCGGTTTTGCCCCAGCCTGAACCGTGACCTCTGCCGATTCTCTTGGATCTCTTTTTAGAGCCTTCAACCGGAGAAAGTTCATGTAACTTCATTGTTTGCACCTCCTTGCTTACGCTTCACTAACCTCTACGAGGTGAATAATTTTTGCTACCTTACCCTTAGTCTGAGGGTTATCGGGCTGTGTGGTCACATCGCCGATTTTCTTCAGACCGAGAGCATGGGCGGTTGCAATCTGATCTTTTTTGGAGCCGATCAGGCTCTTTACCAATTTAATCGTCATTTTTGCAGCCTCCCTCTTATAAAATTTCCTTAACGGATTTTCCGCGTACAGCGGCAACCTCCTCAGCGGTTCTGAGTGCGCTGAGACCTGCGAGCGTCGCACGAACAACGTTGCAGGGATTGTTGGAGCGGAGCGCCTTGGTACGGATATCCTTGATGCCGACAGCCTCAACAACCGCACGAACGGGACCGCCGGCGATAACGCCGGTACCGGGAGCGGCGGGCTTCATCAGAACGCGGCCTGCGCCGAACTCGCCGATAATCTCATGAGGAATGGTAGTACCTCTGAGCGAAACCTTCATCAGGTTCTTCTTGGCGTCCTCAATGCCCTTGCGGATTGCGTCGGGAACCTCGCCCGCCTTACCAATGCCAAAGCCGACAACGCCGTTGCCGTCGCCGACGACGACGAGAGCTGCGAACTTAAAGATACGTCCGCCCTTAACCGTCTTGGATACGCGGTTAATGGTGACAACTCTTTCCTTTAACTCGCCTGTTACTTCTACTTTATTAGCCAAAGTCATTTCCTCCTGTTCCTTAGAAATTGAGGCCGCCCTCACGGGCGCCTTCGGCCAATTCTTTCACACGACCGTGATAGATGTTGCCGCCTCTGTCAAATACAACGTCTTTGATATTCTTTTCCTGGGCGCGCTGGGCAACGAGCTTGCCGACAGCTCTTGCTGCCTCTTTGTTTCCGCCGTAACCCTCAATAGACTTGTCAAGACTGGAAGCCTGCGCAAGGGTCACACCCGCTACGTCGTCAATGATCTGAGCGTAGATGTTGTTGGTGGAGCGGAATACGCACAAACGGGGACATTCGGGAGTACCGCTGATTTTTCCGCGGACTCTCTTATGGCGTTTGATGCGCGCCTTTTTTGTATCAGGTCTGCTTACCATAATTAATTCACTCCTTCATTATTTGCCCTTACCGGCCTTGCCTTCCTTGCGGCGGATATACTCGTCAGCGTAACGGATACCCTTGCCCTTATAAGGCTCAGGCGGACGCTTCTCTCTGATCTCGGCAGCAAACTGACCAACCTTTTGCTTATCAATGCCGACAACCTTGATGGTGTTGGGATCCGGAACCTCAAGCTTGATGTCCTTTGTATCCTCAACAATAACCTGGTGTGAGAAACCAAGGTTCATGACGCACTTGCTGCCCTGCTTCTGCACACGGTAGCCAACGCCGTTTACGATAAGCTCCTTAACGTAGCCTTCTGTCACACCAATCACCATATTGCTGATCAGAGTTCTTGTCAGACCGTGGATGGAGCGGTTAAATTTGCTGTCGTCGGGACGGCTGACCTCAATCGCGCCATCCTTGACTTCAACCGTCATATTGGGATTAAAGGCGTAGCTGAGCTCGCCTTTGGGACCCTTGACAGTTACAACGCTGCCGTCGACCTTCACATCGACGCCTGCGGGAATATTTATCGGTTTTCTTCCAATTCGAGACATGATCGCACCTCCTCTTACCAAATGTAAGCGAGAACCTCGCCGCCAACGTGCTGACGTCTTGCCTCGCGATCGGTCATAACACCCTTTGAGGTGGAGATAATCGCAACGCCCAGACCCTTCATTACCTTGGGCATATCCTCTGCATTACTGTAAATACGCAGGCCGGGCTTTGAAACGCGGCGCAGACCTGTGATAACGGGTCTTTTGCCCTCAAGGTACTTGAGCGTAACCTTGATAATGCCCTGCTTGCCGTCTTCGATTACTGTGAAACTCCGAATGTATCCCTCATCCGCAAGGATCTGACAAATGGACTTTTTGAGGTTTGATGCGGGGATCTCAACAGAATCGTGCTTCGCCGCGTTCGCGTTGCGGATGCGGGTCAGTAAATCAGCTATTGTATCTGTAATCTGCATTACCTTATTCCTCCTTACCAGCTTGCTTTCTTTACGCCCGGGATTTCGCCCTTGTAAGCGAGCTCACGGAAGCAAATACGACAAATACCATATTTGCGGAGGTAGGCGTGTGGTCTACCGCAGATACTGCATCTTGTATATTCTCTGGTGGAGAATTTCTGCTTTCTCTGTTGCTTCACTTTCATTGATGTTTTAGCCACAACAATCCCTCCTTACTTTGAAAACGGCGCGCCCATAAGCGTCAGAAGCTCGCGTGCCTCTTCGTCTGTGGTTGCGGTGGTAACAAAGCAGATGTCCATGCCGCGAACCTTGTCAATCTTGTCATAGTCGATCTCAGGAAAGATCAGCTGCTCTCTGAGACCCATGTTATAGTTGCCGCGTCCATCGAAGGAGTTGGGATTGATACCTCTGAAGTCGCGAACTCTGGGGAGAGCGACATTGAAGAAGCGGTCGAGAAACTCGTACATTCTCTCGCCTCTGAGCGTAACCTT
Source organism: Ruminococcus sp. (assembly GCA_017433905.1). Lineage (GTDB taxonomy): Bacteria > Bacillota > Clostridia > Oscillospirales > Acutalibacteraceae > Ruminococcoides. Next base: position 25,943 of record JAFRGI010000021.1, on the reverse strand, counting down.
CACGCCGATGGGCATACCTTCTCTGAGCTTAAAGTTCGCAACGGACTTTCTCGCGTGGCAAACGAGGGGCTTCTGACCGGTGATCGCCGCGAGATCGGAACTGATAGCGTCAATCGCCTTGGAATTCTCTCTTGCTTCGCCCGCGCCGACGTTGATTACGATCTTGTCAAGCTTCGGAATCTGCATAGTGCTCTTGTAGGAGAACTTGTTCATAAGAGCAGGTGCAACTTCTTTTACATATAAATCTTTCAGTCTTGCCATTTCTTACTTTCCTCCTTAAAGCGCTTCGCCGCACTTGGCGCAAACTCTGCCCTTGGAGCCGTCGTCATAGATCTTGTGAGCAACTCTGGTGGGCTTTTTGCAGCGGGGGCACAAAATCTGTACCTTGGAAGCGTACATCGCACCCTCAGCCTTGATAATTCCGCCTGCTTCGCCCATTTTGCGAGGCTTAACGTGCTTGGAAACCATGTTGACCTTCTCTACGATAACCTTGCCTTCCTTGGGGCTGACGGCCATAACCTGACCCTTTTTGCCCTTGTCTTTACCGCTGATCACAATAACGGTGTCGCCTGTTTTTACATGAACCTTACTCATTGCGTGACACCTCCATTAAAGTACTTCCGGAGCGAGGGATAAAATCTTCATGAAATCCTTATCACGAAGTTCTCTCGCAACGGGTCCGAAGATACGAGTACCGCGGGGGTTCTTATCTTCTTTAATCACAACTGCTGCGTTTTCATCGAAGCGGATATATGTTCCGTCCTCGCGTCTGACGCCCTTTGCGGAGCGCACAACCACAGCTCTGACAACGTCGCCCTTCTTAACAACGCCGCCGGGCGCTGCTTTTTTGACCGAGGCAACGATAACATCGCCAATATTGGCATATCTCCTGCCGGTACCGCCGAGTACACGAATGCACATAAGTTCCTTTGCGCCGGTGTTGTCGGCAACCTTGAGGATAGTTTGCTGCTGAATCACAGTCGATTCCTCCTTTAATTCTAGGTCGCTAAAATAAACTTATTTAGCCTTCTCAATAATCTCGACGAGTCTCCATCTCTTATCCTTGGAAAGAGGACGGGTCTCCATAATCTTTACTCTGTCGCCAATGCCGCACGCATTTTCCTCATCGTGCGCCTTAAAGCGAACAGTTCTCTTGACAATCTTGTTGTAAAGCTTGTGCTTTACGCTGTCCTCAACCGCAACAACGATGGTTTTGTCCATTTTATCAGACACGACCTTGCCGATAACGGTCTTTCTCAAATTTCTTTCACTCACTGTAACGTCCTCCTCTCATTAAGCTTCCATGCCAAGCTCACGCTGACGAAGAACGGTGGACACTCTCGCGATATCCTTCTTGACGGCGCCGATTCTTGATGAATTTTCGAGCTGATTGACAGCGAGCTGGAAACGAAGGTTGAAGAGCTCTTCCTTGAGCTCCGTGAGCTTTGTCTGAAGCTCTTCAACGGAAAGTTCTCTGAGTTCTGATGCTTTCATTACTGCTCACCCTCCTCTTTCTTGACGAACTTGCACTTGACGGGAAGCTTGTGCGAAGCAAGGCGAAGCGCCTCTCTTGCAATCTCTTCGTCCACTCCCGCAAGCTCGAACATAATTCTCTGGGGCTTCACAACCGCTACCCAGTACTCGACATTACCTTTACCTTTACCCATTCGGGTTTCAGCGGGGCGCGCGGTAACGGGCTTATCGGGGAAAATCTTGATCCATACTTTACCAAAACGCTTGCAGTAACGGGTCATCGCGATACGCGCGGCTTCGATCTGGTTGGCGGTAATCCAACCAGGCTCGCAAGCCATGAGTCCGTACTCACCGTAGGTAATGGTATTGCCGCGAAGAGCCTTACCGGTCATACGACCGCGGTGCACTCTTCTGTATTTCACTCTTTTAGGCATTAACATTATTTTCTGCCTCCTTCTCTGTCTCTGCGGGGACGTCTTCTGGGCTTCTCCTCGCTGATGTTGAGAACCTCACCCTTGTACAGCCAAACCTTTACACCGACCTTACCGTAGGTGGTGTTCGCCTCAGCAAAGCCGTAGTCGATGTCGGCACGGAGTGTCTGAAGCGGAATGGTGCCCTCATGATACTGCTCGCTGCGCGCGATTTCTGCACCGCCGAGACGACCGGAGCACATGATCTTGATACCCTTCGCACCTCTGCGCATAGCGTTGCCGATGCTCTGCTTCATAGCGCGGCGGAAGGAAATTCTCTTTTCGAGCTGCTGAGCGATACTCTCGGCAGTGAGCTGGGCGTCCAGCTCGGGAGCCTTTACCTCAACAATGTTGATGGCAACGGGCTTGTTCAGCATTTTCTCGCACTGTGCCTTGAGCTTTTCGATCTCCGAGCCGCCCTTACCGATAACAAGACCGGGCTTGGCAGTGTGAATACTGATTCTGACCTTTTTGCCGTCTCTCTCAATTTCAATTTTGGATATACCAAAGCTATAGAGCTGCTTTTTGAGCGTCGAACGGAGTTTGTAGTCCTCGGCGAGCGTTGCGCCGAAGTCCTTCTTGCTGGCGAACCAGCGGGAATCCCAATCCTTAATGACGCCCACGCGCAGTCCGTGCGGATTTACTTTTTGACCCATAATCTAAACCTCCCCTTAATCTTCTTTTTCCTTGAGTACGAGGGTGATGTGAGAAGTTCTCTTGTTAATACGGAACGCTCTGCCCTGTGCTCTGGGACGAATTCTTTTAAGGATGGGGCCTGCCGTTGCATTGCACGCGGCAACGTAGAGCCTGGATACATCCATGTCATGATTGTTCTCAGCATTTGCCATAGCTGACTTGAGCAGCTTCAGGAGCGGCTCGCAAGCGGCTTTGGGAGTGTGCTTGAGAACGGCCTCCGCATATCTGACGTCCTTGCCTCTGATCAAATCCAGAACAACGCCAACCTTGCGGGGTGAAACGCGAACAAACTTCGCAATTGCCTTAGCTTCCATTTGCAAAACTCTCCTTCCGCTTATTTGCTGGTCTTGGAACCGGCGTGACCCTTAAATGTTCTTGTGGGCGCAAACTCACCAAGCTTGTGACCGACCATATCCTCGGTGACATATACCGGAACGTGCTTGCGGCCGTCATGAACCGCAAATGTATGACCGACGAATTCAGGGAAAATAGTGGAACTTCTCGACCATGTCTTGAGAATTCTCTTTTCGCCCTTTTCGTTCATTTCAAGGACTCTTTTGAGCAGTACAGGCTGGACAAAAGGACCTTTTTTCGTACTTCTACTCATTGTTTAGCTCCTTTCTCGCCTTACTTGCCGTTTCTTCTGCGAACGATCAGTTTATCGCTCTGCTTGTTGTGCTTACGTGTCTTGTAACCGAGAGCGGGCTTACCCCACGGGGTAACAGGTCCGGGACGACCGACAGGTGATTTACCCTCACCACCGCCGTGCGGGTGGTCGTTCGGGTTCATAACGGAACCGCGGACGGTAGGACGCCAGCCCATATTTCTCTTTCTGCCCGCTTTACCGATCTTCACGTTGAAATGGTCGGGATTGGAAACCTGACCGATGGTCGCCATACAGCTCTCAGGTACGTTTCTCAACTCGTTGGAAGGCAGTCTGAGCAGCGCGTAGCCGTTTTCTCTTGCCATGAGCTGAGCCATGTTGCCGGCGGAACGGGCAAGCTGAGCACCTCTGCCGGGATAAAGCTCAATGTTGTGTACGAACGTACCGACGGGGATCGCGGTCAGGGGCAGCGCATTGCCGATTTTGATATCGGCGTTGGGGCCGGAAACGACCTTGTAGCCTACCTTGAGACCCTCGGGAGCAAGGATATAAGCCTTCTCGCCGTCCGTGTACTCGATCAGCGCAATAAACGCGGAACGGTTGGGATCGTACTCAATTGTCTTTACGATTGCCTCGACGTCAAACTTGTTGCGCTTGAAGTCGATGATACGGTACTTTCTTCTGTTGCCGCCGCCTCTGTGACGAACGGTGATTCTGCCGTAGCTGTTACGTCCTGCCTTTTTATTAAGGGGAGCAAGTAAGCTCTTCTGGGGGGCAACCTTTGAAAGTCCTGAATAATCAATAACCGACATATTTCTTCTGGAGTTGATTGTCGGCTTAAAAACCTTAATTGCCATTAGTTTTCACTCTCCTCATGATGGTTTTGCGGGAAATGGCGTTTCCCATAACTACTTGCATTTTGCAAACCCGACGCTGTACGCAGCGCTTTCTGTCGACCGGTGCCGCACACGCCCGTTGTGTTTCTCGGAGCATGCCGCCCGAAGACCCGGTCTGCAAAATCACATCATGCCTTCAAAAAATTCGATAGGCTTGCTGTCCTCGGTCAGGGTGATGATAGCTTTTTTCCAGCTCTTGGTATAACCACCGTTGTTTCTGCCCTGACGGCGGAATCTGCCGCGAACGGAAACGGTGTTAACCTTGGCTACCTTCACCTTAAAGACCGCCTCGCATGCCTTCGCGATTTCAATTTTGTTCGCTGTCTTTGCAACTTCAAAGGTATATACCTTGTTTACCGCGCCGAGCATGCTCTTTTCCGTGATGATCGGGCGTACAATAATATCGTGAGCGATCATGCGTATACCTCCTCGATCTTGCTTACCGCGTCCTTGACGAGGACAAGCTTGTCAGCGTTGAGAATATCGTAAACATTCAGCTCGTTGACCTGCGCTGTCTTAACGCCGGGGATGTTCGAAGCGGATTTGATAACTTTGCTGTCAACCGCGGGAAGAACGATAAGCGTTTTCTTCTCTGCGCCGACGGCTGTAAGCATGGCAGCGATTTTCTTCGTCTTGTACTCATCCATGGCGATTGCATCCACCACGATGATATTGTTCCCCTGCGCCTTAGACGAGAAAGCGGACTTCATTGCAAGACGTCTGACCTTCTTGTTGACTGTGAAGCGATAGCTTCTGGGCTTGGGAGCAAACACAACGCCGCCGTGTGTCCACTGAGGTGCTCTTGTAGAGCCCTGTCTGGCGCGGCCTGTGCCTTTTTGTCTCCAGGGCTTTTTGCCGCCGCCGGAAACCTCCGCTCTGGTCAGAGCGGACTGTGTGCCCTGACGCTGCGCGGCGAGGTAGTTGACTACCATCTGATGCATAACAGCGGCGTTGGGCTCAATACCGAATACGGACTCGGCGAGGTCGATTGTACCGACGCTGCTGCCTTCCATATTGACTACTGTAATACTTGGCATTTATAATCCCCCTTCCTTTACGCCTTCACAGAATCTTTGAGAACAACGATTCCCTTGTTGGGACCGGGTACGGCGCCCTTAACGGCGATGAGGTTATTTTCGGCATCAACCTTAACGACCGTGAGGTTCTGAACCGTTACCTGCTCCGCACCGAGGTGACCTGCCATCTTCTTGCCCTTCCAAACACGGGAGGGAGAGGAACAGGCGCCGATTGAACCGCCGTGACGAACGCAGGGACCTGTGCCGTGGCTTTCCTTGAGACGGTGGAAGTTCCATCTCTTGATGACGCCCGCGGTACCTTTACCCTTGCTCTTGCCGGTTACGTCAATCTTGTCGCCGGGGGTGAAGACATCCGCCTTGACGAGCTGACCGATTTCATAAGCTTCGGTATCCTCAAAGCGGAACTCTTTGAGAATCTTCTTGGGCGCTACGCCGTTTTTGTCGAAGAAACCCTTCATAGGCTTGTTTACCTTGTGGGGCTTGAGATCGCCAAAACCGAGCTGTACGGACGCGTAGCCGTCGTTTTCAACTGTTTTCTTGGTGGTGACCACGCAGGGACCTGCCTCAACAACAGTAACGGGAACAACTCTTCCCTTTTCATCGAAAATCTGTGTCATGCCGATTTTCTTGCCGATGATTGCTTTCTGCATAGAATTTATCCTCCTTGTAGGTTATTGGTTGGCTGAGCCAACATGACCCTGTCTGCTTGTAGGTTGGTATATTTTGATAAAACCCAATGACAATTTACAGCTTAATCTCAATATCAACGCCGGCAGGGAGCTCTAAGCTCATAAGAGCCTCGACTGTCTTATTGGACGGTCTTAAAATGTCGATAAGACGCTTGTGGGTTCTGATTTCGAACTGCTCACGGCTGTCCTTATACTTGTGAACCGCACGCAAAATGGTAACAATCTGCTTCTCGGTCGGAAGGGGCACGGGACCCGAAACACGGGCGCCTGTACGCTTTGCCGTCGCAACGATTCTCTCCGCGCTCTGATCAACGAGAGAGTGATCATAACCCTTTAATCTTATCCTGATTTTTTCCTTGACTGCCATATCGTCGCCTCCTTAAAATTTTTGTGCTTTGGTCTGCCGATAGGGTTATATGGCAAACCCGCGGCACGTTGTCGCCTTCGGTGCGTTACGCCGCAGGCATTTGTTAGGCGGGCTGATCGCGCTCAGCTTCCAGCAACTCACCCGGGTGTTTCCTCACTCCGCATGAAAAAAACCGACGCACTCTTCAGTTCATCGGCGGTCAGCTGAACGCAAAAAGAGCATAGCAATGGCAAAGCAACCCACTTGCCGCAGTATACTCCTGTTTCATTGTAATCGCCCGGTTTAAAATCGGACATACTCCACGGAAAAACCGACCTGTTTCAGCCGCAACCTCCCGCTTCATCGCATATCAGTGTGCAGTCACGCATGTGTTATTATAACGCATTTCAAGCTATTTTGCAAGACTTTACAGCAAAATAGCTGCATTTTTCAGACATAAAACTTCGACAAATATACGATAATATTTTTGGCTATATTGCCGGTATTGTCAAATCTTCGAATTAGCTATATACTGAAATTACTTTTTATTAGATAAAATATGCTTTTGAGGAGTGATTTTGATGATTCACGCCTACTACGGCGACGGAAAAGGAAAAAGCACCGCTGCAGCGGGCATGGCGCTGCGCGCGGCAGGCAACCACATGCGCGTGATGTTCGTGCAGTTTATGAAAACCGAAAATTCGGGGGAACGCGTAGCTTTGCAGAGGTTTGATAACGTGACGCTGAGCTCCTGTCCGCTGGAACTGAAATACACCTATAATATGGACGAACATGAACGCCAGCAGGTAAGCGTTATGTTCCGCGGTATCTTTGACCGCAGCGTTTCCATGACGCTTTCCGACCGCTACGATATGATTATCCTTGACGAGGTATTCGACGTTATCCATGAGGGTATGCTTGCCGGAAGCGCTGTATTTGAGTTTATCTCCAACGCCCCCAACAGTCTGGAGATTGTGATGACCGGCAGAAAACCGCCTCAGCGTTTTATCGACGCAGCAGACTACGTGACGGAATTCAAAAAAATCAAACACCCTTTTGATCACGGTGTTGCCGCGCGCATCGGCATTGAGTTTTAAGTGCCCCCGGGTATCAGAGATGCTTTTTCCCGACAATATAATTTAAACCGCAGGGATGACCGACGGTCATCCCTGCGGTTTTTTCAAAGTGTTTCTTTTGTTGTCTGTGCAATAATATCGAGCCCCTGCTTCAGCAGCTCATCCTCAATGACGAGGGGCGGCATGATTTTGAGCACGGAACCGTTTCTGCCTGCACACTCGCAGATCAGGTGGCGTTCAAAGCACTTCTCGATGACGTTTTCAGTAAGCGAAGCGTCGATTTTTCCGAAATCAATTCCCCAAATCAATCCCATTCCGCGCAGTTCCAGACGGCTGTCAAGCGAAAGAATTTCCTTGGTCAGGTATTCGCGGACAATCTCACCTTTGCGACGCGTTTCCGCCTCTACGTTGTTCTCGAGCAACCATTCGAAGCTTGCTGTACCTGCAATAAAGCTGAGCTGGTTACCTCGGAACGTACCGTTATGCTCACCGGGCTTCCACTTATCGAGCTCCTCCTTGAGAAGCACAATCGCGAGCGGCATGCCCATACCACCGATGGACTTGGACATAACCACCATATCGGGCTGAATACCCGCTCTTTCGAAAGAAAAGAAGGTACCGCAGCGGCAACATCCAACCTGGATATCGTCAACAATCATCAAAATATCATTTTTATCGCAGAAGGCGCGAACGTCGCGCAGGAACTGATCGGAGAACGGACGGATTCCGCCCTCTGCCTGCAAGGTTTCCATCACAACGGCAGCCGGCTTAGAAACCGCGCTGTGGTCGTCATCAATCATCGTCTGCATATATGCAATCACATCGAGCCCCTCGAACATGTACGGGGCAGGAATGTGTGTCACATCGTTGAGAGAAGCTCCGGCGCCGTTTCTGGCGTACATTTCGGAGGTCAGAGAAAGCGCACCGAGGGTCATACCATGGAAACATCCCATAAAAGCAAAAATATTACTTCTACCCGTGTTCTTGCGGGCAAGCTTGATGGCCGCCTCTACACCGTTGGTTCCCGTAGGACCGCAAAACTGAATCTTATAGTTCAAACCGCGGGGTTTGATGATTTTTTCTTCAAGCGTCTCAATAAATTCACGCTTTGGAACCGTATACATGTCGAGTGCATGAATGATGCCGTCTGTGGTCAGGTAATCGACAAGCTTCTGCTTGATATAGGAGTTATTGTGACCATAGTTAACCGCACCTGCTCCACAGAAAAAGTCGATATACTCCTGACCGTCCTCGTCCTTGATGACGGCGCCTTTTGCCTCGGTAAATACCTTCGGAAAGTGTCTGCAGTAGGAGCGAACAACGGATTCGTATGTTTCAAACGCATTTGTATTCATATCATATACCCTCGCTTTTCTTTAATATAATATTGTTATTATTTTATCGTATTGCGTTTCGGATAAATTTACTGATGTTACCGCACATAATTTCCTCAATCTGTGCAGGCTCGTCGGGCAGCAACAATAACAGCTGACCGCCCGCACACAACAGGTAACCGCAGCCGCCCCTGCAAAGCAGACGCCTGACCAAATCGGGTTGGCTGTTAACAGCAGCGTGAGAAATAATGCGTACCGCTGACCGATCATCGGAAAAATTCAGTCCGCCGACCACGACGCAGATCTCACCGGAGTCAAATGCAGCTATCAGCCGCTCGCCCAAATCCTGCGCACCGTTGGCGAAACCAGCCGTGCTAATCCTCCAATGCAGCGGCGAAAAACACCTTTTCAGTGTTTTTTCACAGAAAGAGGTTTTCCGCGCCGCGTAATAAATCACAGAGCAGTCCATATGCACCTCCTATGTTCCCGTCCGGGAAGCGGCTTTGCGCACAGCTTCAAAATGCGGCGCAATAATCATATCGGTCTGTACCACATCAAAATCCAACTGCCAGCCCTTAAACACATAATCGTAATATTCGTCGCTCGGCTTGACGGGATCCGGCGGCGCGGTTGCCGCGCGTCCGTCCTCCACTTCCTGCTTGCTGATCTCCGTACCATCATAGTTAATGAAACGTACCGTATGGAAAATCCGCAGCTCCGTTGTCGGCTCTGCCGTAGTGGTAGGTGTTTTTTGAGTGTCCTTTTCAGCCGTGGAAGTTTCATCCTCGTCCGTGGTGGAAGTAACCTTCTGATCCTTAAAATCAAACTTGCCGTCGTACCAGTCAATCTCCTTCGCTTCATAGGCTGTTACAAAATCCGTCACCTTCGGGCGCGAACCGCCGTAGGCATTGTAGTACACCTCCGGCCAAACCGCGTTACTGTTAACAGATGCTTTATCAACGTCCACTCCGGAATCCTCGCCGATGCGCACACGACGCGCAACCACTACCGTGCGAAAATTGGTAAACTCGTATGAACAGGTAGAAAGTGTAATCAGCTCATCATCCTCATTAACGTCAACGGGACAATCAATCAATGAACGGACCCGGACATTGTACACATAGTTCATAAAATCCTTTTCGTTCTGGAAGCTGCCGATCATGTAATTGAAGAATTCACCCTGACTGGATAGCGTATTCGTCTTGAATACGGAAATAATCTTATACTTGCCGTCTGCCTTGGGCGTGTCGAATTCAACCACGGGCGCTTCCTTATAGAAATCAAGATTCGCCGACATGCCGGCATAGCTCATAAGATTGCCAAACATCGAACCGTCGTTCATATGATGACCGTGCATCACAATGTTCTTGCTGCCGGTTCCCTCTGTACAGCGGTAATCCAGAAAAATCGTACCGTAGGAATCCCAGTCACCCTTATAGTTATGATTGAGGTAATACTGGCTGTACATATCGTCTCCCTTATGCCAAAGAACGGGGTAGTCGATTTTTGTATCGTTAATATATATCCAGCCCACAATCTCGGGATTGATGCGCAACAGCTCGTCCCAGTCGATACCGCTCCCCCCGTCCACATCGGGCGCATGGTTATCGTCGGAACGATCCTCGCGGTGAGCGATTTTTTGAATCTCGTTATTGAGCTGCTCGTTTTGGAGACTGAGAAAAACCATATTGTACATCAAAAACGAAAACGCACACACAAATACCAGCGCCATAGCTATCACAGAAAACTTGCGTGCAACTTCCTTTTTGTCGTCGCTGCGCAGCGGCACATAACGGCTGACAAAATCGGTTTTAGGCGGAACGTACGGTTCCGTACCGAAGCCATCGGGATAGTCGTCCGCAGAATTTTCAAAAATCTCCGTCGTACGCACAGCCGCAAGCGCGGCAACATCGGCAAAATCCCTGCCGGTCAGTTCTGCTTTCGGCGTTGCCGCAACGCGAATCCCCTTATAAACAAAGCAGTACCCGCGATATCCCTCTCCGAAATCACCGAGTGAAAAAACTTTTGCTTTGTGCCGGGTGAGGGTGTATTTCTTTTCGAGGGCGGCAAGCTCATCTTTGTCGGCTCCGCGTTGTTTTGCCTCGGCAAATTCCTTGCGGCGATCCTGCCAATAACGCTTGGGTACGGATGGATTTTCTGCACGTTCCGCAGCGGACACCGTCTCCACAAAATACTTTTTGAAAGAGGTGTCATCCTTGGTGCGCAGACCATTGGCAATAATCACCATGTCGGGCTTTTCATCCGCCTTCGCAATTGCGTTAAGTGCAGTATTGATCAGCGTTGGGTGCATGACGGTTTTTTTGATCGCCTTCAGCGTATAGCCGTATTTCGCAAGGGTTCGGCGCAGCTCGTCCTCACGGTCGGTCAGGTTATCCTGCTCTTTCTTTTTGCTGACGGATAAAATTTCAATATACACTACGGTCATTTCCCTCCGTTATAGTGGGTGGTTGTTCAGCGGTCCGTATATGTTATGAAGCGAGCAAAGCACCGGTACGTACCGATAAGTCCACGGTTCGCCCCTTACTTATTCGATATAGGTTATTTTCAGATGCTCCATAGCTTCCTCAATGAGGGGCTCAAAATCCGCCTGCTCCTGAGCCGATTTAACGAATTTGAGAATCGGCTTGGTGTGCGGATGCCGCGGTGTAAAAACTGTGCAGCAATCCTCATAAGGCTCGATAGAAATATCGTAAGTATCAATCTTGTAAGCAAGGTTAATGATCTCCTGCTTATCCATGCCAATCAGCGGACGAAACACAACCATATCGGTTGCCTCGTCGGTACAGCCCAGCGCACCGATCGTCTGGCTGGCAACCTGACCGAGACTCTCTCCCGTGATCAAGGCACCGCATTCGCGCTGTTTAGCGATTTTCTCGGAAATCTGCATCATCAAACGACGCATAATAATTGTAAACAATTCCTCGGGGCAATCGTCACGGAGCTTTTCCTGCATTTTTGTAAAAGGAACCGTGTACAGGCGCATCGGACCCGCGTAACGGCTAACCTTTTGCAAAAGCCTGACAACCTTTTCCTCCGCTCTCTGACTGGTATAGGGCGGACTGGCGAAGTGAACGGCAGTCAGCTTCACGCCGCGTTTCGCCATCATGTACGCCGCGACCGGAGAATCAATACCGCCGCTGATCAAAATAACCGCTCTGCCTCCCGTGCCGACGGGAATACCCCCTGCCCCGCGGATGGGATCGGCGTGAACATAAGCGCCGAAGTCACGAATCTCCACATAAACCGTCACATCGGGATGATGCACATCCACCTTAAGGTGTGGATATTTCGCGAGCAGCGCGCCGCCGGCTTCGCGGCAAATCTCGGGAGACTTGTAAGGAAACTGCTTATCACTGCGTTTCGCCTCAACCTTGAAGGTTTTGGCGGCACAAAGCATCTTTTCCAAATAGACAGGCGCGGTTGCCAGAACGGAATCGAGCGTCTTTTCGGGACACATCGCCGCACGTGAAAAAGACACCAGTCCGAATACACGGGAAATGCGGTCAACCGCCTCGTCTAAGTCAACATCCTCGGATTGCGGCACAATATAGATCGTCGACTGCGCAGACTTGATTTGGAAGCCGCCCAGCCCCTTCAGAGCATATTTAATATTGCGAATGAGGACATCCTCAAACTGTCGGCGATTCAGTCCCTTAAGGACTATCTCACCGTCTTTTAATAATAAGATTTCTTTCATGGTTTTCGTTATCCGTATTTATCTGTACGCCAACGTTTGCAGTCCGAGGGCGATTCCCTCGACTAATGCGTCGACATCTTTTGTAGTATTGTTCTTGGAAAAGCTGACGCGCAGCGCACTGTCCGCACGTTTCTGCTCAAAGCCCATCGCACGGAGCACATAACTGGGTTTACCCTTGGCGCATGCGCTGCCCGAGGAAACGTAAACCCCGCGTTCCTCCAAAAAATGCAGCATCGTTTCGCTGCGAACCCGACCTGCCGAAATATTGAGCACATAAGGCAAGGCATTTTCAGGAGAATTACACACAACACCGTCAATGGAGAGAAGCTTTTCCCGTGCATAGGCGTTAAGCGAACGAACCGTTGCCAGATTTGCCTCCGTCTGAAACTCACCGCACGCCACACCGAACGCTGCAACAGCAGGAAGAGGCTCTGTGCCGCCGCGTAAACGCCGCTCCTGCTCGCCGCCGATCTGACGCGGCAGGATCCGCACGCCTTTTCTCACAAAAAGCGCGCCGCACCCCTTGGGCGCGTGCACCTTGTGCGCGCTAACAGTCAGCAAGTCCGCGCCGAGCCGTTTGACACCAAAATCCAGCTTTCCAAACGCCTGCACAGCGTCGGTATGGCAAATGGTCTGGCGGTTTTTCAAGTGCACTGCCTCAAAAATCTCTTCGACGGGATTGACGACACCCGTTTCGTTGTTGACGAGCATGACGGACACCAGCGCCGTGTGGTCTGTCACCGCCGCCGCGACGTCTGCCGGACGAACGGAACCGTCTGTCGCAGGAGGAATCTGCACGACCTCCCATCCCTCATCCGAAAGCTTCTGTGCTGCCTCCCGTACGCTGCTGTGCTCAACAGATGAAACAACAACCCGTTTACAAGTGCGCCGCTTTGCCTCCGATGCGCCGAAAACGGCAAGGTTATTCGCCTCGGTGCCGCCCGACGTAAAGATAATTTCGCGGCTGTCTGCACCGATCGTTCCTGCAACCGTCTCGCGTGCAGCCTGTAACTCATGCTCTGCGCGAATTCCCAAGGCATGGAGCGAAGAGGGATTGCCAAAACAGCACGTCATCAACTTCATTGCTTTTTGTGCCGCCGCAGGCGACACAGCTGTTGTCGCACTGTTGTCGAGATAATGCAAGTCCACTCCCCCTTTTAACATATATATAGTTATTATACTACATTACCCTCAAAAAATAAAGTGATAAAATAAACATAATTCGGGCGACAGTGAGAATAATAACGGTACAGATTATGAAAAAGGAGTCGATTGGATGACACCACAAGCATACAGTGCGATCGTAAAACGAAATTCACCGAAATCCAAAAGCGCCGTAAATTGTCTTTCCGCCTTCCTCATCGGAGGCGGCATCTGCGTCGTCGGTCAGGGCATTCTCGAAATCTGGCGTGTACTTGGATTGCAAGAGGAGACAGCAAAAACCATGACCTCTGTTTCGCTGATTTTTCTCGGCGTACTGATGACCTTTCTCGGGGTATACGACAAGCTTGCAAAGCATGCAGGAGCCGGCACGCTGGTGCCGATCACAGGCTTTGCCAACGCCATGTCCGCTGCTGCACTTGAATTCAAAACCGAGGGATGGATTACGGGACTGGGTGCAAAAATGTTCATTATCGCAGGACCCGTGATTGTCTACGGCACCGCTGCCGCGACGCTTTGCGGTGTAATTTTTTGGGTGCTCCATCTGTTCGGAATAACACTTTTTTAATGAGACATCGTTTTTTTCAAACCCTCCGGCAGACACGGGATACCGATATACAAAAACGCACCGCGCTGTCTGTCCTAAAAAAGAAAAAGGCGAACCGAAACCCGCCTATAAAATGATATCATCATTTTCTAAATATCGCTCGCCTTAAAGCGCTCTAACACGGATGACACCATCAACCAACGCAATCTTGTCCGCATCGACACTTCCGTTAACATCGATAATCGCATAACCATAGCCGCCGCGCGTATTGCTGAGCATGTTCGCAACGTTACCGCCGACAGCAGCCAACACCTGTTTCATCAGATCGGGAGCATCCTTGTAGAGCACACAAACTCTGTTTTCGGCTGTTCTCGGGAGAGACAGCGCAGGGAAATTGACAGAGTTGACGATGTTACCGTTCTCAAGGTAATCCTTAATCTGGTCGCATGCCATTACCGCGCAATTATCCTCTGATTCGGGTGTGGAAGCGCCGAGGTGCGGCAGCACAATCACGTTTTCCTCACAGAGAAGCTTGTCGTTGCCAAAATCCGTGACATACTTAGCGACCTTGCCGCTCTTGAGTGCATCCAGCACCGCATCGGCGTTTACCAAACCGTCACGGCTGTAATTGAGAATACGCACGCCGTCCTTCATGTTGGCAATCATCTTCGCATCTACCATATCCTTGGTCTCCGGAGTGAGCGGAACGTGGATGGAGAGATAATCACAGGCTGTCATAACTTCCTCGTTGCTCTTGAGCAGCTTGACCTGCGGATCGAGCTTGAGCGCATTGGGAACGGACATAAAGGGATCAAAACCGACTACTTTCATGCCGAGCGCTGCTGCTGCATTCGCAACCAGAATACCGATTGCACCGAGACCGATCACGCCGAGCGTCTTGCCCATGATTTCGGGACCGACAAATTGGCTCTTGCCCTTTTCCACCATCTTACCGACGGCATCGCCGTTACCCTTCAGTGTCTTTGCCCATTCAATACCCTCAACAACCTTTCTCGAGGAAAGCAGCAGTCCTGCAAGCACCAGCTCCTTGACCGCATTGGCATTTGCGCCGGGTGTATTGAATACCACTATGCCCTGTTCGGAACAAACATCCTTGGGAATATTGTTGGTACCTGCACCGGCTCTGGCAATGGCGAGGAGGTTGGCACCGAAAGTCATATCATGCATGGCAGCAGAACGCACCAGAATCGCATCGGGATTCTCCACGCTGTCTGCACAGCTGTATTCCGCACCGAGACGTTCCGTTCCGACAGCGGCGATTTTATTTAACTTGAGTACTTGATACATAGAAATCAGTCCTTTATTATTTATTTTCAGCCTCGAACTTCTTCATAAACTCAACAAGCGCAACAACGCCCTCGTACGGCATAGCGTTATAGATAGAGGCGCGCATCCCGCCGACGGTACGGTGACCCTTGAGGTTAACCAATCCTGCCTCTGTGCTCTCCTTGACAAACTTTGCATCAAGGTCTGCATCGCCCGTAACAAAGGGAACATTCATCAAAGAACGATCCTCCGGAACGACCGTACCCTTGAACATCTCGGAGCTGTCGAGGAAATCATAAAGAAGCTTTGCCTTCTTTTCGTTAAGCTCCTTCATCTTCTCCATACCGCCAACCTCATTCTTGATCCACTCAAGGACGAGCTTTGCTACATAAATCGCGTAGCAGGGCGGCGTATTATAGAGAGATGCCGCATCTGCGTGCGTTTTGTAATTGAGCATTGTCGGTGTAATATCCATTGCGTTGCCGATCAAATCCTCACGTACAATCACAATCGTTACACCTGCGCCGGACATATTTTTCTGTGCACCGGCAAAAAGCAAACCAAACTTGGAAACATCAATCGGCTCGGAAACAATACAGGAAGAAATATCTGCAACCAGCGGAATATCGCCGGTGTCGGGCAATTCATGATAAACGGTACCGTAAATGGTATTATTCATGCAGATATAAACATAGTCCGCGTCAGGGCGAAACATAGATTTATCGGTCTTGGGAATATAAGAAAATGTCTTGTCAGCAGAAGACGCAACGGCAACTGCGTCTCCATAGCGCTGCGCTTCCTGCAGTGCCTTCTTTGCCCACTGACCGGTAACAATATAATCAGCCTTATGATTTTTGTTCATCAGGTTGAGAGCAACCATCGCAAACTGGGTAGAACCACCGCCCTGGAGAAAAAGAACCTTATAGTTATCGGGAATGTTCATCACTTCTCTGAGAAGCGCCTCTGCGTCCTTGATGATTTTATCATAGGTCTTGCTGCGGTGTGACATTTCCATCACACTCTGACCGCTTCCCTCATAATCAAGCATTTCATCGGCTGCTTTTTTTAGCACAGACTCGGGTAACATGGACGGGCCTGCGGAAAAATTATAAACTCTTGCCATTATCAATTAACTCCCTTATAAATTTCTTGGAGCAAATGGAATCTTTGACCCCATAATGCCCTATTTTACCATATAATTATACGCTTTTACAAAGATAATGTCAATAGTTAACATTTAGACGCCGGTAATTTGTTTGTTGTCTGTCACGTACCGGGCAACACATCCTCCGCCGAACCGTTCAAAAAAAGCTATCAAAAAACAGAGCCCTGACAAAACTGTCAGACCTCTGTCAAGCACTTTAAATAACTCTCCGCCGCGGGCGTTTAAGGGTTCCTTCTGTCCGCAACGTTGATCAACGGCGGAATCAATCATTCTTATTTACGCTGATTTCTCCGATAGTATGGAGAATATCCTCTCTCATACGCAGCGCTTCGGCTCTCGCCGCCTGTGCAAACTCCTCCTCGGTAAGTCCCTGATTTTTCCATGCGCACATAATGCCGCGGCTGGAATTGATAATAGCGCCAAGACCGTTTTGATCAAAAGCGTTCTTGGCATCCTCCGCGCCGCCGCCCTGCGCACCGTAACCGGGCACCAAAAAGAATGTGTGCGGCGCCTTTGCGCGCATTTCTGCGAGCTGATCCGGATATGTCGCACCAACGACCGCACCGACAGCGGAATAGCCGTATTGACCCATCAACTCCGCGCCCCAGTTTTCGCACATTCTGCCCATCTGCTCATAAACCGTCACACCGTTTTCGATCTTCATATCCTGCAGCTCGCCCGAGCTGGGATTGGAAGTTTTGACAAGGACAAAAATCCCTTTATCTCGCGCAGCACAGATATGGGCAAGCGGTTTAATTCCATCCGTACCGAGGTAACCATTGACGGTCAGCGCGTCCGCTCCAAACGCTTCTACGCTCGTACCCGCGACATCCGTCGCGCCGAGGTGTGCCGTAGCGTATGCCTCCATGGTGGTGCCGATGTCGTTCCTCTTTCCGTCCGTAATAACAAACATGCCCCTTTTACGCGCATAGGCAATCGTCTCGTAAAGAGCTTTAACACCCTGCCATCCGTACATTTCATAATATGCCGCCTGCGGTTTCACCGCAGGAACAATATCACACAAGCTGTCAATCAAAGCCTTGTTAAAGGCGAGCAATGCCGCTGCTGCACCCTCCAGCGTTTTGCCGTACTGTGCAAAGCAGGCTTCCTTGATGGAAGCAGGAACAAACTCCAGCTTCGGGTCAAGACCCGCCACTGTGGGATTCTGTGTTTTGACGATCCCCTCAATTAATCTATCAAATCCCATTTTTTACCTCCGTTCTGGGTATACCATCTTAAATAAGCGTTTCAGAAAATCAAAAACGTTTAACCTGCGACGCCGTTAACTGTTAATAATATCATATAAATCGTTGGCAAATTTGTAATAGTCCTTGCGGTTTTCGCTGACAAACTGAATCGCCGGACGCGGATGGGTATTATACTGACCCGTAAGCATGTACGGAATATCGTAACCCCATTTCACACCCTCATCACGCAGCTGGTTCATATTTTCCTGAATAAAACGAATAATCGGGTTAACCTTATATTTCGGATTTTTCAGGAAACCGAGAAGCAGCTCGAGCGAACAGTTTCCTGCGCCTCTACCCATACCGTCGACTGTCGCATCGAGATAACTTGCACCAAACGCCATGGCATCAATCGTATTGGCAAAGGCAAGCTGCTGATTATTGTGCGCATGAATACCCGTTGACTTGTGATATTTCTCAGCGATTTCGCCGTACATCTCCGCCAGCCTGCGCGCCTCCTCGGGATACAGAGATCCGTAGCTGTCGACAATGTAAAAACAGGAAACCGGCGTTTGACCGAGGATTTCGAGCGCAGTTGTAATGTCCTCTGTCCGCGCCTTGGAAACCGCCATAATATTGATCGTAGTCTCGTAGCCTTGCTTGGCGCAATGCTCAATCATCTCCACTGCCGCAGGGATCGTATTGATGTACGTCGCAATGCGGATCAAATCAATCGGGCTTTCGTTTTGGGGAATAATATCGTTTTCAAAATCGGTTCTGCCGACGTCTGCCATAACTGCAACTTTCATTTTTTCACTTTTTTCACCGACAACGGCACGAATATCATCATCATTGCAGAATTTCCACTTACCGAAGTCGTCCTCGGAGAAAATTTCCTTGCTCGCCTTGTAGCCAAACTCCATATAGTCGACTCCCGCCCTCAAATTGGCCTTGTACAAATCCTGCACAAACTTATCTGAAAAGTGAAAGTCATTACAAAGACCCCCGTCACGAATTGTCGCATCTACGACGCGAATATCCTGTCTGACAGACAGAAGATTACCTTTTTTACCCATAAATTTACCTCCAAATTTTAGTATGGGAATTTGCTGATCCCCACCTTCCCGCCGTTACATACATTTCCGTTCCCGGTATCGTTTTGACAAACGAAAAAATACGCACGCTATATACACGAAATACGCTCAGCCCCCGAAAACAAGCCTGCCGCCGAGAAAGGTCATCTTTACCCTTCCCGTCAGCGTCATACCTTTAAAAGGCGTATTTTGACTCTTTCCGTGAAGCTGAGCCGGATCAACCTCCCACTTTTCATCCAAATCGACGAGTGCAATGTCGGCAGGCGCGCCAACCGCAAGCGTTCCTGCAGGAATGCCGAGAATGCGCGCAGGACAAACGCTCATCTTCTCAATCAATTCATCCAGCGTCATCAAACCCATTCCGACCAAATAGGTTAATCCTACGGCAAGCGAAGTTTCCATGCCGATCGAACCGTTGGGCGCCTTTTCAAAATCCGCTTTTTCCTCCGGTGTGTGCGGCGCATGATCTGTCGCAATCACGTCGAGGGTACCGTCACGCAAGCCCTCTATGACCGCCTGAACATCCTTCTGCGTTCTCAGCGGCGGATTCATGCGGTAATCCGCGTCGCGCCGCAAAAGCGCCTGATCCGTCAGCGAGAAATAGTGCGGCGCAGTTTCAGCAGTTACGCGTATGCCGCGCGCCTTCGCGTCGCGAATCAGGGCGACGCTTGTCGCCGTGCTGACATGACAAATATGAATCGGCACGTCATCCGCCGCTGCCAGCGCGATTTCTCGCGCGGTGCCGCAATCCTCCGCAGCAGCAGGAATCCCCCTGACGCCGAGCTGCGCAGAAACTTCTCCTTCATTGATTTTACCGCCGTCCGCAAGGAACAAATCCTCACAATGCGCCGCAACCGTCATTCCGAGCTGCGGTGCACGGCGCATGGCAGAACGCAAAAAAGCCGTATTAACAACCGGTCTGCCGTCGTCGCTTAAACCAATCGCGCCCGCCGCACGGAGCGCTTCCAAATCTGTGGGCTCCTCGCTTCTCAACCCTTTGGTAATGCTTGCGGCAATATACACGTGCGCGTCGGCATGCGCTGCCTTTTCTGCAATTTCGTGCACAGTTTTAGGGCTGTCAACAGTCGGAACGGTATTAGGCATGGCGAGCAGCGACGTAACGCCTCCTGCAGCTGCCGCACGGCACCCCGTAAAAATATCCTCCTTGTGGGTCTGGCCGGGATCTCTGAGATGAACGTGCATGTCTACCAGCCCGGGCACGGCAGTGAGCCCTGCCGCATCCATCACCCTGTCCGCATTACCTGCCTGAAGCTCACCGCCGACCGCGGCGATCCGACCGTTCTCTATCCGCAAATCATATCGTCCGCTCAGTCCGTCGGCAGGCGACACAACCATGGCGTTTCGAATCAAAATACTCATATGTACTCCTATCTGTTCTCAGGCGGTCTGCGCTTCTGCGGCGGTCTGCGACCGGAGCTTCCTGCAGGTCTGCGCTGCGTACCGGACACAGGCTTGCGCTGACCGCTTTGGGGACGACGCTGCGCATTGCGCTGACCGGTTTGAGGACGCCGCTGTCCGCCGGAAGACGGTCTGCGACTGCCGTTTTGCGGAGGTCTGCGATCATCACGGCTCCGCACCTGTACCAATCCGCCGTTTTCTCTTTGATTCTGTTCTCTCTGCCGCTCCTGCGCACGCCGACGTGCCGCGCGCTCACGGGCGCGTCTGCGACGCTCCTCCTCTGCTTTCTGACGTTTTTTTATCATATGTCTGCGCTTTATCGCACGCTTGACATTGGTAATAAAGTAGCCGCAGTGAACAAAGAAGTTCTTCATACCCGTGACAAAACGCTTGAAGCCGTCGCCGTTCTTCTTGGTTTTATCTTTCCCGGTTTTTGCCTTTTTCGGTTTAGCTTTCTTTGCCTTATTTTTCTTTATTAAGCTTTCCTTTATGATATCCTTCCTGCTCTTTGCCGGCTTCTCGGATACACCGCGCTTCGCCTGCTCCGCGCGTTTTTCTTCCTCTCCGAGAACGTCATATTCTTCGACGTCGGCAATATCGCGACTATTCAGGACACCCATACCCTTGCGGGGAGCTTCTTCAAAGAAATCGTTGCTGTCGCGGAACTTATTTGCCTTGGCTTCCTCGCGGACAAGCACCTCGTCGTTCATATACTCTTCCAGTTCGTCGAGCTCACCGTCCCCGGAGATTTCCTTCTGCTCCGCTTCTTCGATTTCTTCCTCTGCTTCCGTCTGTTCCGGCTCTTTCTCAAACGTTTCCGCAGCAACAGGCGCGGATGCCTTCTCTATCTCCGGCACTTTTTTTGCTGCCTCTGCTTCTTCCGGCATATCGTCAGACGACACATTCACACGCTCCGCGCGCGCATGCTCCAACGTCTCGGCAATTTCTCCGGTCTCCTCTATTTCAGGCGGCACAAGCTTGGCTCCTTCGAAGAAATCATCCTCGTCATCAGGTTGCTCCACCGGCAGTTTCCGTGCTTCGGAAGAAGACTCTTCATTCTCCCAAAGCTTCCGCAGACCCGGCTCTTTGGCGGACGGGGAACTCTGCGCTTCGGTTTCGTCTGCGTTAATGTCCTCACCGAGCATTTCCGCCAACTGCGCATCGGTGTACTTGCTCTGCAGCACATCGGGATCGCCCATCTCTGCTATATCACGCCGCCGGGGCTGAACAAAAATCTCCGGTTCCATCCGTTCTTCCGTCTGCTTGTCTTTTTCCGACGGCACGAAGGTGTCCGCCGAAACGGGGGCTTCCGGTTGCACCGATCCCCCGAACGGCATACCAGCCGCCCCGGCAGGCTCCTCCGCCTGACGCAGTGCAGGAATAGCCTTGGCTTTAGCAGGGTTATCACCCTCTCGCGCAACCGTTTCTTCCTCCTCACGGTGCGCGTACATGTCCATAAACTCCTTCGGAACCCGGTCGGTTTCGCTGTCCTGCCGATTCTCCTTTTTTAAAGAACGGGCGGTTTTGATAATCAAAATCAACAGTACAAGGAGCGCGATGACAGTTCCTGCAATAATCACGATCACAAGCCAGTACTGCTGTAAAAAATTCTGTGTGCCGAAATTGACAGAAGCGACGGCAGCAGTGAATACAGCCTTGTCCTCTTCGGTCACATCTGCACCGTTGCGCTGAACCGAAAGATTGATGCTCTTGCCGTCATACACCGTATTGGCAAGATAACCCTTAACGCCGTCAACGCCGGTATCAAAGCTAAGCCATGTCACTGTTTTTCCGGGATCGTCTATACGGCATGCCGTATACTCCGGCTGACTGAGAAAATTACGGCCGATTTCTCCGAGCTGCTCGGAAGACAAATTGCTGTAGCTGCCGATTCCTTTCGATTCGTCGCTTTCGGTCATACTAACCGTCACAGTCAGCGACGCCGTATTATCCATTGCCTGCAAATAGACGTTGTTAGCGCTCATCTGTGACATCACGGTATTGTAATCGAGCCCGAAAAGCTTAAAATACGCGGCGCTGTCGGGCGCCCTGCGGTCGATAACCGTAAAATTTTCGGGCAGGGAGATGTTCATATCCCCGATTTCGGGAATCGTGTAACGCTTGTCCGCCGCCAACGCAGGAAACACCGCGATAACAGCAACGGCAACAGCAAGCCCCGCCGCGGCAATTTTCCTAAAAATGCTGCTTCTCATATTCCATTCCTCCAACCAAAGCATGGTATGGTTAATTTTACATACACATTATAGTATATTTTACGACGTCACGCAAGAGGATTTTTCTTTTTTCGACGTCTATTTTATTTTTTTGACGGTTACCGTCTGCTCTGCGCCGCCGGTCATCATAACCCGTTTTGCACTTTTTGCTGCAGGGCTGCTTTCTGTGCAACAACGCCATTATTTTCTTGACTTTTCCTATTGACTATGGTAAAATTTTTATGTTTATTGCGTTTGCGACAATAAGCATTTTTCGGAATATTGCGCGTATGCCGCGCAGTGTTTCCGCATAAAATAGTTCCGGTGAAAGGAGAGACGCGGAGGCTATTAGCGCCAGGACCGACACGGTTGACGAGGGTTGGCAGTTATCGAAATACTCGGCGGATACTGCCACGGCGAGGAATGCGTCGTCAGTGAAAAAACAAAAAACAGAATCAACACTGCAACAAAGCTTTTCACACCATTCGTAATATCATCAAAATTTGTATTTTAGTTTAGGAGATAAAAATAAGATATGAGAGTTGTTATTCAGGATAATTACGACAAAATGTGCAAGTGGGCGGCAAACTATATCGCTCAGAAAATCAAAAATCACAAAAAAGATCGCCCCTTCGTGCTCGGACTCCCCACCGGTTCCTCGCCAATCGGCGTGTACAAAGAGCTGTACACCATGAATCAGGCAGGCGAACTGTCTTTTGCTAATGTCGTCACATTCAATATGGACGAATATCTCGGACTGCCCCATGAACACGACCAGAGTTACTGGTACTTTATGCACGACAACTTCTTTGACCATCTCGTCGACATGAAACCCAAGAATATTCATATTCTCAACGGTATGACCAATGATCCGGAGGGTGAGTGCGCGCGTTACGAGGAGGCAATCACCTCCTACGGCGGCATCGACCTCTTTATGGGAGGCATCGGCGTTGACGGTCACATCGCTTTCAATGAACCGTTCACCAGCCTCGCCTCCCGTACAGGCGTAAGAAACCTCACCACAGACACCCGCATCGTCAACTCCCGGTTCTTCGGCAACAATCCCGAAGCAGTTCCTGCTCAGGCGCTGTCCGTCGGCGTCGGTACGGTAACCGATTCCAAAGAAGTGCTGATCCTGATTAACGGTCACAACAAGGCGAGAGCGCTTGCCGAAACGGTAGAGGGCTCTGTCAGTCACAAATGGACCTGCTCCGCCCTTCAAATGCACAATGGCGCGATCATCGCCTGTGACGAAGCAGCATGCGGCGAGCTGACCGTGGATACCTACAAATACTTCCTCGATATGGAGCAGAAGGAGAGACTTTAATGTACACCATCAAGGATATGTATGATCTCGATCATACCTTAGCAAAAGAGTATCTTTCGCAATTCACTTACCCGTGGGAGGCGCTCAAGGGAATCAAGAACTTTATCCTCGAGCTCGGTCCCACCCTCGGTGACGATTACGAACAGCGCGGGGAAGGTGCCTGGGTCCACAAAACCGCCAAGGTTTTCCCTTCCGCTTATCTCGGCGCTCCCTGCATTATCGGCCCCGAAACCGAGGTCAGACACGGCGCGTTCATCCGCGGCTCCGCGTTGGTCGGCGCAAACTGCGTTGTCGGCAACTCTGTTGAGCTGAAAAACGTCATTCTGTTTGACCACGTGCAGACTCCGCACTACAACTATGTCGGCGACTCCATTTTGGGCTACTACTCCCACATGGGCGCCGGTTCTATCACCTCCAATGTCAAATCCGACAAAAAGCTCGTTGTGGTTCACAACGGTACGGAAGAAATTGAAACCGGCATCAAAAAATTCGGCGCCATGCTCGGCGACTACGTTGAGGTCGGCTGCAACGCCGTCTGCAACCCGGGTACGGTTCTCGGCAGACACGTCAGCGTTTATCCGACTTCCTGCGTACGGGGCGTGGTTCCCGAAAACTGCATTTTCAAAAACACCGGTACAGTGATAGAAAGGAAGGCTGACTGATGGGTAAATATTTCGGCACCGACGGCTTCCGCGGTGAAGCCAATAAAAATCTAACATTCGAACACGCTGTCCAGATCGGACGCTTTCTGGGTTGGTACTACGGCGCCAACATGAACAAAAAAGCAAAGGTTCTGATCGGCAAGGACACCCGCCGCTCCTCCTATATGTTCGAATATGCCCTGTGTACGGGCTTGATGGCAAGCGGCGCGGACGCGTATATCATGCACGTTACCACCACCCCCTCCGTTGCCTATATTACGCGCATCGACGATTTCGACTGCGGTATCATGATTTCCGCATCCCACAACCCGTTTTATGACAATGGCATCAAGCTGCTCAACAGCAACGGCGAAAAGATGGCGGAAGAAACCCTGCTCCAGGTAGAAGACTACATCGACGGCAAGCTTGAGATCCCCGTTGCCGAAAGAGAGAACATCGGCAGAACAGTCGACTACGTTGAAGGCCGCAACCGCTACATCGGCTACCTGATTTCCATGAGCAAATACAGCTTCAAAAACGTCAAAGTCGGTCTGGATGTCGCCAACGGTGCAGCATGGCAGATTGCTAAAGGCGTTTTTGACGCCCTCGGTGCAAAAACCCATGTGATGAACAATGCGCCCGACGGTTACAATATCAACACAGACTGCGGCTCTACCCACATAGAGCATTTGCAGAAATTCGTTGTCGACAACGGTCTCGACATCGGTTTTGCCTACGACGGAGACGCTGACCGCTGCCTTTGCGTAGACGAAAAAGGCAACGTCGTCACCGGCGACCATATTCTCTATGTCTACGGTCTGTACATGAAAGACAGAGGCAAGCTGCTGAACAATAAGGTCGTTACCACGGTAATGAGCAACTTCGGTCTGTACAAGGCGCTCGATAAGGTCGGTATTGAGTATGAAAAGACCAAGGTCGGCGATAAGTACGTCTATGAGAACATGGTGCAGTACGGCAACCGTATCGGCGGCGAACAAAGCGGTCATATCATCTTCAGTAAATATGCCACCACCGGCGACGGTATTTTGACATCCCTGAAAATGATGGAGGTTATGCTGGCAAAAAAGAAACCCATGAGCGAACTGGCAGCTCCCTGTGTATTCTATCCGCAGGTGCTCAAAAATGTTCGTGTAAAAAGCAAGCCCGACGCACAAAATGATCCGGACGTTCAGGCAGCCGTCGCTCAGGTTGCCGAGGCACTCGGCAGCGACGGCAGAATCCTTGTCCGCGAGAGCGGTACGGAGCCGGTGATCCGCGTGATGGTTGAGGCGGGTTCCGACGAGCTCTGCGAAAAGTATGTCGATCAGGTCATTGATGTAATCCGCAACAAGGGGCACATCGCGTAAATACGATACAACGTAGACCACTCCGAACAATTCGCACACCCAAACGGTGCAATGTCTTAAGGGCACCTCTAAAAATATAAAGTTGTGCAGAGGTGCGGATATTTTATAGTAGATTATTGTCAAAACGACGATGTCATACTGACGTATAACGAGGAGTTTTGGCAAGAATATGCTGTGAAAGATTTGTGCCTATGGG
>JAFRGI010000020.1 GCA_017433905.1 Ruminococcus sp. | reverse complement strand
ATCCGCTGTTTTTAAGGAAAACTCCCGATTTTTTGGGTTCTCCGGATGGTTTCTATTATACCATATATTGAGTGGAAATGGAAGAGTATGACAAATATATTGTGGGTTTTGGGGTTGGTTTGCTTTTTTCAGGAGACTCTAGATAGAGCCGACAGGCAGGATATCACCCCACCTGGCGGCTGTACTGATTAGTTGTAAATCAACTCTGAATTTACAATCTCTGTTATACGGTTGCGGATATTGTTCATATTCCGAACCCACAGCATTTGATTGTTTGCCTTAAGCTGTTCAGTAACACCTTCTTTTCGGCAAGTTGTTTTACTAACCGAAAGAACATATCCTCTGCCTGCTCGTCGATGTCAGCGAGGTAGGCGGTGAGCTTACAGCTTGTGAGCAGATTGGTATAGCTGATTTCAAAATTGTGTTTCATAATAGAATCCTCCAAAAATATATTCGCACATATATCACAGCACCCCGATTGCCGCATTTTGTTATAACTTATTATCAGTTTTTCTTTCCCTCATCTTTGCCCTTGCGAGCCGTCGGGTACGATATAATAAAATGTGAAATCATATGTCCGCATAAGGTGAGCAAACTGCGATAATTCCACTGTTTATCAGGTTTTTGGAGGACTTTACTAACAACCTATGATATGCTATAATATCCATAGATTATTTCAAATTCAAATCAGAATTTGTCTATTCGCTTTTTACGAAAGACATAATTTCATTTTGCAATAGTCTATACACATTTGCAACGAGATAGCCGTCAGCAATCGCATGATTGAGGCGGACGGTAACGGGCATCATCAGTCTACCGTTTTCTTCCCTGTATCTGCCCCAGTTGATAATAGGCGGGAAATAAAGATATCCGTCGGGTAATTCAACATTCAGCGAATCATAGGAAAGCCACGATACATATGAGGCATCAAACCAGTTGGGATATTTATCACTGTCGAATTCATACTCGTGGTTTTTCTTTGCGTTTTCCAAATCACGCAGAGCGTTTTCATAAAAGGTTTTGTAATCCTCGCAGTATTCGGAGTGCACCGTTGTACAGGTTTCGGTATCCTCGTGAAAAACGTAATGACACGGGTTAATCACATCATAGCAAATGAGCTCATCCGTCTTGTATAAATAATCCATTTTATAATCGTCACGCGAATTAAGCACCTTTGAGAGAATATAGAGGAAATTCAGATAAAACTTTGTGCCCGTCTTTTTTGAATGTTCGACAAGTTCGGTCACGTCAATTCGTGCCGTCATAGACGTTGAGCACTTGCAGTCCTCGGTAAAATGTCGGTAAACACCTTTTCTGTAATATGTATTTTTGTCGATTACTTTGTAGTTCATATTAATCCTCACAAATCCCGATTTATCTTTCTAATATTATATCATTTCAGCCTGATTTTGTCTATCCGTCAAACAAAAAAAGACCTTGACAAAATTCATTCATCAAGGTCATAATTATAAAAATATGCGATTGATTACGCTCTGCACAACTTTTTGCACCGTTTGGCGTAAAAGGCGCAAGGCTTTATAATCAGCAAGAAACAATAATCCCCGAAATCCGCACAGATAAACGGTTTCGGAGATAGTTTATTATAGTGTTTATTTGTTTTTTCTCCTTACAGTATTGACCACAAATAAAATCAAGTATATAACAACGCCAATGCCGAGCGGGTATAAAATGTGATATGTTGAGGAAAAAATGTATCCGCTTCCGTTTATCCATGTTTTCCAGATGAAGTCAAACAGATTCCAAAGTCCGATCACGATAATGACAAACAAAACGCCGCCTAACACTGTTTTAATGGTTTTATTCATTTTTTGCTCCTTTGCTTATAAATCAAAAAATATGCGATTGATTACGCTCTGCACAACTTTCTGCATCGTTTGGCGTAAGTTTGGCGTAAATGGCGTAAATCCGAGACATCATAACTCTCAAAACCCGCATAAATACTGGGGGTTTGGGGTGTTACTTATCCAAAGATTTCATAGTCGGGAACAGCAGTACGTCTCTGATTGCGGGGCTGTCGGTGAAGAGCATCGTAAGGCGGTCAATGCCGTAGCCGATGCCGCCCGTGGGAGGCATGCCGATTTCCAGAGCATTGAGGAAGTCCTCGTCTGTGGTGTTCGCTTCCTCGTCGCCCTGTGCAAGCAACACTTCCTGCGCCTTGAAACGTTCGCGCTGGTCAATCGGGTCGTTGAGCTCGGAATATGCGTTCGCCATTTCCCAACCGTTCATGAACAGCTCGAAGCGCTCCACGTAGTTGGGATCTTCGGGTTTCTTTTTGGTCAGGGGTGAAATTTCGATCGGGTGATCCATGACAAAGGTGGGCTGGACTAGGTGTTCCTCGGCAAATTCCTCGAAAAACAGATTGAGGATATCGCCTTTTTTATGTCTGTCCTCAAATTCAATCTGATGTTCTTTGGCGATCGCTTTGGCTTCCTCATCGGTTTGGACTTCGCGGAAATCTACGTCGGCGTATTTTTTGACCGCATCCACCATTGTGATGCGCTCGAAGGGTTTGCCTAAATCCATTTCCACACCGTTGTAGGTAATTGTGGTGGTGCCCAATACCTCCTGTGCAACATGACGATAGAGGTTTTCTGTAAGATCCATCATGCCGTTGTAGTCGGTATACGCCTGATAGAGTTCCATCAGCGTGAATTCGGGGTTGTGGCGGGTGTCAACGCCCTCGTTGCGAAAGACTCTTCCGATTTCATAAACGCGTTCTAAACCACCGACGATCAGTCTTTTTAGGTAGAGCTCCAACGAAATGCGCAGCTTGAACTCTTCATCCAACGCATTGGAGTGGGTGAGAAAGGGTCTGGCTGCTGCTCCGCCGGCATTGGCAACGAGCATGGGGGTTTCCACCTCCATAAAGTCCTGTGCGTCGAGATAACGGCGGATCGCTGCGATAATCTTGGAACGCGTGACAAAGGTATCCTTCACCTCGGGATTCATGATCAAATCAACATAGCGTTGACGGTAGCGAAGATCCGTATTCGTTAGTCCGTGGTATTTTTCGGGTAGGGGTTTAAGAGATTTTGAAAGCAGGCGAACCGCTTTGGCGTGAACCGAGATTTCTCCCGTTTGTGTTTTAAAGACAAAGCCTTTCACCTCCACAATATCTCCGATATCCCATTTTTTGAGAAAGCCGTATTCCTCCTCGCCGAGATCGTCAAATTTGGCGAAGATCTGGATCTTGCCTGTTTTATCATGTAAATCGAGGAACGAAACTTTTCCCTTGCCGCGTTTGGACATAATTCTGCCTGCAACGCATACGTCTTTGTTCTCGTATTCCTCAAAGTTTATTTTTACGGTTTCCGTGTAGACGTCACGGTTGCTGGTGGTGATGACAAAGGGGTCTCTGCCGGCTTCTTTGAGCGCCTGCAGCTTGTCGTAGCGCACCTGAATGACGTCGCTTGTGTTTGCCTGTTGTGGCTTGTTGCTCATATTGCTACTTCCTTACTTTGTAATTTCCAAAATCTTGATGCCGACAACGCCGCCCGGGGTTTCCACCTCTACCACATCGCCGACGCTCTTGTCCATCAGCGCCGCACCGATGGGACTTTCGTCAGAGATTTTACCCTCTCTGGGGTTTGCTTCGTTGGATCCGGAGCCGACGATCATATACTGTACCTGTCTGCCCGTGTTCAGCATTTCGATCGTAACAACAGAAGTGAGGTGAACGCGTTCGTTCGAGGTCTCGGATTCGTCGATCAGAACAGCGGTTTTAAGAATGGACTCAATGGTGGTGATACGTGCCTCCATAATTGCCTGTTCATTTTTGGCGTCGTCGTATTCGCTGTTCTCGGAGAGGTCGCCGAAGGAACGTGCAACCTTGATTTTTTCCGCTATTTCCTTACGTTTAACGTTTTGTAAAAATTCGAGCTCCTCCTCGAGTTTTTTCAAGCCTTCAGCCGTAAGCATGGTCGGTTTTGCTGCCATATGAAAAACATCCTTTCTTTTGGTTACATACTCATTTATTATATGCTTTTTTTGCACGGTTGTCAAGCAACATTGCGAGGGATTTGACAGTTTGTGAGCAGTATTGACCGCTGCAGCTCAGCGGTACGATGGAGCCAAGCTCGTACTGTGCGCCGAGGGTGTAGAGAGCCGAACAAAAATACTCTTCGCTTAGTTCGGCAGGCTTGATGGTGTCGAATCCGTTGGGCATCCGAAAATTGTAGTGATAGTAGATTTCTCCGCCGATAGGTGCGGAGGGTTTGCCGGCTGTTAGTACGATGACTCCCGGATGGAGACACAGCGGTTCTCTGATGCCCGACGGTGCAAGGAGAAAGTCGCACGACTCCAGCTCTGTGCGGCTTTTGGTGAGGGTGATCGAGGCGCCAAGCTCTTCAAGAGCGCGTTCGCGCGCAAGGGAGTATATTTCGTTGTTGTCTGTTACGACGATGGGATTGATGCAGCAGGCGAGTGATCGGAGAAGCCAGTCGGCTGCAAGGGCATGAGGATCAAACATTCCGCACCGCAACGCAGCGGCAGAGGGGCAGGCACGCAATACCTCAAGCGCCATATTGGAGCAGAGCCGCGAGGAAAAGGAAGAGGAAGAGAATCGTCGGTAGCCGCTTCTCAGCGGAAAGACAAGTTTTTCGGAGCAAAGCAGCTGCGAACGCTGTGCGCCGATGAGGTTGTCGGCGCGGTCCAGGCGCACTTCACCGCTGTAGCTGGTATATGTAATATGGCGTAAACTAACGCCGCGCGCACGGCTGACGCAGACCTCCACCTTGTCGCGCCGCAGGCGGTTGGTCAGTCGCTTGAAGCCTTCTGATTTTTCGGGAATATTCACACTTAGTGCCGTTATCATAACAAAACCTCCGCATACAATATCAATCCATTGTATGCGGAGAAGAAAATGAATATTATCGGCAGCATCTGCATGCTGCGGTATGGTTTATTGTTTTTCGAACTGAGAGTGGTAAAGCGTATCATAAAAGCCGTGTTGTTGCAGCAATTCCCGATGGCTTCCCTGTTCGATAATGTTGCCGTCCTTCATCACCAGAATCACGTCGCTTTCCTTGATCGTGGACAGGCGGTGAGCGACGACAAAGCTAGTTCTGCCCTGCATCATTTTGGCGAAAGCTTTTTGTACACGGATTTCTGTGAGGGTGTCGATGGAGGAGGTCGCTTCGTCCAAAATCAGCACGCTCGGATTGGTCAGCATGGCGCGTGCAATACAGAGCAGCTGTTTTTGCCCCTGGCTGAGATTGCCGCCGCCCTCACTGATTTCGGTTTGATAGCCCTTGGGCATGCGGCGGATGAAGCTGTGAGCATGTGCGGATTTTGCTGCCGCGATCACTTCCTCGTCCGTGGCGGACTCATTGCCGTAACGAAGGTTTTCCATAATGGTGCCGCTAAACAGCCAGCTGTCCTGCAGCACCATGCCGTAGCTGCTGCGCAGCTCGTTGCGGCTCAGATCGCGGATGTCCGTGCCGTCAAGGAGGATCCTGCCCTCATTAACGTCGTAAAAGCGCATGAGCAAATTGATCAGCGTGGTTTTGCCGCAGCCTGTAGGACCGACGATGGCAACGTGAGAGCCGCTGGGAACATCAAGAGAGAAATGGCGGATTAATGGCTTTTCGGGCACATAAGAAAAGCTTACATCCTCAATTTTAACGGCTCCTCGGCAGTTTTGGATATGTGTTTGCGTTTTGTCCGGGCTTTCATCCTCCCAGTCGAGGACTTCGAATACGCGCTCTGCGGCAGCGACGCCGGTGCTCATCTGTGTCAGTACGCCCGTGACCTCATTAAAGGGTTTGGTGTATTGGTTGGCGTAGGTGAGAAAGCAGGACAGTCCGCCGATACTCAGACCGCCGGAGAGAACAGTGATGGCACCGAACACGCCGACAGCAGCGTAAACCAACGCATTGACAAACCGTGTACTGGGGTTGGCGAGTGCACCTGCAAACTGCGCCTTGAAGCCGACGTCATAGAGTTGTTCATTGTATTGCTCAAAGCCCTCGAAGGCGCGTTCTTCAAAGGAAAACGCTTTGACCAGGCGTTGGTTGCCGACATGCTCCTCAACAAATGAGGAGATTTGGCCCTGTAATATCTGCTGTTCCGTGAAGCGGCGGTGGGTGAGTCTGCCGATAAATGCTGCCAAAAACAGCGAAAGAGGGGTGAGCAGAAAGACCGCAAGCGCAATCCGCCAGTCAATGGCAATCATAAAAATCAGTGTGCCGATAATCGTGACCGCCCCGGAAAAAAGTTGTAGTATGATTTGTGTCAGACCATCGCCGACGGCGTCTACATCGTTGATCACACGGCTGATCAGATCGCCGTGTGCGTGAGAGTCGATTGCGGAGAGCGGAACCGTGTTGAATTTGCGGAATACGTCGCGACGCAGATCGCGTACCAGATAAAAGCTGATCAAATTGATAAGATAATTCATCAGCCACTGGCAGACCGTTACGCCGACGATGGCGGCAGCAATATAGATAAGGATCCGTGTTACGTCCTCAAAGTAAACCTGTCCCTGTGCGACGATGCGATCAATTGCGTTGCCGACGAGGACGGGGATGAGCAGAGTGAGGGAAATGCTGACGATGGCGCTGAACAGCGCGAGAATCAACAGCCCCAGATGGTTTTTCAGACGCACAAGAAGTTTTCTGACGGCGGAGTTTTTTTTCATTTTGCCACCTCCGTTTCATTCAGCTGTGAGAGACAGATGTCGCGGTAAGTATCACAGCGTTCGAACAGTTCGTCATGTGTGCCCTGACCGGCAAGCCGACCGTCGCTGAGTACCAGAATCCAATCTGCGCTTTTGATGGTAGAGCAGCGCTGTGTGACGATCAGCGTGGTGATGTCGCGTTTATATGTTGCAAGCGCCCTGCGCAGCGCTGCGTCGGTCGCGAAATCGAGAGCGGAGAAACTGTCGTCGAGAATCAAAATGTCCGGATTGCTGACGATGGCGCGCGCGATACAGAGGCGTTGGCGCTGACCGCCGCTGAAATTTTTGCCCCCCTGTTCCACGTGGCTGTCAATGCCGTCAGGCAGCTTGTCGATGAATTCCGATGCCTGCGCAATTTGCAGTGCACGGTGTATGTCTTGGTTGGTTGCGTCAGGATTCTGCCATTTCAGGTTATCGCGTATGGTGCCGCTGAACAGCACGCTTTGTTGTGGTACCATGCCGAATTGTCGGCGCAGCTGACGGAACGGATAGTCGCGTACGTCGCGGCCGTCGATGCATACACTGCCTGAGCCGGCGTCATAGAAGCGCGGAATCAGGTTGACAAGCGTTGACTTTCCCGCGCCCGTACCGCCGATAATACCGACGGTTTGTCCTTTTTGGATGGAAAAGCTGATGTCGGTGAGCTCATCTTCACTGTCGTCGGCGTAATGAAAGCAGACGTTGTGAAATTCGATTTTCGGACTGTTTTCAATAATAGAAATTGTATCGTGGCGGGTTTCCGCCACACTCGGCAGGGTTTCAAAAACTTCGTTAATGCGTTTTGCAGAGGCGGAAGCTTTTGTCATCAGAATGACCAGATTGGCAACCACAACCATTGCAAGCAGGATCTGTGTCATGTAACTGACCAGAGCGACGATATCTCCCGTTTGCATACCTCCTGCGTTGACATTCACAGCGCCGAACCAAACGATCGCGATGATCGCGCAGTCCGTGACAAGGTAGGTGACGGGGCTGAGCAGAGCGGAAAGCTTACTGACGCGCACGGAGGTTTTGGTCAGGTCGTCCGTTGCTGCATCGACGCGTTCCTTTTCGGTTTCCTGCTTGGAGAACGCGCGTATCACGCGGTTACCCGAAAGGTTTTCGCGGGAGATCAAGCCGATTTTATCAAGCTTTTTCTGTACTGCGGCGTACAGCGGCACGCTGCGGCTCATCACAAAGTACAGAGAAGCGCCGATCAGCAGGGCGGCAGCGAAGAAAATGATGGATATTTCCGCGTTAATGGATATCGCCATGATCAGCGAGCCGATAACGATAAAGG
Organism: Ruminococcus sp.; assembly: GCA_017433905.1. Classification (GTDB taxonomy): domain Bacteria; phylum Bacillota; class Clostridia; order Oscillospirales; family Acutalibacteraceae; genus Ruminococcoides. The sequence goes on along the minus strand of JAFRGI010000020.1, from coordinate 42,084 downwards.
GTGCGCGGGTCAGCAGACGGATCGTCATGGCAATGCTCTGCTGCACCTGATTGGTGTCGTTGGTGATGCGTGTGATCAGCGAGGGTGTGCCTAACCGGTCGAGCTCCGCATGAGAGAGCGTGTTGATATGCGAAAAGAGGGCGCGGCGAATTTTGGTGCCGGCGCCCTGCGACGCTTTGGAGGCGAAATACTGGCAAAACAGCGCGCTCGTCAATCCTGTAACGGCGAGCAATACCAGCAGCCCTCCCATACGCAGCACATAACCTGTGTCGTGCAATTCGTTGATGCCGACGTCAATGATTTGCGCCATTACCAGCGGTACAAACAGCTCCAGTATCGCTTCGAACAGCTTGCAGAGCGGACCGATGATAACTTCCTTTTTATAATCTTTCAAAAATCGTTTGAGTTTGAACATGGGCATTTTCCTTTGCTTTATCCGCTGTTAGAATGATGCGGTATTGCCTTTATTATACATGAACGCACAGGAGCTTGCAAGGCTTTTTCGCATGCGCGGCGGAGGGTGTTTTCAACGGCGCTGCGGATGCCTTTTGCTGCCCGACAAAAAATGACGAGATAAAAAACAAGCACGTCGAATTTTTCAAAAAGCGCCCCTGAAATTTTCAGGGGCGCTGTGTAAAAAGCAGTTAGATGATAATACTTTTGCCTTCCATTTCCTTTGGCTGCGGAAGACCCATGATTTTGAGCATAGTGGGAGCGATATCCGCCAGCACGCCGCCCTCGCGGAGTTTGCAGGGATAACCGATGACGCAGAAAGGAACGGGATTGGTGGTGTGCGCCGTAAAGGGCTTGCCGTCCTCGTCGATCATCTTGTCGGCGTTGCCGTGATCGGCTGTGATAATCGCCGCTCCGCCCATTGTGAGCACCGCGTCAACAACCTGACCGACGCAGTCGTCGACAGCTTCGACAGCTTTGACGGCCGCTTCAAATACACCGGTGTGACCAACCATATCGCAGTTTGCGAAATTGAGGATGATCATGTCGTATGTACCGCTTTTGACAGCAGGTATCAGCTTTTCTGTAACCTTATAGGCGCTCATTTCAGGCTGCAGATCGTAGGTCGCGACGGAGGGGGATTTGACAAGGATTCGATCCTCCCCGTCATAAACCGTTTCAACACCGCCGTTAAAGAAGAAGGTAACATGCGCGTATTTTTCGGTTTCGGCAATGCGCAGTTGTTTCATACCGAGGGAAGAAATGTATTCTCCCAGCGTATTTGTCAGTGTCTGCGGCTTAAAGGCGATCTCCACGTTTGGCATCGTCGCGTCATATTGCGTCATGCAGACGTAATGGAGGGGAAAGAAGCCGTTTTTGCGTTCGAAGCCGGAAAAATCGGGATCGACAAAGGTGCGTGTGATTTCGCGCGCTCTGTCGGGACGGAAATTATAGAAAATCACGCTGTCGTTCGCCTGCAGCGGTTCGCCGCCTTGGATCACAGCGGGTAGAACAAATTCGTCCGTTACGCCGTTTTCGTAAGAATTCTTAATCGCCTGAACCGGGCAGTCCTCGCTGACGCCCTCGCGGTAGACGATGGCGGCATACGCCTTTTCAACGCGTTCCCAGCGGTTGTCTCTGTCCATGGCGTAATATCTGCCCATTACCGTGGCAATTTTGCCGGCGCCGATCTTGTCGAGTTCCTTGAGACAGTCCTCCATATATTCCGCCGCACTGGAAGGCGGTACGTCGCGTCCGTCGAGGAACGCATGAATGAAGATTTTTGTCAGTCCCATGTTTTTGGCCAGCTCTACGATACCGTAGAGGTGGGTAATGTGGCTGTGAACACCGCCGGGGGAGAGCAGTCCCATCAGATGAAGTGCGGAGCCGTTGTCGATTGCTTTTTGAATTGCTCCGACAATTGCCTCGTTGTCCTTGAGTTTATCCTCATTGATGGTTTTGGTGATGCGGGTCAGTTCCTGATAGACGATTCTGCCCGCACCGATATTGGTGTGACCGACCTCGCTGTTGCCCATTTGACCGTCGGGCAGACCGACGTCCATACCGGAGGCGCCGATTTGGGTCAGCGGATTTTCGCTGAAAAGCTTGTCTATATGCGGTGTGTTTGCCGCAAGAATGGCATTTGTTTTTTCTTCACCCTGCTTGCCCGCACCGAAGCCGTCGAGAATCATTAATATCAAAGATTTTTTCATGGTGAAAAAGTCCCTTTCATGAGAAATTTATTTGCTTGCTGCCTTGACGATCGCCGCAAATTTGGTTGCGACAAGCGACGCGCCGCCGATCAGGCCGCCGTCTACATTTGTCTTGGAGAGAAGCTCGTCGGCGTTTCCGTCGTTCATGGAGCCGCCGTACTGGATGGTGACCGCGTCAGCCGCACTCTGATTGTAGAGCTTTACAAGCTGTGCTCGGATGAAGGCGCAGACCTCCTCTGCCTGGTCGGCGGTAGCAGTTTTGCCGGTGCCGATTGCCCAAACAGGCTCATAAGCGATCACAACATTTTTCAGTTCCTCCTCGGAAACACGCCACAGGTCGAGTTTGATCTGTCTGGCAATCACTTCTTCGGTGATATTGCACTCGCGCTCCCAGAGCAGTTCTCCGACGCAGACGATGGGCTTGAGACCGGCTGCCAGCGCCGCTTTGGTTCTTTTGTTGACGGTTTCATCGGTTTCGCCGAAGTATTGCCTGCGCTCGGAGTGACCGAGAACGACGTATTCCGCACCGATCTCCCGGAGCATGCCGGTGGAGATTTCACCCGTGAAGGCACCGCTTTCCGCCCAGTGGCAGTTTTCTGCGCCGATTTTTATATTGGTGCCGGCGGTTGCTTCGAGCGCGGCGGCAAGGTCAACATAGGGAACGCAGGCGATAATTTCGCAGTCTGCGTCCCGGACGAGGGGAGCGATTTCGCTGAGCAGCGCCTTTGCCTCCGAAGGGGTCTTGTTCATTTTCCAGTTGCCGGCAATGATAGCTTTTCTCTTTGCTTTATCCATATTGTATGCAATCCTTTCGTCAAAATATGACAGGCGCACGCAGTGTGCGCCCGAAAATACTGCTTATTTATCTGCAATAACCGCGATGCCGGGCAAGGTTTTTCCTTCGAGGTACTCAAGGGAAGCGCCGCCGCCTGTGGAGATGTGGCTCATCTTATCGGCAAAGCCGAGCTGAATAACAGCTGCTGCGGAGTCACCGCCGCCGATGATGGTGGTGGCGTCGGTCTCCGCAAGCGCCTTGGCAACTGCGATCGTGCCTGCTGCGAGGGTGGGGTTCTCAAATACACCCATGGGACCGTTCCATACAACGGTTTTGGCAGATTTTACGGCGTCTGCAAAGAGAGCCTGTGTCTTGGTGCCGATATCCAAACCTTCCATATCGGAGGGAATGGCGTCGGCATCAACCACCTGAACGTCGATCGGCGCGTCGATAGGATCGGGGAATCCGGCTGCAATTGTGGTGTCGATGGGGAGCAGGAGTTTTTTGCCGAGCTTTTCCGCCTTTTCCATCATTTCCTTGCAATAATCGAGCTTGCTGTCGTCCACAAGGGATTTGCCGACTTCCCTGCCCTGTGCCTTGAGGAAGGTATATGCCATACCGCCGCCGATAATTAAAGTATCGCACTTTTCGAGGAGGTTGGAGATAACGTTGAGCTTGTCTGCAACCTTTGCACCGCCGAGAATCGCGACGAAGGGACGCACGGGAGTTTCCACAGCGTTACCGAGGTAATTGATTTCCTTTTGCATCAGGTAACCGACAGCGGTATCCTTGATGTGATCGGTTACACCTGCTGTTGAGCAGTGCGCACGGTGTGCGGAGCCAAATGCGTCCATGACGAATACATCCGCGAGAGAAGCGAGCTCAGAGGAGAAAGGCTCCAGGTTTTTGGTTTCTTCTTTTCTGAAACGGGTGTTCTGCAGAAGCACAACGTCGCCGTCTTTCATTTCAGCGACAGCCTTCTTGGTGTTTGCACCGACGACCTCGTCGTCATTGGCAAATACAACGTCTTTGTCGAGAAGCTCGGACAGACGAACGGCTGCGGGAGCAAGGGAGAACTTCTCTTCGGGACCGTTTTTGGGCTTTCCCAGATGAGAGCAGAGGATCACCCTGCCGCCGTCGGCAATTAATTTTTTGATAGTGGGGAGCGCGGCAACGATTCTGTTATCGTTGGTGATGACGCCGTCCTTGAGGGGCACGTTGAAGTCAACGCGCACGAGAACTTTTTTACCCTTGACGTTGATGTCGTCAACGGATACCTTGTTAAGCTGCATAGTCTTTACATCCTTTCGGTTTTATGAGATCTGTAAAAAAGCAATCTTTTACATCATCCATATTATAGTACATTTTCTGTTTTATATCAATAGGTTTTGGATGATTTGTTGGAAAAATTCGTCATTCGTCGGTGTTTGTCACGTCGCTCCATTTATGGCGGTGAAGCTCGCCTTTGTTTTGCAGCGCTGGATAATCCCACTGCCGCAGCACCTCATAAGCGGCGATGGCGACAGAATTGGAGAGATTCAGGCTGCGCGCTTCGTCTATCATCGGGAGCCGTAGGGTTTCATTCGGGTGCCGCATCAGCACGTGCTCGGGCAGACCGCGTGTTTCCTTGCCGAATAGCAGGTAACAGTTGTCGGGGTAATGCATGTCGGAGTGGCGGTGCGTGCCCTTTGTGGAGAAAAAAAAGTACTGTCCGCCCTTTGTTTTTTCAAAAAAATCGTCAAGACTTTTGTAAAAAGTGATATCCAACAGGTGCCAGTAGTCCAGCCCTGCGCGTTTGAGCTTGCGGTCGTCGATCTTGAATCCCAGCGGTTCCACCAGATGAAGCGACGCGCCTGTCGCCGCGCAGGTACGTGCGATGTTGCCCGTGTTCTGCGGGATTTCCGGTTCGACGAGGACAAGGTTGAGTTTTGACATGGTAAATTTTTCCTTTCAAACTAGTTTCCATTCATATTGTAACGCGAAACGCCAATAATATCAATATCCGATTAAAAAAAGAGGTGATAGCATGAACAAAAGTGCAATGAATGTCGTCAAGGGTGTTGCCATTGGAATGGCGGCAGGAATGGCGGTAGGCTATGTCGGAAAAAAAGCAGCGGACGATAACCCCAAGCTCCGCAAAAAAGCCAGCCGTGCCTATAAGACATTTGAAAATATTGTGGATACCGCGCAGTATATGTTTAAATAAAGGAGTCAGGGCTGTCGCCAAACACGCGACAGCCCTGCTGTAGAAGGAATTTATTGTAAAATAGGGATTGTTGAATGGGATTATATGCAACGCCGCAGGTAGTGCGGCAGCGCCTTTAGCTGACATATCCGAGAGGGTCAACCTGTGTTCCGTCAACCCTGACTTCAAAGTGGAGGTGTGGTCCGGTGGAGTTACCCGTTGAGCCGCAGTAGGCAATCACATCGCCCTGGTTGACATAATCGCCCGTGGAGCACGCAACCGCGCAGGCGTGGGCGTAAACGGTCATATAGCCGTTGCCGTGGTCGATCATGACATAATTGCCGTAACCGCCGCCGTCGTTTCCCGACCAAGTCACTCTGCCGCTGTCCGCTGCAATAATTGGCTGGCCGTAATCGTCTCCTCCGGCGATATCAATGCCCTGGTGCATTCTGCCCCATCGCCACTCAAAAAGACTGGTGATATTGTGGGTATGGGGGAACGGCCAAATGAACTGACCCGAAGTTGCGCTTACGGAAGCGCTTTCCTGCTGGTCCTGTTTTGCGCCGCGGATGATGGTTTCCGTGACAGGTTCGGATATCAGCTCGGTGCTGATTACGTCGGCATTGACAAAGTTACCGTCGATGTAGGTCAGGCGAATGTTGATTTCTTCCGTACCCGGCTTGCCTTCCGTGACGACCGTTTCGTAATCGCTGTTTTCGTTCTCGTCGTAGGTAATGTCAGTTTCGTAGTCGATCTCACTTTCATATGACCAGTTGGTTTCAAGCTTGACAGAGAATTTATCCGCTGCCGCCTGCATCAGTTCTCCGGCTGTCAGGAGAACGCTGTCGTCCGGGCCGTGTCGGTCAACGCGTACATCATTGACAAATTCTGTAGTTGTGGTATTGTCATAGCCTGCACGGCAGTCGATCAAATATTGATCCAGCGCGTTTTCCAGCGCATCGGGGTCGTTTGTAGTGCCGATCAGTTCTCCGTCGATGTAAAGAGAAGCGAATGCGTTGTTCATATACATATTAGGCGTATCCAGCGAGTAGGAAAGCTCGTCGGAGGTTGCCGGGAATACGACGTTTGTCTTTGGTTCCTCGGTTTTTTCCGGCTGGGGCGCGTCAAGCGCGCTGGCAACCGTTACACAAGACAGCATGATTGCCGTCACGCACGCTGCAACTGCCATCACAACCTTCTTTTTAACAATTTTGTGCTGATGCGGTTCAGACGGTGCGCTGTGTGCATAGAATTTCTTACCCGAGGGCATGGAGCGGAGATATTGAAGGCTGTCCATCGCAGAGCCTGCTGTTGCGGGTACACGTCTGGTCTGTGCGTATTGTCTGTCAAAAATGGTGCTCTGCGGTCTGCGTACTTTTTTTGACGCCGTTTGTCCGGCTGTTTTCCTTTTGATATTCTTCGCGCAGAGTGTCACGGCTCTTTTGACAAAGCGGACGGTCTTTTGTGAAGTGGTAAGGTTTTTGGATTGCCTTGCGGTTCTGCGTTTTTTGGAAACAGATTCGATCTCGCTGTAGCCATCCAAACCAATGAATTTTGTTTTCACGATAATTTCTCCTATCTCATTAACTGTTACAAAGCTGTAACAAAGCACCCTTTTATTATAACAAAAAATTTATAAACTTCAATAAGAGAAATAAAAATCGTGATAATGGTTGGTGTTGTGCCAAATATTGCTATATAAAATTAGTAAAATATTACAATAATTCCTTAAATAAATTATACTAATAGCAATAGGAGTTGAGATAAGATTAACTAATAGTAATATCCCGCAGGGTGTTTGCCATGCCCTGCGGGATAGGATTCGGTTTATTGATATGTGCTGCGTTGCGTTCTTATTTTGCATAGTCCGCAACGTTTTTGAAGCTGACATTGAGGTCGACGGTTCCCTCCACGCCGTTAATATGACCCGATTGAGAGTATTGCCACATGGAAAATTTGTAGTAGAAGTTGGGCAAATCGGCGTATTGTACCAGCCAAAGCTCGTAATCTTTGAGACGTGTGAGATCGTATTTAAAGTAGAGCTCGCGGCTTGCGGAATAGACCATTGGTATGTAGCCGAAGGATTTGACTTTCTCACAGAAAGCAACCGCGCATTCAGTTGCCTGTGTGGAGGTGACACTGTCTGTTCGTGCGTTATCATCTTTGACGATCTCCCAGTCGTACACGAGTGGATAGTCGAGCTTTGTGTCGCCGAGAATCTCCTTGGCATATGTCGCTTCTTCTTCGGCTTCGGCATTTGTTGTTGCCTGCGAATAGAAATAAGCGCCTATTTTGATGCCGGCGTCGCGCGCGCCCTTGAGGTTTACCGCGGCATTGTCGTCCGTGTACAGATCACCCTGCGCACCGTACCCCCTGCCGCCGAGGCGGATCATTGCGAAGTCAACTCCGCTTTCTTTTACTTTTTCCCAGTCGATCGTGCCGCTGAAAGAAGAAACGTCAATACCTTCGTTGGACATAGATTGGTTGTTTTCATAATAGTATTTGAAGGTTTCGTCGGAGGTGAATCCGGATAGGTTGAGTTTGTTGACATCGACTCCGTCCAGCTCGGTAATCCAGATATCGCCGAGCGTATTATCGTTGATATGGATTTTATTGCCCGTTGTTTTTACGGGAGTATCTGTGACAGGCTGTGTGGCAGACTGAGAGGCGGTGTCGGTATCATTTGGCGACGGAGAGGCGCCGTTGTTGGATCCGCAGCCGCAAAATGCTGCAGTGCAGACAGTTGCCGTGAGAGCGATAGAGATAATTTTTTTCATATTTCCATTTCCTTTTCTTTTTCTTAAAGATGACTATGTTCATCATATCATAAAGTAAACCATCTGTAAACAAATATTTTATTATTTTGTATTGAAATAATTCCCGTTTTTCAGTATAATAACAATATGAATAAATCTGATGTAATACAGCGGGAGGTGATGGAGTGAGTAATTCGTACATGTCGTACGCCCGTGGTTACCGAAAAAAAAGTCGTGATGAACTGGTTCGGGCGATTCAGGAATGCACCACACTCAGTCAGCTTTTCGCATTGATTCAATGGGAGGGCATTTCCCTGCCAATGCATGCGCAGACCGGCGCATCCAATCTTGCGCCCCGGCGCCTGACACCAAAAGACATTGTCCGCAACTCCGATACGCCGCTCGAAAGACTGAAAGCGGAAGTGCTCAAGGCGATCGGATATGTGCCGCCGCAGTGGGAGCCCAAGGATCAGACACGTCTTCTCGGTGCGATCGACCGTACGGAATCTCTCAGCGAGTTGTTTGCGCTGATCCGGCAGGAGGGGATCCGTATGCAGATGCATTCCCAACCGGGTGCTTCCAACCTGACGCCGCGTGTTCTTTCCCGGACGGAGACAGAGGAAAAGAACACGCCTTTTGAACGTCTGAAAGAGGAGGTAAGAAAAGCTGTTGCCGGACAGTGAATCCAAAGGAGCTGTGCGCAGTGCCTTGCAGAATATATTCATTTAGGGAGGAATTTGACATGAGAAAAATACGAAGCTTTGCGGTTGCTCTTCTCAGTGTCACGGTTGCGGTTACGGCTGTTTCTGCCGTAAGATTTTCTGCCGCCGAGAATGATACGCAGGTTGCAGCGACCAACCCGGTAACCGTTGCAGCATCTACAGAAGCGCCCGCAACGGATGTGCCTACACAGCCGCCGACCGAGCCTCCAACAGAGCCGCCGATCACCGTCGGAAAGGTTCAAAATGTGGAGAAAATCAGCTTTGAGCCGGGCTATATCACGTTGAAATGGGACAAGGTTGCAGGCGCTACCGGGTACAATGTTTATATGTGCAACAGAGACACAAGCACCGGATTTGTCAAGGCGGCTACCGTTACCGGCAACACCGCCACGATCAAGAATCTTCAGCACACCACGCAGTACTGGTTCAGGGTTGCCGCATATGTCACGAAGAACGGACAGACGGTTGAGGGAGAAGCGGCGCTCAAAAAAACCGCAACGCAGGCGGGAACCGTTACCGGTCTGGATATGGTGCGTTCCTCCAGTGTGCTCCAATTCGAATGGGATCGAAACCCCAAGGCTACAGGCTATAAGATCTACCGCGCCTGTTACTACACAGACGGTGAATATGAGTTGTACAAAACCATTACGGACAACAGCGTGACCTTTTTTACAGATACCAATGTTGAGGACGGCAGAGCGTATTACTACAGCGTGCGCCCCTACAGAATCCTTTACGGCGACGCAATTTATCATGCATATCACAATACGATTAAGTTTATTTGCGGTATGTGTTCGCCGAGTACCGATTCCACCAGCTTTGTTTCACGCGTCAATCTCAGTTGGCGCCACAACCGGTGGGCAACGGGATATGATATTTATTATTCCACAGATCGCTACACAAATTTTAAGTATTTGGATACCACTACCGACAATTATTTCAATACGGTACGTTTGACGCCCGGCACCAAGTATTATTTCCGCATTCAGCCCTATAAGATCAACGGTGAAAGCAGAACCAAGGTGCTCGGTACATGGGGCGTTGAGGGCAAAACCGTCACCAGCGGCGCCTACGGGAGAAACGTCGGCGGAACATATATTGAAATCAGTATAAAGCAGCAATACATGTGGCTGTATGTCGACCGCAAGCTGATTTGTGAAACCGATGTTGTCACGGGTAACGACGACGGATACGACAACACACCGGCAGGATATTTCAATATTCAGTCACGTGCGCGTGATACGTATTTGGTCGGACCCGGATACCGTTCTTTTGTTAACTACTGGATGGGATTCTACGGCGGATACGGAATTCACGACGCGAGCTGGCGGTCGTATTTTGGAGGCGACATCTATCAAGGCAACGGCTCTCACGGATGCGTCAACACGCCGTATAGCAAGGTGCAAAAGATTTATTACAATACCGAGTACGGTACGCCTGTTATTATTTACGATTAATCAAAACAGGACAGCTTGTTGGCTGTCCTGCTTTTTATTTCGAAAACCGAATATAGTTTTTTGCCGGATGAAAGGTGCACAGCCTTTGCGGTCTATGTTAATCTTCTAAAACCTAAACGCTAAGTTGTCTAACACTTTCCGTTTTCAGTTGGAAAGATGAAATTCACCCTGCACATCGGTGTAATACTCTCCCTCGGGAATCAAATCTTTAATCAGTACGATATCGAATCCCTTGTCTTGTATGCCCTCGATGATGGACGGCAGCGCGGCTGGGGTATTTTTTGCGCCGTTGTGCATGAGGACAATCGAACCGTCCTGCACCTTGCTGACCACGTTGCTGCACATCTGATCGGGCGACGGATCTTTCCAGTCGAGGGAGTCGACGTCCCATTGCACGCAGTACATGCCGAGACTTTTGACCGTGTTGACGACATCGTTGTTGTAATCACCGTAAGGGGCGCGAAACAGGGTTGGCGGGGTGCCCGTCAGCGCTTCAATTTTTTCGTTGCATTTTTGGATTTCTGCGGTTTCTTCCCCGGTTGAGAGCTGCGGCATATGCGGATGGGTGTTGCTGTGGTTGCCGATATCGTGACCGCGCGCAGCAATTTCCTTAACGTCGTCGGGGAAGTTGTCAACCCAGTCGCCTACCAAAAAGAATGTTGCTTTGACCTTGTATTTGTCAAGAATATCGAGCAAATCCTCGGTTTGCTCATCTCCCCATGCCGCATCAAAGGAAATTGCAACCTGATTTTTGTCGGACTGCACGCGGTAGATAGGAACTTCTTTTGGTGCGGCGGCAGTTTGTACCGCTTTGACGGTGGAAGAAATCGCCATTACTGCCGCCATCGCGCCGATGATACCGCAAAAGGCAATAGACACAAGGCTCCGTTTGGTGAGTAAGAAATATTTCATGAAAAAACTCCCCTTCCGATACAGTATATGGAAAGGGAGTTTTTTTTATACTTATCTCAGATAAACAGAGACAAATGCTTGTGAGATTGCTGTTTGCAAGACAAGCCGAAGAACGCTGCGTGCCCTGCCGAAACAACCATCATGTTATTTTTCAATCGACCAGCTCACGCCGTTTTTGGTGTCGAGGAGTACAACATGCATCTCCTTAAGTTTGTCGCGGATTGCGTCGGCGGTTGCCCAGTCTCTGGCGGTTCTTGCCGCGGTGCGTTGGGCAATCAAATCCTCAATTTCGGCAGTCAGTGCGTCGTCGGTAGCATGGTTGGTTTCGGCGGGAGCCTGCAGTAAACCGAGCGACAGAACTTTGTCCATTTCACCGATGACATACCGCTTCGTAGCGCCGTTGACGTCCGCCTTGATCACGTCGTAAAGACTGGTCAGACCGAGCGAGGTGTTGAGATCATTGTCTAACGCATTTCTGAAAGAAGCGATCAGAGTGACCGCCTTATCCTGTTCGATGGCGCCCTCGTTCGGAATAGCAGCAATACGCTTTAACAGCTTATCGTACGCGGTTGCCGTGTTGTCAAGACTTTCGTAGGTAAAGGTTAGTGGTTTGCGGTAGTGGCTTTGTAAGCAGAACATGCGGTATACGAGCGGATTGTAGCCTTTTTTCACCAATAGCGAGACCGTCAGAAAGTCGCCCTTGGATTTGCTCATTTTTCCGCGCGCGTCGAGCAGATGAAGCACGTGGAACCAGTAGTTACACCACTTGTGTCCGAGGAAGGATTCAGACTGTGCGATTTCGTTGGTGTGGTGGGGAAAAGCGTTGTCCACACCGCCGCAGTGAATATCGAGATACTCACCGTTGTGTTTGTAGCTGATGCAGGAGCATTCGATGTGCCAGCCCGGATACCCGAGCCCCCACGGGCTTTCCCATTTTAGTTCCTGAGAATCGAATTTGGATTTCGTGAACCAGAGCACAAAGTCGGTTTTGTTGCGTTTGTTTACATCTTCCTCTACGCTGTCGCGTACACCGACGGCGAGGTCCTCCTCGTTTATATTACCAAAGACATAGTAAGCGTCGAGCTTGGAGGTGTCGAAGTAAACATTGCCGCCTGCCGGGTAAGCGTAGCCTTTTTCAAGCAGGACAGATATCATATGAATAAATTCGTCGATACAATTTGTCGCGGGCTCGACCACGTCGGGGAACTTGATGTTGAGTTTTTTGCAGTCGGAAAAGAATGCGTCTGTGTAGAATTTTGCAATTTCAAGGACAGTCTTATGCTCGCGCTTTGCGCCGGCAATCATTTTATCCTCGCCCGTATCAGCGTCGCTGGACAGATGTCCGACATCCGTGATGTTCATGACACGCTTGACGTCATAGCCGGCGAAGCGCAAATACTTTTCGAGCACATCCTCCATGATGTAGGTGCGCAGATTGCCGATGTGGGCATAGTGGTAGACTGTAGGACCGCAGGTGTACATACTGACCTTATTGCCGTTATGGGGGATGAATTCTTGCTTTGTCTGTCCGAGAGAATTATATAGAATCATGGTCTGCTCCTTGTTTTTTCAATTCTTTTATTTCATCCTGCAGTACATGGATACGCTGTTCCATCTTGCACAATGTCTGTGACACAGGATCGGAAATGTGGATCTGGTCAAGGTTTTCACTGCGGATACCGTTGATTTTGACGATCCGTGCAGGTACGCCCACAGCAGTGGAATTGGGTGGTACCTCGCTTAGCACGACGGCACCTGCCGCGATACGGGCATTATCGCCGACAGTAAAGGGACCGAGCACCTTCGCGCCCGAGCCGACGAGTACATTTTTGCGGAGCGTAGGGTGACGTTTGCCGGTTTCCTTGCCCGTGCCGCCGAGGGTGACATTCTGATAGATTGTACAGTTGTCGCCGATAACAGCTGTTTCTCCGATTACCACACCCATACCGTGGTCGATGAACACACCTCTGCCGATTTGAGCGGCGGGATGTATTTCAATGCCGGTTTTATGTCTGCTGTGTTGTGAAATCCAGCGCGCGATAAACGGATGTCCGTGTTTCAGAAACCAGTGTGCGCGCCTGTGGGAGCGAATTGCCTTAAAGCCCGAATAAAGGAATATGACCTCCCATTTGCTGCGGGCAGCGGGATCACGCTCAAGAATTGCGGCGATATCTGATTTTAAGGTGTCAAACAAAAAATCACATCCATATTATTTTTCCGAAATAAAACGACGGTTTTGGCTCAGATACACCACACCGGAGAGAATGGCAAAAAAGGTAGAGATCCAGATGAGAAGCTCTCCTGACCAAAACAACCAGTGAAGGATTGTCGCGTTGACAGAGTATGCGGACAACAACGGTGCGATCATATCAAATGCGGCGCGGGAAGTAAGGATCGTGATAACCGCAATCATTTGGGTGACGGTTTTGATCTTACCCCATTGGTTGGCGGCAATGACCTCGCCCTTTGCGGCGGCGATCAGACGGATGGAGGTTACAGCGAACTCGCGGAACAGCACGATGATGACTGCCACACAGTCGCACCAACCCAACTGAATAAAGCAAAGCAGCGCGGAAAGCACGAGGATTTTGTCTGCCAACGGATCGGCAAATTTGCCAAAATCGGTAATTAAGTTGTATTTGCGCGCAATTCGTCCGTCAAGCAAATCGGTGACGGATGCCGCGATAAAAAGCAGCAGCGCAAACATATTGTGAGACGGGAACGGAATCAACAGCGCCGCCACAAAGAACGGCACCAGAAGAATTCTGCCCAAGGTCAGTTTATTCGGTAAATTCATGGTGGTTACCTTTTAATCAATCATAATGCCGACGGGGTCGCAGCCGAGGTAATCCTCGATCCGTACTGTAACAAATTCACCTGCCGTCGGTTTTCTTTCACCACAGGTGAAAAAGACACAGCCGTCCACTTCCGGAGCGTCGGCGTAACTTCTGCCGAAGAAGCATTCAGCAATGCGGTCATAGCCTACACAGAGGATTTCCAGTTCCCTGCCAATTAGGCTTTCGCAGTATTCCGCCATAATCGTTTGTTGCTGTTCCATAATGATGTCGGCGCGGAGTTGCTTAACTTCATCGTCGATTTGATCAGGAAGCGAGGCGGCAGGGGTGTCCTCCTCCTGCGAATAGGCAAAACAGCCCAGTCGTTCAAACCGAATATCGTTCGCGAACTGCGCCAGCTCTTCAAACTGCTCCTCCGTTTCTCCGGGGAATCCGGTGATAAACGTGGTGCGCAGCACAACGCCGGGAATTCTGTCTCTGATCTTTTTCAGCAGGACGGATAGGGTTTCGCGGTTGCCGCGGCGGTTCATGCGGCGAAGGATTTCACCGTTGCAGTGCTGCAGGGGCAGATCAATATATTTGCAAATCTTATCTTGCTGTGCCATTACATCAATCAGCTCGTCGGTAACGCGGTCGGGATAACAGTATAAAATGCGGATCCAGCGCAGTTTTGGAATGTCGCATAGTCGGCGCAGCAATTCGGCGAGCTGCGGTTTTCCGTAAAGATCTTCGCCGTAACGGGTGGTGTCCTGTGCAATCACATTAAGTTCTTTCACGCCGTTGTTGGCAAGTTGACGCGCTTCTGTCAGTATATCTTCCATGGTGCGGCTGCGGAATCTGCCGCGTATCATCGGGATAGCGCAGTAGGTACAGCAATTGTCGCAGCCGTCGGAAATCTTTAGGTAAGCCGAATAGGGAGGAGTGGATGGAATCCGTCCACCTGTCAGTGGCAATGAAAGCTTGTCGGGGAAAAGCTCTGTTTTTTCGCCTGCAAGCGCTTTTAGTACAATGTCGGCAATTTGAGCGTTGGCGCCGATGCCGATCGCTGCGTCTACCTCATAGAGCTGTTTGGTAATTTTGTTCTGATAACGCTGTGCCAAACAGCCTGTGACGATAATTGCCTTGATTTTTCCTTCGCGCTTGAGCGCGCCGAGTTCAATGATCTCATCAATGCTTTCCTGTTTGGCCGATTCAATGAAGCCGCAGGTGTTCACAATCACGGCGTCTGCGTCCGCAGGGTCGTTCACAAGGGTGAAACCGCGTTCTTCCAGTGTATAGAGAAGCATCTCTGCATCGACTTGATTTTTTGCGCAGCCGAGAGAGACAATGCTTACTTTGTAATTCATATGTGTCAGTCCTTGGTTAGTTGTTTGTTAGGCTATTCGCTGTTTCGAAAATCGTCCGTGACTGCCCGGATATCGTCCCAGCTGTAGCCGAGGCGTTGAAGGGCGGCGGCAGCGCGGCGGCGGATTTTTTCATCTTCCATGTGCGGATATTTTCGTTCAATAATCGCCGCGATCTGTTCTCGTTCGTCGACGTCAATGGTATCCAGCATTTCTGCAGCGAGTTCACGGTCAATGCCTTTGCGGCGCAGTTCCATGGCTGCGCCGCGTTTGGACATGTGTTTGTGAAAAATGAGGGTTTGCGCATAGCGCTCGGCATAATCGCGGTCATTGACCAAGCCCAGTTCTTCCATGCGCATGACGGCTTTTTCGGCTGCGTCTGTGTCGCAGGTGCGACGGATTTTATCGCGCAGCTCTTTTTTTGAGTGGCTGCGATAGGAGATGAGCCAAAGCGCTTTTTCCTTGGCACGGCGTTCATTGCTGCGTTCAATCAGCTCATGCAGTTGTTCGTCATCAAGTTCAAGCCCGATATTTACATGGTTTTCGAGCAATACTTGTGTGTCGAGATTCACGGCGAATTCCCCGTCGATAAAGACCGCGCTCAGCGCTTTGCGCCGCGGACGGATGTCGGTAATTTTCATCAGTCCTCCACCATGATGTCGATATTGACGGATGCGGCAGTGGTTTTGGCTGCAGGTGCGTCGGCAACTTCCTCCACAGTTACTTTGGGAGCTGCTTTTGCTTTGGGAGTCGATTTGGCATAGAGCTTGTCAATATTTTCCCACAACTCGGTTTCAATTTGCCGAACCAGTTCGGGATCGTTTTTGAATAGTTCTTTTACCTTATCGCGCCCCTGTCCGAGACGCTGGGTCTTGTAACTGAACCACGCGCCTGACTTTTGCACGATTTCTGCCTCGACCGCCATGTCGAGAAGCTCGCCCTCGCGGGAAATACCCTCGCCGTACATAATATCAAATTCTGCGACCTTAAAGGGCGGCGCCAGTTTATTTTTGACCACCTTTGCTTTGGTGTGGTTTCCGATAATCTCTCCGTTGGATTTGATCGCCTCGCCCTTGCGGATCTCAATGCGGACGGAGCTGTAGAACTTCAGCGCTCTGCCGCCGGTGGTGACCTCGGGGTTGCCGTAGATCACGCCGACTTTTTCGCGCAGTTGGTTAATGAAAATCGCAACGCAGTTGCTTTTGTTGATTGCGCCCGCGAGCTTCCGGAGCGCCTGTGACATCAGGCGCGCATGCAGACCGACATGGCTGTCGCCCATTTCGCCCTCAATCTCTGCCTTGGGAACAAGCGCTGCAACGGAGTCGATAACGATGACGTCGATGGCGCCGCTGCGAATCAGTCCCTCGGCAATTTCGAGCGCGTCCTCGCCCGTGTCCGGCTGCGATACCAGCAGTTCGTCAATGTTGACGCCCAACGCTTCCGCGTAAACAGGGTCAAGCGCATGCTCTACGTCGATAAAGGCGACATTGCCGCCGTTTTTCTGACCCTCCGCAATGCAGTGCAGCGAGAGGGTGGTTTTGCCCGAGGACTCGGGACCGTAGATCTCTACGATTCTGCCGCGGGGCAGTCCGCCGATGCCGAGAGCGACGTCGAGGGAGAGGGAGCCGGTTGAAATATGTTCCACATTCATGTGTTTGTTTTCGCCGAGACGCATAACGGCGCCCTTTCCGAATTGTTTTTCCAGTTGCTTGATCGCTGTATCCAGCGCGGTTTGTTTATCCGGTTTTTTGTCAGTTTTTTTCTCTGCTGCCATGTTTTCATTTACCTCCGTGTTGTGCATGTCAAAATCTATCTGAAACGTTTCGTGTATATTATAAAGGATTAGAAAAAAATTTGCAAGATTTACGGAGTCAAAAATTCGAACAAATTTTCTAAACTCAGAGCATTGTTCCAATTATTGCCCTTTGCGTGCCGCCAAAGTCTTTTTCTGTGCGGATATTGCCAAATCCGGCAGTTTTCATCATATCGCGTACCATGTCGGCCTGTTGTTCGCCGAGTTCAAAAGCAAGTGCGCCGCCGGGCTTGAGCTTGCTGCTCCAACAGCGGATAATCGTTTTATAAAAGTCTGTACCGTCCGTGCCGCCGTCAAGTGCTATGGCCGGTTCAAACCGAACCTCTGTCTGTAGGGAGGGAAGTTCAGCGGAAGGAATGTATGGCGGATTGGAGACAATCAAGTCTGTACCGGCGTCCGGAACATCTGTGTGACAGGTGAAGATATCGCCCCGGACAGGGGTAACGGACGTGTTTTTGGTATTTTGTTTTAGGTAAGCATATGCCTGTTCGCTCAGTTCTATTGCGGTGACGTCCGCGTGAGAGAGCTGCGCCAGTGCAATTGCAATTGCACCGCTGCCTGCGCAGAGATCAATGCACTGCGCGTTTGGTTTGCTTTTAAGAAAATCCATGCAGAGCCGGAGAACAACCTCGGTGTCGTCGCGCGGAATCAGCACGCCCTCGCCGACAGCGAGCTCGATGCCGCAAAAGGTCCATTTGCCGAAAATGTATTGCAGAGGCTCGCGGTCGAGTCGGCGCCGGATCATATGGTCCAGCGCATCCTGCCGGTCAAACGGTTCCTCGCCGTGCGCCAGAAGAGCTGCGCGGCTGTAGCCCGTCAAGTGCTCCAGCATGCATTGCGCTTCAAAAGCAGCGTTTTCAATACCTCCCTGTTTCAGCGCGTCACGGCAGGTGATATATACGTCCTTTAGCATCCGCAGTTTTTGACAATGTCGGAACCGTCCTCGGGGATTACTGCCGTAATTGCCTTGATCGCGACTTCGATCATGTCGTCCTCGGGTTCCTTGGTGGTGATGCGCTGCGCCCAGAGACCGGGAGCGGCGATAATGCGTGTGAAGTGATTGTCGTGCTTGCCGCAGAGCTTAATCAGCTCGTAACCGATGCCGCAGGTCACGGGGATAAGCAGAATTTTGAATAAGGGTCTCAAAAACGCTATACCAAAAGGTGCAGCGGGTACGAAAAGACCGATCACAATACCGAGAATCAGCATAATAACCATAAAACTGGTACCGCAGCGCGGATGGAAGCGAGTTTGCTTTTTGACGTTTTCAACCGTCAGCTCTTCCTCGTTTTCGTAGCAGAAAATAGTCTTGTGCTCCGCGCCGTGATACATGAACACGCGTTTCATATCGCCCATGCGCGAAACGATTAAGATGTAACCGAGGAAGAGAACAATTTTCAGCACGCCTTCAAAAACGGATTTCC
Organism: Ruminococcus sp.; assembly: GCA_017433905.1. GTDB lineage: Bacteria > Bacillota > Clostridia > Oscillospirales > Acutalibacteraceae > Ruminococcoides. The sequence goes on along the minus strand of JAFRGI010000020.1, from coordinate 23,737 downwards.
AGAGGCGCACCATTTCGGGGGTGCTGTCGCTTTCGCGGAAAGCGGGCACAACATTGCCGCAGAGATCAAAGAGAAAAGACGGCAAAAAGAAAAACAGGGCAATAGCGATTGCAACGCCCAGGACGGAGGCAAAGACCATCAGTGCGTTGATCAGCTTGTCTCCGAATTTGTCCTGAAGCCACTTTTCAAATTTGCTCGGTTTTTCATCCTCTTCCGTTTCGACGCTTTCGATCGCCTGGTCTGCGGAAATCATCAGACTTTTGTAGCTCAGGCGCATGGAGTCGATCAGACCCGCTATTCCGCGGAAAAACGGAAGCTTGAAAAGGGCACATTTTTCGGCAAGAGTTGTGATACGGACGTCTTTGCTGTAGATAGTATCCTTGCCTGTGCGGACACAGACGGTGCTTTTTTTTGGACCGCGCATCATGATACCTTCAATCAGCGCGCTGCCGCCGATGGAGGTGATTTTTTTTGTTTGTTTTGACATAGGAACTCCTTTTGCTGGATGGCAGGGTTCGCTGAAAGCGAACGCCTACAGTTTGATGTTTTTTGTTTCTGTGTTGTTTTCCTGTCCCTCCTGATACACGGGAAAGGTGAGGGTGACGGTGGTGCCGACTCCCTCGCCGCTCTCAATATCAAGCGAACCGTTGTGGAGATTCATGATTTCATCGGCGACGGCGAGACCGATGCCGGAGCCGCCGACCGATTGATTGGCTTTATAGAATTTTTCCTTGACCCGCGGCAAATCCTCGGTGGAAATTCCGCAACCCGAATCCGTGATGACAATTTTGATGACATCCGGATCATCCTTGGTGTAAATCACCTGTGCCGCTACAACACCTCCCTTTGGCGTGTATTTGAGAGCGTTGTCAAGAATATTGAGAAACACCTGCCTAAGACGGTTGCGGTCTCCGTAGACGGGCGGATAGTAAACGGAGTCGTCCTCGTCGTAGAGAAGATGGATGCCCTCTTCGACGGCGCGTTCCTTGAGCATATAGACGGCTTCGTCAAACTCGGCGATGATGTCGATTTTTTCGTTGATCAGTACCATTCTACCGCTTTGGATTCTGCCGAAGTCGAGCAGCTCCTCTACGATACTCGTCAGACGCGAACTCTCTTTGATAATGACGCCCATGCCGCGGTCGAAGGTGCGGCGGTCAAGCGTTCCGCGTTCGCTGAGCTGCATGGTTTCTGCCCAGCCCTTGATTGCCGTCAGGGGTGTGCGCAACTCGTGGGATACGCGCGAGATAAAGTCGTTTTTCATTTGTTCCGTGGTCTGCAGATCCTTTGCCATATCGCTGACAGCGCTGCAGAGATCGCCGATTTCATCGTCGTACTTATACTCGATTTTTTCAGAAGCGGAAAAGTCTCCCTGTGCGATCTGCGCGGCGGTTTCGCTGAGGCTGCGAATAGGCTTGACAATGGAACGGATAAAAAGCAGACCGGAAAAAATAACCAGTGCGAGCATCAGCATGCCGAGGGCAACGATGATTGCATCCGCAATCAGGATTCTGCTGTTTATCGGTTCCATCGAGACGATGTAGCGCACAGCGCCGACCATAATGCCGTTTTCGGTGCTGATAATGCGTGTTTCACTCATGGCAGGTTCACCGGAGGAGAGCTTTCCGCTCCAAACGGCAAATCCGTCCTTGTTTTTTTGGGCGTCCTCATAATCCTTCATTTCTTCGGTTTCGGAAGGGACAAAGCCCGTGGAGGTGAGGATGATTTTGCCGGAGGCATTGATGACCATGACGCACATGCGTTCTTTTTGATCAAAATTTTCCACATATTCGCGCGCTGCGGCGGTAAAATCCGAGGCATTATTGCTGGTGTAGCCCGAAAAAACAAGACTCAGCTCATTACAGGTGGAGGTGAGTCTTTGCTCCACGCTGTTTTGGAACACATAGGTGATAACAAAGATGAGGCTGACAACAATCAGCACGATAATGGTAAAAATGACGCTGAGTGTGTTGAGCATCCATCGTTTGGTAATGCCGTGAAACATTTGCTGTCCGCCTCCTTTTTCGTTCAGTTCATGCACACAGACGAACGCAAAAGCTTATTCGCCCGCGTCCCATTTGTAGCCCAGACCCCATACAGTGATGATGTGCTTGGGGTTAGACGGTTCATCCTCAACCTTCATGCGCAGACGGCGTATATTGACGTCAACGATTTTATCTTCGCCGACATAAGCGTCGCCCCAGACATGATTGAGAATATCAATTCTGTCGAGCGCAACGTTGGGATTGGAGAAGAAATACTCCATAATCTGAAATTCCACCTGTGTCAGTTCAATCATTTTGCCGCTTTTGAGCAGCGCGCGGTTGCGCAGATTAAGTGTAAATTCGCCGCTTTTGAGTTCTTCTTTGAAGTTATTCTCGTTTTTGGACTGCGCCAGCGAGACGCGCCGATAGAGAGAATCCACACGCGCGAGAAGCTCAGAGGGGGAGAAGGGCTTTGCGACGTAATCGTCTGCGCCGAGCATCAGACCTGTCACCTTGTCCATTTCCTGCGTTTTGGCGGAAAGCATAATGATGCCGATGCCGCCGTTACGGTTGCGCAGCTCCTTGCAAACCTCAAAGCCGTTGATGCCGGGCATCATGACATCGAGAATCGCGATATCAAAGTCGCCGTTGTGGTCCTCATATTTTTTGAGCGCCATTTCGCCGCAGTCTGCTTCAACTACGTCGTAGCCTGCGCGCGTCAGGTTAATGACTACAAAATCGCGGATAGCAGCTTCATCCTCGCAAACCAGAATTTTTTTCATTTTTAACCTCCGTATGATTTCTGTTATCCTGTTCAGCCTGCAATTGTGAGAAGGCTGAACGATGTCTTTATTTCGTCATCAGTCAGTGCAAATTGACTGTCGCTGTCTGTGTAATTATGCATGGCATAGGCGTAGCGGTTGTCGCGGTATATCAGCGTGTAGCCGTCCTTGTCCTTGCCTTGGTTCCATTTTGTTGCATCAATGGCGCGGATTTCAAAAAGTTGTTCGCCGGGAGAATTGTTTTTCCATTCATAAAACCGCATGTCATCCCCGTCAAGCTGTGCCGTATAGCTGTCCGGATCCCATGTTTTGGGAATTTTGACGCAAAAATTGTATGCTGTGTTCAATGCGTAATCTTGTTCGTTGACCAGCGTTTCCTCCGCTGCGTCAAAGTTATTGAGCGTGACTCTGTCCGCCGTGACACTTTGTGTGTTCGCATTTTCGAACGGAAGCTTGTGCACAGTGGGGATATCCAGTCGTTTATTGTTGGTGATATCGTCGGAAAAAATATCAGCGGTGCGCAGGGTGGGGTTCGGCGTTTTTTCACGATAGAGCGGATTGCGCAGCACAGCAAGATCGCGGTTATAGTATATTACCTGCGTACAAAGCGTTTCGTCGGCATAGGCGCCGTCGACGGTAATGCCGCGAACGCCGCCCGCAAGTTCTCCGAAGGCTACATGGCGGTATTTGATCACGCTCGGATCCATCGACACAGAAGATTTAGAGTAGAGAGCGTGTTTGTCGTCGTTGTATTCCAGCAGCGTTGCCTTTGCCTCGTTGTCGGGGCTGTAGAGCGAAAGCGTCATTACCTCGCTGCGGTTGCCCGATCCGAGGTTGCCGCAGTAAAACGCGGAATAACTCTGTCCTGCGGACACAGAGGTTGTCTCGCCGTTACGGTAGGTATAGCAGGAGAGAAAATTGACGTTGGGCGAGTAAGTGGTGTAGCCGACGAGAATATCCAGACTGCCGCTGTCCGTTACCTTGGCAAAGTCAACGCAGTCCACATCGGTTGTTTCCGTCACAAAGTCGCCCGAGATTTTCCATCCGTTGTCCGATTCATACATCACGAGCATATGCAGACGCGCGGGTTCTTCTTTAGCGCGAAAAAACGCGATCGCTTCGGAAACATTGTCGCCGTCAATGTCCTGTGTGATAATGGCGCTGCGGTAGTTGCCGTTTTTCGGATATTTGAGTATGTAGCTGCCCTTGGCGGATTCGGAAATCAGTTTTTCGATTTCCGCTTCGTCACCCATGGTTTTGGGCGGGCGCAGCGCGTCGTTTAGACCGAGCTCCCAAAAGCTGCAGCCGTTGGCGAAAAGTATCATACACGCGCCGAGCAGCGCGGCAGGCAATCTGAGCTTCAAGTCTTGTCACCTCTTTATTGCTAAAATAATGCCGTATGGTTCATGTAATGAAATCTTTTTGAACATCAACGCTTTTGTTTTGCAATCAAAAACTTGATGGTTTTGCCTTCCTCGGTGAACATTTTTTCATGCTCGGTTATGATGTTGCCCTCAAAACCGCTTTGATGAAGGTCGCGGGTGAGAAAGGTAATGTCGTATCCGCAGTCCTTAAAATACGTAACACTTTCCTCAAACAGTCCGTCGTCGTCGGTTTTGAAGCGGATCTCGGCGTCCTTTGCCAAAAAACGCTTGTACATTTCCAGCTTGCGCGGATAGGTGAGACGGCGTTTTTTGTGACGTTCGCGCGGCCACGGATTGCAGAAATTAATGAACAGCCGTTCAATTTTGTCATCGGGCGTGATGATTCGGTCAAGCTGTTCCACGTTGTAGTTGACGAGAAGCAGATTGCTGATCTCCTCCTGTGATTTGCCGTTTTCCTCGAAGAGCTTGACGATGGTGCGTCGGCCCACGCCGAGCATATCTATTTTGATATCGACAGCAATGAGGTTGATATGAGGGTTTTGCAGAGCAAACTGACCGGCAAAGCCGCCCTTGCCGCAGCCGATCTCCAGGTAAACAGGCTGTTTGTTGGGGAAAGCTTCGCACCATTTGCCTGCATGTTCTTCGGGATTTTTGACGAAAAAGTCGCAGACACTTAATTCGGGTGCCGCCCATTTTTTCTTTCTGATACGCATAATGGCTCCTTCTCATACAGTTATCATCTAATTATAGCATTTTGTAACCGATTATGCAATTGCTTTTTTACAACAATTAAAGATATTTCATTTTATCGCTGCAGGTTTGCGATTTTGTAAATTTGATTGCAGGAAATTCCGCTGTCAGACGCTCTGTCAGCGGAGCGATCACAATGTTTTCACTTTTGAAATGTCCCGTGTCGATCACGGCGATGCGCAGCTCGTTGGCTGCGTTGATTTCGTGGTGCTTGATTTCTCCCGTAATCAGTACGTCCGCACCGATCTGTGCTGCGGCATAGATGTCGGAGCCGCCTGCACCGCTCGAAACAGCGACGGTTTTGAGTGTGCCTTTTCCCTCTGTATAGCGCAGTCCCTCGCAGTCGAGGTTGTTTTTGACGCGCTGCGCGAGCGTCAGCGTATCGGTTTCGTTCTCCAGTTCGCCGAAGAACAGCGCGTCGCCGCAGCCGGCGCGTTGGAGGGTGAGCAGTCCTGCCGCCTGTCCGAGACAGATGTTGACGCCGAATACCTCGCTGAGGTCGAGATTTGTGTGCATGCAAAGGGCGGCAATCCCGTTTTGTGCAAGCAGATAGGGAACGGATTGTGTGCCGAGCTGTTTGATGGGCTGAAAAATCACGGGATGATGACTGATAATCAGCTCACATCCCAGAAGCTTGGCTTCCTCGACGACCTCGGTAGTGATGTCGAGGGCAACCAGTGCCTTTGTCACGCATAAATGCGCGTCGCCCACGATCAGACCGCAGTTGTCAAAATCCATTGCGGTACAAAGCGGGGCGAAGCTTTCAAAGTAATTCAGAATGTCCTGTATGGTTGTCATATAATACTCCTGTTTCCTTTTGCAGTGCGTCGGCAAGTGCTGCAAAGCGCGGGTTTCCGATTGCCTGTTTGCGCAATCGTTCTAAATGCGCACGGACAAAGCGGAGATGTGTATTGTTTTCACGCGGGCAAAGTTCCCCCAGATAGGGGTAGAGCGTGTCGCGAGGGGGGGATTCACCCGTATAAGCGGCAAGAATGACGGTGTAGCATTTGTTTGCCGCGACGCAGCAATCCTGCCGCAAGATTACGTAGCCGTTGTCGCAGAGCCACGCGATCAGGGTTTCGCTTTTGGTCATGGGCTGGAGGATCCAGTGCTTTGTCCGGTCATGTGAGAAAGCGCAGTCGCTGATGATGCCGGCAATCAGTTCGCCGCCCATTCCGGCTATGACGATGTCATCCGCTTCGTCCGCGCTGATTGCCTGCAGCCCGTTGCTCAGACGGGTGGTGATCATGTCACACAGTCCGGCTGCGGCGACAGTCATGGCGCCGCGCCGCAGCGGTTCGGGGTTGATGTCCGCCGCAATCGCCGAGGGACAGATTCCGGAGCGGCAAAGCCACACGGGCAAATAGGCGTGATCGGTGCCGATATCCGCGAGTCGCGCGCCCCGCCGTACAAAGGAGGCGCACAGACGGAGTCTGTTGTCCGGGTGATTCATTGCAGTGCGTTGTTAAGCGCTTCGATCAGCGCGTCTGCGTCTGCGCCGTGTACCATGCAAGCTTCCTCAATGGTTTCTCCGCGCGAGGCGGGACAACCGAGACAGTGCATGCCGATGTTCAAAAAGAGTTGAGCAGTTTCGGGATGTTGGTCGAGTACGTCGCCGATGATGTCGGTTTTTGTGATAGCCATAAGAATACCTCCGTTTGTTGATTGAGTGTTTGTATAGTTTTATATTGGAATACGCTGTTAAAGCGCAGTTTGCTGACGTCGTATTTTCAAAGGCGGCAAAAAATGACGGCCGGCTAATTTTCCCAGTATTTTCGATCGAGACTGCGGTACTGCACAGCCTCAAGAACATGGCGCGGCCGGATGACCGGGCACTGTTCCAGATCGGCGATGGTGCGCGCAACCTTGAGGACGCGGTCGTAGGCGCGCGCCGTCATGCCGAGCTTGTCAAATGCGTTTCGCAGCACTTGCTCTGCTTCTTTGTCAATAACGCAGAACCGAGGCAACTGGGCGGCGTTGATGGATGCGTTGTTCAGGGTATCGCTGCCCTTAAAGCGTTCGCGCTGGATCTCACGTGCGGCGTCGACGCGCCTTTTGATGTCCGCCGAGGATTCGGCGGTTATTTTGCTGCGCAGCTCATCAAACCGGACGCGCGGCACCTCCACATGGATGTCGAAGCGATCCAGCAGGGGGCCCGAAATGCGTTGAAGATAGCGGCGTATTTTTTGCGGTGTGCAGGTGCATTGGTGTACGCTGTCGCCAAAAAAACCACAGGGGCATGGATTCATCGCCGCAACGAGCATCATCCGGCAGGGATAAGTGCAGGTTTGACCCGACCGCGTGATAGTGATTTCAGAGTCCTCGGTCGGTTGGCGCAGTACCTCGAGCACGGAGCGCGTAAATTCGGGCAGCTCGTCCAAAAAGAGCACGCCGTGATGCGCCAGTGAAACTTCACCCGGATGGATCCCACCGGAACCGCCGCCGCCCAAACCCGGCGCCGTGACGCTGTGGTGCGGCGCGCGGAAAGGACGGGTGCGGATTAATGCATTTTCCTGTAAAGTCCCCGCGATAGAATGAATTTTGGTGGTCTCTATCATTTCGCTAAAGGTCATGTCGGGCAGAATGGTCGGCAATCGTTTGGCAAGCATGCTTTTGCCTGAGCCGGGTGGTCCGATCAGCAGAATATTGTGTGCCCCCGCAGCGGCAATTTCCAGTGCGCGTTTTGCTTGCTCTTGTCCTTTCACCTGTGAGAAGTCAGGAAGAAAGTGTTGCTGTGTATCCTTTTCGGGCAGAGCGGGTTTGACAGGTGCAAAATCAGTTTCGCGGTTTAGAAAGCGCTTCAGTTCGGCGATATCCCGGACGGTGTAGACGTCGATTCCGTTCACTACCGCTGCTTCCGATGCGTTTTGCGGCGGCACAACAATACGTTTTAAGCCTGTCTCGCGCGCTTTGATGACCATGGGCAGTACGCCGTTTACGCCGCGCAGTTCTCCGCTCAGAGAAAGCTCGCCGAGGAAGCCGCAGTCATCTGTTTTGCGCGTGATATGACCGCTGAGAAGCATCAAACAGACGGTGATTGGCAAGTCGTAGACTGAGCCCTCCTTGCGAATGACGGCAGGGGCGAGGTTAAAGGTGAGGTGGCTGGAGCAAATTGGTAGTCCGCAGTTTTTCATGGCGCTCGTGACCCTGTCTTTGCTTTCCCTGACAGAAACGTCGGGAAGACCCACGAGGTCGAATTTCGGCATGCCGCGTGTGGAGGACGCTTCTACCTCGACCACGTACGCGTCGATGCCGTGAATTCCGAAACTGATTGTTTTAACAACCATTGCCGCTCACCTTTTCGCACATATTTTCCTTATTATATCATCTTCGAGTTCTATTTACAAGCGGAAATCTGTCATTTTTACTAAAAGGCATGTAGATTATGCACAAATAATCGAATTATCGTATTGCATAATAACAAAAAAATAAAAAACAATTGACTTTTCCTTAGAAATATTGTAATATTTTGTTGTATGATATCATTGTGATGGGGTGGAAATGTGGGTAACGCAAAAGTCTCTTACAGCACGCTTTCCGATGATACTCTTGCTGAGTTTTCCGCGCAGGGAGATGACCGTGCGTTTAATGAGCTTGCTTTGCGTTATCTCGGAAAAATCGGTTTTATTGCGCGCAAGTATTCAGCGCGCGGCTATGATCACACCGATTTTGTGCAGGAGGGGCTTCTTGGTCTCTTTCGCGCCGCATGCACATACCGTCCCGGAAGCGGAGGCTCTTTCGGCAGCTACGCGATGCTCGTTGCCGAGCGAAGGTTTATTTCTATTATCCGGCGGCAGAATGCACAGCGCGCGGTGCCCGATACGGCGATTGTCAATTTGGATACGCTCGAATCCGGGTTTGCCGATACCGCCAGGACTCCGGAAGAGGAATTAATGCTCAGCGAGCAGCTGAATCAGCTGTATGCGCGCCTGCGACAAACGCTCTCCAAACGGGAATTCGCTGTTCTCGGACTCTACATTGATGGTTTAGCATACCAACAAATTGCAGCACGCATGGGGATTTCCTCCAAAGCGGTCGACAATGCCTTGCAAAGGGTACGTCGCAAGGTCGGCAGCTTCGATATGTCCTGAAGAGAAACCGGCGGTGCAATTCCGCGACAGGACAATATGTACCAAAGAGAGGACGAAAAATCAATGTATGAGGACAAGACTTTAATTTGTAAGGAATGCGGCAACGAATTTGTATTCACGGCAGGCGAGCAGGAATTTTATGCCGAGAAAGGCTTTGAAAATGAACCCCAGCGCTGCAAGGATTGCCGTCAGGCTCGTAAGGACGCTGCAAAAGCAGGTCGCGAGTTTTATGATACCACCTGTGCAGAGTGCGGCGGTCCCGCAAGAATTCCATTTAAGCCCATGGAAGGCAAAAGCTATTATTGCAGCGATTGCTTTGCCAAAAGAAAGGCAGATGCTGAATAATCTGTGATTGATGCGTTATAACATTAATTAATATGAAAGCTAAGCACTGTCGGCGGCGAGCTGTGGCTCGCCGCCGTTTTCAATATTTATCAAAAAAACAGCCGCAGCAATAATCAAGTCGCTGCGGCTGTTTGATCGAGTTGTGTTTTATTTCATGGATGCGCGGATAAATGCAGAAAAGAGCGGGTGCGGACGGTTTGGACGACTTTTGAATTCGGGGTGAAATTGTACGCCGACATAAAAATCGCGGTTGCTCAGTTCCACTGTTTCTACCAGTCTGCCGTCGGGAGAAAGTCCGGACAGCGTCAGTCCGGCGTCTGTAATCTGTTTTCGGTAGGCGTTGTTAAATTCGTAGCGGTGTCGGTGCCGTTCACTGATTTCCGCTTTTTTGTAGACACGGTACATCGTGGTGTGATCCCCAATGACGCAGGGGTATGCGCCGAGCCGGAGGGTACCGCCTTTGTTGATTTCATCGTTCTGTCCGGGCATATAGTCGATCACGTTGGGAACGGAACGATCAAATTCACCCGAATTGGCGTTGGCAATACCGACGACGTTTCTGGCAAATTCAATCACAGCAATTTGCATGCCAAGACAAATTCCGAAGTAGGGAATATGGTTTTCACGTGCATACTGTGCGCTGAGCAGCATTCCCTCGATACCGCGGTGTCCGAACCCTCCGGGAATGATGATTCCGTCGAGCGATTTTAGTTGTTCGCTGACATTTTCTGCAGTAATTCCTGCGGAATCGATCCATTCAATATACACTTTTGCGTTTTGGTAAAATCCCGCATGACGCAGCGCTTCGGCAACGCTGAGATAAGCGTCGTGCAGCTCCACATATTTTCCGACCAGTCCGATCGTAACGGAGTGGTCGGGATTTTTTATGCGCGCGATCATTTCTTCCCAGTCGCAGAGATCCGGACGGGGGCAGGAGAGCTGTAGCTCACGGCATACGATATCGGATAAATGCGCGCGTTCGAGCATCAGCGGCGCCTCATAGAGGATGGGCAGAGTGAGGTTTTCGATTACGCAGTCACGGCGGACATTGCAGAAGCCGGCTATTTTTTCAAATATCGAGGCGTCGGAAATCGGTTCGTCGGTTCGTAAAATGATTACGTCGGGTGAGATACCCAAGCCTTGCAGCTCCTTAACGCTGTGCTGCGTGGGTTTGGATTTGTGTTCGCCGGACGCTTTGAGAAAGGGTACCAGCGTAACGTGGATATACAGACGGTTGTTCTTGCCGACTTCATGACCGACCTGACGGATGGCTTCTAAAAATGGCTGGCTTTCGATATCGCCGATGGTGCCTCCGATTTCGGTAATGACAACGTCGGCATCGGTCTTTTTGCCGACCGAATAAATGCAACGCTTGATTTCATCGGTGATATGGGGGATAACCTGTACGGTTTTGCCGAGGTATTCGCCGCGGCGTTCTTTGGAGATGACGTTGGAGTATACTTTTCCGGTTGTCAGGTTTGAGTATTGATTTAAGTTCTCGTCAATAAATCTTTCGTAGTGACCGAGGTCGAGATCGGTTTCCGCACCGTCCTCTGTAACGTATACCTCTCCGTGCTGATAGGGACTCATCGTCCCCGGATCAACATTGATATAAGGATCGAGCTTTTGCGCGGCGACTTTTAAGCCGCGCGATTTGAGCAGTCTGCCGAGCGAAGCGGCAGTGATCCCCTTGCCGAGACCCGATACCACGCCGCCCGTAACAAAAACATATTTTGTCATACGTTTCATCTCCTATAAATTCGTGTAACCCATCAGGCTTTCGTCCACCTCGCGTGCGCAGTCGCGGCCGTCGCGGATGGCGCGTACGACAAGCGACTGGCCGTTGTGCATATCGCCCGCGGTAAAGACACTCGGAATATTCGTTCTGTGTGTACCGTTTTCACCTGCGACATTCGTTCTTCCGTCCAGTGCGACGCCGAACGCGTCGGTGACATATGCTTCACTGCCGAGAAAACCTGCCGCAATCAGCGCCAGTTCACAGTCAACGGTGTATTCGCTTCCGGTGACGGGCTTCATGTTCATCCGACCTGTCTGTTTGTTTTTGACGGCTTCCAGCTTGACAAGTACGACTGCTTTGAGATTGCCGTTTTCATCCTTGACAAATTTTTTGACGGTAGTTTGATAGCTTCTCGGATCCGCGCCGTAGACCGCGGCAGCTTCTTCCTGGCCGTAGTCGGTTTTGCAGATGCGCGGCCATTCCGGCCACGGATTGTTTTCTGTGCGCTCTTCAGGGAGCTTGGGCATCATTTCGAGCTGCAAGATGCTTTTGGCGCCGTGGCGGACACAGGTGCCTATGCAGTCGTTGCCCGTGTCGCCGCCGCCGATCACCAGAACATTTTTATCCTTCGCGCTGATAAATCCATCTTGCAGTCCGTTGTCGAGCAATGCCTTGGTGGTAGATGTGAGGAAATCCACCGCGAAAAAGATTCCGTTTGCGTCTCTGCCGTCCGCGTTGATATTGCGCGGATTTGACGCGCCGCAGGCCAGGATGATGCAGTCAAATTCTTTTTTTAGTTCCTCAAATGAAATATCTTTGCCGACATTTGTGTTTGTACGGAACGCGATACCTTCCTCGCGCATAATGTCCATGCGGCGCTCAATGATGTTTTTTTCGAGCTTCATATTGGGAATTCCGTACATCAGCAGTCCGCCGGGGCGGTCGCTGCGCTCAAACACGGTTACATTGTGACCGCGCCGGTTCAACTGATCGGCAGCGGCGAGTCCGGACGGACCTGAGCCGATGACAGCGATATGTTTGCCGGTGCGTGTCTGAGGCGGATTAGCTGTTGTCCAACCGTTTTCGTAGGCGGTTTCCGTAATGGCATATTCGTTGTTGCGCACGGTAACTGCGTCGCCGTTTGCGCCGCAGGTGCATGCCTTTTCACAGAGCGCCGGGCAGACACGTGAGGTGAATTCGGGAAAGTTGTTGGTGGTTTTTAGGCGGCGATATGCCTGTTCCCATGCGCCGCGATAGATCAGATCGTTCCATTCGGGAATCAGATTATGGAGCGGGCAGCCGGAAATCATGTCGCCGAGCATCATGCCCGACTGACAGAACGGGATGCCGCACTCCATACAGCGCGCGCCCTGTTTTTGTTGTTCCGAGCGGCTGAGCGGCTCGTGAAATTCATTGAAGTGACGAATGCGTTCATACACGGAGAAGGCGGGAGCTTCCTCGCGTTGATAATCCATAAATCCAGTTGGTTTTCCCATTTCGTTCCTCCTTACCGTTCGTTAATGAGCTTGTAAAAAGCCTCGATACGCGCCTGATCGGGGGTGGCGCCATTTTGCTCGAGAGTTGTGATTTTGGTTGTAATGGCTTTGTAGTCGTGAGGAATGATTTTTTTGAACAGCGGCAAATAATGCGCAAAGTCGTTTAGAATTTTTTGACCTTTTTCGGAGCCTGTTTCTGCGACATGCGCCTGAATGAGTGCCTGAATAATTTCGATATCTGCTTGTTCGCTCACCTCGGTGCACGCTACCAGTTCCTTATTGAGACGCTGATAGAGGTGATGGTGTTCGTCGAGAACATACGCCACGCCGCCCGACATGCCTGCCGCGAAGTTGTTTCCTGTTCTGCCGAGGACGACGACAATGCCGCCTGTCATGTACTCGCAGCCGTGGTCGCCGATGCCTTCGACAACTGCCGTCGCGCCGGAGTTGCGCACACAGAAGCGCTCGCCTGCCGCGCCGTTGATAAATGCCTTGCCGCTTGTTGCGCCGTAAAGGGCGACGTTGCCGATAATGATATTTTCGCTTGCGTCAAACGGAGAGCCTTTTGGCGGACGAACGGACAGCTTGCCGCCCGAGAGTCCTTTGCCGAAATAGTCGTTGCTGTCGCCCTCAATGGAGAGCGTCAGACCGTTGGGAATGAATGCTCCGAAGCTCTGACCGCCCGAACCGTGGCAATGTACCGTGAAGCAGTCATCGGGCAGAGAGGCTCCGTGTCGCCTGGTGATTTCAGAGCCGAATGCCGTACCGAGCGAGCGGTCGGTGTTTTTGATATCCACTTCGATCTGTCCGCCGCTGCCGTCTGCGAGCGCCTTTTTGAATTTTTTCAGGAGAATCTTTTCATCAGCCGTGTTTTCAAATGCAAAATGGTAGGGCTGTTTTTCTGTATAACGGATGTCGTCGCGGAAATCCGTATTTAACAGCTTGCTCAGGTCGATTTGCTGTTCTTTTGCGGAAAGGTTTTCCTTTTGTCGCAGCAAATCGGTTCTGCCGATCAGCTCATCCAGCGTACGCACGCCCAAACGTGCCATGTATTCACGCAGTTCCTCCGCAATAAAGCGCATAAAGTTGACCACATATTCGGGTTTGCCCTTAAACCTTTTGCGCAGCTCGGGATTCTGTGTTGCTACGCCGAAAGGACAGGTATCGAGGTTGCAGACACGCATCATAGCGCAGCCGAGCGTTACCAGCGGAGCGGTAGCGAAGCCGAATTCCTCGGCGCCGAGGATCGCGGCAATCGCCACGTCGCGTCCGGTCATCAGCTTGCCGTCGGTTTCGATGACGACCTTGTTGCGCAGATTGTTCATTATCAGAGTTTGGTGTGCTTCGGCAAGTCCCAGTTCCCATGGCAGACCGGCGTTGTAGATGGAGCTTTTGGGAGCTGCGCCCGTGCCGCCGTCGTGTCCGGAGATCAGAATGACGCCGGCGCCTGCTTTTGCCACGCCGGCCGCAACCGTGCCGACGCCGCATTCGGAGACGAGCTTGACGGAAATACGCGCTGCCTTGTTAGCATTTTTTAAGTCGTAAATCAGCTGTGCCAGATCCTCAATAGAGTAGATATCGTGATGCGGTGGCGGTGAGATCAGCGACACGCCGGGAGTAGAATGTCTGGTTTTGGCAATCCACGGATAAACCTTTTTTCCGGGAAGATGACCGCCCTCGCCGGGCTTTGCACCCTGTGCCATTTTGATCTGGATTTCATCGGCAGAGGTCAGGTATTCGCTCGTTACGCCAAAGCGTCCCGAGGCGACCTGTTTAATAGCCGAGCAGCGGTTTTCTTTTGTTCCCTTGGTCAGCAGGCGTTCGGGGCTTTCGCCGCCCTCTCCGGAATTGGATTTACCGTGTAGAGAATTCATTGCGAGCGCAAGCGTCTCGTGTGCCTCCTGCGAAATAGAACCGTAGGACATTGCACCGGTTTTGAAACGTTTGACGATTGCGTCGACGCTCTCTACTTCGTCGATCGGGACAGGAGTGTCGGGATAGTTAAAATCGAGCAGACCTCTCAGTGTAACAGGATCCATTTCTTCTGTTAAAAGTTGAGAATAGAGCTTGAAAAGCGCGTAATCGCCTTTTTGCGTCGCCTGCTGGAGAGTATGGATGGTGCGCGGATTGTAGAGATGTTCTTCGTGTCCGCTGCGGAATTTGTGACTGCCGCGAGACTCAAGCTCGTCGGATGTGGAGAGGTCGAGTGGATCGAAGGCGGATGTATGCAGTCTGTCGGTATTTTTTTCAATATCGCGGATAGTAACGCCGCCGACGCGGCTGATGGTGCCTGCGAAGTAACGGTCGATGACCTCTTTGCTGATACCGACCGCCTCAAAAATACGGGAACCGAGATAAGACTGAATGGTGGAAATACCCATTTTAGAAGCGATTTTAACAATGCCGTGCAGAATCGCAGCATTGTAATCGCTGACGGCGGCGTAGTAGTCCTTGTCGAGCAGATCGTCGTGGATCAGCTCGTGAATCGTTTCATGCGCGAGGTAAGGGTTGATGGCGGTTACGCCGTAGCCCAGCAGTGTTGCAAAGTGGTGCACCTCGCGCGGTCCGCCGCTTTCGAGAACCAAAGAAAGGGAAGTTCTGCGTTTGGTGTCGACGAGATGCTGATGGAGGGCGGAAACAGCCAGCAGAGAGGGGATAGCCAGATGGTTTTCGTCAATGCCCCTGTCGGAGAGGATCAGAATATTCGCGCCTTCGGCAAACGCTTTGTCCGCTGCGATAAACAGTCGTTTGACCGCTTTGTCCAGACGGGTGTTCTTATAATATAAAATCGGAATGACGGCGACTTTAAAGCCGCTGATCTTCATGGTTTTCAGCTTGAGGATATCGGTGGAAGAAAGGATCGGATTGTGTACCTTCAACACTTTGCAGTTGGACGGTTTTTCCTCCAGAAGGTTGCCGGCGGAGCCGATGTAGACCGTTGTGGAAGTGACAATTTCCTCGCGGATGGCGTCGATCGGCGGATTGGTGACCTGCGCAAACAACTGCTTAAAGTAGTTGAACAGCGGCTGCGGTTCGTTCGAGAGCGCTGCAATCGGTTTGTCCGAGCCCATTGCGACAATCGGTTCGCTGCCGTTTTTCGCCATCGGCAGGATGGAGCTCATGACGTCCTCATAGGTGTAGCCGAATGCCTTTTGCAGCTTTCTGCGTTCTTCACGGCGGTGTTCTGCAACTTTTTCGTTGGGGATCTTCAGGTTGCGTAGTTCGACGAGATGCGCGTCCAGCCATTCTCCGTACGGCTGTTGGTGTGCGTAAGTCTGCTTGATTTCCTCGTCGTCGATCATTTTGCCTTTGACGGTGTCGACCAACAGCATTTTTCCGGGATGCAGGCGTTCTTTTGTCACTACTTTTTCGGGTGGTACGGGGAGAGCGCCGACCTCGGAGGACAAAATCAGGTTGTCGTCGTCTGTGATATAATAACGGGAGGGTCGCAGACCGTTACGATCCAACACAGCGCCCATTATGTCGCCGTCTGAAAACAGAATTGCCGCGGGACCGTCCCACGGTTCCATCATGGTTGCGTAATACTGATAAAAATCACGTTTTTTTGTGTTCATGGCACGGTTGTTATCCCACGGTTCGGGAATCGTGATCATGACAGCCAGCGGCAGATCCATGCCGCTCATCACGAGAAATTCCAGCGTGTTATCGAGCATCGCGGAGTCGCTGCCCTCTGTGTTGACGACGGGAGTTACTTTATCTAGATCTAGATCACCCTTTAGGTGTTCGCTTTGCATGGTCTCTTCGCGTGCGAGCATTTTGTCGGCGTTGCCGTGGATAGTGTTAATTTCACCGTTGTGAACAATCATGCGGTTTGGATGAGCGCGCTGCCAGCTCGGATTGGTGTTGGTGGAAAAACGGGAGTGCACCATGGCGATCGCGGATTCAAAATCAGCATCCTGCAAATCAAGGAAGAAACGCCGTAAATCTCCGACCAAAAACATGCCCTTATAGACAATTGTGCGGCTCGAGAGGGATACCACATAGGTGTCCTCGTTGCTTTGCTCAAATACGCGGCGCGCCACGTAGAGTCTGCGGTCAAAATCCAGCCCCTTCTTCACGTTTGTGGGACGTTGGACAAAGCACTGCTCCATATGCGGCATGCAGCCGCGTGCACGCTGTCCGATGACGGTTGGATCGGAGGGAACCTCGCGCCATCCCAGTACGTTCAGACCTTCCTTGCGTGCAATGATCTCAAACAGCTTTTTGGACTGACTGCGTGTCAGCTCGTTTTGAGGAAAGAAGAACATGCCCACACCGTAATCGCGCTCGCTTTTCAGTGTGATGCCGATTTCTTTTGCTGCCTTTCGAAAGAACTTGTGTGAAATCTGTACGAGAATACCAACGCCGTCTCCGGTTTTGCCGTCGGCATCCTTTCCGGCGCGGTGTTCGAGGGTTTCTACGATCGTGAGCGCATCTGTCACAGTTGCGTGGGTTTTGACACCCTTGATATTGACAACGGCGCCGATACCGCAGTTGTCATGCTCAAAACGCGGGGAGTATAGGGTGTTTTCGTATGATCGTGTGGTGGTCTGACTCATATGTTTTCTTCCTTTCGCGGAAAATCTTATGTGCACTATTATATATCCGAGCTTTGTGTGTTGTCAATAGAAAAATGCAGGAAAACCAATGTTTCATGCAAGATGAATGGGAAATATCCCATAAAACGGAATAAATTTCTGCAAAATTGCAAGATTCAAAAAAAATATTGCAATATCTCTTGACAAACCCTGTAAATAGGTGTATACTGTTACCAATGACGCAGCAAGGGTGCTGAGGGCAGAAGCCTTCCGGCACCCTTTTCGTTGTTTTTAGAGAATTGCTTGATTCCGCTGCTTCGGACGAAATTCGTTCCCGGCGCGTTTGGAAGGGCGGAAGAAAGTCTCTTGCAGTATGCGCCTTTATATCCATTCTGAAAAACAAGGAGACGATTTGTATGTCAAAGGTACCCGAAATGTTCGGTAGCATGGTATTCAACGATAAAAAAATGCAGGAACGTCTGCCGAAATCAACTTATTCAGCGCTGAAAAAAACCATTCAAAACGGTGAACCGCTTGATTTGAGCGTTGCCAATGTTGTGGCAAACGCCATGAAGGATTGGGCAGTGGAAATGGGGTGTACACACTATACGCACTGGTTTCAGCCGATGACGGGTGTGACTGCCGAGAAACACGACAGCTTTATTTGTCCTGACGGCGATCAGGTGATTATGGAATTTTCGGGCAAGGAACTGATCAAGGGTGAGCCGGATGCGTCATCCTTTCCCAGCGGTGGTATCCGTGCTACTTTTGAGGCGAGAGGCTACACCACATGGGATCCGACTTCTCCCGCTTTTATTCGTGATACGACCCTGTATATTCCTACAGCATTTTGTTCCTATACGGGAGAGGTGCTTGATAAAAAGACGCCGCTGCTGCGTTCTATGGAACGTCTCAGCAGCGAGGCGGTCAAGGTATTGCACGTCCTCGGTAAGAAAAACGTTACCCGTGTGACAACAACGGTTGGTCCCGAACAAGAGTATTTTTTGATTGATAAAGAGATGTACGACCGTCGTCCCGATTTGATTTATACGGGCAGAACGCTCTTTGGTGCAAAAGCGCCGAAGGGTCAGGAGCTGGATGATCACTATTTTGGTTCGATCAAAACCAGAGTAGCGGCGTACATGAAGGAGCTGGATGAGGAGCTTTGGAAGCTCGGCGTGCTTGCCAAGACGAAGCATAACGAGGTGGCGCCCTCTCAGCATGAATTAGCGCCGATTTTTTCCACAGCGAATATCGCCACCGACCACAATGAGCTGTGCATGGAAATCATGCGGAAGGTTGCCGAGCGGCACGGACTGGTTTGTTTGCTGCACGAAAAGCCTTTTGCGGGCGTGAACGGTTCCGGTAAGCATAATAACTGGTCGATCACCACCAATACGGGAGAAAACCTTCTGGACCCGGGCAAGCATCCGGAGGATAATATGCAGTTTCAACTGTTTCTTGCGGCAATCGTCAAAGCGGTTGACGAGTATCAGGATCTGCTGCGTATCACAGTTGCTTCGGCAGGCAACGATCACCGTTTGGGTGCGAACGAAGCGCCGCCTGCCATTATATCCATGTATCTCGGAGACGATCTCGGTGCACTGGTGGAAAGTATTATTGACGGCAGAGAGTACCGCAGCCACGCCAAAGCAAAGATGGAAACCGGCGTAGATGTGCTTCCCGACTTCCGAAAGGACACCTCGGATCGTAACCGTACCTCACCCTTTGCTTTTACCGGCAATAAATTTGAATTTCGTGCGCTCGGTTCCTCGCTGAACATCGCATGTCCGAACTATATGCTCAATACCATGGTGGCAGAGGAATTGTCCCGGTTTTATGAGGTGCTCAAGGATGTGCCGGACACGGACGCAGCGGTGAAAGACCTGATCAAGAAAACGCTCACAGCGCATCAGCGCATTATTTTCAACGGCGACAACTATACGGACGCGTGGATTGAGGAGGCAGCCAGGCGCGGACTGTGCAACTACCAGTCGTTGCCGGAGGCATTTGCGCATTATACAGACCGGAAGAACATTGATCTTTTTGTCAGAAACGGCATTGTTTCCGAAGCAGAAATGCGCGCGCGCTATGACATAGAGCTGGAGCACTACGCCAAGCTGTTGAAAATCGAAGCGATGACCATGCTCGACATGGCGAAGAAGAATATCGTGCCGGCTGTCATGTCTTTTATGAAGGAGCTTGCCGAGACGATTTCGCTAAAGCGCGGCGTGTCCGATTCGCTGTCGGTTTATGCCGAGGAAAGTCTGCTCCAACGTCTGTCGGATAGGATGGAGGCGTTCGTGAAAAAGACCGCGGCGCTGGAAGAAGCGGTGGTGCAGGCGGATCAGTGCGACGACTTGCCGGCGTGCGCCATGTATTTCCGTGAGACGGTCTTTGAGCGGATGGAGGAGCTGCGCACGGTAGCCGATGAGATGGAGAGCGAGACAGATGCTGCTGTATGGCCGTATCCTTCCTACGGCGAAATATTGTTCGGCGTATAAAAGTTATTATAAAGTATTATTATCAAAATTCTGTTTGGAGGAAATCATTATATGTGTGGAATTGTCGGATATGTTGGTTCCCGTGACTGTACGGATGTTTTGGTTTCGGCGCTGACAAAGCTGGAGTACAGAGGCTATGATTCTGCAGGAATCGCTGTTTTTGAGAAAGGAAAAATAGCTGTTGCCAAAACAAAGGGAAGACTTGCCGATTTGGTGGAAAAGATGGATCGGGAAGGCAAGCCGCAGGGTCACGTGGGTATTGGTCATACCCGCTGGGCGACGCACGGAGAACCGTCGGACGTGAATTCTCATCCGCACTCCGGCAGGCGTGTCACGATTGTGCATAATGGTATCATTGAAAATTACAAGCAGCTCAAACAGTTTTTGATTGACAATGAGCGCACGGAGTTCCTTTCGGACACGGATACGGAGGTGGTGGCGCAGCTGCTCGACTTCTACTATGAAGGAAATCCCATCCGCTGTATCCGCAGGGTTCTCCATGAGCTGCGGGGCTCATTTGCGCTCGGTATCGTTTTTGCAGATCGACCCGATACCGTCTATGCCGTCCGCTGTGAAAGCCCGCTGATTGTGGGTCAGGGCAGAGGAGAGGTGTTTGTTGCCTCTGATGTTCCGGCTATTATTAAGTATACCAAGGATTATTACTTGTTGGAGTATGGGGAGATTGCCGTACTCAAGGACGGTTCTGTGCATTTTTGCAGTTTGCACGGAAAAATGATTGAAAAAGAGCTGCATACGGCTGACTGGGATGAGGACAGCGCCGAAAAGGGCGGTTATCCGCACTTTATGATCAAAGAGATCAACGAGCAGCCCGTCGCCGTTAAAACCACCGTGACTCCGCGAATCGAGAACGGCTTGCCGAACCTCGCCGAATGCGGGATCACCCCCGAAACATTAAGAAGCTTCAACAATATCTTTATAGTCGCCTGCGGAACGGCAATGCACGCCGGAATGGTCGGCAAATACGTAATAGAAAAGCTCGCGAGAGTTTCCGTTACTGTCGATATCGCGTCGGAGTTCAGATACCGCGATCCGCTGATAGGCGAAAACGATCTTGTAATAATCATCAGTCAGTCGGGCGAGACCGCCGACTCAAAGGCGGTGCTCAACCTTGTTAAGGGAACGGGAGCCAAAACCCTTGCCATAGTTAACGTCAAGGGCAGCTCGATCGCAAGGGAATCGGATATGGTCATCTACACCCACGCCGGTCCCGAGATCGCCGTAGCGTCAACAAAGGCGTATATGGTACAGCTTTCGGTAATGTATCTTCTCGCTTTTGAAATGGCTTACGCCAAGGGCAGAATAAACGAGGCTAAGTGCAGAGCGATCACCGCCCAGCTTGTAAATATGCCCGATATCATCGAGGAGACGATCAAAAAGGTACTCGACGACTGCCAGTATATTTCGACAAAACTCATCACGGCGGACAGCCTGCTTTACATCGGACGCGGACTTGATTACGCGCTTTCGATGGAGGGCTCGCTTAAGCTTAAGGAGATCTCTTATATCCATTCGGAGAGCTACGCCGCGGGCGAGCTGAAACACGGAACCATCTCGCTTGTCGAAGAGGGAATGCCCGTTATCGCCGTGGCTACTCAGAATACGCTTTTGGAAAAGACGGTTTCCAATATAAAAGAGGTCAAGGCGCGCGGAGCTATGACTATTGTTATCTGCGACGAGCACGCCGACATTGACCGCGAGGTGGCGGATTATCTTATCCGCATACCCAAGATAAACGAGACTTTGATGCCGATGGTTGCAACGGTTCCGATGCAGCTTTTGGCGTACTACACCTCGGTCAACAAGGGTAACGACGTAGATAAGCCGAGAAACCTCGCTAAGTCTGTAACTGTAGAATAGCCAAACCTTTCTGCAACGGCGGAACAAAACTTATATAATCAGTCTAACCATTCTCGCGAAACAGCGACGGTTGTATTCACACCGCGCCATAGTACGCGAACTGAAAAATGCTATCTTCCGATAGGCTAATATATGACAACGCAACGGCGCGTTTCCTTAGATGGAGATGTGCCGTTGTGTCATTTAAAACTATCTGCATAAAATGCGGGTTCACATAAACGTAATGTAATTTTAAGGAGTGATCAGAATGAGTGAAGCGGTAAAAGACCTTGTAACTCAGATGACAAACGAACAGTTATTCGCCGTGTGGTTCCTGATCGGCGCGGCGCTTGTATTTTGGATGCAGGCGGGCTTCGCAATGGTCGAGGCGGGCTTTACAAGAGCCAAGAACACCGGCAATATCATTATGAAGAACCTTATGGACTTCTGTATCGGTACCGTGACCTTTATCCTTATCGGTTTCGGTCTGATGATGGGCGAGGACCTGGTAGGCTTGATCGGTAAACCCGGTTTTGATCTCTTTACCTCGTACGCTAATTTCAATTTTTCAAGCTTTGTATTCAACTTAGTATTCTGCGCCACCACCGCGACTATCGTTTCGGGCGCTATGGCGGAGCGTACAAAGTTCCTCTCATATTGCGTATATTCCGGAATCATTTCGGCTGTTATCTACCCGATCGAGGCGCACTGGATCTGGGGCGGCGGCTGGCTCAGCAGTATGGGCTTCCACGATTTCGCGGGCTCCTGCGCTATCCATATGGTCGGCGGTATCTCTGCTCTTATCGGCGCAAAGATACTCGGCGCCCGTATCGGTAAATTCAAGAGGGATGAAAACGGCAAGGTTGTTAAGGTCGGCGCTTTCCCCGGTCATAACATCGCATTGGGCGCGCTCG
The DNA here is from genome assembly GCA_017433905.1 of Ruminococcus sp. Taxonomy (GTDB): domain Bacteria; phylum Bacillota; class Clostridia; order Oscillospirales; family Acutalibacteraceae; genus Ruminococcoides. Next base: position 1,352 of record JAFRGI010000020.1, on the reverse strand, counting down.
GCGTGTTCATCCTATGGCTCGGCTGGTACGGCTTTAACGGCGCGGCGGCGACCTCTGTTGACCAGCTCGGTTCAATCTTTTTGACAACTACAATCTCCCCGGCGTTCGCCACAGTTACATGTATGATCTTCACATGGCTCAGGTTCGGCAAGCCCGATGTAAGTATGTGTCTTAACGCATCCCTCGCGGGCCTTGTAGCGATCACCGCGGGCTGCGACGTCACCGACGCTCTCGGCGCAGTCGTTATCGGTATCGTATCCGGCCTGCTCGTGGTATTCGGCGTATGGCTGCTCGACTACAAGCTCCATATCGACGACCCTGTCGGTGCCGTAGCGGTTCATATGATGAACGGTATCTGGGGCACACTCGCTGTCGGCCTTTTCGCGACTGACACAGCGCCCGGTTATTCAATCGCCAACGCATCCGGTCAGAAGCTTGTCGGACTCTTTTACGGCGGCTTTGAGCTTATGAGCTTACAGCTTATCGGTTTCGCGAGCGTTGCGGGCTGGACTATCGTTACGATCACACTCACCTTCCTGCTCATCAAGAAGGTCCTCGGCCTGCGTGTAACACGTGAGGAAGAGATGACCGGCCTTGACGAGACAGAGCACGGTATTCCTTCTGCATACGCGGGATTTGCTATGGTTCCCGAGTATGTTGAAGAGGACGAAACGGCAGCGGCTCCCGTTATGGTAAGCGGAGATACTCCCGTTGCAGAGGCTATCCCTGTTAAGAAGATGCCCGTATTCGACGACGGCACACCGAAGATCAGCAAGATCCAGATCATCTGCCGCGAGTCAAGGCTCGAGCCTCTTAAGAACGCGCTTATGAAGATCGGTATCACCGGTATGACGGTAACTCACGTTCTCGGCTGCGGCGTTCAGAAGGGCAAGCCCGAATATTACCGTGGAGTTCAGATCGAGACCAACCTCCTGCCGAAGGTACAGATCGACATCGTAGTATGTATGGTTCCTGTCGGCAAGGTAATCGAAACGGCTAAGAAAACCCTCTACACCGGACACATCGGCGACGGTAAGATCTTCGTTTATGATGTTGAAGAGGTAGTAAAGGTAAGAACAGGTCAGACCGGTCTTGAAGCTATGCAGAATTACGACAACTAAACTATCCTTTTAAATGATCCGCGACAGTCATTTTGACTGCCGCGGATCATTGCATTTTAAATCTGTTTCTGTTATTATATAAAGTCTCCTGAAAAAAGCAAACCAACCCCAAAACCCACAATATATTTGTCATACTCTTCCATTTCCACTCAATATATGGTATAATAGAAACCATCCGGAGAACCCCAAAAATCGGGAGTTTTCCTTAAAAACAGCGGATTTGGGAGGTTT